>DATFRI010000018.1:0-48727 GCA_035263405.1 Actinomycetes bacterium | reverse complement strand
GTCCGGGAAGCCCGGATCCGCGCCGCGGCCACCGGCTCCGCCGCCGGACGGACCACCGGCAGGGTGCTGCGGGCTCCCGCCGAGGGCGTGCGCGCCGGCCAGGCGCGCATGCGCCGCCAGCGCCGCCGTGCGGCCCGGACGCTGCGCGCGGGCGCGGCCGTCGGGCTGGCCACCGGCTACGTCCTCGGGGCGCGCGCGGGCCGCGAGCGCTACGAGCAGCTCAAGGCCAGCGCCCGCGGGCTGTACGAGGAGCCCACCCTCGAGCGGCTCAGGGCGGAGGCCAGCGCGGTGCTCAACGCCGGCAGGGAGCGGACCAGGCAGGCGGTCGAGCAGGCGGGCAACACCGCCGCCGAGCGCGTGGAGCAGGCCAGGCGCAAGGCCGGGTCACCGCCGCCGGCCGCGGACGTCGAGGGCGACCGCGCCGGCCGCCCTGCGGACCGCGGATGACCGGTACGGTCCCCGGCCCGCGGGACCCCGGCCTCCGCGCGTCCCCGGCCGGTCCCTAGTTCCCGGTCCCTAGTTCCCGGTCCCTAGTTCAGGGAGAACGGCCCGGCCATCGGGGCCGGACCGGTCCGCTGCAGGCGCTCCAGCAGCGCCAGCTCGCGCCGGAGCAGGCGGATCTCGGCCGACAGGCGCTCGGCGGCGCTCGGCAGGTCGAGCAGGCGCTGCTTGTCGGCCAGGTCGACCTGGAGGGCGGCGGCGAGCAGGTACGAGGCGGTCACGGGGTCCTTCGGGACGGCGCGCTCCTCGCGGCGCTCGCCCCCGAGGTTGCCCAGCATCCGCTGGTAGCGGGCGAACAGGCCGGCGGCGACCCGCACCCGCTGGGGTGCCCGCGCGCCGGGCAGCTCCGGCAGGAGCGCGACGTCCGCGACCAGGTACGGGCTGGTCTGGACGAGCCCCTCGACGGTGAAGCGGTCCCGGCCGCGGGCGGTCACGTCCAGCCGGCCGTCGGGGTAGGGGCGGACGCGCTCGACCTCGGCGACGCACCCGACCGGCTGGTACGGGAGCGCCGGGTCGACCTCCCGCCCGCGGGTGACCGCGACCACGCCGAAGCGGTGCTGCCCGCGCAGGACCTCGCCGAACATCTCGCGGTAGCGCGGCTCGAACACGTGCAGCGGCAGCGGCGTCCCCGGGTACAGCACGGTCTCGAGCGGGAACAGCGGCAGCCTCACGTCGCAGCACCTTGGGTCCGGGGAGGGGACGGCCTGGTCGTGCGACCATGGTAGGTCTCCCCCGAGCCTTGCGGGCCGCGCACCTCGTCAGTAGGGTGAGCCGCCCGACGCGCTGATCATCCCGACCCCGCCCGGAGCCCTGCCGTGCTGCCCGTCCTCGACCTGCGTGGGGACGACAAGGACCCGACCGGCCTGCTGCCGAGAGCGCCCGCCGCCGACCTCGGCGAGGCCCGTGCCGGCGTGCGCGCGATCGTCGAGGACGTCGCGCGCCGCGGCGACGACGCCGTCGCCGACGCGGCCCGGCGCTTCGACGGCTCGACCGCCGCGCCGTCCGCGTGGCGGGCGCGCCCCGGCGAGCTGGCCGCCGCCGAGCGGGCCCTGGACGGCACGCTGCGCGCCGCGCTGCTGGACGCGATCGCGCGCGTGCGCGAGTTCCACCAGGCGCAGCGGCCGCGGGACCTGGACTGGCGCGGCCGCGACGGGGTGCGCCTGGCGCTGCGCTTCGAGCCGCTCGGCCGCGCGGGCGTGTACGTCCCCGGCGGGCTCGGCGCCTACCCCTCCAGCGTGGTCATGAACGTCGTCCCCGCGCAGGCGGCCGGCGTGGGCGAGGTCGCGCTGGCGACCCCGCCGGGCCCGACCGGGCGCGGGCACCCGGCGGTGCTCGCCGCCGCGAGCCTGCTCGGGGTCGAGGAGGTCTGGCTGCTCGGCGGGGCGCAGGCGGTCGCCGCGCTGGCGCTCGGGACCGCGACCGTCCCCGCGGTCGACGCGCTCAGCGGACCCGGCAACCTCTACGTCGCCCTCGCCAAGCAGGAGGTCGCCGGCCGGGTCCGCACCGACGGGTTCGCCGGGCCGACCGAGGTCGCGGTGCTCGCCGACGCGACCGCCGACCCGCGCGCGGTCGCCGCCGACCTCGTCGCGCAGGCCGAGCACGACCCGCTCGCCGCCTGCCTGCTGGTCACCTGCGACCCGGCGGTGTGGGCCGCGGTCGAGCCGGTGCTGGCCGAGGAGGTCGCGGCCACCCGCCACCGGGAGCGGGTGGAGCGCGCGCTCGCCGGCCAGTCGGCGGTGGTCCTGTGCGACGACGAGGCGGCGGCGCTGCGCGTGCTGGAGGCGTTCGCGCCCGAGCACCTGGAGCTGCTGTGCGCGGACGCCCGCGCGCTGGCCTCCAGGGTGCGCCGCGCCGGCGCGGTGTTCGTCGGCCACCACACCCCCGTCGCGCTCGGCGACTACGCGGCCGGGACCAACCACGTGCTGCCCACCGCCGGCAGCGCGCGCTTCAGCGGCGGGCTGTCCACCCTGTCGTTCCTGCGCCCGGTGCAGTCGGCCGAGTTCGACCCGGACGCGCTCGCCGCGGCCGCGCGGACCGTGGCCGCGCTCGCCGCGGCCGAGGACCTGCCGGCGCACGGCCGCGCGGTCCAGGTGCGGCTGGAGCGCGAGTTCGGCGGTGGCGTGCGCGCCGCCGGCACGACGACCGCAGGGCCGGCGTGACCGCCGCGGTCCCGCGGCAGCGGCCACGGGTCAGGGACGAGCTGGCCGGCCTGGAGCCCTACGGCGCCCCGCAGCTGGACGTGCCGGTGCGGCTCAACACCAACGAGACGCCCTACCCGGTGCCCCGGGGCGTGCTCGACGACCTCGCGGACGCGGTCCGCGACCTGGACCAGCTGCACCGCTACCCGGACCGGGAGGCGCTGGCGCTGCGCGCCGCGCTCGCCGCGCGCGCCGGCCATCCGGTCGAGGGCGTGTGGGCCGCCAACGGCTCCAACGAGCTGCTCCAGCAGCTCCTGCAGGCCTACGGCGGGCCCGGCCGCTCCTGCCTGGTGATCGAGCCGACCTACGCCATGCACTCGCTGATCGCGCGGGCGACCGGGACCGGGGTCACGGCCGCGCTGCACCCGCGCCGGGAGCCGCTGTCGCCGGCGCGCGCCGCCGAGCTGGTCGCCGGTGCCGCCGCGGACGTCACCTTCTGCTGCTCGCCGAACAACCCCACCGGCGAGACGCTCGGCCCGGACGTGCTGGCCGCGGTCTGCGCGGCCGCGCCCGGGCTGGTCGTGGTCGACGAGGCCTACGGGGAGTTCGGCGGAGCGGACGCTGCCGGGCTGCTGCCCGGCACCCCCAACCTGGTGGTCACCAGGACCTTCTCCAAGGCGTTCCGGCTCGCGGGCCTGCGCCTCGGGTACCTGCTCGCCGACCCGGCGGTCGTCGACGGCCTGCGCCTGGTCCGCCTGCCGTACCACCTGTCCGCGCCGACCCAGGCGATCGGGCTGCGGGCGCTCGCGCACGCGCCGGCGCTCACCGACCACCTCGCCGCGACCGCGGCCGAGCGCGAGCGGGTGGCCGCCGCGCTGGCGCGGATCCCGGGGGTCGAGGTCCTGCCGAGCCAGGCCAACTTCCTCGCCTTCGCGGTGCCGGCGCCGCCGCGCGCGGTGTGGCAGGGCCTGCTGGACCGCGGGGTGCTGGTGCGAGACATCTCCTCCTGGCCGACCCTCGAGCGCCACCTGCGGGTGACCGTCGGGACCCCGGCGGAGGACGACGCGTTCCTCGCCGCGCTGGAGGCGGTGCTCGGATGAGGGGGGCCCCGGCCGCCCCGGACCGGCCCGGCGCGCGCCCCCGCCGCGCCCGGGTCGAGCGCGCCACCGCCGAGGTCGCGGTCGCGGTCGAGCTGGACCTGGACGGCGGCGGCCACGCCAGCAGCCGCACCGGCGTGGCGTTCCTGGACCACATGCTCGCCCAGCTCGGCAGGCACGCCCGCTTCGACCTGGACGTGCGCGCCGACGGCGACCTGGAGGTCGACGCGCACCACACCGTGGAGGACACCGGCATCGCGCTCGGCCAGGCGCTCGGCCGGGCGCTGGGCGACAAGCGCGGGGTGCGCCGCTTCGGCGACGCGACCGTGCCGCTGGACGAGGCCAGGGCGCGCGCCGCCGTGGACCTGTCCGGCCGTCCCTACCTGGTCTGGGACGTGCGCGTCGAGGCGACCGCCGGGGAGCTCGGCGGGTTCGACCCGCGCCAGGCGCGCCACCTGCTCGAGGCGCTCGTCGCGCAGGCGCGCATCACCCTGCACGTGGCGCTGGAGGCCGGCGACCTGCCCCACCACTGCCTGGAGGCGTGCTTCAAGGCGATCGCCCGCGCGCTCGGCGACGCCTGCCTGCCCGACCCGCGCGCGGGCAGCGGCTCGACCAAGGGGACGCTCGCGTGAGCGCCCGCCCGCCGGTCGCGCTGGTCGACTACGGCGTCGGCAACCTGCACTCGGCCGCCAAGGCGCTCGGCCGTGCCGGGGCCGCGGTGCGCATGGTCCGGCGGGTCGCCGACGCCGACGGCGCGGCCGGCCTGGTCGTCCCCGGCGTGGGCGCGTACGGCGCCTGTCTGGAGGGCCTCGGCCGGGCCGGCGGCGTGGCCGCGGTGCGCGGCTGGCTGGCCACCGGGCGGCCCCTGCTGGGCGTCTGCGTCGGCATGCAGCTGCTGTTCGAGGCGAGCGAGGAGGGGCCGGTCAGCGGCGGCGTCGGCGTCCTGCCCGGCACGATCGCGCGGCTCGGCGCCGGCGCGGCCGTCAAGGTGCCGCACATCGGCTGGAACGAGGTCGCGGTGCGGCCGGGCAGCCGGCTGCTCGCCGGGTTCGCCGGCGGGACGCGCTTCTACTTCGTGCACTCCTACGCGCCCCCGGCCGGTCCCAGGTTCACGGCCGCGACCTGCGACTACGGCGGCGAATGGGCGGCGGCGGTGGAGTCCGGCAACCTCTTCGGCACCCAGTTCCACCCCGAGAAGTCCGGTGCCGCCGGCCTCGCCCTGCTCGCCAACTTCGTCCAGGCCTGCCGGGGGGGACCGGGGGGGCGGAGCACAGCGCCCCGCGGCGTGGGGGAGGACCGGGGGGGTCCGGGGGGGCGGAGCGCAGCGCAGCCCCCTCGGTCGGAACCATGACGCTGACGCTGCTGCCCGCGGTGGACCTCAAGGACGGCCAGGCGGTCCGGCTGGTCCAGGGCGCCGAGGGGACCGAGACCGGCTACGGCGACCCCGTGGAGGCGGCGCTCGCGTTCGCCGCGCAGGGCCCCGCCTGGCTGCACGTGGTCGACCTGGACGCGGCGTTCGGGCGGGGGCCGCGCAACCGCGACCACCTGGCCCGGATCGTGCCGGCGGTCGCGCCCGTCCAGGTGGAGGCCTCCGGCGGCGTCCGGACGCGGGCGGACCTGGAGGCGCTGCTGGCGCTCGGCGCCGCGCGGGTGGTGATCGGCACCGCCGCGCTGGAGGATCCGGGCTGGGTCGCCACCGCCTGCGCCGAGCACGGCGAGCGCGTGGCGGTCGGGCTCGACGGCCGCGGCCGGGTGCTGCAGGCGCGCGGCTGGACCCGGGCGGGCGGAGACCTGTTCGTGGTGCTCGCCGCCCTCGCCGCCGCCGGCTGCCGCCGGTTCGTCCACACCGAGGTCGCGCGCGACGGGACGCTCGGCGGCCCGGCGCTGGACGCGCTGCGGGCGGTGCTGGACGCGAGCGACCGGCCGGTGATCGCGTCCGGCGGGGTCGGCGCGCTGGGCGACCTGTCGGCGCTGGCGGCCCTGGAGCCGCTCGGGCTGGAGGGCGTGATCGTCGGCAAGGCGCTGTACGCGGGCCGCTTCACCGTCGCGCAGGCGCTGGAGGCGCTCGCCGCCGGCGGGCCGGCCGCGGCGGGGGAGGCGGCGGGCTGATGCTCGCGCGCCGCGTGATCCCGTGCCTGGACGTGCACGCCGGCCGGGTGGTCAAGGGCGTCTCGTTCGTCGACCTCGTGGACGCGGGCGACCCGGCCGGGCTGGCCGCCGTGTACGACCGGGAGGGTGCCGACGAGCTGGTCTTCCTCGACATCACCGCGACCGTCCAGGCGCGCGCCACCCTGCTCGACGCCGTGGCGCGCACCGCCGAGCAGGTGTTCATCCCGCTCACCGTCGGCGGCGGTGTGCGCACCGTCGGCGACGTCGGCACGCTGCTGCGCGCCGGCGCCGACAAGGTCTCGGTCAACTCCGCGGCCGTGCGTGACCCCGAGCTGCTGTCGGCCGGCGCGGACACCTACGGGGTGCAGTGCATGGTGCTGGCGATCGACGCGCGCCGCCGGGCCGGCGGGGCGGGCTGGGAGGTGGTCGTCGACGGCGGCCGCACGCCGACCGGGCGCGACGCGCTCGCCTGGGCGCGGGAGGGCGCCCGCCGCGGCGCGGGGGAGCTGCTGGTCACCAGCATGGACGCCGACGGGCACAGGACCGGCTACGACCTGGAGCTGGTGGCGGCGATGACCGGGGCCGTGGGCGTGCCGGTGATCGCCAGCGGCGGCGCCGGCAGCGTCGGGCACTTCGTCGACGCCTGCCGCGCCGGCGCCGACGCGGTCCTCGCCGCCAGCGTCTTCCACTTCGGCCAGCTCTCGATCGGCGACGTCAAGGCCGGGCTCGCGAGCGCCGGGCTGCCCGTCCGCGAGCGCTGGGCGGGCCCCACGGCGGCCACGGCCCGGACGGGGGCGGAGAGCCAGTAGCATGACCGGGCCCGTCTCCGGCGACCGAGGACCCCGCCATGCCCCCGCCACCCGATCCCGCCGCGGCCGCCGCGCCGGCCGTCCGGCTCCCCGAGCTGCGCTTCGACGCGCAGGGGCTCATCCCCGCCGTGGTGCAGGACGACGCCGACGGCAGCGTCCTGATGGTCGCCTGGATGGACGCCGAGGCGGTCCGCCGGACGCTCACCACCGGGCGCACCTGGTTCTGGAGCCGCTCCCGGCGCGAGCACTGGCGCAAGGGCGACACCTCCGGGCACGTCCAGCGCGTGCGCTCGGTCACCGCCGACTGCGACGCCGACACCCTCCTGGTCCGCGTGGAGCAGGTCGGCCCCGCCTGCCACACCGGCACCCGCACCTGCTTCACCCGGACCCTGGAGGCTTCCGGGTGACGGCCCGCGTGCGGCCGCCGCTGGAGGAGTTCCTCAGGCTGGCGGCCGGGCACACGGTCGTGCCGGTGTGGCGCGAGCTGCTCGGCGACCTCGAGACCCCGGTGAGCGCGCTGCGCAAGCTCGGCGGGGAGGAGGGCTCGGTGCTGCTGGAGAGCGTCGAGCACGGCGAGCGCTGGGGCCGCTACTCGTTCCTCGGGACCGACCCGTTCGCCACCCTGGTCGTCCGCGGCTCGCAGGTCACCTGGACGGGGACCCCGCCGCCGGGGCTGCCCGACGGCCCGCCGCTGGCGGTGCTGCGGGCCGCGCTGGCGGCGCTGCGCTCGCCGTCGCTGCCCGGCCTGCCGCCGCTGTTCGCCGGGGCCGTCGGCTATCTCGGCTACGACCTCGTGCGGGCCCTGGAGCGGCTGCCGGACACGACCACCGACGACCTCGGGCTGCCGGACGCGATCCTCGTCTTCCCCCGCGAGGTGGTCGTCTTCGACCACCTCGGGCAGCGGCTGGTGCTGGTCGCCAACGTGCTGGCCACGCCGGGCACGGACCTGCCCGCGGTGCACGCCGACGCGGTGGCGCGGCTGGAGGCGCTGGCCGGCCGGCTGGCCGCGCCGCTCGCCGAGCCGCCGGTGCCGCTCCCGGTCGCCGAGCGCATCGGGCCGGTCGCCTCCGACCTGGAGCCCGGCCGCTACCAGGCGATGGTCGAGCGCTCCAAGGCGTACATCCGCGCCGGCGACATCTTCCAGGTCGTGCCCTCGCAGCGCTTCTCGGTCCGCACCGGCGCCGACCCGCTGGACGTCTACCGGGTCCTGCGCGTGATCAACCCCTCGCCGTACATGTACTTCCTGCGGCTGCCGGGGGTCACCGTCGCCGGCTCCTCCCCCGAGGTGCTGGTCACGGTCCGCGGACGGGTCGCGACGGCGCGGCCGATCGCGGGCACCCGCCCGCGCGCCGCGGACCCGGAGGCCGACGCGGCGCTGGAGGCCGAACTGCTCGCCGACGCCAAGGAGCGTGCCGAGCACGTGATGCTGGTCGACCTCACCCGCAACGACCTCGGCCGGGTGTCGCGGCCGGGCACGGTCAGGGTGTCCGAGCTGATGACCGTCGAGCGCTACTCGCACGTGATGCACATCGTCTCGGAGGTGCGCGGGGAGCTGGCCGAGGACGTGGCGCCGCTGGACGTGCTGGCCGCCTGCTTCCCCGCGGGGACCGTCTCCGGCGCGCCCAAGGTCCGGGCGATGGAGATCATCGACGAGCTGGAGCGGCACCGGCGCGGGCCGTACGCCGGCTGCGTCGGCTACTTCGACTTCTCCGGCAACGCCGACACCTGCATCACCATCCGGACCCTGGTGTTCGTCGGCGACACCGCCTACTGCCAGGCCGGCGCGGGCGTGGTCGCCGACTCGGTCCCCGAGCGCGAGGAGCGCGAGACCGAGGCGAAGGCGCGCGCCCTGCTGGCCGCGGTCGCCGCCGCCGAGCGGATGCGCCCGTGGACGCTCGCGGCCGCCGAGTAGCGCCCCCCGGCGCCGACCGCGGGCCACCCGGGCCGGGAGCGCCGGGCCGCGCGGCCGTCCGCTCGCTGCGGCTCGCGCTCGCGGCCATGGTCCTGGGCGCGCTCGCCGCGATCACCGGCGCCGGGCGGCCCTGGGCGCAGGTCGACGCGTCCGTGCGGGGCCTCGGCGCCGGCAGCGTCGCGCGCGCGGCGGTCACCGGGGACGCGTCGGCCCCGCTGTCGGGCCTGGCGCTGCTCGGCCTGGTCCTGGTCGTCGCGGTCGCGGCCACACGCGGGCGCGGACGCTGGGCGGTCGGCGCCGCCTGCCTCGCGCTCGGCCTCGCGCTGGCGGCGCTGGCGCTCGACGGGGCGGGCGGGGCCGCGGGGTTCGCCGCCGGGCAGGCGCGCCACGGCGCGCTGGAGGGCGTGCCCGCGGGGGCCACGCTGCGGGTGCGCACGCCGCGGGCCGGCCCCGTGCTGGTGGTCGCGGGCGGGGCGCTGCTCGCCGCGGCGGGCGCGGAGGCGCTGCGCCGCGGGCGGTCGTGGCCGGCGCTCGGCGCGGCGTTCCGCGCCCCGGGGGACCGCACGCCCGAGCCGGCCGAGGACGCCGAGCCGCCCTGGGAGGGCGACTGAGGGGTGCCGGCGCGCTCCTTACCGACCTCGAACCTGGCGCTCATGCGGCCGCGGTGGCCGCAGCTCACAATGGGCCCGGGCGCGGACGCGGAGGTGCGGCGCGGGATGGGCACGAGAGGCACGGTCCTGCTGGTCGAGGACGAGGCGTCCATCGCGGAGCTGGTCACCCTGTACCTGGAGCGCGACGGCTTCACGGTGGCGTGGCGGACCGACGGCGGCGACGGCCTGCGCGCGGTCGAGACCGAGCGGCCCGACCTGGTGCTGCTGGACCTCATGCTCCCGGGTCTGGACGGGTTCGAGATCACCCGCCGCCTGCGCTCGGGCGGCCGGCGCGTCCCGCTGATCATCGTGACCGCGCGCGACGAGGAGGCCGACCGGGTGCTCGGCCTGGAGCTGGGCGCCGACGACTACGTCACCAAGCCGTTCTCGCCGCGGGAGCTGGCCGCGCGGGTCAAGGCGGTGCTGCGGCGCGCGGAGCCGGCCGGCGACGGCGGGGCGGAGGAGCCGGCGCTGCGGCTGGGCGCGCTCGTGGTCGACCCCGCCCGGCGCACCTGCAGCCTCGACGGCCGCCGGGTGCAGCTCACCACGCGCGAGTTCGACCTGCTCGTCTGCCTGGTGCGCAACCGCGGGATCGTCCTCACCCGCAGCCGGCTGCTGGAGCGGGTGTGGGGCTACAGGTTCCCCGCCGACACCCGCACCGTGGACGTCCACATCCGCCAGCTGCGCGCCAAGCTCGGCCAGGGCGCCCCGATCCACACCGTGCGCGGGGTCGGCTACAAGGCCGACGAGCGGCCGTGACCGGGCGCGGCTCCCTGCGGCGCCGGCTGGTCTGGTCGTTCGCCCTGGTCGCGCTGCTGGTCGCGCTGGTCACGGGCGTCACCACCCTGTCGCTGCTGCGGCGGGCGGGGGAGCGGGATCTCCAGCAGCGGCTGGAGACGGTCGCCCGCGCCGTCGCCGACGGCGACGAGCAGCCCGCGACCGGCGCGGCGCTGTGCCAGACCCGGCGCGCGCTGCGCGCCGGCGGCACCGAGCTGTACCTGGTCCTGCGCGGCGGCCGGCTGACCGTGCCGGCGTGCCGCCGGAGCGGCCCGCCGCTGGTCCCCGCCCCCGGGGCCGACGCCGCCGGCGCGCTGGCGGCCGGCGGCCCGGCCAGCGGCGTGACCCGCGGGCTGGCCTGGGCGGTCACGCCGGCACCCGGTGGCCGGCCCGCCGGCATCCTGCTGGTCCGCCCCGCCCGCGGCGCCGCGGGCGTCGCCGGCCTGGTCGCGCAGCGGCTGCTGCTCGGGACCGGGCTGGCGGTCGCGCTGGCCGCCGGGCTCGCGTGGGTGCTGTCCGGGCGGCTGGCGGCGCCGCTCGGCCGGCTCGCGGCCGCGGCGCGCTCGCTGGGCGCCGGGCGCCTGGACACGCGCGTCGCCGTCGACGGCGACGACGAGGTGGCCGAGGTCGCCACCGCCTTCAACGAGATGGCCGCGAGCCTGGAGCGGCACCAGGGTGAGCAGCGCGCGTTCCTGTCCAGCGTCGGCCACGAGCTGCGCACGCCGCTGACGGTCGTGCAGGGCAACGCGGAGGCGCTGCTCGACGGGGCCGTCGAGGGGGAGGCGGGGCGGCGGCGCAGCCTGGAGCGACTGCACGCCGAGACGCTGCGCCTGGCGCGGCTGGTCGACGACCTGCTCGACCTCGGCCGGCTCGGCCGTGGTCGCTTCCGGGTCGACCCCGTGGACGGGGACGCCGCGGCGGTGCTCGGTGAGGCCGCCGAGGTCGCCGGGGAGCGCGGCGCCGCCCGCGGGGTCGCGGTCGAGCTGCGCCTGCCCGGCGGGCCGGTGCCGGCGCGGATCGACCCGGGCCGGCTGCGCCAGGTGCTGGACAACCTGCTCGACAACGCGGTCCGCTCCAACCCGCCCGGCCACTCGGTGCTGCTGGCCGCCCGGCGGCTGCCCGACGGGCGCGCCGAGGCGGTCGTCGCCGACCAGGGCCCGGGGATCGCGCCGGAGGACCTGCCGCACGCCTTCGAGCGCGGCTACCTGTGGTCGCGCTACCGCGGGACCCGCACGGTCGGCAGCGGGCTCGGCCTGGCGATCGTCAAGGCGCTCTGCGACGCGATGGGCGTGGCGGTCTCGGCCGGTCCGGGGCCGGCCGGGGGCCTGGCCGTGTCGCTGGTGCTGCCCGCGTCCGGCGCGCCGGCCGGTCCGGTCGGGGCGGCGCGCCGGTCCCCGTAGAATGCCCGTCGTGGTCTCGCATGCCGGGTCGTTCCTCCGGCGCGCCGCCGCCGACGCGCGCGCCGCCGCCGACGCGCGCGCCGCCGCCCTCCCGCTCGCCGAGGTCCGCGCCGCCGCCGCGGACGCGCCGCCGCCCCGCGGGCTGCGGGCGCGGCTGGGCGAGCGGCCGGGGGTGGACGTGATCGCCGAGGTCAAGCGGCGCTCGCCCGCGTACGGCGCGATCCGCGACGGCCTGGACCCCGCGGCGCTCGCGGCGGCCTACGAGCGCGGCGGCGCCGCCGCGGTGAGCGTCCTCACCGAGCCGGCGCATTTCGGCGGCAGCCCGCAGGACCTGCTCGCCGCGCGGGCGGCGACCGCGCTGCCGCTGCTGCGAAAGGACTTCGTCACCACCGCCTACCAGGTCTGGGAGGCGCGCGCGTGGGGCGCCGACGCGGTGCTGCTGATCGTCGCGGCGCTCGAGGAGGCGGCGCTGCGGGCGCTGCTGGAGGAGGCGGCCGCCGCGGGCCTGGACGCGCTGGTCGAGGTGCACGACGGCGCCGAGGCGGCGGCCGCGGCCGCGGCGGGCGCCGGCCTGGTGGGGGTGAACGCGCGGGACCTGCGCACCCTGGAGGTCGACCCGGCCCGCTTCGCCACGATCCGCCGTGACCTGCCCGCCGGCGCCGTGACCGTGGCCGAGAGCGGGATCCGCACCCGTGCCGACGTCCGGGCGGCCGCCGAGGCCGGCGCCGACGCCGTGCTGGTCGGCGAGTCCCTGGTGCGCGCCGACGACCCGGCCGCCGCGGTCGCCGCCCTGCTCGGGCGCGACCCGCGGTCAATCGGTCGGGATGCGTCGTACCTCCCTGACAGATCCGATCCACCCTGACAGATCCGATCCACCAAGAGGACCCCGCGCATGACCACCGAGCCGCGCAAGCTGCTGCTGACCGAGGACGAGCTGCCGACCGCCTGGCTGAACATCGTGCCGTCGCTGCCGACCCCGCCGGACCCCTACCTGCACCCCGCCACCCGCGAGCCGGTCGGCCCCGACGACCTCGCGCCGCTGTTCCCGATGGCCCTGATCGGCCAGGAGGTCTCGGCCGAGCCCTGGATCGACGTCCCCGGCCCGGTGCTGGACGCCTACCGGCTGTACCGGCCGACCCCGATGTACCGGGCGCTGGACCTGGAGCGGGCGCTGCAGACGCCCGCGCGCATCTACTACAAGTACGAGGGCGTCTCCCCGGCCGGCTCGCACAAGCCGAACACGGCCCTGCCGCAGGCGTACTACAACGCGGCCGAGGGCGTGCGGCGACTGGCGACCGAGACCGGCGCGGGGCAGTGGGGCAGCGCGCTGGCGCTGGCGTGCGCCCGCTTCGGCCTGGAGTGCCAGGTGTACATGGTGGGGACCTCGTACGACTCCAAGCCCTACCGGCGCACGATCATGGAGACCTGGGGCGCCGGGGTGACGCGCTCGCCGTCGGACCGGACCGGGGCCGGGCGCGCGGTGCTGGCCGCCACGCCCGACTCGCCCGGCTCGCTCGGGATCGCCATCTCCGAGGCGGTCGAGGACGCCGCCGGCCGCGAGGACACCCACTACGCGCTCGGCAGCGTGCTGAACCACGTGCTGCTGCACCAGACGGTGATCGGCCAGGAGTCGCGGCGGCAGCTCGAGCTGGCCGGCGTGCAGCCCGACGTCCTGATCGGCTGCGTCGGCGGCGGCTCGAACTTCGGCGGGTTCACCTTCCCCTTCCTCGTCGAGAAGCTCGCCGGCCGCCTGGACGCCCGCGTGGTCGCGGTCGAGCCGACCGCGGCGCCGACGCTGACCAAGGGCCGCTTCGGGTACGACCTCGGCGACCAGGCGGGGATGACCCCGCTGCTGCCGATGTACACCCTCGGCGCCGACTTCGTGCCCGCCCCGATCCACGCCGGCGGGCTGCGCTACCACGGCGACTCGCCGCTGGTGTCGATGCTGGTCCGCGACGGCCACGTCGAGGCGACCGCGTACCCGCAGTCCAAGGTGTTCGACGCGGCCGTGCAGTTCGCCCGCCTCGAGGGGATCCTGCCCGCCCCCGAGGCGGCGCACGCGGTCCGCGCCGCGATCGACGAGGCGCTGCGCTGCAAGGAGGAGGGCCGCGCGGAGACGATCGTGTTCAACCTCTGCGGCCACGGCCACTTCGACCTGGGCGCCTACGACGACCACCTCGCCGGGACCCTGCTCGATGCCTGAGGCCGCCGTCGACCCGCGGGCCCTGGACGGCGTCGCGCACCCGCCCGACGCGGGCGGCCACTTCGGCACGTTCGGCGGCCGCTTCGTGCCCGAGGTGCTCATGGCCGCGCTCGACGAGCTGACCGCGGCGTTCGGCGCGGCAGTGCGCGACCAGGGGTTCCTCGCCGAGCTGGACCGCCTGCGCCGCACCTACGCGGGCCGCCCGACCCCGCTCTACCACGCGGCGCGCCTGTCCGAGCAGCTCGGCGTGCGGGTCTGGCTGAAGCGCGAGGACCTGCTGCACACCGGCGCGCACAAGCTCAACAACTCCCTCGGCCAGCACCTGCTCGCCCGGCGCATGGGCAAGCGGCGCGTGATCGCCGAGACCGGCGCGGGCCAGCACGGGGTCGCGACCGCGACCGTGGCGGCGCTGCTCGGCCAGGACTGCGTCGTCTACATGGGCGAGGAGGACACGCGCCGCCAGCACCTCAACGTGGTGCGCATGCGCCTGCTCGGCACCGAGGTCCGGACGGTGGCGACCGGGACGGCGACCCTCAAGGACGCCATCAACGAGGCGCTGCGCGACTGGGTGGAGTCGGTGACCGGCACCCACTACGCGATCGGCTCGGTGGTCGGGCCGCACCCCTTCCCGGTGCTGGTGCGCGAGTTCCAGCGGGTGATCGGCGAGGAGGCGCGCGACCAGGTGCTCGCCGCCGACGGCCGCCTGCCCGACCTGCTGGTCGCCTGTGTCGGCGGCGGCTCGAACGCGGCCGGCCTGTTCGCCCCGTTCGCCGACGACGGCGTCGCCATGGTCGGCGTCGAGGCGGGCGGCCGCGGGGCCGGGCCCGGCGACAACGGCGCCCCGCTCAGCCTCGGCAGCCCGGGCGTCCTCCACGGCGCCCGCTCCTACCTGCTCCAGGATCCCGACGGGCAGGTGCTGCCCACCCACTCGGTCTCCGCCGGGCTGGACTACCCGGGAGTCGGTCCCGAGCACGCCTGGTGGAAGGAGGCCGGCCGGGTGCGCTACGTCCCCGTCGGCGACGGCACCGCGCTGGACGGCTTCCGGCTGCTGGCGCGTACCGAGGGGCTGCTGCCCGCGCTGGAGCCCGCGCACGCGATCGGCTGGCTCGCGCTCGCCGCCCGCGCCGGCGAGCTGGCGCCGGGGACGACGGTGCTGGTCTGCCTGTCCGGCCGCGGGGACAAGGACGTCGAGACGGTGGTCGAGGTCGGCGGTGGCTGAAGGCGCGCACAGCGCTGCGGGACCCGACGCGGGAGCGCGGCCCGCCGCCCTGCCGACGGGGGACCTTCCGGTCCGGCGGCTGGAGACGCACCTCGAGGGGGTCCGGGCCGAGGGGCGGGCGGCGCTGGTGGCCTACGGCGTCGCCGGCTATCCGGACCGCGCGACCTCGCTGGCGGCGTTCCGGGCGATGGCCGCCGCCGGGGCCGACGTGCTCGAGGTCGGGCCGCCGTTCTCCGACCCCCTGATCGACGGCCCGGTGATCCAGCGCGCGGTCGCCGCCGCGCTGGCGCGGGGCATCCGGCTGGACGACGTGCTCGCCTCGTGCCGGGAGCTGAGCGGCTCGGTCGCCGTCCCGGTCGTCCTGCTCGTCTACTACAACCTGATCGCCCGCCGCGGCCCGGAGCGGTTCGCCCGCGCGCTCGCGGAGGCGGGCGTCACCGGCGCGGTCGTGCCCGACCTGCCGCCGGAGGAGGCGGGGGAGTGGCTCGCGGCAGCGGGCCGGGCCGGGCTCGCCCCGGTCTTCCTGGCCGCGCCGACCTCCACCGACCAGCGCCTGGCCGCGGTCGGCCGCAGCGCGCGCGGGTTCGTGTACGCGCAGGCCTCGCTGGGGGTGACGGGGCTGCGCGCCTCGCTCGCCGCGGGGGTGGAGGGGCTGGTGGCGCGGGTGCGGCGCCACAGCGGCCTGCCCGTGTGCGTGGGCATCGGCGTCTCCAACCCCGCGCAGGCGGGCGAGGTCGCGCGCTTCGCCGACGGGGTGGTCGTCGGGACCGCGCTGGTCGCCCGCCTCGGCGAGGCCGGGGTCGGGGGCGTCGGCCGGCTCACCGCGGAGCTGGCCGCGGCCGTCCGCGCTCCCCGCCCCGCCGGCCGGTAGCGCCCGCGCCGGGGTGGCGTCCGCCGCGGGCGCGGCAGGGCGCGCCCGGTCCCGTGGTCGGGTACGCTGAGCGCCCGGCCCGAGTGGCGTAACCGGTAGCCGCGATCGCCTCAAAAGCGATTGCCCGTACGGGCGTGCGGGTTCGAGTCCCGCCTCGGGCACGAGCCGGCGCGGCCGCCCCGGGGTGCCGGCGACCTGCCGGGAACGCCCCGCTCAGACCCCTGCGGAGCGCCGAGCCGGTCGAATCGACCCCGACCTGGGCACACCGGGACGAGCAACATAGTCGCGCGCCGGGCGTTGCGGTAGAGTCCGGGCGTGTCGCGGCCTGGTCCGATGCTGGGGTGGGACGTCTGGCGGGGACGAAAGCGTGGGCCGCGGCGGGCCGCAGTGGAGCGGCCTGGATTCCCGGCCGGGTGCGTCGGGACACGCGACAGGAAAAGGAAGGGGGCAGAACCTGTGCCTGGAAGGTTCTCGCGTTTGCTCGCAGTACTCGGTGTACTCGCGCTCCTCCTCGCGGCCTGTAACCGCGAGGACGAGGGCAGCGGGGGAGAGACCAAGAAGGTCGTGAAGATCGGCGTCATCGCGCCGCTCACCGGCGACCTGTCCGAGCTGGGCCTCGGGATCAAGAACTCCGTGGACCTCGCCATCAAGCAGGCCAACCAGAAGGGAACGGTCAAGGACTACAACATCGTCCTCGCCGCCGAGGACGACACCGCCGACCCGGCGACCGGGGCGAACGCGGCCAACAAGCTCGCGTCCGACCCGACGGTCGGGGGCGTGGTGGGCACGCTCAACTCCAGCGTGGCCCAGTCGGTGGCGCCGGTGCTCGCCAAGGCGGACATCGTGCAGGTGTCGCCGGCGAACACCAACCCGACCCTGACCCGCGGGCCGGACCCGGAGAAGAGCCCCAAGCGGATCTGGCCGACCTACTTCCGCGTGGCCACGACCGACTCCTACCAGGGCCCGTTCGCCGCCGACTACGCGGTCGACAAGGCCGGGCTGAAGACGGCCGTCGTCGTCCACGACAAGAAGACCTACGGCCAGGGCCTCGCGGCCAGCTTCGCCGCCCGGTTCCAGGAGAAGGGCGGCAAGATCCTCCTGCCGACCCAGACGGTCAACCCGACCGACCGCGACTTCGGCGCGCTGGTCACCAAGATCGTCGGCGCCGAGCCGGCGATGGTGTACTACGGCGGCGAGTACCCGGTCGCGGGTCCGCTCGCGGCGCAGCTCAAGGACCGCGGCTTCAAGGGCCCGCTGTTCGGCGGCGACGGCATCTACGCCTCGGACTTCTTCAAGGGCAGCGGCGACAAGGGCGCAGGCACCCTGGCGACCTCGATCGGCGAGCCGACCGAGAAGCTCGAAAGCTCCAAGCAGTTCGTGGCCGACTACAAGGCGGCGGGCTACAAGGAGAGCTTCAGCGCCTACGGCGCCCAGTCCTTCGACGCGGCCAACATCATCATCCAGGCGCTGGCGAAGGTGCTCCCGGACGCCGACAGCGTGCAGGCGGCCAGGCCGGACATCGTCAAGGCCGTCGGGGAGACCTCCAACTACGAGGGGGTCACCGGCACCCACACCTTCGACCAGTACGGCGACACGTCCAACCGCGCCATGACCGTCTACAAGGCGGACGCCACGGAGTGGAAGGACGTCTTCTCCGGGTCGTTCCAGCAGTAGGACCAGCCGGAAGCCCAGTGCTGACCCGGGGCGGGATCCCGCCCCGGGTCAGCCCGGTCTCCTCCGGCTGCGGCAACGGCCCCGGGGATCCGGGAACCCCACGACGGGACCCCGGTCGACAAGGTAGAGGACAAGCGTGGCCGAGTTCGTTCAGCAATTGGCCAACGGCGTGACCAAGGGCTCGTACTACGCGCTCATCGCCTTGGGCTACACGATGGTCTACGGCATCATCCAGCTCATCAACTTCGCGCACGGCGAGGTCTACATGCTGGGTGCGTTCATCGGGCTGTGGACCTTCAACTTCGGTGCCGCCCATTTCGGCTGGAGCAGCGGGTCCCTGGTCGCGCTGGTCGTCGTCATGCTCGTCGCCGCGCTGCTCACGCCGGTGGTCGGCGTCAGCCTCGAGCGCTTCGCCTACCGGCCGCTGCGCGGCGCGCCCCGGCTGGCGCCGCTGATCACCGCCCTGGGGGCGAGCTTCGCGCTCCAGCAGCTCGTCGCCGTCTTCTACTCGCGCGGGCAGCTCCAGTTCCCGTCGCTGTTCCCGGATACCCAGTTCACGATCGCCGGGACCACCATCAAGCTGCTGTGGGTGTTCATGGTCGCGGTGGCGCTCGGGCTCACCCTCGCGCTCACCACGTTCATCCGCACCACCCGCCCCGGCAAGGCCATGCGCGCCACCGCCGAGGACCCCGACACCGCCCGGCTGATGGGCGTGAACGTCGACCAGATCATCGCCCTCACCTTCGTGATCGGCTCCGCGCTGGCCGGCATCGGCGGCGTGCTGGCAGGGATGTACCTGCACCAGATCAACTTCTTCATGGGCTTCATCGCCGGCCTCAAGGCGTTCACCGCGGCCGTGCTCGGCGGCATCGGCAACATCGCCGGCGCGGTCCTGGGCGCCTACCTGATCGGCATCCTGGAGACCTTCGGCGCCGCCTACCTCGGCGGGCAGTGGCAGGACGTGTTCGCGTTCGGCGTGCTCATCCTGGTGCTGGTGTTCCGGCCCACGGGCCTGCTCGGCGAGCGGGTGGGCGCCTGATGGCCGCCACGACCGGCGGGAGGGTGGCGCGGGCCCGCCGCGAGGCCCTGGCGCGCCTCAGCGCCCGCGCGCACCTGCCGCTGGTCGCCGCCCCGCTGGGGGGGCTGGTCGGGATCGTCGGCTGCTACCTGTACTGGACGGTCTCGACGGTGCTGGTCGAGGGCCTGCCGATGTCCGGCGGCCTGGTGAACTACGGCTTCGGGGGCGTGCGCCTGTGGGCGCTGCTGCTGGCGGCGGCGAGCGCCGCCGCCGGCGCGGCACTGGTGGCCCGCCCCGAGTGGCGGACGGCACGCAACGGCCGGGCGCTGGTCCGGCTCGGCCTCGGCCTCGGGGCGGTGCCGCTGCTGTGGGTCCTCACCCTGCTGGCGTTCCTGGACGTCAAGCTGGACCGGATCGGCCCCGGCCCCTGGGTCACGCTCGCCGGGGGGCTGGTGGTCTGGCTCGCCGCCCGGCGCCTGCTGGCGGAGACGCCCGCCGCCCCGCCGCGGCCGTGGCCGCGGCGGTCGCTGCTGCTGGACGTCGTGGTCGTGGTGGCGGCCGAGCTGATCGGCTTCGTGGTGTACCTGATCGGCATCGCCATCGACGACGCAGGGGAGTTCCTGGGCTTCTTCATCGCGCTCACGACCGTCACGGCGACGCTGGCCACGGTCGGCTTCACCACCGGCCTCGGCGGGCCGTTCCGTCGGCTGCGCCCGTTCGCCCTCGCGCTGCTGGCCGTCGTGCTGGTGCTGTTCCCGCTCACCCAGTCCGGCAACACCTTCTGGATCCAGGTCACGGCGCAGGCCGGCCTGTTCGTCATGGCGGCGCTCGGGCTGAACATCGTGGTGGGCTCGGCGGGCCTGCTCGACCTCGGCTACGTCGCGTTCTTCGGCATCGGCGCCTACGTCGCCGCGCTCACCGGGAACGCGCTGCTGACCAACCTGAACTTCCACGTCCCCTTCCTCCTCGTCCTGCTGGTGGTCGCGCCGCTGACCACGGCCTTCTTCGGCGTCCTGCTGGGCGCGCCGACGCTGCGGCTGCGCGGGGACTACCTGGCGATCGTGACCCTCGGGTTCGGCGAGATCGTGCGGATCACCCTGAACAACATCGACCCGATCACGCGCGGCCCCAACGGCATCTCGTCCATCCCCGATCCCGCCATCGGCAGCTTCAGCATGGGCGAGGGGTTCACCCTGGCCGGCTTCGAGATCAGCGGCAACGCCATCTACCTGTACCTGGAGCTGCTGGTCATCGCGCTGACGCTGGCGGTCGTCTACCGCCTGAACCAGTCGCGCATCGGCCGGGCGTGGGTGGCGGTGCGCGAGGACGAGGTGGCCGCCGCCGCGATGGGCATCAACACCACCTACATCAAGCTGCTCGCGTTCGCGGCGGGCGCGTTCTTCGCCGGCATGGCCGGCTCGATCTACGCCCACCTGCTCACGCAGGTCTCGCCGGACTCCTTCACCTTCCAGTACTCGGTGCTGATCCTGGCGATGGTCGTGCTCGGCGGGCTCGGCAACCCGCCCGGGGTGGTGCTCGGGGCGATCATCCTGTACTTCCTGCCCGAGAAGCTGCGCGCCTTCTCCGACATCCGCTTCCTGGTGTTCGGCTTCGCCCTCATCCTGATCATGCGGTTCCGGCCCGAGGGCCTGCTGCCCGAGGCCAGGCACCGGCGCGAGCTGCACGCCTCCGGCGACGAGGCCGTCGCGGAGACCCAGCAGCTCTACGACGTCCAGAGGAGCGGCTAGATGGCGACCGGCCAGCCCGCCACGCCCGAGCCGCCTGGCGGCGGCGACCGCGGCCTGGTCCTCGAGGCGCGCAAGGTGACCCGCCGCTTCGGCGGCCTGGTGGCGGTGAGCGAGATCGACTTCACGGTCGGGCCGGGTGAGATCGTCGGCCTGATCGGCCCGAACGGGGCCGGCAAGACCACCTTCTTCAACTGCATCACGGGGATCTACACGCCGACCTCGGGGGAGATCCGCTTCCTCGGCAGGCCCGTCACCGGCCGGTCCCCCGACCGCATCACCAAGCTCGGCATCGCCCGCACCTTCCAGAACCTGCGGCTGTTCAACCTCATGACCGCGCTGGAGAACGTGCAGGTCGGCCGGCACTGCCGCACCCGCGAGGGCGTCATCGGGTCGGTGGCGCGCCTGCCGAGCTTCTACCGGGAGGAGGCCGAGAGCCGGCGGCGCGCGCTGGAGCTGCTGGACTTCGTCGGGCTGCACGGCAAGGACGGCGAGCTGGCGCGCAACCTGTCCTACGGGGACATGCGGCGGCTGGAGATCGCGCGCGCGCTGGCGACCGATCCGCGGCTGGTGCTGCTGGACGAGCCGACCGCCGGCATGAACCCGCAGGAGACCTC
The DNA here is from genome assembly GCA_035263405.1 of Actinomycetes bacterium. Taxonomy (GTDB): domain Bacteria; phylum Actinomycetota; class CALGFH01; order CALGFH01; family CALGFH01; genus DATFRI01. The sequence goes on along the minus strand of DATFRI010000018.1, from coordinate 27,987 downwards.
GCGGGCTGCCGCGCTGGTGCAGCGGATCCGCGCGGAGGGGCTCGCGATCGTGGTGATCGAGCACGACATGAAGTTCCTCATGGGGATCTCCGACCGGGTGAGCGTGCTCGACCACGGCGTCAAGATCGCCGAGGGGCGGCCGCAGGAGGTCCAGCGCGACCCGAAGGTGATCGAGGCCTACCTCGGCAAGGCGGCGTCATGAGCGACGACCGGCTGCTCGACGTCAAGGACATCCACGTCTTCTACGGCAACATCGAGGCGGTCAAGGGCCTGTCGTTCCACGTGGGCGCGGGCGAGATCGTCACGCTCATCGGCGCCAACGGCGCGGGCAAGACGACGACGCTGCGCACCGTGTCCGGCCTGCTGCGGCCGGCCGAGGGGGCGATCTTCTACGAGGGCCGGCGGGTGGACCTCCTGCCGGCCCACGAGGTCGTCAAGCAGGGCGTGGCGCAGGCGCCGGAGGGGCGGCGGATCTTCCCCCGGATGAGCGTGCGCGAGAACCTGGACATGGGCGCGTTCATCCGGCGCGACGCCGACCAGGCCAAGGACATGGAGCGCGTGTTCGAGCTGTTCCCGATCCTGCGGGAGCGCTCGCGCCAGGCGGCGGGGACGCTGTCGGGCGGCGAGCAGCAGATGCTCGCGATGGGCCGCGCCCTGATGGCACGGCCGAAGCTGCTGCTGCTCGACGAGCCCTCCATGGGGCTGGCGCCGCTCCTGGTCGACCGGATCTTCCAGACGATCCGCGAGATCAACGAGCAGGGCGTCACGATCCTCCTGGTCGAGCAGAACGCGGCACAAGCGCTCGCGCTGGCCAGTCGTGGCTACGTGATCGAGACTGGCCGCATCGTGCTCGAGGACGACGCGCGCGCCCTGCTCACCAACGAGCAGGTGCGCAAGGCCTACCTCGGCGAGGAATGACGGAAGTGTCCGCGACGCCAGGTGACTCGGCGAGGAGCGGCGTCGCGGCCGGGCTCGGGTGGGGCCGACCTGAGGACAGGAAGGCCGCTCGAAGCTCCCGGATGCGGGAGGCCGACCTCGGCGAGCCGACCTGCGCGCACGGGGCGCGCGATCACAAAGGGGAGATGAGCATGGTGGCAAGCGCACGCAGATTGCGGCTGTTCGGGCTCGGCCTGGTCCCGGCCCTGGTCCTGTCCCTGGTCCTGGCCGCCTGCGGCAACGACGAGGGCGGCGGCGGTTCGACGACCGAGACCACCGCCCCGGCGGTCGATCAGGCGCTGGCCGCCAAGGTGCCGGCCGCGATCAAGTCCGACGGCAAGATCCTCATCGGCACCGACTCGAGCTACGCGCCGAACGAGTTCCTGGACACCGACGGCAAGACGGTCATCGGCTTCGACGTGGACCTGTTCAACGCCGTGGCGGCCAAGCTCGGCCTGAAGACCGAGTGGCAGTCGGCCGCCTTCGACACGATCATCCCCGGGGTCCAGTCCGGGAAGTACGAGGCCGGCGTCTCGTCGTTCACCATCAACCCCGACCGCAAGCAGCAGGTCAACATGGTCAGCTACTTCAGCGCGGGCACCCAGTGGGGGACCAAGACGGGCAACCCCAACGGGGTCCAGCCCGACAACGCCTGCGGCAAGAAGGTCGCCGTCCAGACCAACACCGTCCAGGACACCGAGGACCTGCCCAAGCGCGTGGCGGCGTGCAAGTCCGCGGGGAAGGCGGCCATCACCATCGACCGCTACCAGCGGCAGGACCAGGCGACCGCCGCGGTGGTCTCGGGCAAGGACGACGCCATGCTGGCCGACTCCCCGGTGGTCGCCTACGCGGTGAAGCAGACCAACGGCCAGCTCGAGCTGCTCGGTGACATCTACGACTCGGCGCCGTACGGCTACGTGGTCAACAAGGAGCAGGCCGACTTCGCCGACGCGCTGGCCGGCGCGGTCGCCGCGCTCATCGACGACGGCACCTACAAGCAGATCCTCAGCAAGTGGGGCGTCGACGCGGGCGCCATCGACAAGCCGGCCGTCAACCCCTGACGGCCGGCGGGCAGGGGGCACGGCGCCATGACCGAGACGCGGACGGTGGAGCCGCGGGTAGCGCCCGAGGACATCAAGGCCGTGCCCGTCCGTCACCCGGGCCGCTGGGTCGCCATCGTCGTGATCGCGGTGCTGACGGCGATGTTCGTCCACATGCTGGTGACGAACGAGGCCTTCCAGTGGCGGTTCATGTTCGACAACATGTTCCGCCCGCCGGTGATCGAGGGCGTGCGGACGTCGCTGCTGCTGACCGTGCTGTCGATGGTCATCGGCGTGGCGCTCGGCATCGTGATCGCGGTCATGCGCCTGTCCCCCAACCCGATCCTCACGGGCGTGGCCTGGGTCTACACCTGGTTCTTCCGCGCCGTCCCGCGCATCGTGCTGCTGGTCCTGTTCGGCAACCTGGGGATCCTCTACGCCCGCTACGAGTTCGGGCTGCCGTTCGACCGCCAGCTCGGCAACCTGTTCGGGATCGACCTGGACGCGCGGCTGTTCGGCCTGGACGCCCGCACGATCGTCACCGGCTTCGTCGCCGGCCTGCTCGGCCTGGCCCTGTCCGAGGCGGCCTACATGGCCGAGATCGTGCGCGCCGGAATCAGGTCGGTGGACCCGGGGCAGCAGGAGGCCGCCCAGGCCTGCGGCATGGCGCGCGGCACGACCCTGCGCCGGATCGTCCTGCCCCAGGCGATGCGGGTCATCATCCCGCCGACCGGCAACGAGACGATCGCGATGCTCAAGGACACCGCTCTGGTGGCCTTCGTCCCGGTCACCAACGAGCTGTTCTTCCAGTTGCAGGCGATCGGCGCGCGCACCTTCCAGATCTTCCCGATGCTGGTCGCGGCCTGCCTGTGGTACCTGGCGATGACCAGCGTGCTGATGGTCGGCCAGTACTTCCTGGAGCGGTACTTCAGCCGGGGGTTCGGCACCACCGGGCGGCAGCCGCGCGTCCGCGGGCTGCCGGCGACCGGCGGAGGGGGTGGAGGTGCCTGATGGCGTCCGAGGTCGCTGCCACGACGACCACCGGTCCCCGGGACGACCGGCTGATGGTGCAGGCCGAGGGGGTCCACAAGCGCTTCGGCCGGCTGGAGGTGCTGAAGGGCGTCGACCTCAAGGTCGGGCCCGGCGAGGTGACGGTCCTGCTCGGGCCCTCCGGGTCGGGCAAGTCGACGTTCCTGCGCTGCATCAACCACCTGGAGAAGATCAACGCCGGGCGCCTGTGGGTGGACGGCGAGCTGGTCGGCTACCGGCAGCACGGCGACAGGCTCTACGAGCTGAAGGAGAGCGAGGTCGCCCGCAAGCGGGCCGAGATCGGCATGGTGTTCCAGCGCTTCAACCTGTTCCCGCACATGACCGCGCTCGGCAACGTCACCGAGGCACCGATCCAGGTCCGGCGCACCCCCAGGGACAAGGCCCGCAAGCGCGCGCTGGAGCTGCTGGACCGCGTCGGGCTCGCGGCCAAGGCGGACGTCTACCCGGCGCAGCTGTCCGGCGGCCAGCAGCAGCGGGTGGCGATCGCGCGGGCGCTGGCGATGGACCCCAAGCTGATGCTGTTCGACGAGCCGACCAGCGCGCTCGACCCGGAGCTGGTCGGCGAGGTCCTCGAGGTCATGAAGCAGCTCGCCCGCGACGGGATGACGATGGTGGTGGTCACCCACGAGATGGGCTTCGCCCGGGAGGTCGGCGACCAGCTCGCGTTCATGGACGAGGGGGTGATCGTGGAGCGAGGGCGTCCCAAGGAGGTGTTCGCCAATCCGCGGCACGAGCGCACCCGTGCGTTCCTCGGCAAGATCCTCTGAGCGCCCCCGCGCTCCGAGCCACCTGCAGGCCGGCCGCCGACCGGTCCCGATCGCCCGCCAGGCCGACGCCGCGGGCCGCCGCGAGGCTGGTGCCGGGTCCGGCGACCGCCGGGTCCGTCCGGCCTGGAGGAGAGTCCGAGAGGCCTTTGGTGCCGCTCGCGCCTTCCCCGAACGCGAGCGTTCTCTACTCGGCTCCCGAACCCCCCTCACCGGTGGCTCGGAGCCTTTCAGCTCCGTGCCCGGGCACGCTACAGCCGCCGCAGAGAGGCGTCAACTCCCCACGTCAGGGCGTCGCCCGGCCGGCCGGGCGATCCCGCCTGCTGCGCCGGTACCGCCCCTGAGCAGGGCGTTCGGACCATGTACCAGCCTGCTGCCGCGCACGCACCGGCGCCGCCCTCCGACCACGGAGCGTGGTGGGATGTGGTCGGGCGTGGCCGTCGGCGCCCGACCCGGAGGAAAAGTAGTCATTTCGGGCCAGTTTCGCGGGGGGTTCACAAGGATAGGGCAGAGGTGACGGAACCCCCGATCTCCTTGAAGACGGCGTGAAACTCAGGATCATCCCCTCCGGCGACCGACTCGTGGACCTGCGCGCCCGTGCGGGCCGCGCCCTGGACGGCGTACCCGAGGAGGTCAAGCAGGACGTGCTGCTCACGCTCGACGAGGCCGTCTCGAACGCGATCCGTCACGGCTGCGGCGCGGGCGGTCCGGTCGAGGTCTCCCTGGACGTGCGCAGCGGCTGGATCGAGATCGCCGTGGTGGACCAGGGGCCCACGCCCAGGCTGCCGCGGCTGCCACGGGACCCGCCGCCGCTGCTGGCGACCGGGGGCCGCGGCCTGTGGCTCATCCGCCAGCTCAGCGACGACGTCCACATCGAGCGTGCCGGCGGGGGCACGCGCGTGGCCATCCGCCGCCGCGCGGGGATCGCCGCCGACGGGTCCGCCCGCCGCGTGGACGCGCGGCGTCACGCCAGGATGGTGATGGGGCAAGTCGGCTTGGCAGAGCATGAGTGAGTCAACGCGCGCGCAGCAGCTGCGACAGTCCTGGCGCTCGTGCCGATTCGTCACGTAGTGCCGAGTGTAGCAAGTCAGCCTCGGCGGGCCGGTCAGCTCGCTTTGGCCGAGCAGGTAACTGTTGATGTTGCGCTCCAGGCCGGCTAGCTCAGGCTATGGGGGCTTCAGCCTGGCGGGTGGCGGATGAGGCGCTCGCTGTGGCGGTACGCGGGCGCGCGGCGGTTCGCATACAACCAGCAGCTCAGCTTCCACCCTGCCCAGCGCGACCTTACCGGACGGCATCCGCAGCCGGTCGGCGTGGATCTGGGGATCCGGCGGCTGGCCACCATCGCCGATACCCAAGGAACCCAGATCCTCCCCGAAGATCCGTCCCTGCAAGCGGCGATGAAGGGGGAGAGTTGACTTCCTGACCCTGCCAGGTCCGTCGCCCAACGGCACGGGAGACGCAAAACGCTGGTGGAGCTCTCAGGCGCTGGCCGACCCCTGCGGGCCGGTGAAACCGGGGCGATGAAACCGGAACCCACGCAGTCCCACGCAAACGCGAGGGGTGGGATGGCCGAGAAGGCCAGTGTCCGACGGAGGTGGTTCGTACGCCGGACACGCCGTAAGCTCCGCAGGTGCCTCGTTCTGCGGCTCCGGCCGAGCAACCGCCGCGCCCGCTCGTGCTGATCGACGGGCACAGCCTGGCGTACCGGGCGTTCTTCGCGCTCCCGCCGGACCTCGCCACGACCACCGGCCAGGTCACCAACGCCGTCTACGGCTTCACCAGCATGCTCGTCAAGCTGTTCGGCGAGGTGGCGCCCGACCGCATCGCCGTCTGCTTCGACCTCGGCAGGCCCGAGTTCCGCCACCAGGCCTACCCGGACTACAAGGCGAACCGGCGGACCTCGCCCGACGAGTTCCGCTCGCAGCTCCCGCTGATCCGCGAGGTGCTCGACACCCTGCGGATCCCCGTCGTGGAGGTGTCCGGGTTCGAGGCGGACGACCTCATCGCCACCCTCGTCGAGCAGGCCACCGCCGCGGGCCTGGCGGTCCTGATCGTGAGCGGGGACCGGGACACGATCCAGCTCATCGACGACGACGCCGGGGTCCGCGTGATGCTCAACCGCCGCGGCGTGACCGACACCGCGACCTACGACGCGGCCGCGGTGCAGGCGCGCTACGGGGTGCCGCCCGAGCGCTACATCGACCTGGCGGCGCTGCGGGGCGACACCAGCGACAACCTCCCCGGCGTCCCGGGCGTGGCCGACAAGACCGCCGCGAAGCTGCTGGGCCGGTACGGCACCGCGGAGGAGGTCGTCGCCCACGCCGCCGAGCAGCGCGGCAAGCTGCGCGAGAACCTGCTCGCGCACGGCGAGGACGTGCTGCGCAACAAGCGGGTGATGGCGCTGCGGCGCGACGTGCCGCTCCCGGTCGCGGTCGGCGACCTGCGCGTGGGGCCCTGGGACCGGGCAGCGGTCCACCAGCTGTTCGACACGCTGGAGTTCCAGGCGCTGCGCGAGCGGCTGTTCGCCGCGGTCGCCGAGCCGGTCCCCTCCGACGTCGGCTTCGAGGTGGAGGGGCGTGCGCTCGGCGGCGGCGAGCTGGTCGCCTGGCTCGCCCGGATCCCCGCGGGGGAGCGGGTGGCGGTCGCCACGGCCCTGGCGACCAGCCCCGGTCAGGCGGAGCTGCGCTCGGTGGCGCTGTGGGCGCGCAGCGCCGGCGCGGTGTGGCTGGACCTCGCCCGCGCCGGCAGCGCCGACCTCGAGGCGCTGCGGGCGTTCCTGGCCGACCCCGGCCGGCCGAAGGCGGCCCACGACGCCAAGCCGCTGTACCTGGCGCTGTGGGAGCGCGGCTGGCGGCTGGAGGGCCTGCAGGTGGACACCGCGCTCGCCGCCTACCTCGCGCTACCGGCGCAGCGGATCTACGACCTCGCCGACCTCGCGCTGCGCTACCTGCGCAAGCAGCTGCGGCGCACGCCCGCCGAGGCGGCGCCGGCCGCCGAGCCGGCGCAGGGCCAGCTCGACCTCGACGGCGGCCAGGAGCCGGCCGCCGAGGAGGACCCCGACCCGTCGGGGGAGTGGTGCCTGCACGCGCTGGCGGTCGGGGAACTCGCCGAGACGCTCGAGTCGACCCTCGCCGGGCTCGGCATGACCGACCTGGCCGAGCGGGTGGAGCTGCCCCTGGTCCCGATCCTGGCCAAGCTGGAGCGGACCGGCATCGCCATCGACCTGGAGGTGCTCACCGAGATCGGCGACCGGCTCGACGCCCGCCTGCGCGACCACGAGGCGCGCATCTACCAGTACGCCGGCGAGGAGTTCCTGATCGGCTCCAACCCCCAGCTCCAGCACATCCTGTTCGACAAGCTCAACCTGACCCGGACCAAGCGCATCAAGACCGGCTACACCACCGACGCGGCCGCGCTCCAGCAGCTGCTCGGGACCCATCCGATCATCGAGGAGCTGCTCGGCTACCGCGAGGTGTCCAAGCTCAAGAGCACCTACGTCGACGCGCTCCCCAAGCTGGTCGACCCCAAGTCCGGCCGGATCCACGCGCAGTTCAACCAGATGGTCGCCTCGACCGGCCGCCTGTCGAGCCAGAACCCCAACGTGCAGAACATCCCCATCCGCACCGAGACCGGCCGCGAGGTCCGCCGCGCGTTCGTCGCCGGCCCGGAGTCCGAGGGCCTGCTGATCGCCGACTACGCCCAGATCGAGTTCCGCGTCCTGGCGCACCTCGCAGGCGACGAGGCCCTGGTCGAGGCGTTCCGCAGCGGCGAGGACGTGCACGCCACCGTCGCCGGGATGGTCTGGGGCCTGCCGCCCGGCGAGGTCGACCGGGAGCTGCGCGCCCGGGTCAAGATGGTCACCTACGGCCTGGCCTACGGGCTCAGCGAGTTCGGGCTGGCGCGCAACCTCGGCATCCCCGCCGAGGAGGCGCGGGCGCTCATGGAGGCGTACTTCGCGCGCTTCGGCAAGGTGCGGGCCTACCTCGACTCGGTGGTGGCGCAGGCGCGCAAGGACGGCTACACGCAGACCATCCTCGGACGTCGGCGCTACCTGCCCGACCTCGCGTCCGACAGCTACCAGCGCCGGCAGATGGCCGAGCGCATGGCGCTGAACGCCCCCATCCAGGGCTCGGCCGCCGACATCATCAAGCTCGCGATGGTCGCCGTCGACCGCGCGCTCACCACCGAGGGGCTGGCCTCGCGCATGGTCCTGCAGGTCCACGACGAGCTGGTGTTCGAGGTCGCGCCCGGCGAGCACCCCCGCCTCACCGAGCTGGTCCAGCGCGAGATGACCGGCGTCCACGCGCTGCGCGTCCCGCTGGAGGTGTCCATGGCCACGGGCCGCTCCTGGGCCGACGCCCGCCACTGAGCCCGAGCGGGAACCGCCGGCGCGCCGGCGGTGTACGACTCGCGTGACCCGGATCGCGCGGGAGGTGCCACCTGGACGACGACCGGCTGGTCGAGCTCGCCCGCGCCGGCGACGCCGACGCGTACGAGCTGCTGGTCCGCCGGCACCAGGACGTCGCCTGGCGGACGGCCTACCTGATCGCCGGGGAGGCCGCCGACGCCGAGGACGCGGCCCAGGAGGCGCTGGTGAAGGCGTACGCGGCGCTGCCGCGGTTCCGCGCGGGCGCGCCGTTCCGGCCCTGGCTGCTCGCGATCGTGGCCAACGAGGCGCGCAACCGCCGCCGCGCGGCGGGCCGCCGCGCCGGCCTGGCGCTGCGGGTCGCGACCGAGCCCGTCCGGCACGCCCCCTCGCCGGAGGCGGCCGCGGAGGCCGCCGAGCAGCGGCGCATGCTGCTCGCGGCGCTCGGCCGACTGCGCGAGCGCGACCGTCTCGTGATCGGCTGCCGCTACCTGCTCGGGCTCTCCGAGGCGGAGTCGGCGCAGGTGCTCGGGCTGGCGCGCGGCACGGTGAAGTCCCAGCTGTCGCGCGCGCTCGGGCGCCTGCGCGCGCTCCTGGCCGAGCCGGCGGCGGCCGCAGGGGGAGGAGGTGCGCGGTGAGCGACCCTGAGCGTCCAGGCGGCAGGGGCGCCCCGGAGGAGCCCGGCCGCGAGCGGCCCGCCGAGGGCGCCCCCCCGCAGGAGCTGGAGCGGGCGCTGCGGGAGCTGGGCGGGCGCCTGGAGTGGCCGCCAGCACCCGACCTGGCGGGTCGGGTGCGCCGCCGGCTGGACGCTCCGTCCGACCTGGCGCGGCGGGTCCGCTCCCGCGTCGAGACGCTCGGCGAGCGTGGCGGCGGCCGCCGCCGGCGGCGGGTCCCGCGGCCGGGGGCGCGGGCGGCCGCGGCGCTGCTGGCCGTCCTGGTGGCGGCCGGCGGGCTCGCCGCGCTGCCCGGCCCCCGCGAGGCGATCGCGGACCTGCTCGGCCTGCGCGGGGTGCGGATCACCCGCGGCGTGCCGGGCCCCCTGCCGGCGACGTCGCCCGCGCCCGGTCCGCTCGGGCAGGGGCTCGGGCTCGGCCGGCGCGTGAGCCTGGCGCAGGCGCGCGCCGGCACCGGCCGGCCCGTGGCGCTCCCGAGCCTGGCCGGCCTGCGCCGGCCGGACGCGGTGTGGCTGGACGACGGCGTGCCCGGCGGCGCGGTCTCGCTCGTGTGGCGCCCCCGGGCCGGCCTGCCGCCCGCCGGGCCGTCCGGGGCGGCGCTGCTGCTGACCGCCCTGCCCGGCTCGGCCGACGAGGAGGTGCTCGTCAAGAAGCTGCTGGTGGGCGGCACCGGCATCAGCGAGGTCCGGGTCGGCGCGGCGCGGGGCCTGTGGATCCAGGGCGCCCCGCACGAGCTGTTCTACCTCGCCCCCGACGGCGACCCGCGGCCCGACCGCACCCGCCTGGCCGGCAACACGCTGCTGTGGGAGCACGACGGGCTGGTCATGCGCCTGGAGGCGGCGGTGAGCCGGGCCGAGGCGCTGCGGATCGCCGGGTCGCTGCGCTGAGCGCACGGCCGCGCGGGTCCCCGGCCCTCCGGGAACCCGCGCGCGGCCTGCGGTGTACCCAGCGCGTCACGCCGGCAGGCCCCGTGCGGTTCCCGCTCCGGGTCCCGTGCCCAAGGAGGTCGCGATGGCTCGCCGCTCGCTCCCGGTCCTCGTGGCCGCGGCCCTCGCCGCGGTCGTCGTGCTCACCGCCGCGCCGGCGCAGGCCGGCGGCGGCTGCCACGCGCCGCTCAGCGACGGCCGCGGGACCACGGTCGTCATGCAGGACCTCTGCTTCGAGCCGATGGTCCTGCGGACCGAGCCCGGCCGGACCGTCACCTGGGTCAACCGCGACAGCGTGGAGCATCCGGTCGTCGGCGTCGGCGACGACCGGGGGTTCGCCGGCGGCGCGCAGCAGGCGCGGTTCGACCGGCCGGGTGTCTACCCCTACTTCTGCCACGTCCACCTCGGCATGATCGGCGTGGTGGTGGTCGGCGACAGCAGGGCCACGGCCGCCGGGCTCGCCTCGGCGGCCCGGGCCCAGGCCCCGCCGGCCGCCCCGGCGTCGGTCGCCGAGGAGCGGACCGCGCCCTGGCCGGGCCGGGCGCCGCTGCTGGCCGGCGCCGCCCTCCTGGCGCTGGCGGCTGCCCTCGCCGGCTGGCGCGCCCGCGCCGCCCGCCACCCACGCAGCGACGACCGGACCTCAAGGCCCGCCGGGTAGCCGCGCTCCTCACCTTCCGGCCCGATCCCCTGTGCGCACAGGGGGTTCGTGGGGCGGAGTGCAGCGCAGCCCCCCGATCGAACAGGCGGGCCGAGCATCACTGCGGCGCAGGCGCGGGCTCCAGCTCGATCCGAAGTCGCTTGTTGTGCCTGCCCTTGGACTCGTGCCCGACCACGCGAACCTCGCCGACCTCGGCGGTCGAGCGCACGTGGGTGCCGCCGTCCGCCTGCCGGTCCAGGCCCTCGATCTCGATGACCCGCACGACCTCCAGGCCCGGGGGGACCAGGTTGGTCTTGGTCCGGATCAGCTCGGGGCGGGCGAGCAGCTCCTCGGGCGGGACGAAGCTGACCGTCACCCGGCGGTCGGCCTCGACCTCCTTGCGCAGGGCCGCCTCGACCTGCTCGGCGAGGTCCGCGGTCATGGCCGGCAGCTCGAAGTCCATGCGCGCGCGCAGGCCGTCGAAGCTCCCGCCGGTGACCATGGCGCCGTGGTCACGGCCGATCACGCCGCACAGGGTGTGCAGCGCGGTGTGGGTGCGCATGTGCGCGTAGCGCCGCTCCCAGTCGAGCCGGCCGGTCACGGCCGCGCCCTCCGGCGGCAGGGGACCGCCCTCGACCAGGTGGACGGGCAGGCCGTCGCGCCGGGCGATCCCGGTCACGCGCAGCTCGCCGCCGCTCCACGTGATCGTGCCCTGGTCGGCGGGCTGGCCCCCGCCGCCGGGGAAGAAGGCGGTGCGGTCGAGCACGAGCCCGTCGGGCTCCTGCCGGACCACCCGTGCCTCGAACCGGGTCGCGTACGCGTCGTGCTGACAGAGCAGTTCGGTCACCGGTCGCTCCTCGCCGTGCAAGATCGGACGCTGTCCGCGTGTTTTCGCCCACCCAGAGAGATCGAGACAGGGATCCTCCGTGGTCAGGCGTGTGCCCGGTCACGGGCACCGGCACCAGGACACTCGTGCCCGATCTACGAAGCGCCTGGTCATTAGGTTGTCGGGACGTTGACGCTTCAATCGGGCCGCGTCTACCATCGAACAATTCTGTGTGGGCATGCCCGCCGCAGTCCATTCCGGCGCGTTCCGTCCGATGCGTCGCTCGGGGGACCTCCCCCAAGGGCATGCCAGTGAGGAGACGAGCAGTTGACCGAGGCCATCGACCAGTACACCGACAACACTCCTGACGACCTGGCGCCGGAGGGGGTGACCACGCAAGTCACCCAGAACGACGTCGGGTCCCCCGAGGATCTCGCGAAGGCGTACGAGCAGACGCTGAAGGACTTCAACGAGGGGGACATCGTCGAGGGCCACGTGGTCAAGGTCGACCACGACGAGGTGCTGCTGGACATCGGCTTCAAGTCCGAGGGCGTCATCCCCTCGCGCGAGCTCTCGATCAAGCACGACGTCAACCCCTTCGAGGTCGTCCAGCTCGGTGACCAGATCGAGGCGCTGGTCATGCAGAAGGAGGACAAGGACGGCCGCCTGATCCTGTCCAAGAAGCGGGCGCAGTACGAGCGCGCCTGGGGCACGATCGAGAAGAAGAAGGAGAACGACGAGATCGTCGAGGGGACGGTCATCGAGGTCGTGAAGGGCGGGCTCATCCTCGACATCGGCCTGCGCGGTTTCCTGCCCGCCTCCCTGGTCGAGATGCGCCGCGTCCGCGACCTGCACCCCTACGTCGGCCGCACTCTCGAGGCCAAGATCATCGAGCTGGACAAGAACCGCAACAACGTGGTGCTCAGCCGGCGCGCCTGGCTCGAGGAGACGCAGTCGGCCACCCGCAAGGCGTTCCTGCACACGCTGCACAAGAGCGAGATCCGCAAGGGCGTCGTCTCCAGCATCGTCAACTTCGGCGCCTTCGTGGACCTCGGCGGCGTCGACGGCCTGGTGCACGTGTCCGAGCTGTCCTGGAAGCACATCGACCACCCCAGCGAGGTCGTCGAGGTCGGCCAGGAGGTCCAGGTCGAGGTGCTCGACGTCGACCTCGAGCGCGAGCGCGTGTCCCTGTCGCTCAAGGCCACGCAGGAGGACCCGTGGCGGCAGTTCGCCCGCTCCCACCAGATCGGCGAGCTGATCCCCGGCCGCGTCACCAAGCTCGTGCCCTTCGGCGCGTTCGTGCGCGTCGACGACGGCATCGAGGGCCTGGTGCACATCTCCGAGCTGGCCGAGCGGCACGTCGACATCCCCGAGCAGGTGGTCAGCGTCGGTGAGGAGATCACGGTCAAGATCATCGACATCGACCTCGACCGCCGCCGCATCTCCCTGTCGCTGAAGCAGGCCGTCGCCGAGACCCAGCAGCCCGCCGTCGCCGAGGACGAGATGGTCCTGGAGGACGGGACCTACGCCGAGGGCTACGTCGACGCCGAGGGCAACTACGTCGAGGGCCAGTACGCCCAGGGCGAGTACGACCAGGGGTACTACTCCGGCGAGGGCAACCTCGTCTACGACGAGGAGGGCAACGCCATCGGCGTGCTGCCCGACACCGAGATGGCCGCCGCCTTCCAGGAGGCCGGCTTCCTGGACGGGAGCTACGGTCAGGAAGGCGCCGAGCCGGGTCAGGAAGGCCAGGCGACGGCGGAGCCCGGTCAGGAAGGCGCGGAGCCCGGTCAGGAAGGTCGGGCGACGGCGGAGGCCGCGGCCGAGGAGCCCGCGGCGCAGACCGAGGACGAGTCCCTGGAGGACATCGTCCAGGACCTCAAGCGGCGCGGCGGCTCCGAGTAGGGAGGCTCGTCGACCGGCCCCGGGCGAGGTCCGAAGCCGCCGCCGTCCACCATCCATCCTGCCTCGGTCGGCAAGGGGGCGTCTGGTGCTACTCGTCGGGCTCACCGGAGGGATCGCCTCTGGGAAGAGCACCGTGTCCGCGATGCTGGCCGAGCGGGGTGCCGAGATCATCGACGCCGACCGGATCGCCCGTGAAGTGGTCATGCCGGGCACCCACGCCTGGTGCAAGATCCGCGAGCACTTCGGCCCGGACGTGCTCTTCCCCGACGGCACCGTCGACCGGCAGGCGCTCGGCAACATCGTGTTCGCCGACAAGTCCAAGCTCGCCCTGCTGAACGAGATCACCCACCCGGAGATCTTCAAGGTCATCGCCGAGCGGCTGGAGGACCTCTCCCCGAAGGACGTCGTGGTCGTCCTCGACGCCGCGCTGCTGATCGAGACCGGGCTGGTCGCCGGCACGGACGTCGTCGTGGTCGTCCACTCCCTCAAGGAGGACCAGCTCCGGCGGCTCACGGCCAAGGGCCTGGGCCGCTCCCAGGCGGAGGCGCGCATCGCGGCGCAGCTCGGCGCGGAGGAGCGGCTGGCCCACGCCGACGTGGTGATCCACAACGACGGCAGCCTGGAGACGCTCGGCCACCAGGTCGACCGGGTCTGGGACCAGCTCCAGCGGCGGCTCAGCACCGGCGTCCACGGCGGCAACGGCCGCGCCCGCTACGGCGACGGCCACCCCTGACCCCGGGATCCCGCACGCACCCTCGAGCTGTGGTCGAGGGTGCGGTTCCCTGTCGGCCTCGACCTCAGGCGATGCGCTCGATGCTCGCGCCGAGGAGCCGCAGCCGCTCGTCGATGCGCTCGTAGCCGCGGTCGATCTGGCCGATGTTGCCGATCACCGACTCGCCGTCGGCGGCCAGCGCGGCGATCAGCAGCGCCATCCCGGCGCGGATGTCGGGGCTCTCCATGCGCTCGCCGTACAGGCGTGTCGGCCCGTGCACCAGGGCGCGGTGCGGGTCGCACACGATGATCCTCGCGCCCATGCTGACCAGCTTGTCGACGAAGAACAGCCGGTTCTCGTACATCTTCTCGAAGACCAGGACGACCCCGCGTGCCTGGGTCGCCACGGCCACCGCGATCGAGGTGAGGTCGGCGGGGAACTGCGGCCACGGCCCGTCGTCGATCTTGGGGATCGCGGCGCCGAGATCGTCGCGGACGGCCAGCTCCTGGCCCGGGGGGACGCGCAGACGCCTGCCCTCGATCTGCCAGGAGATGCCGAGCCGGGCGAACCCGACCTCGACCGGGAGCAGGTCGTCGGGGATCACGTCCTCGACGACGACCTCGCCGCCGGTGACGGCCGCCAGCCCCACGAAGCTGGCGACCTCGATGTGGTCGGGGCCGATCGTGTACTCGCCGCCGCGCAGCCGCTCGACCCCCTCGATCTCCAGCCGGTTGGAGCCGACGCCCGAGATGCGCGCGCCGAGCGAGACCAGGAACCGGCACAGGTCCTGGACGTGCGGCTCGCAGGCGGCGTTGCCGATGACCGTGCGCCCGCGCGCGAGCACCGCGGCGGTGATCGCGTTCTCGGTGGCGGTGACCGACGCCTCGTCCAGGAAGATCGGGCAGCCCGCGAGCTGCCCGGCGGTGATCGTCACGTCCCGGTTGACGGCCACCTCCGCCCCGAGCGAGCGGAACGCCAGCAGGTGCGAGTCCAGCCGGCGGCGGCCGATCACGTCGCCGCCGGGCGGGGGCAGGACGCAGCGGCCGACCCTGGCCACCAGCGGGGCGACCAGCAGCACCGAGGCGCGGATGCGCGTGCACAGCACCGGGTCCAGGCGCACGTCGCAGATCCCGCTCGGGTCGATCCGCAGGGAGTTGTCGCCCAGGTCGTCGATCTCCACACCCGTCGAGGCGACGAGGTCGAGCATGGTGGCGACGTCGCGGATGCGGGGGACGTTGTGCAGCGTCACCGGCGCGTCGGCCAGCAGTGCCGCGGCGAGGATCGGCAGCGCGCCGTTCTTGTTGCCGGCGGGCCGCACGGTCCCGCTGAGCGTCTGCCCGCCCTTGATGATGAAGCTCTCCATGAGACTCCCAGAGGCACGCTGAATCCGGGCTACGGCTGCCGGCCTCGCCCACCGCCCGGCGGCCCAACCCGTCTGCTGATCGGCTCGTTGGGTTCGCATGCGTGGCCCCTGCCTCGGAGCATCATGCCCGGACCCGGTCGTCCGTGGCGCTGACCGCAGGAAGGGTGTCCGGCGACCGGTTCGGCCGGGGTCCCGCAGGCGACGCCGGGAGCCTACTCCACCGGCCGAGGTACCGCCTCCCTGCTGGTCAGGGTAGCGTGAGCGGCTGTCGCGGGGGGCGCCTACACTGACGCGAGCAAGCCGGCGCCGCCAACGGCTCGTGGTCCGGCTCCATGGTCGCGGCTCATGGTCCTCATGGTCCCGACCCGTGGTCGTGCGCCGGCGCCCCAGTCCCCGTCTCCTTCGGAGCTGCCCGGTGCCACGGTTCGAACTGACCAGCGAGATGGCGCCCGCGGGCGACCAGCCGCAGGCGATCGCCGAGGTGGCCGACGCCTTCACCGGCGGCGAGCAGGCCGTGACCCTGCTCGGCGTCACCGGCTCGGGCAAGACCCGGACGATGGCCGGCGTGATCGAGCGGCTGCAGCGCCCGACGCTCGTGATCGCCCCCAACAAGCTGCTCGCCGCCCAGCTCGCCAACGAGTTCCGCGAGCTGTTCCCCGCCAACGCCGTGGAGTACTTCGTCTCCTACTACGACTACTACCAGCCCGAGGCGTACCTCCCCCAGACCGACACCTACATCGAGAAGGACTCCTCGCTCAACGAGGAGATCGAGCGGCTGCGCCACTCCGCGACCAGCTCGCTGCTGAGCCGCCGCGACGTCGTCATCGTCGCCTCGGTGAGCTGCATCTACGGCCTCGGCACACCCGAGGAGTACCGCGAGCGCACCGCCCTGCTCAAGGTCGGCGAGGAGACCGACCGCGACGGCCTGCTGCGCAAGCTCGTGGAGATCCAGTACGAGCGCAACGACCTCAACTTCGTCCGGGGGCGCTTCCGCGTCCGCGGGGACACCCTGGAGATCTTCCCCGCCTACGAGGAGCGGGCGGTGCGCGTGGAGTTCTTCGGCGACGAGATCGAGCGGATCACGCTGCTCGACCCGCTCACCGGGGAGGTCCTCGGCGACGAGCAGGAGCTGGCGATCTACGCCGCCTCCCACTACGTGGCCAGCCCCGAGCGGATGCGGCGCGCGATCGCGGGCATCGAGGTCGAGCTCGCCGAGCGGCTCGCCCTGCTGGAGCGCGAGGGCAAGCTGCTGGAGGCGCAGCGGCTGCGCATGCGCACCACCTACGACCTGGAGATGCTCCGCGAGGTCGGGACGACCAGCGGCATCGAGAACTACTCCCGCCACGTCGACGGCCGCGCCGCCGGCGAGCCGCCGTACACGCTGCTGGACTACTTCCCCGACGACTTCCTGCTGTTCATCGACGAGTCGCACGTCACCGTCCCGCAGATCGGCGGGATGTACGAGGGCGACCGCAGCCGCAAGCAGGTGCTCGTCGAGCACGGCTTCCGCCTCCCCTCGGCGCTGGACAACCGGCCGCTGCGCTTCGACGAGTTCCTCGAGCGGGTGGGCCAGCGCCTGTTCGTGTCGGCGACCCCCGGGCCCTACGAGCGCCGCGAGGCCGGCCGCGTCGTGGAGCAGATCATCCGCCCCACCGGCCTGGTCGACCCCGAGGTGGTGGTGCGCCCGACCAAGGGCCAGATCGACGACCTCGTCCACGAGATCCGCGCCCGCGCCGAGGCCGACCAGCGGGTACTGGTCACCACCCTCACCAAGAAGATGGCCGAGGACCTCACCGACTACCTGCTCGAGACCGGCCTGCGCGTGCGCTACCTGCACTCCGAGATCGACACCGTGGAGCGCATCGCGATCCTGCGGGACCTGCGCCGGGGCGAGTTCGACACGCTGGTCGGCATCAACCTGCTGCGCGAGGGCCTGGACCTGCCCGAGGTGACGCTGGTGGCCATCCTGGACGCCGACAAGGAAGGTTTCCTGCGCTCGGAGACGTCGCTGATCCAGACGATCGGCCGCGCGGCCCGCAACGTCGACGGCCAGGTCATCATGTACGCCGACCAGGCGACGCCGTCGATGCGGCGGGCGATCGACGAGACCAACCGCCGCCGCAAGCTCCAGCTCGACTTCAACCAGGCCAACGGGATCGACCCTCAGACCGTCCGGCGGCGGGTCAGCGACATCATCCAGGCGCTGCGCGGCGACGAGGAGCCCGCCGCGTCGGGCCGCCGCGGCCGCCGCGCCCGGTCGCCGCTGCCGGCGGGCCGGCGCGGGCCTGGCACGGCCGGCTCCGGGATGCCGCGCGCCGACCTCGAGCGGCTCATCCGCTCGCTCGAGGAGGAGATGCACGAGGCCGCCAAGGACCTGCGCTTCGAGTACGCCGCGCGGCTGCGCGACGAGGTCGCCGAGCTGCGCCGGGAGCTGCGCGGGATGGTCGAGGCGGGGGTCGGTTGACGGGCCCCCGGCTCCCGGGACCGCGGCCCCGGGCCGCCTACCAGCCGCGCGCCCGCCAGTCCTCCACCTGCGGCAGCTCGGCGCCCACCCAGGTGTCGTCCCCGTGCCCGGGTGAGATGCGCGTCTCCGCCGGCAGGGACAGCAGCCGGCGCTCGGCCGAGTCCAGCGCCTCGCGGAAGGTGTCCGGCCCGCTGGTCCTGCCGACCCCGCCGGGGAACAGGGCGTCGCCGGTGAGCACGTGCGCGGACGGCAGCCGCAGGCAGATGCTGCCGGGGGTGTGCCCGGGGGTGTGCACGACCGCCACCTGCGCGGCGCCGACGGTGACCGTGGCGCCGTCCTCCAGCAGCCGGTCGGGCCGCACCGGCAGCTCGCCGGCGTCGGCGGGGTGCGCCGCGCTCCAGGCGCCGGTGGCGCGCAGCACCTCGCCCAGGGCGCCGCTGTGGTCGGGGTGCCGGTGGGTGGTGACCACGCCGACCAGCCACAGCGCGCCCAGCGCCTCCAGGATGCGCTCGTGGTCGCTGGCCGCGTCGACCAGCAGCGCCTCGCCCGCCAGCGGATCGGCGAGCACGTACACGTTGTTGTCGTACGGTCCCACCGACAGCTTCGTCACCGCCAGCGGTCCGGAGTCGGGGTACCGGTGCGCCGCCCGCCCGGGCTCGACGTGCGCGGCATCGAACTGGGTCATGGCCTCTCCCTCGCTCGTGGTGCCCGTGGCCCGGCCGGCGTCGGGCCTGCGGGCACGACCCGGGCGCGGCCGAGGCGCCGTCCGGGTGGCCCCCCCATCCTGCCAGCCGGCCGCCGGCTCCGCGCGGCGCTGATGCGGACGGCGCCGCCCTCCGCACCGGCGCCGCGGCGCGGCCGCCGCGTCCTGCTCCCGGTCCTGGTCGTGCTCGCGCTGGCCGCGGCCGGGACCGGCGGGTTCCTGCTGCTGCGCCGCCCGGGCCCCGAGCCGACCGCGCGGGCGTGGCTGGACGCCTGGGAGCGTCACGACCAGGCCGCGCTGCGGGCGCTCATGACCCGGCCCGGCGACGAGCCCGCCCGCCTGGACGAGCAGGTCGCCCGCACGCTCGGGGTGACGGGCGCGCACTACGAGCCCGGCCCGGTGCGGGTCGACGACGACACGGCCGCCGCCGCGTTCACCGCCCGGCTGGACCTGCGCGGGCTGGGGGAGTGGCGCTACCAGGGGTGGCTGGAGCTGGTACGCGCCGGCCGCTCCTGGAAGGTCGCCTGGACCCCGGCGGCGGTCCATCCCGAGCTGCGCGCCGGCCTGCGCCTGGGGCGCGAGCGCGTCTGGCCCGAGCGCGCCCCGATCCTGGCGGACGACGGGTCGCCGCTGGTGCGCACGGCGCGGGTGGTCGTGGTCGGCGTCCGGCCGGGCCGGGTGCGGGACCGTGCCGCCCTGCTGCGGACGCTGGAGCGCGACGCGGGCGCCGACCCGCGCGCGGTCGCCGCCAAGCTCGACGACCCCGCGGTCCGCCCCGACTGGTTCGTGCCCGTGGCCGAGCTGGCGCCGGCGGCCTACGAGCGCGTCCGCGCGCGGCTGTACCCGGTGCCCGGGACGGTCTTCCGGCGCACCGCCGGCCGCGTCCTCGCCGACGGCGCGCCCTCCCAGGCCCTCGGCACGGTCCACGCCGCGACCGCCGAGGACCTCCGGCGGCTCGGCGCCGGCTACGAGGCCGGCGACCGCGTGGGCGCCACCGGCCTGGAGCGCAGCGGCGAAGCCGAGCTGGCCGGCCGCCCCGAGGGCCGCGTCGTGCTCCTGGACGGCGGCGGCCGCACGCTCCGGCGCCTGGCCAGCTTCCCCGGCAGCGCCCCGCGGCCGGTCAGGACCACTCTGGACCCGAAGGTGCAGCGCGCCGCCGGCCGGGCGCTGGCGGCGACCGCCAAGCCGGCCGCGCTCGTCGCCCTGGACGCCCCCAGCGGCCAGGTCCGGGCGGTCGTCAACCGCCCCGCCGACCAGCCGTTCAACCGCGCGTTCAGCGGCGCCTACCCGCCCGGCTCGACCTTCAAGGTCGTCACCACCGCCGCCCTGCTCGCGGCCGGCCGGCGCCCCGGCGACCGGGTGCCCTGCCCGCCCACCATCGAGGTCGGCGGGCGGACGTTCCACAACTTCGAGGGCGGCGAGCTGGGCACGGTCCCCTTCGCCGAGGCGTTCGCCCAGTCCTGCAACACCGCGTTCGTGCGGCTGGCCGTCGGGCTGCCCCTAGGGGCGCTGGCCGCGGCGGCCGAGGGCTTCGGGTTCGGGACCGACTACGGCCTGGAGCCGCCCGCGGCCACCGCCCGCTTCGGGCGGCCGGCGGGCGAGGTCCAGCTCGCGGCGTCGGCGATCGGACAGGGCCAGGTGACCGCCAGCCCCCTGCACATGGCGACCGTCGCCGCCGCGGTCGCCGACGGCGCCTGGCGGCCGCCGCGGCTGGTCGCGGGCGCCGGCACGCCCCCGCCGCGGCCGCTGCGGCCGGCGGTCGCGCAGCAGCTGCGCGCGCTGATGGCCGGCGTCACCGACCACGGGACCGGCACCCGGGCGCGGGTGCCCGGCCACCGGGTCGCCGGCAAGACCGGCACGGCCGAGTTCGGCAGCGCCGACCCGCCCCGCACGCACGCCTGGTTCCTCGGCTTCGAGGGCAGGCTCGCGTTCGCGATCCTGGTCGAGGACGGCGGCGTCGGCGGCCGCGTCGCGGCGCCGCTGGCGGCGCGCTTCCTCGCCGCGCTGTAGCCGCGGGCGCTCAGTAGTCCCCGTCGGGATCCCGGGGGTGCAGCCTGCGGGCGTACACGTCGGCGACGGCGTCGGCGACGGCGCGCCAGTGGGCCTGGCGCGCCGGGAGGGACTGCTCGATCTGGATGCCGTTGGCGCCGCCGGCGGTGAGCCGGTTGACGACGTTGTTCGGGTCGTCGCCGCCGTAGTGCTCGTCCTCCCCGGCGACGCGCGCCGGGAACTCGCCGCCCGTCGCGCCCTCGACCGCCGCCCTGATCTCCTCCTTCAGGGTGCCCGGCGCGGTGCCGCCGATGAGGATCCCGGGCTCGTCGTCGAAGCCGTGGAACGACACGGCGTAGGCGAACCCCCGGGAGATCACCCTGGCCAGGAGGGGGAAGCCGCCCTCGCTGAGGTCGGCGGAGGTGACGTGCCAGCGCAGGGAGGCGCCGGGCGGGTCCGGCGCCCAGCCCTTGCAGCGCCAGGAGCTGACCGCCAGGCGCGCCGCGACCCGCTCGGCCTGCTGGTCGGTGTGGCGCTCGATGTCCCCGCCGTGCGGGGCGACCGCGATCAGCGTCCGCCGGCGGCCGTCGTCCTTGAGCCGCTCGATCAGCTCGCCGGCGTCCCTGGCCTCCGCCGCGCTCATGGTCGGGTGGGGCACCTGGGAGTCGAGCGTGGCCCCGAACTCGGCCTCCGTGCCGAGCCGCCGCCGCGCGGTCAGGCCCATGCGGACGGTCGTGTCCGCATCCTGCGGGCGCAGCTCGCTCACCGTGTACAGCCCCAGCTCGCCGCCGTCGCGCCAGACCCGGACCTGCTGCCCGACCGCCCGCCCGATCGCCGCCAGCCGGTCGGGATGGGCCGAGCAGTGCTCGCGGTGCCCGGTCAGGTCCTCCTGGGTCGCCAGCGCCTTCCTGACCGACACGCCGGTGGTGGCCACCCCGCGCTCCCTCCTGGTCGCTCTCCCGATCGCGCTCCTAGTGTCCCGGCGGCGCGATGATGGACGGAATGGACGGATCGGGGTCCAGGAGCGTGGTGGTGGTCGTCTTCTCGACCGGTGGCTCGGTCGTGGTCGTCGGCCGGGTCGTGGTGGTCCGGCCGACCGGCCTGGTCGTGGCCGGCCGGCGGGTGGTGGTGGTCGCGCCCTTCCCGGTGGTGGCGGTCCGGGCGGTGGTGGCGGTCGCGGCGGTCACGCGCACGCCGGTCGTGCTCGTGCCGGCGGTGACGTCGGGGGAGAGGGCCATGCCGGGGTCGGACTGGGGCGCGCCGACGGCCTGCTGCTCGACGGGGGGGCGGCTGGTGGGGGGCACGGCGTTGCGCGCCAGCGTCGCCCCGATCGCGCTCGCGACCCCGAAGGTCGCCAGCACCAGACCGATCGGGATGAGCCAGCGCCTGCGGCGGCGGCGCGGCGAGGGCTCCGCCTCCGGCTCCGCCCAGCCGACCACGACGGTGCTGGCCGGTGCGTCGTCGACCCCGAAGAGGTCGTCCGAGGACGGGTCCTCGGCGAAGGGGTCGCGGCCGGCGGCGGCCGCACCTGCCGCGCCGGCCGCCACGCCCGCCGCCACCTCTGGCGCCACGCCCGCCGCCGCGGCGGCGGCCGGCTGCGAGCCCGTGTCCAGCCCGAGCACGCGCTGGAGCTCCTCCCGGAGCGCGGGCGCCGTCTGGGGCCGGTCGCCCGGGCGCTTGGCGAGGGCGCGCAGGATGACCTCGCCGAGGTCGGCCGGCAGCTCCGGGTTGCGGCGCTGCGGCGGGACGGGGTCCTCGCTGACGTGCCGGACGGCGATCTGGGCGGCCGACTCGCCGTCGAACGGGACCTGGCCGGTGGCGGCCTCGTAGAGGCAGCAGCCGAGCGCGTACACGTCCGAGCGCTCGTCCGGCCGGCCGCCCCTGGCCAGCTCGGGCGCCAGGTAGCGCGCGTCCGCCGCGGGCGCCGCCCCGAGGCCCGCGGCCGCCTGCGCTCCCGCGCCGAACCCGCCGGTCTTGACGGTCCCGTCGGTGCCGAGGAGCACGCAGCCGGAGGTGAGGCGGCCGTGCACCACGCCGAGGTCGTGGGCGTGCTCCAGCGCCGAGCAGACGGCGGCGCCGATCGCGGTCACCGCCCGCCAGCCGAGCGGCGTGCCGTCGTCGAGCCGCTCGGCGAGGCTCGGGCCGTCGACCGCCTCGAGCACGACGAAATGGACGCCGTCGTCCTGCTCGGCGTCCTCCACCCGGATGACGTTCGGGTGACGCAGCCGCGCGGCGACGCGGGCCTCGCCCCGGAAGCGCGCGAGCGCCAGCTCGTCCCCGGCGTACGCGTCCAGCAGCACCTTGATCTCGACACGCCGGCCGTGCAGCCGGTCCCAGCCCTCGTACACCTCGCTGATCGCGCCGGTGCCGAGCAGCCGTCCGACCTCGTAGCGATCCCCCAGGAGGTTTGGGACCATCAGAGCTCCCCGATCAGCCTGGTCTGCTCCGGCGAACCATATCCCGGGCAGCCGGCCGGCTTGCAAGCACCGGAAGAACAAGACACCCCCGGCTGTTGGGGCGAATGTCTCAGGGATTCCTACAATGAACCCGGACTTCCCCGTGCCCTCAGGAAGGGAACGCATCCTGTCCGTCACCGACCGGCTCGTCATCCGCGGCGCGCGCGAGCACAACCTCAAGAACATCCAGCTCGACCTGCCGCGCAACGCCCTCATCGTGTTCACCGGGCTGTCCGGCTCCGGGAAGTCCTCGCTGGCCTTCGACACGATCTACGCCGAGGGCCAGCGCCGCTACGTCGAGTCGCTGTCGGCGTACGCGCGCCAGTTCCTCGGCCTCATGGAGAAGCCCGACGTCGACTTCATCGAGGGCCTGTCGCCGGCGATCTCCATCGACCAGAAGTCCACCTCCAGGAACCCCCGCTCCACGGTCGGGACGATCACCGAGATCTACGACTACCTGCGCCTGCTGTACGCGCGCATCGGCCAGCCGCACTGCCCCAGGTGCGGCAAGCCGATCACGCGCCAGACCCCCGACCAGATCGTCGACCAGGTCCTCGCCCTGCCCGAGGGCACCCGCTTCCAGGTGCTGGCGCCCGTGGTCCGCGGTCGCAAGGGCGAGTACGAGGCGCTGCTGCGCAGCTACTCCACCAAGGGGTTCGCGCGCGCCCGGGTGGACGGCGAGGTCCGCGACCTGTCCGAGCCGATCCGGCTGGCCAAGCACTACAAGCACGACATCGAGATCGTCGTCGACCGCCTGCGGGTCAAGCCCGACGGGCGCCGCCGCCTGGCCGACTCCGTCGAGACCGCGGTCGGCCTGGCCGAGGGGACGGTCCTGGTCGAGCTGGTCGACGAGGGGCGGGAGCTGCGCTTCTCCACCCACCTCGCCTGCCAGGACGACGGGCTCAGCTTCGAGGACCTGGCGCCGCGCAACTTCTCGTTCAACGGCCCCTACGGCGCCTGCCCGGTGTGCACCGGGCTCGGCGTCAAGATGGAGGTCGACCCCGACCTGGTGGTGCCCGACCACGGCCGCTCCCTGGACGACGGCGCGATCGACCCGTGGCAGTGGGGACGGGGGAACACCGAGTACTTCGACCGGCTGCTCGGCGCGGTCGCCTCGACCTACGGCTTCGCGACCTCCACGCCCTGGCGCGACCTCACCGACGAGCAGCGCCGGGTCGTGCTGCACGGCGCGGACCGGCAGGTGTACGTCACCTACAAGAACCGCTACGGCCGGACCCGCTCCTACCACACCGGGTTCGAGGGCGTGATCCCGTACCTGACCCGCCGGCACAGCGAGGCGGAGACGGAGTCCACCCGCGAGCGGGTCGAGAACTACATGCGCGAGGTGCCCTGCCCGGCCTGCAAGGGCGCGCGGCTGCGGCCCGAGAGCCTCGCGGTCCTGGTCGGCGGCCGCAACATCGCCGAGGTCGCCGCGCTGTCGGTCGGTGCGACCGCCGGCTTCTTCGCCACCCTGGAGCTGTCCGACCGCGACGCGTTCATCGCCGCCCGGGTCCTCAAGGAGATCCGGGCGCGGCTGGGCTTCCTGCTCGACGTGGGCCTGGACTACCTCGCCCTCGACCGCGCCTCGGCGACCCTGGCGGGCGGGGAGGCGCAGCGCATCCGGCTCGCCACCCAGATCGGCTCGGGCCTCACCGGCGTGCTGTACGTGCTCGACGAGCCCTCGATCGGGCTGCACCAGCGCGACAACCACCGCCTGATCGACACGCTGGTGCGGCTGCGGGACCTCGGCAACACCCTGATCGTGGTCGAGCACGACGAGGCCACCATCCGCACCGCGGACCACCTGGTCGACATCGGCCCGGGCGCGGGCGAGCACGGCGGCCGGATCGTCGCCGAGGGCTCGCTGGACGACCTCCAGGCCGAGGCGGACTCGCTCACCGGCCAGTACCTGTCGGGCAAGCGCTCGGTCCCGGTCCCCGCGGTCCGCCGCAGGCCGGGGGAGCGCTGGGTCAAGCTGACCGGCGTGCGCGAGCACAACCTCGCCGGGATCGACGCGCGCTTCCCGCTCGGCCTGTTCACCTGCATAACCGGCGTGTCCGGCTCGGGCAAGTCGACGCTCGTCAACGACGTGCTCCTGCGCGGCCTGCAGCAGGCGATCCACCGGTCGCGCCCGGTGCCGGGGCGGTTCGAGTCCCTCACCGGCGCCGAGCACCTGGACAAGGTGATCGACGTCGACCAGTCGCCGATCGGCCGGACCCCGCGCTCCAACCCGGCGACCTACACCGGCGTGTTCGACCACATCCGCCGCCTGTTCGCCCAGACCCACGAGGCGAAGGTCCGCGGCTACCAGCCCGGCAGGTTCTCCTTCAACGTCAAGGGCGGGCGCTGCGAGGCGTGCGCCGGCGACGGCACGATCAAGATCGACATGCAGTTCCTGCCCGACATCTACGTGCCGTGCGAGGTCTGCAAGGGCAGCCGCTACAACCGCGAGACCCTCGAGGTCCACTACAAGGGCAACTCGATCGCGGACGTGCTGGACATGAGCGTGGAGGAGGCGCTCGGGCTGTTCGCCAGCCTGCCCCCGATCGCGCGCCACCTGCAGACCCTCAACGACGTCGGGCTCGGCTACATCAAGCTCGGCCAGCCGGCGCCCACGCTGTCCGGCGGCGAGGCGCAGCGGGTCAAGCTCGCCAGCGAGCTGGCCCGGCGCGCCACCGGCCGCACGCTGTACATCCTCGACGAGCCCACCACCGGGCTGCACTTCGACGACGTCGCCAAGCTGCTCGGCGTGCTGCACCGGCTGGTCGACGCCGGCAACTCGGTGCTGGTCATCGAGCACAACCTCGACGTGGTCAAGACCGCCGACTGGATCGTGGACCTCGGCCCCGAGGGCGGCAGCGGCGGCGGCCGGATCGTGGCCGAGGGCGCCCCGGAGCGGATCGCCCGGACGCCGTCGTCCTACACCGGCGCGTTCCTGGCCGACGTGCTCGGCGTGGACCGCCCCGCGTGACCGGCGGGCGCGCCCGCGGCGCGCCGACCGGTCCGGGCGGCGCGGTCCGGCCGCAGCCGTAGAATCGGGACATGAGCGTCCCCACCACGCCGCGGCCGGCGGCCGGCTCGATCCCCGACCAGCCCGGCGTGTACCTGTTCCGCGACCGGCACGGCCGCGTGCTGTACGTGGGCAAGGCCGGCTCCCTGCGCAAGCGCCTGGCCAGCTACTTCCAGCCCACGCGCCACCTGCACCCGCGCACCGCGGCGATGGTGGAGGCGTCCGCGCAGGTGGAGTGGCTGCTGGTCCGCGGCGAGGTCGAGGCGCTGCAGCTGGAGTACACGCTCATCAAGGAGCACCGCCCGCGCTACAACGTGCGCTACCGCGACGACAAGACCTACCCGTGGCTGGCCGTCACGCTCGACGAGGAGATCCCGCGCGCCCGGGTGCAGCGCGGCGCCAAGCGCAGGGGCGTGCGCTACTTCGGCCCCTACACCCACGCCTACGCGATCCGCGAGACGCTCGACCTGCTGCTGCGGACCTTCCCGATCCGGACCTGCTCGCAGGGGGTGTTCGACCGCCACCGCCGGCTCGGCCGCCCCTGCATCCTGTACGACATCCACAAGTGCTCCGGGCCCTGCGTCGGCCACGTCAGCCCGCAGGAGCACCGGCGGATCGTCGACGAGTTCGTCGAGTTCATGGACGGCCGCACCCGGCCGACGCTGACCCGCCTGGAGGGCGAGATGCGCGCCGCGGCCGCCGAGCTGAACTTCGAGGCGGCGGCGCGCCTGCGCGACCAGCTCGCCAGCGTCCGCACCGCCATGGAGCGCCAGCAGATGGTGTCCTCCTCGCCCGAGGACTTCGACATCGCCGCGTTCGCCGAGGACGAGCTGGAGGCCGCCGTCCAGGTCTTCTTCGTCCGGCGCGGGCGGGTCGTGGGCCGGCGCGGCTACATCGTGGACAAGGTGGAGGCGCTCGACACCGCGGCGCTGGCCGCCAGCTTCGTCCAGCAGCTCTACGGCGACCGCGTCGACGGGGACGCCGACGCCGCCGACGACCCCATCCCGCGGGAGGTCCTGCTGCCGGTCCAGCCGGCCGGGGCCGGGACGCTGGCGGCCTGGCTGGCGCGGGGGCGGGGCGGCCCGGTGGAGTTCCGCGTGCCGCAGCGCGGCGAGAAGCGCGCCCTGCTGGAGACCGTCGGCCGCAACGCCCGCGAGGCGTTCACCCGCCACAAGCTCCAGCGGGCCAGCGACTTCGACGCGCGCGCCCGCGCCCTCAAGGAGCTGCAGGAGCACCTCGGCCTGGACCGGGCGCCGCTGCGGATCGAGTGCTACGACATCTCCAACCTGCAGGGCAACCAGGTCGTCGGCTCGATGGTGGTGTTCGAGGACGGGCTGCCGCGGCGGTCGGAGTACCGGCGCTTCGAGGTCCGCTCGGTCCAGGGCCAGGACGACCCCGCCTCGCTGCGCGAGGTGCTCGGGCGCCGGCTGGCCCGCCTCGCCGCCGAGGGCGAGGCGCCCGCCGACGCCGCCGGGACCGCCCCGGCCGGGGACGGCCCGGCCGCGACCGGGCAGCGGCGCAGGTTCGCCTACCCGCCGAACCTGGTCGTGGTCGACGGCGGGCGCGGCCAGCTCGCCGCGGTCATGGACGCCGTGGAGGCCAGCGGCGTGACCGGCCTGGCGGTGGTGGCGCTCGCCAAGCGCATGGAGGAGGTGTACCTGCCCGGCCAGCCCGAGCCGGTCGTGGTCCCGCGCGGCAGCGAGGCGCTCTACCTGCTCCAGCGCGTCCGCGACGAGGCCCACCGCTTCGCGATCGCCTACCATCGCAACCTGCGCGGCAAGGCGATGACCGCCAGCGCGCTGGACGCGATCCCGGGGATCGGCGAGCGGCGGCGCAAGGCCCTGCTGCGCCGGTTCGGTTCGGTCAGGAAGGTCCGGGAGGCATCCCTGGACGAGCTCGAGGGGGTTCCCGGGATGGGCGCGGCGCTCGCGGAGACCGTCTACCGGCACCTGCACCAGCCGCAGGCGGGGCGGGCCGAGCGGTGACCGCGGGCAGGGGCGCGGCGCCGGGCGACGGCGACTGGATGGACACCCGCCCCGACGCGGGGCGGGCCAGGGAGTTCGTGGTCATCACCGGCATGTCCGGGGCGGGGCGCTCCGAGGCCGCGAAGGTGCTGGAGGACCTCGGCTTCTTCGTCATCGACAACCTGCCGCCCGCGCTCATCGG
>DATFRI010000017.1:0-44079 GCA_035263405.1 Actinomycetes bacterium | reverse complement strand
GAGAACGGCGCGGTCCTGGTCGGCCGCCAGCCGTCCGGGGGTCCGGGGGGCCGGAGCAGGTGCGGGCCCCCCGGAGGATCAGGGGGTCCGGGGGGCCTGAGCAGGTGCGGGCCCCCCGGGCTGCCGGTCCCGGCGAACGCCTCGCGGATGGCGAGCAGGGTGGCGTTCGGGTTGGGGTCGGCGGCGGCGAGCGCGGCCAGCGCCGCCACCACCCGGCCGTCCTCGCGGCCGCCGCCGACCGGCTCGACCGCCTCGACCTCGATCTCCCCGCGGGTGATCGTGCCGGTCTTGTCCAGGCAGATCACGTCCACGCGAGCGAGCGTCTCCACCGCCGGCAGCTCCTGCACCAGCGCCCTGCGCCGGGCCAGGCGGATCACGCCGAGCGCGAAGGCCATGGTGGTCAGCAGCACCAGGCCCTCGGGGACCATCGCGACCACGCCCGCGACGGTGGCGCGCACGGCGTCGGGGAGGGCGGCGTGCGCGTGCAGCTGGCTGTACAGCAGCAGCCCCGCCGTCGGCAGCATCGCCCAGCCGACCAGCTTGATGACCTGGTTGATGCCCGTGCGCAGCTCCGAGTTGACCAGGGTGAAGCGGCGCGCGTCCTCGGCCAGGCCGACGGCGTACGCCTCCCGCCCGACCCGGGTGGCGCGGTAGCGGCCGCCGCCCGCGGCCACGAAGCTCCCCGACAGCAGCTCGGCGCCGGGCCGCTTGGCCACCGGGTCGGACTCGCCGGTCAGCAGCGACTCGTCGACCTCCAGCCCGGCCGCGGCGAGCACCTTCCCGTCCACGACCACCTGGTCGCCCGGGCGAAGCTCCAGCACGTCGCCGAGGACAGCCTGGCCGACGGCGACCTCGCGGACCCGGCCGTCGCGGACCACCCTGGCCCTGGGCGCGTTCAGGACCGCCAGGCGGTCCAGGCTGCGCTTGGCGCGCAGCTCCTGCACGATCCCGGTGGCGGCGTTGGCGAGCAGCACCAGGCCGAACAGAGCGTCCTGGAGGGGCCCGACCACCAGGATCACGACCAGCAGCCCGCCCAGCAGCGCGTTGAACGGCGTCAGCAGGTTGGCCCGCAGGATCTGCCCGAGCGTGCGGCTGGGAGCGTCGGGCAGGTCGTTGCCCTGCCCCCGGCGGGCCCGCTCGGCCGCCTCCGCCTCGGTCAGCCCGCGGTCCGCCTCGGTCAGCCCGCGGCCGGGGTCGGCAGCCACCCTCACGCACCTCTCCCCGCACCCGGCCGGGCGCGGCACGATCGCGACCCCCTGCCCGCCATCGTGGCAGCGCCGTCAACCGGCCCGCCGCGTCTCCGCTCCCGGCGCGGTCGCCACGGTCGGGGCGAGGGGAACGTACTGCCAGTGTGACCGGAAATTTACTGATCCGTGACGCATGCCCTCTTAGGCTTGACCGCGTTGATTGGGCGGGTAACGGCTTGCCCCTGCGCTGCTGCCTGCGGCGCCCGAGCCCCCTGGTTGCGCACGTCCTCGTCCTCCGTGCGTAGCGCCTGCGAGCGCTGCCCGGCGAAAGGAGCAGCCGGTGCAGGGTGTGCATGCGGCCGTCGACCCCCGGCCTGCCGGTGGTGCGCGCAGCGGCCCGGTCGGCCCCGAGCGCCTGGTCCGGCTGCTCGCGTGCGTGCTGCTGCTCGGTGGGGCGGTGCTGATCGTGGCGCTGGTCGGCGAGGGCGTCGCGGCCGCCCGCCCGGGCGCGACGCAGGGCGGCGAGGTCCAGGTCGACCCGGACCTCGCGCGCTCCAGGCTCGCGGCGGCGAAGGTCTTCACGCAGCCGGCGCCCCCCTCACCGGCGGAGACCACCGGTCTCCCGCAGCGTATGCCTGCGCCCGATGGCCACCGGACGGACGGCAGCGCCGTCGTCCCCGATCTGCGGGGGCTGGGGTGGCAGCAGGACGAGCCGGAGGTGGTGGCCCGGTCCGGCCTCGAGGGAGACCAGGACCGTGACACGCCCGGCGGCGGGGTGACGCCGGCCGGGGCGGCCGCGTCCGGGACCGTCGCGCAGCTCACCAGCCAGGCGCAGCCGCCCGCGACGCCCGACCCGAGGGGGTACGTAGGGTCGCTGATGATCAGCCCGGTCATGGATGAGCTGATCCGGCAGACCGCCGAGCTGACAGGTCTGATCGACAGGACCGCGAGCATCGCCCAGCTGACCCCCGCCGGGTCCGGTCCACAACCCGCGGAGCTGCAGCAATCCATCCAGACGCAGGCGAAGATGGCCAAGGACATTGGCCCTTCGTACTACATCCCGAATGCAACCCGGGAGGCACGGACCCCGATCACGGCCGCGGTCGCCGATCTCCGCAAGCTCGTCGCCGTCGCGCGCCAGGTCGCGCTCGACGCGGACACCAAGCTGGGGCCGGAGGACGAGCGGCTGCGCAGCGCCGCCCAGCTCACGGCCAAGAGGGCGGACGACGCCCAGCGCGAGGCCGCCTACGCCCTGGGCGCCACACCGCCGAAGGTGCTGCCGAAACCGGTCAAGTCCGACGGCACTTCCGTCTCCCGATCTCCCGTCCCCGTCGTCGTGCGCAACGTCCTCGCCGAGGTCCGGTCGCTCGCGGAGCAGACCTCGGCGGTGGAGCGGTGGTTCGATCCCGCAGTCCGCGAAACCAGGACCGACGGTCTGCTCCGATCCGCCACGACGCACACCGAGGCCGCCGAGGAGTACACGGTCACCGCACCCCTGTCGGCACAGGAACAGATGGACGCCACCATCGCCGACCTCCGTGAGCTGAGCGGAGTGGCTCACGACCTGGCGGACAAGCTGAGCAGAATGCCCCCTGAACTGCTGATGCCGGGAACCCCCCTGCGTGACGCCGCGAACACTGCGGCGGGGTTCGCCGACTTCATCGAAGGCCAGCTCCGACCGCCCGGCACCCAGCCCTCGCCCCCCTCCCCGAAGGGCGGGGGCCTCATGCCCCAGGACCCGGTCATCCAGGATGCCGACGCCGACGAGCCCGGCTCCGGGACCACGGTCGCCGCCGAGGCCGGCGGCCGGGACCTGCCCGCGCAGCCGTCCGGTGTCCGGACGCCGACCGTCGAGGCCTCCACCGGGCAGACCCCGGTCCTCCAGAGCTCCGACGTCGGCACCCCGGTCGTCCAGACCTCCGACATCCAGACACCGACCGTCGAGGCGTCCACCGTCGACAAGCTTGTCGCCGACACACCGGCCGCCGACACACCGGTCGTCGAGGCGTCCGCCGCCGACACGGACTCCCTGACGTTCGGCGGCGCGCTGCTCGGCGCGTGACCGGCCGCCCGGCGCCAGGGCGAGAGTGCCGGGCGGCCCGACGGGGCGGCACCCGGGGCAGGTGCCCGACCTGGGTGGCTGCGCCGCCGGCGCCCGGCGGCGCAGCCCCCGGGCGGCTCAGCCGGCCGCCGCGGCGGGGCGCGCCGCGAGCCGGCCCTTGATCCGGGTGGCCAGGCCCTCGGCCTGCCCGATGGCGCCGAGCCCGACCAGCAGGTGCAGCACCTCGATCACCCAGTGCGCCGAGCCGGTCAGCAGTCGCTCCTGGGACAGCCCGAGCCACACCGTGAGCGCTCCCCAGGCGAGCGCCAGCAGCCAGAACACCGGCGGCGTCCCGGCCACCGCCGCGAGCACGGCCAGCGTCCACAGCGACAGCACCAGCGTGATCCCGATCACGATGTGCAGCGAGCGCACCTGGGTGGCCGTGCCGGTCCACAGCAGCACGCCGAGGACGATCTGGGTCAGCCCGGTGACCCGTACGAGCATCTGGGCGGCGGTGGTTGCGGTCCTCATCGGCTCCTCGTCCCTCCAGTCGGCGACGGCCCGGCCGCCGTTGCCCACGACGGCCGGGGGGCACGGTATCCGCCCGCGGCGATCTTCGCTCCCGCGGGCGCGCGCGTCGTCAGCCCCACGGCGGCCTCGCGGCTACGCCGTGGGGAGCAGCCGGGGCCGCGGGGCTGCGCCCGCCGGGGGACCCGAGGACGGTCCCGCCGTCCGACGCGCCGCACCCGCTGCCGGAGCACCATCGAAGGCGAGAGACCGGCACGACAGCGAACACCACGAGGAGCCCCATGAACGCCACGATGATCCGCCAGCGCATGGCAGGCGAGGACGGGCAGGCCGAGCGGACCGGGGCGGTCACCGACGCCGCCGCCGCGATCGTCGAGGTCCACGCGGCGGTCGAGCGCGCGTTCGCCCGCTACGACCAGGCCGAGGGCAGCCACCGGCGGCAGTACCGCGCGCTGCTCGACGTCGCCGAGGAGCTGGCCGCGCACACCGCCGTCGAGCAGGAGCTGCTGTACCCCGCGCTGCGCGACCTCACCGGGCGCCACGACGCGCGCATCGAGCGCCAGCTCGAGCAGGCCCACCTGATCGACCTGCTGCTCGGCGAGCTGGGCGGGATGATCCCGTCCGACCGCCGCTACGACGCCAAGGTGGCGGTGCTGCTCGACCTGTTCCGCGAGCACGCACGGCAGCAGGAGCTGACCATCCTGCCCGAGTTGCGCCGGCGGCTGGACCGCGGCGAGCGCGGCCGGCTCGGCGCGGACGTGCTCGCCCGCAACGCCCAGCTCCGCGGCCACCCCGCCGCCTGAGCCGGCGGAGGGCGCGGGACGGCCGCAGCGGTCGGTGAAGGTGTCCGCGACGCCCTGCTTCAGGCGTCCACCCTGTGGTCAGAAGGCGTCGCGGACACCTTCAGTGCGGCGCGTGGTGGTAGGCGCCGAAGACGTTGCCGGCGGGGTCCCGGAAGGCGCCCGACTCCATGTGGTCGTCGACCGCACGGGGCCCGTAGA
Organism: Actinomycetes bacterium; assembly: GCA_035263405.1. Classification (GTDB taxonomy): domain Bacteria; phylum Actinomycetota; class CALGFH01; order CALGFH01; family CALGFH01; genus DATFRI01. The sequence goes on along the minus strand of DATFRI010000017.1, from coordinate 39,322 downwards.
CGCGCGTGCCCCCGAGCCGCTCCGCGCCGGCCAGGAGCCGCTCCACGTCCGGGACGCTCGCGTACACCGTCGCCCAGGGCGTCGGCGCGGCGCCGATGCCGCCCTGGATGCCCTGGCCGGCGCCGGTGTCCACCAGCCCGTAGCGCGGGTCGCCGGGGCGCACCGTCCAGCCGAACAGCTCGCCGTAGAACGCCTGCGACCGGCCCGCGTCGGTGCCGAGGACCTCGAACCAGTCGACCGGGGCACCCTCGCCCTCGGAGGGGCCCGGCGGCGAGGGGGCGCCCGGCGGCGGGGTCTCGACCAGCCCGACCAGCAGCCCGTCGGGATCGTTGAACATCGCGAACGTGACCACCCCGGTCTCGGTCACCGGCAGCGCGACCGTGGCCCCCAGCGAGCCTGCCTTGTCGAGCGTGCCCTGCAGGTCCTCGGTCCCGACGTAGAACGTGGACCAGGGCTCGCCGGTGCCGCTCCTGCCGATCCCGCCGTTGATCCCGCTGCCGCCCTGGGTGTCGACCAGCGTGTAGTTGACGCCGCCGCCGGGGACCGGCTGCAGCCTCCACCCGAACAGCTCCCCGTAGAACCGCAGCAGCGGCCCGTCGTCGGGACCGCCCACCTCGAAGTGCACCACCGGGTTGCCCATGCCTCGCCCCTTCCCCGAAGACCGCACCCTGCCGCGCACGGCAGGCGAGCGCGGCCCATTCGATACCTTGCGCGCCCGCCCCGCCAGCCCGGACGGGCCGCCTCCCCCCGCCCGGGCCTTCAGCGGTAGCCGGCCGCCTGGATGCCGTACAGCTCCGCGTACCGGCCGCCCCGTGCCAGCAGTTCGTCGTGGCTGCCGGTCTCCACCACCCGCGCCCCGTCGAGCACGACGATGAGGTCGGCCATGCGCACCGTGGAGAACCGGTGCGACACCAGGATCGTGATCGTGGCGGTCGGGGCGCCGCCGTCGCGGCGGGCCGCGGCGGCGTAGCGCTCGAACAGCTCGTGCTCGGTCTCCGCGTCCAGGGCGGCGGTCGGCTCGTCCAGGGCCAGCAGCAGCGGTGCGGCGCGCATGAACCCGCGTGCCAGGGCCAGCTTCTGCCACTGGCCGAAGCTGACCTCGACGCCCTCGGGCCAGGTCGGGCCGAGCTGGGTGTCCAGCCCGCGGGCGAGCCCGTCGACGACGTCGCCCGCGCCGGCGCGGGCGACCGCGGCGGCGACCGCGCCCTCGTCGTCCAGGCGCGGCACGTCCCCGACGCCGACGCTGTGCCGGGCCAGCAGCTCGAAGCGGAAGAAGTCCTGGAACGCGCCGGCCAGCCGCGACCGCCACTCGTCGGCGGGCATGCGCGCCAGCTCCGCGCCGTCGGCCAGGATCCGCCCGCCCGTCGGCTCGTAGAGCTTGGCGAGCAGCTTGACCAGCGTGGTCTTGCCGGCCCCGTTCTCGCCGACGACCGCGACGACCGCGCCGGCGGGCAGGGTCAGCGTCACGTCGTCCAGCGCCAGCCGCTCGGTCCCCGGGTAGGCGAACGACACGTGCTCCAGGCGGATCCCCTCGGTCAGGCGCACGGGCACCGGCTGGTCGGCCGCGGCCGCGAGCGACGCCGCGTAGCGCTCCAGCCACACCAGCCGCCGGGACCCGTCGAGCCAGATGCCGCGCAGGAACCCGATCTCGCCGACGGTCGCGCCGATGTAGGCCGACAGCCGCGCACCGGCGGCGAGCACCAGCAGCACGTCGCCGGGCGGGGCGTCCAGGCCGGCGGCGACGAACACGACCGCGCCGACGTAGGCGCCGCCGAAGACCGCCCATGCCAGCGTGTGCCACGCGGCGCTGGCCCAGCGGGCGGCGGACACCGGCGCGTACCAGCGCTCCCAGGCCTCCCGGCGGCGCCGGGCCAGGGCCGGGCCGATGCCGGTGACCCGGACCTCCTTGCCCGGCGGCGCGGTGGTGGCGGTGACGAACAGGTGCCGCGCCAGCCGGTCGGCCTGGGCGCCGCGCTCCTGGGCCGCGCGCTCCACGCCCGGCCGCCAGGCCGAGGTGAGCACGGTCGGCAGCGCGAACACCGCCAGCAGCGCCAGCGCCGGGTCGACCGACACGAGCAGCCCGACGGTGACGGCCAGGCGCAGGATCCAGCCGCAGGTGGCGAACAGGGACATGTACATGTGGTCCAGCACGAACACCTGGTCGCGCAGGACGCTGAGCCGGTCGAGATGGTCGGGCCGCTCGTGGTGCGCGATCGTGGCCACGGTCGCCTGCAGCCGGGCGACGTGGGCCTCCAGCGCGATCGTCACCTTGTCGCGGAAGTGGCGCTGCACCCGGGTGCTGACCGTGCGCAGGAACCAGGTCGCGGTCGACGACAGCCCGAGCCCGGTGGCCGCGAGCAGCAGCAGCCCCCGGTCGCCGTCGAGCGCGCCCTGGCCGAGCAACGCGAGCCACAGCGCCATCAGCGCGTCGGGGAGCGCGGCCGCCAGCGCGAGCAGGAACGCGGCGACCAGCAGCCACGGCTCCGCCCGGTAGCCGATCGTGACCAGCCGCCACATCGACCGCAGCGCCGGGGGCAGCTCGTCGCGTCCCGCCGGGCGCGCGGCGCGCTCAGCCGAGGACGTCATGGGCCACCCCCTGCCGCCCGGCCTCGCCGTCCTGGCCGTCCTCGCCGAAGCGCGCGGCCTGCAGGTCGAACATCGTGCGGTAGCGCCCGCCGGCCCGCATCAGCTCGTCGTGACCGCCCAGCTCCACGACCCGGCCGTGCTCGAGCACGCAGATGCGGTCGGCGCGGCGCACCGTGGAGAAGCGGTGCGAGACCAGGATCGTCGTGCAGCCGCTGGTGGCGGCGAGGATCCGCTCGAAGATCTCCGCCTCGCCGCGCACGTCGAGCTGGGCCGTCGGCTCGTCGAGCAGCACGACCCCGGCGCCCAGCCGCACCGCGCACAGCGCGCGGGCCAGCGCGACGCGCTGCCACTGGCCGCCGGACAGCTCGGTGCCGCCGTCGTAGCCGCGGGCGAGGACCGTGCCGAGCCCGGCCAGGCCGGCGGCGCCCGCGTCCTGGAGCGCGGCCAGGACGGCCTCGTCGCTCGCGCCGGCCGGCGCCACGTTGTCACGCAGCGGCAGCTCGAAGCGGGTGAAGTCCTGGAACACCGCGCTCACCCGCGACCGCCAGGCGTCCAGGTCCAGCTCGCGCAGGTCCACGCCGTCGACCTCGACGGCGCCGCGCTGCGGGTCGTACAGGCGGCACAGCAGCTTGGCCAGCGTGGTCTTGCCCGCGCCGTTCTGGCCGACGATCGCCAGCGACGAGCCCGCGGGGATGGTCAGGTCGAGCCCGTCGAGCACGGGGCTGCCGCCCGGGTAGGCGAACGCGAGGTCGCGCAGGCGGATCTCGCGGGCCGGCATGCCGGCGGCCGGTCGGGTGCCCGAGGGGAGCGCGCCGGCCGGGCGCATCGCCGGCTCCAGGCGCAGCACCGCCGCCACCGGCGCGGCGGCGCCGTCGATCGCCCAGTTGAACCCGCCGAACGCGATCATGCTGGTCCCGACCGCGACCTGCGCGTACACGACCAGCTCGTCCAGGCCGAGCCGCCCGCCGGCCGCGGCGGCGGCCAGCGACCAGAAGACGACCACGTTGGCGGCGGCGACCAGCAGCAGGCTCCACACGACCGGCCGCTCCCGCAGGCGCGTGGCCCGGTACTGCAGGTCGAACAGCTGCCGGCGGCGGGCGGTGAAGCGCTCCAGGACCCACCCGGCCAGCCCGAACAGGCGCAGCTCCTTGGCTGCCGGCGGATCGACGGCCAGGCGGTAGGCGTAGTCGGCGTGGCGCTGCGCCTCGCGCACCTCGCCGGTGTTGCGGTCGCGCCAGACCGCGCTCTCGCGCAGCAGCCAGTGGGTCGCCAGCCACGCGCCGCCGAGCAGCGGCGGCGCCCACCAGGCGTAGGCGGCCAGCACCAGCGCGGACGTGAGGCCGCCGACCAGCTCGACCAGCCCCGAGGCGATGAAGTCCAGGCTGATCGCCAGCGGCGGGCCGTTGATGCCGAGGTCGAAGTCGCGCGCCATGGTCAGGTCGGCGGTGAGCGCCGGGTCCTCCAGGTGGCCCATGCCCGGCGGGGTGACGCAGGCGCCGGTCAGCCGGTCGTACAGCCACGCCGCGGTGCGGCTGCCGAGGTTGGCGCCGACGGCCTGGTGGACGGGCGCGAGCACCTGGAGCAGCACGAACACGACCCCGACCGCGGCCAGCGGCAGCCCGAGCGCGGTGCCGTGCTGGACCGCGCCCACCAGCGCCCCCATCGCGACCGCGAACCCCGCCGGCAGCACCCCGCGGCACAGCAGCACGGCCCACCACACGGCCGCCAGCCCGCGGTCCGCGCGCGGCAGGACCGCGAACAGCTTCCACTCGTCGCGCGCGCGCAGCCGGCCGGTCATCCGCCACCTCCAGGGGTCCCGGAGCCGATCATGGACCATCCGCGCGACGGCCGGGCGGCGGGCGTCACCGGGTCGCGAGCTGGCGCCGCGCCGAGGTGGTGGCGCTGTCGTCGAACCGGCAGGTGCCGTCGGTGAACACCACGCCGTCGGCGCAGCGGGCCTCGACGCGGCCGCCCTCGAACTGCTCCTCGTACAGGCGCGCGTACAGCCCGCCGGCGGCGACGAGCGCGCCGTGGTCGCCGGACTCGACGATGCGGCCGTGGTCGACCACGTGGATGACGTCGGCCGCCTGGATCGTCGACAGCCGGTGCGCGACCGCCAGGGTGGTACGCCCGCGCATCAGCGTGGCCAGGGCCGACTGCACCTGCCGCTCGGAGGAGGTGTCCAGCGACGACGTCGCCTCGTCCAGCACCAGCACCCTCGGGTCGTGCAGCAGGACCCGGGCGATCGCGACCCGCTGGCGCTCCCCGCCCGACAGGCGCACGCCGCGCTCGCCGACGGCGGTGTCGTAGCCGTCGGGCAGCTCCAGGATGCGGTCGTGGATGGCGGCGGCCCGGGCGGCCAGGACGACGTCGTCGTCGCTGGCGTCCAGCCGCCCGTAGGCGATGTTCGCGCGCAGGGTGTCGGCGAACAGGTAGCTCTCCTGGGTGACCATCCCGATCAGCCGCGCGAGCGAGCTGAAGCGCAGGTCGCGCAGGTCGACGCCGTCGATCCGCACCGCGCCCTCGGTGGGGTCGTAGAGCCGCGCCACCAGGTTCACGATCGAGGACTTGCCGGCGCCGGAGGGGCCGACGAACGCCACCAGCGCCCCCGCCTGCGCCGAGAAGCTGATCCCGTCCAGCGCCCACGCCCGCCGGCCTTCGCCGAGGAGGGTGCGGCCGTCACCGGGGACCGCGGCCGCGGCGCCGTCCCCGTCGCCGTCGTGGCGCTCGGGCGCCTCGTAGCGCAGGCGGACCTCGTGGAAGCCGACCTCGCCCCTGGCCCGGTCCGCCGGCAGCTCCACGGCGTCGGGGCGCTCGACGATGTCGGGCCGCAGGTCCAGGTACCCGAAGATCCGCTCGAACAGGGCGAGCGACGACTGCAGCTCCACACCGGTCTGGAGGAGCTGGGCGGTGGGGAAGAACACGCGGTTCTGGAGCGTGGTGAAGGCGACCACGGTCCCCGCCGTGAGCGCGGCGCCCCCGTCGAGCAGGTAGCCGACGACCAGGTAGACGATCACCGGCGTGGCGCCCAGGAACGTGAACACCAGGGTGAAGAACGCCTGGCCCAGCACCTGCTGCCGGGCGGCCAGGTCCGACAGGCGCCGGTTCTCCCGCTCGAAGCGGCCGACCTCGTGGTCCTGGCGGCCGAACAGCTTGGCCAGCGTGACCCCGGACACCGACAGCGTCTCCTGGGTGATGGCGGTCACGTCGGCCGTGGACCGCTGGGCCGCGCCGGTGAGCCTGCGGCGGCGCGCGCCGACCATGCGGGCGGCGAGGACGAACAGGGGCAGCGCGAGCAGCGACACGATCGTCAGCGGCACCGACAGGATCAGCATCGCGACCACCGCCGACACGAGCGTGACGGCGTTGGAGACGACGTTGGAGACGGTGGTGGACAGCACCGTCTGGACGCCGGCCACGTCGCTGGTGATGCGCGACTGCAGCTCGCCGGTCCGGACGCCGGTGAAGAACGACAGCGACAGCTCCTGCAGGTGCCGGAAGAGGCGGTTGCGCAGGTCCAGCATCACGCCCTGGCCCAGCCGGTTGGTGAGGGCGGTCTGCCACACGCCGAGGGCGCCGGTGGCCAGCGCGATCCCCAGCATGAGCGCGCACAGCAGCCACAGCAGGTCGAGCCGCGGCCCGCCCCGGGCGAACAGGGCGCGGTCGAACACGACCTTGACCAGCAGGGGGTTGGCGACGCCGAACGCGGCGAGGAGGACGATCAGGGCGACGATCAGCGCGACCCGGCGCCGGTACGGCGCGAACAGGCGCAGGATCCGGCGGACCAGGCGCTCCGGCCCGTCCGCCGGGACCGCGGAGCGGTCGGCGACCTCCACCATCTGCAGGGACCTCCGTGCTCGAGGGCTGCGACCGGCATGCCGCGGATGTCCCGGGCACGCTGTTTCGGAATCGAGGAGCGCTATTTCTCGCGCGACACAGGGTATCCGGGTCCCGGCGCGGACAGCCGATGCTCGACCTCGGCGCAGAGCGCGTGGCCGACGGTGATGTGCCCCTGCTGGACGATCCCGGGGACCTCGCCGGGGACGCGCAGGACGACGTCCGCGAGCGCGTCGATCTCCGAGGCGGAGGGTCCGAGCATGGCGACCACGCCGAGCCCCCGCTCCCGCGCGGCCACGGCGGCGCGCACGACGTTGGCCGACCGGCCGCTGGTGGACAGCGCCACGAGCACGTCGCCGCGCCGGCCGAGGGCCTCGACCTGCCGCTCGAACAGCAGCTCGAACCCGAAGTCGTTGCCGATGGCGGTCAGCGCCGAGGTGTCGGTGGTCAGCGCCACCGCCCGGTAGCCGGGCCGCGCCAGCCCGAGCCCGAGGTGGCCGACCAGCTCGGCGGCGAGGTGCTGGGCGTCGGCGGCGCTGCCGCCGTTGCCGCAGAACAGCACCTGCCCGCCGCCGGCGAGCGCGCCGGCGAGCAGCCCCGCCGCCTTCTCCACGGCGGCCGCGCCCGGCTGCTCCGCCAGGCCCGCGGCGGCGGCCGCGGACCCGGCGAGGTACGCATCGACGTCCATGGCCGGCGCTTACCCGCCCCCGCCGGGCCGCGAAACGCCGTGGCCGGCGCCGCTCACGGCCACGGCGGGAGCGGGCGGGCGCAGGTCGCGCAGCCCCGGCGAGAGCTGGACCAGGACGGTCGCCGCGAGGAACACGGCGGCCAGGCCCGCGAGCGTGGGCTGCAGCCCGACGGCGTCCAGGACGAACCCGACCAGCAGGGCGCCGGCCGGCGTCGCCGCCAGGAACACCGCGCCGACGGCACCGAACACCCGCCCGCGCAGCGCGGGCGGGGTGTGCTCCTGGAGGATGGTGGTGATGAGCGGGTTGAGGGGCCCGGCCACCAGCCCGTTCAGCGCCATGACCGCGACCAGCAGGGGCAGCGGCGGCAGCGCGACCAGGACGAACTTCCCGGCGGCGACCGCGTACAGGCAGGTCAGCGCCAGGGGCCGCCGGGGGAGCCGGTACCCGGCGGCGCCGTAGGCGAGCACGCCGGCCACCACCCCCCCGCCGAGCGCGCCGAGAGCCAGCCCGAGCCCGGCGGCGTCGCCGGTCCGGTTCAGGTGCACCGGCAGGGCCACGAGGGTGAACGAGCCGCTGCACGCCAGCAGGACGGTCCCGAGCAGCGCCATCGCGCGCATGGTCCGGTCGGCCCACACGAACCGCAGCCCTTCGCGCACGAACCGCGCGTAGCCGACCCGCCCGGCCGGCGGCGCCCCGGCCGCCTCCACCACCGCCGGCCCGACCCCGGCCGGCGCCGCCACGGGCCCCGCTCCGGCCGGCGCCCGCGCCCCGGCCGCCACGGCGGCCGGGCGCACGGTGACGGTGGTGACCAGCGAGGCGGCGGCGAACGTGGCGGCGGCGGCCAGCAGCGCCGCGCGTGCGCCCAGGGTCGCGATCAGCAGACCGGCGGCCAGCGGACCGACCAGGAACGTGGCCGCCTCGACCGCCTTGTACCAGGAGTTCGCCCGCTCCAGGCGGACGCGGGCGTGGGACGCGACGGCCGGCAGCAGCGCGTCCCTGGCCGCGCCCCCCGGCCCCTCCGAGGTGCCCGCCGCCGCGGCCAGGATCAGGATCGGCGCCAGGCCGAGCCCCGCCCCGTCGCCGGCCGCGCCGCCGGCGAGCAGGTCCCCGAGCGGGATCGCGCCCAGCGCCGCGGAGGTCACCAGGTCGGCGGTGATGCTCGCCCGCCGGGCCCCGGCCCGGTCGACGAGCCCGCCGCCGAGCAGCCCGGCCAGCACCAGCGGCAGCGTGGTCGCCGCGGCGACCAGCCCGGCCGCGCCTGCGCTCCCGGTGCGGTCGACCACCAGCCAGGCCAGGCTCACCGTCGCCATCGACCGGCCGGTGAACGACGAGGCGAGCGCGCCCAGCAGGCCGGCGAGCGCCTTCATGCGCCCGCCGCCGCGGCTAGCCCCGCCGCGCGCGCGACCAGTGGCGCCATGTCCAGGCGGCGGGCGGTGGCCCGGCCGGCGGCCAGCAGCTCGGCGGCCTGGTCGCGGGCACCGGGGAGGTCCGCGCCCAGCAGCATGGCGGCGTACTCGATCTGGGTGCGGGCGACCAGCGGCGGGGTCGCCATGCGCCGGTGGGTGGCCAGCGCCCGCCGGAAGTGCTCGTCGGCCTCCTTGAAGTCGCACAGCACGGTCGCGAGCAGTCCCAGGTGGTGCGCGATCGAGCCGAGCAGGCCGAAGCCGAACGTGATCACCCCGCAGCGCTCGGCGAACGGCAGCAGCAGCGCGCGCAGCTCCTCGGCCCGCTCGGCGTCACGGAAGTGCGCGCACAGCTCGGCGATGCCCATCATCGTGCAGCTCCAGGCCGCGTCCTGGCCGATCCAGCCGAGGCCGGGGGCGACCAGCGCCTCGTAGCCCTCGCGCGCCTCCTCGTCGCGGCCGTCGAGGACCTGCAGCAGCGCCACGCCGGCCCGCCACGCCGGCAGCTCGGGCAGCCGGCGCACGAACTCGTGCATCGACCGCTCGAGTGCGGCCAGGTCGCCGCCGACGCTGGGCCCGTCCAGCCGGCCCCGCTCGCGCAGGCGCAGGAACAGCTGGGTGGCCACGCCGTTCTGGACCTCGCTCTCCTCCCAGACGTCCAGGCTGCTGATCGCCAGCAGGCGCAGCATGGCGGCGTCGGCGGCGTCGAAGCGGCCGTCGGCCATCGCCAGGGTGCAGTCGTGGACCGCGGCCCAGTACAGGTGCGCTGGCTGGCGCAGCTCGGCCGCACCCGCCGCGTGCGCTCGCGCCTCGGCGCGGAACCCGGCCAGGTCGCCCAGCTCCAGCCGGGCGACGGCGCCGTCGCGGCGGGCCGACAGGACCAGGTCGCGTGCGCCGGCCGCATCGGCGACCGCCAGCTCCTCGCCGGTCAGGGCGAGCCGCTCCTCGGGGTTCGCCGGGGACCAGGTCGCGGCGACCCGTGCGTTCAGGGCGCGGGCCAGCAGGCTGCCGTCGCCGAGCTCCCGGGCGAGCGCGAGCGCCTCGGCGCTGAGGCGGTCCCGGCGCTCCCGGCCCTCCGGCGTCTGGCGGTCCCTGGTCCACACCATCGTGCCGGCCAGGCAGGCGAGCAGGCGCACGCGCAGCTCGGCCTCGCCCTCACCGAGCATCCCCAGCGCCACCTCCAGCAGGCCGACCCCGAAGTCGGGGCCGCCGGTGGGCAGGAACGCGTTGGCCTCGCCCACGACGAGGACGGCCAGCGCCAGCAGCCGGCCGTCCCCGAGCTGGCGGGCGAGGTCGGCCGCCTGCAGCAGCACCTGGCCCGCCGGCCCCGGCTCGCCCGCGCGCATCAGGGCGTCCCCCTGCTCGATCAGCAGCTCGCAGCGCCGCTCCGGGGGGAGCGGCTCGCGGGTGCCGTCCAGCGCGAGCGACAGCACGCGTGCCGCCTCCTCCCAGGCCAGCACCGAGCGCGCCTGGCGGCTGGCCAGCAGCGCGTACTCGACCGCTCTGGCCTGCGCGTCGGCCCCGCCGACCTGGCGCCAGTGGGCCGCCAGCCGTTCGGCGTGGGGCAGCGTCCAGGCGCCGTGGACCGCCTCGATCGCCTCGGCCGCCCGCCGGTGCAGCGTCGCCTGCCGCCCGCGCGGGACCTGGTGCTCGAGCGCCTCGTGGACCAGCGGATGCCGGAAGCGCAGGCGGTCGGGGTGGCCGGGCGCGGGCTCCACGAAGCGGCGCTCGACCGCCGGGATGAGCAACGCCTCCACGTCGTGGCCGCCTGCCTGCTCGACCACCTCCGCCGCCGCGGCCTCCAGGACCGCCAGCTCGAACTCGAAGCCGAGCACGGCGGCCAGCCCGAGCAGCTCCCGGCAGGCGGGCGGCAGGCGCCCGGCGCGGTCGCGGACGACCTCGCGCACCAGCGGCGGCACGGCCGGCAGCCGGCCGCCCGCGTCCCGCAGCCCGGCCAGCACCCGCTCGTCGGCGAGCAGCCGGGCCAGCTCGGCCGCGAACAGCGGGTTGCCGCGCGCGCGCCCGGTGACCTCGGTGAGCAGCTCGGCGCTCGGCGTGCGGCCCAGCTCGAACGCGACCAGCTCGCCGACCGCCTCGTCGTCCAGCGGCGTCAGGGCGAGGTCCTCCACCCCCGCCAGCCGCCGCACCCGGTGCAGCGCCTCGGGCCAGCCGCCGTCTGACGCCATGTCGCGCGTGTCGCCGTCGCGGGCCAGGCCGAGGACCAGCAGGCGGGTGCCGTGCAGGCGCCGGCCCACGTGCTCCAGCAGCCGCAGCGACGGCGCGTCCGCGTCGTGCAGGTCGTCCAGCAGCAGCACGGCGGGCCGCTCGGCGGCGGCCTCGGCCAGGGCGGCGGTGAGGGTCTCGAACTGGCGCTCGCGGGCCGAGGACGCCAGGCCGCCGCCCTCGTCGTCCTGCCAGTCCTCCAGCAGCGCCCGGGCCGGGCCGGCGCCGAGCCCGCCGAGCGCCTGGATCCAGGGGCGGAACGAGGGCGCCCCCTCCGCGCCGAGTGGCGAGCCGACGCCGACCTGCGCGCCGGCCGCGGCCGCCTCGTCGGCGAGCCGCCCGGCCAGGGTGCTCTTGCCGATCCCGGCCTCGCCGTGCACCAGCACCAGCCGGCCGCGGCGCGTCTCCGCGCCGGCCAGTGCCGCGCGCAGCCGGGCGAGCTGGGCGCCGCGGCCGACCAGCCCCTGCGCCGGCCGGGCCGGGTCGAGGGCCGGGTCCTGGCGCAGGATGCGCCGCTCCAGCTCGGCCAGCGCCCGCTCCGGGTCGAGCCCCTGCTCGCCGCGCAGGCGCCGGAAGTCGTGGTAGACGCCGAGCGCGTCGGTGGTCCGGCCGGCCTGGTGCAGGGCGAGCATCTCCAGCTCGCGCAGGCCGGCGTGGCCGGGGTGCTCGGCGGCGGCGCGCTGGACCTGGTCGACCAGGTCGGGCAGCCTGCCGAGCGCGCCCGCGGCCTGGAACGAGCCTTCGAGCGCGGTCGCGCGCAGCGCGGCGAAGCGGCGGGCGGCCTCGTCGGCGAACGCGTACTCGCCGGCGAGGTCGGCCAGGGGCCGGTCGCGCCACAGCGCCAGCGCCGCGGCGAAGACCTCGGCCGCGCGGTCGGCCGCACCCGCGGCCAGGGCGTCGCGCCCGCCGCCGACGAGCCGCTCGAAGCGGGCCGCGTCGATCAGCCCCGGGTCCACCTCCAGTCGGTAGGTGCGCCCGTCGGGGCCGCTGACCAGGGCCACCTCGGCGTCCCGGCCGAGCCTCAGGGTGGCGCGCAGCCGCGAGACGTAGCTCTGCAGCGTGCCGACGGCGCCGTCGGGCGGCGTGCCGCCCCACAGGTGATCGATCAGCACGTCCCGCGCGACCAGCTGGTTGGGCTGGAGCAGCAGCAGCGCCAGCACCGCCCGGTGCCGGGCCGCCCGGATCGGCGCCACCTGACCGCCGTCCCGGACCACCTCCAGCGAGCCGAGGATCCGGAACTCCAAGCCCACCTCCCGCATGGCCGCTCGATTCGGGACCGTCGCCTACTTTGTCCCGAATACCTGGGCTCGCTCAATCCCCAATCCTGGGATCCGGGGATCCGGCCCGGTCACCGTTCCGTCCCCCGGACCCCCCCGCCGCCGCCCTGGCACGCAAGCGCGGCGCAAGTCGCGCACAAGCCCGGCCTGATGAGCTGCCTGCGTCGACTCGCACAGCAGGGAGCTCACAATGGCAGACACCGGCCTCCCCGTGCCGGCGGAGCTGCAGCTGGTCCGGGCGGACGACCAGCTCAGCCTCGTCGTGGACGCCAGCAAGCTGGCGGCGCACAAGACCGCGGCCGGATGGGAGCTGCGGCCGAAGCTCGATTCCTCGGGCCAGCCGGTCCCGGGCCGCCTGAGCCTCATCTTCCCGTCCCAGCAGGTGGTGGAGTACGCCGCCAAGACCACGGGCCGCCCGCCCCAGCCCGAAGCGATCTTCACCGACCCGAGCCACGTCGCCTTCCTGGTCCCGGCGGACGCCGCGCCGATCCCCCTGTCGGTGTCGGGGATCCTGGCCGCCCTGCCGGGCCTGGCGCTGGTCACCACCCCCGCCGCCGGCACCGTCGGCGAGCTGGACCCGTCGCCGGCGGGGGGCGGCGGGAACGCGGCGGCGCTGGTCCGCGACGCGATCGAGTCCGCCCGCCGGGGCGGTGCGGACGCGGCCGCGCGCGCCGCGGCGTCCCGGGTCGGGGACGGCGCCCCTGGCCCCGGCGGCGCGGAGCTGCTCGCCGAGCGCGCCCGGCGGGCCGGAGCCCTCCAGGCCGCCGCCTCCCCCGCGCCCGCCCAGCGCGTGATCGCGGGCGGTGCCGGGCCGGCCACGCCGGCCACCGCGGCGCCGGACGCCGCCGACCTGGCCGGGACGGGGCAGGCGGCGCTGCCCTGGACCGAGGTCCGGCTCCCGTCCCGGCTGCACCTTGCCATTCCGGGAAACGCCACGCGCATGGCTCATGCCGCCGCGCCCGTCGAGCACGAGGGCCGGACCGAGCTGTGGCACACGCGCCTGGCGCGGCGCACCAAGGACGGCCGCCTGCTGGAGGCGCCCACCCCCCTCAAGCCGCTGCCGTTCACCGAACCGAACCCCACGGGCATGCCCCCCTCCTGGCTGTCGCTCGTGGACGAGAACAAGATCAACAGCCCCCTGAACGCGATCTCCCGCAAGCAGATCGTGGACCAGTCGGTCTCGCCGGCCTCCAGCCCGAGCGCCGACCGCCTGTGGCTGTCGCCGCTCGGCGCGTGGCTGGAGATCGAGGGCGACTGGCCGGGGAAGCCGCTGCGCTCGTGGACCCACTCGACGGTGATGGGCCGCGACCAGGCGATGCGCACGGCCCAGACCGGCCAGCTGTGGCCATTCGGTTTCAAGGCCTACCAGGAGACGACGACCCAGCGGATCCTCGAGGAGGGTCCGGGCGGCCGGGTCACCGCCGCGCTGCACACCCGCACGGTCATCAAGCTCCGCGGCCCGCGGGTCAGGGAGTTCGCGGGCGGCACCGCCTCCGGCCGCCAGTGGCCGTGGGCGTCGGTCGAGATCCTCACCGGCGTCACCCCGCCCGGGGACGTCGGCGCCGGGACCGCCCGCGTGCTCAGCGTCGACGGCCGCGCCTTCCGCTACAAGGTCCGCGTGCGCGACCGGGCCGGCGGGACCGCGACCTTCGACCTGCCCATGGCGTTCGTCCCCGACGGCATCCCGCCCGACCAGATCGCGAGCGCGTGGAAGGCCGCCAGCGACCAGCTCGGCGGCGACCTGGCCACGCTGCGCCTGCGCGGCCAGGCGATCGCGGTGGCCCCGCCCGGCCAGGCGCAACCCGGCCTGGCGGCGGCCGGCGCCTCCACCCCGGACGCGACCACGGTGATCGCCAAGCAGGCCGTGATGCGCCTGGCCGTGGTCGGCGGGCAGGTGCTGCCGGAGGTGGAGAGCTTCACCGGGACCCTGCCGGCGCTCACCCGCTTCGCACCCCAGGCGGCGCAGGACCTCCAGCTCCAGTTCGCGGAGGCCTACAGGGACCACGGGTTCGACAAGCTCGAGAACGCCGGCGAGGCGCTGCTCACCATGCCGGCCCAGGTCCTGGACGTCGCCCGCGAGCTGTCGGGCGGGATCGCCTCGCCGCGGCTGGCCGCCACCATCATGTCGCGCCTGCTCGGCCCGGTCGGCGGCAGCGCGGGCGACCTCGCCAGCGGCAAGCTCAAGGTGCGCGACTGGATCAGCCAGCAGCTCGGCCCGGTCAAGCTGTTCGGCCTGATCGACCTGGCCGGCCTGCTCCCCGCCGAGCTGGACCTGCAGCAGCCGGACGTGCTCGGCGACCTGCGCAAGGTGCCGCGCGTGCTGACCCAGACGATGGACGGCATCAGCACCCAGGTGTTCACCTGGAGCACGCAGCTCGGCATCCCGCCCGACGGGATCCCGGTCCCGCCGCCCCCGGGCCTGCCGGCGTCCGGCCGCATCCGGCCCGGCAGCGGCGGCCCGCCCACCCTGACGATCGAGTCGTTCACGTCCGTGGACCCGCCGATGGCGCGGGCTGACGTCAAGATCGAGAACGTCGAGCTGGTGCTCGGCTTCGGCGGCAAGGACCTGGTCGTCCTCCCGTTTCGAAGGCTGGAGTTCGTCAGCGCCACCGGCAAGAAGCTGGACGTCGACGTCGTGCTCGGCAAGCCCGGCTTCCTCGGCATCCTCGCCTTCGTCGAGACCCTCGTCGAGCTGATCGACACGCTCGGGTTCAGCGACCCGCCCGCGCTCGACGTCAACGACCAGCGCGTCCGGTCGTCGTTCGACGCGCCGGTCCCCCAGGTCGCGATCGGCATGTTCTCCCTGGAGAACATCGCCTTCGGCGCGGCGCTGGAGCTGCCCTTCAGCGGCGGCGGGCCGACGCTGGAGCTGAACTTCTCCACCCCGGCCAACCCGTTCCGGATGACGGTGTCGATGCTCGGCGGCGGCGGGAGCCTCGGCGTCCTGGTCGGCACCGGCGGGCTGATCGCCCTGGACGGCACCCTGGAGTTCGGCGCCGCGCTGAGCGTGGACCTCAAGGTCGCGCGCGGCTCGGTCTCGGTGATGGGCGGCATCCGCTTCCTGCTCGAAGGCAGCGACGCCCTGCTCACCGCCTACCTGCACATCCGCGGCGAGCTCCAGGTGCTCGGGCTGATCTCGGTCGCCATGGAGCAGCTCATGGCGCTGACCTACGACCCCGACACCCGCAAGCTCAGCGGCCGGGCCGAGATGGCCGTCCGGGTCAAGGTCCTGTTCTTCAAGAAGACCGTCCGGGTCGTGTTCGAGAAGACCTTCGCGGGCGGCAACGGCGACCCGACGTTCGCCGAGCTGATGGCCCCCGACGGCTGGCAGGGCGACCTGCCCTGGGACGTGTACTGCACCGCCTTCGCGGAGGACTGATCGCCATGACCTGGAACGTCCTGTGGAGCCTGCTGCCGAACGGCTTCGACCCCGACAACGGCAAGGCGCGGCTGTCGCTGGTCGCCAGCCCGCGCGCCCTCCCGCAGAGCAAGGGCACCAAGCTCGGCGACTCGCCGCTGGCCCGCTGGCCGAGCATGGTCGCCGCCGCGCTGCGCGGCGCGCAGATCGTCGACCGCAACAGCGGCGAGCGATTCACCGCGACCGTGGTGAGCCCGGCACCCGACCAGGTGCTGTGGGACCGCCTGCTGCCGCCGGCCACGCCGGTCGGCGAGCGGCCGGGCAAGGACGGCGCCGCCTACCAGCAGGCCGCCCCGGCGTACCTGTACGGGCCCGCCCACGAGCGCCTGGTCGCCATGTACGACGAGGTCGAGCGGACCAGCCCCGACGGGCTGCTGCGCCGCGACCACCCGCTCGCCCGGACGATCGCCGGCCTCAACGACTTCTTCGCCCCGCCCGCGGTGGCCCCCGACGGCGGGCACGCCAACGGCCAGGGGGTCCGGGGGACCGGAGCAAATGCGGGTCCCCCGGAGGATCAGGGGGTCCGGGGGACCGGAGCAAATGCGGGTCCCCCGGAGGATCAGGGGGTCCGGGGGACCGGAGCAAATGCGGGTCCCCCGGTCGATCAAGCCGCGAAAGCCCGCAAGGCGATCCCTGACGCGGTCGCCGACCTGCTCGACCCGGCCCGGCTGACGCCCAGGCGGCTGGACGAGGCGGTGCGCGAGCTCGAGCAGCAGGGCAACGCGGCGGCCGCGGCGATGGCCCCGCTGGCCCAGGTGTCCGCACGGCTGCGGGTGAACACCGGCCCGGTGGAGTCGCCCGGGCCGATCCCGGAGCCGACGCCGGAGGGGGACCCGCCGCCGACCGGGCCGCTCAGTGGCATCCCCACCCTGGACCGGGCCGACTTCCACCAGCTCGTCGGGCTGCTGCTGGACCACCCGGCGCTGGCGCTGCGGCTCGGCCTGCGGGTCGACCTGGAGATGGACCCGTTCCCCGGCGACCCGGGCACCGGGCGCAGCGAGCGCACGGTCATCGCCGACCTGCGCCCCACCGGGCTGTACGGGCCGGTCGCGCTCGTCCAGCCGCACTCGCGGGTGGTGTGCGACCCGCGCAACCGCCGCTTCCTGATGGCGGCCGGGCCCGACGGCACGGGCGAGATCCGCGACGGGATGCTCGACCTCGGCCCGGACCCCGCGGACACGCGCTACGTGGTCAGCGACCTGGACGTGGTCGGGCTGTCCGACCGGATGCAGGCGGTCGCGGCCAAGCTGGCCGAGCCGTCCGCCAAGGGCGAGCCGGTCGCGCTGCCGGTCCGCCGCGACGTCGGCCTCACCTTCGCCCAGACCGGCCGGCATGCCAGGGCCGTCGCGCCCGCGCTGTCGGCCGCCGGCCGCTTCGAGGGTCCCGGCACCGGCGAGGTCGTGCTGTTCGCCGACGACGTCACCGGCGGCTACCGGGTCGACGTGCGTACCGGCGACGGCAGGTTCCGGTCGCTGATGCGCCGCCAGGTCACCTACACCACCGGGAGGGCGAAGGGCGACGCCGAGGTGATCCAGGTCGCCGACGAGGGGATCGTCGACCCGGTCGTGGCCGTGCAGCAGTTCGACGAGGCCGGCGACGCGCACGTCATGGTCGGCGAGGAGGTGTTCGGCTGGAGCGGCTGGGCGGCGTCCGCGCCGCTGCCCGGCCCCAAGGTCGTCGCCGAGGGCCGGGGCACCCCGAACACCGAGATCGTGACGCCCGGCGCCGCGCCCGGCCACGACCTGCGCATGCAGGTCCAGGTGGCACCGGGCTCGCTGCCGAGGCTGCGCTACGGGCGCCGCTACAGCTTCCGCGCCCGCGCCGTGGACCTGGCCGGCAACAGCATCGACCCCGAGCTGTGCCCGCCGGAGCTGGCCACCGCGCCGGTCGCCTACCTGCGCCGTGAGCTGGTCCCCTCGCCGGTCCTGGTGCCGCGCCGCGAGTTCAGCCCGGGCGAGTCGCTGACCCGCCTGGTCGTGCGCAGCACCGGCGACGGCGAGCTGTTCAAGCAGACCAGCGAGCGCCACGTCGCGCCGCCGGGCAGCTCCCAGCACCTGGCCGAGGTCCACGGCCGCTTCGACGCCGCGTTCGGCCCCGACAACCCGGCGCGGGCCGAGGCGCGGCGGCGACTGCTGGCGGTCGCCAGGCGCGAGGCCGGCTCGTTCCAGGACCCGACGGTGCCCGGCCCGGACGGCCGCCCCGTGCCCGCCCCCGGCTTCCGGGTCACCACCAACGACCCGGCGAACCGGCCGCCCAAGGCCAAGCTGCCGCTGCCGCCCGGCGGCCACCTGCCCGAGGGCGAGTACGTCGTCCTCGACACCGACGCGGCGCGCCTGCCCTTCCTGCCCGACGCGGCGACCTCGGGCGCGTCGTTCACCGGCCTGCCCGGCCAGACCCGCCCGCTACGGGTCGGCTACGGCACCGCCCAGTGGCCCGACCTCGAGCCCTTCCGCCTGGTGCTGCGCGCCGGCCAGGCCGCCGCGACCGCGGTGACCACCGTGGCCCGACGGCCGGTGCTGGAGGTCTCGCTGCCGCCCGGGGTCACGGCGATCACGCAGGTCAGCTCGGCGCTCAGCTTCGAGGGCGCCGCCGCGTTCGGCATCAGCAACTCCAAGCAGGACGTCCTGGACGGCCAGAGCGCGCTGTTCACCCCGCCCCAGGCGCTCACGCTGCTGCACGCGACCAGGCGGCCGGTCGAGCCGCCGGTGCTCACGCTGGACGCCACCCAGCCGCAGCGCGGCGAGGACACCGTCACCGTCCAGGTGCGCGGGACGGTCGCCGCGCACCGGCCGACCACGAGCCGGGTGGACGTGGTGGCGAGCTGGACCGAGATCACCGACACCGGCAGCGGTCCGGTCCTGTCCGAGCCGCGCGAGGTGCCGATCGAGTCCGTGACCGTCCCCGCCCTCCACGGCCCCGACCTGGCCGTGAACGGCCGGCAGGTGCTGAACGACACCCGCCGGCGGCGGATCACCTACACCCCGGACGCGACCACCCGCTTCCGCGAGTACTTCGCGCCCGTGCCCGACGGCGACCCGTCGCTGCGCAAGGCCGGGCAGGGCCGCGTCGTGGACGTGCCCAACGCCCGCCGACCCGCCAAGCCCGAGGTCCACTCCGTGGTGCCGCTGCTGCGCTGGAAGCGGACGGTCAAGGACGACGTGTTCACCAGCGAGCGGGTCCCGGCCGGTGTTCGCGTGTACCTCGAGCGCACCTGGCACCAGACCGGCGAGGGCGAGCGGCTGGGCGTGATCGCCTTCTCCAGCAGCCACGGCGGCAACGTCCCCGGCGGCCACCCGGCCCGCAACCTGGTCAGCCGCTACGCGTTCGATCCCGTCGGCAACCCGCAGTCCGGCACGCCCGTGGTCCTCGACCACCGGGACTTCAAGGACGTCGCGGACGCGCGCACGAACGTCCAGCTCGTCGAGCTGCCCAACCTCCCGCCCGAGCAGGTCGGCGTGGACGTCATCGGCCACGAGGTCCACTTCGACCCCGAGCGGGACCTGTGGTACGCCGACGTGGACCTGCGCCTGTTCAACGAGACGTTCACGTTCCTGCGGCTGGCGCTGGTCAGGTTCCAGCCGGTGTCGGTCCCCGGCTGCCACGTCTCCGAGGTCGTCCACACCGACTTCATCCAGGTCCTGCCGGAGCGTCGGCTGGTCGTGACGCGCGGGGAGCACCGCGGCGACCTGCGCTTCGAGCTGAGCGGTCCGGCACTGCCCGGCACCAGCGTCACGGCCACCTCGCACGACCGCTTCCCCGACCGCCTGGACGCCGGGCTGGACGTGCACCTGCGGCCCGTGTTCCGGGGGACGGCGTTCCTCACGCCGCAGCCCCCGGACCAGGCCCCGCTGCTGTGGAAGGGTGGCCTGTCGGTCCCCCGGCCGGTCAACGACCAGACCCTGGTCGGCGGGGGAGAGGACAGCGCCGAGGAGGAGCCGCCGCCCCTGCCCCCTGGGCCCGGACCGGGGCCGCCCACCCCGATCCCCGAGCCGACGCCCGAGATCATCGAGCGCTGGGTCCAGGCCCGCGTGGTGGTGGAGGAGCAGCAGGACGGCTGGTCGCTGGAAAGGCCCAACCCCATCACGCGCCCGGTCTACACCGAGGTCGTCGAGCCCAGGCTGATCTGGGGGCGATAGCCGCCACACACCGCACCGAGCCACGGAGGCAGACCATGACCACCACCGACGACCGGACCGCGACCCCGCTCACGCCGCCCCACCACGTCCCCGGGGTGCCCGGGCCGCACCAGCTCGCACCACTGCACCAGATCACCTTCCCTGAGCAGCCCGGCTGGGTCCGCAGGATCGGCATCCTGGGGTGCGACGCCGAGTACGTCTACGTCCCGCTGTACCACGGCGGCCCGACCAACCACGAGCACGAGTCGTTCGGGCCGGGCGAGCTGGTCGTGCTGCGCCGCGACGGCCTCACCGAACACCGCCGGATCCAGGTCGGCTGGCAGCCCAACCGGGTCGCGGTCGACACCCGCAACGAGCGCGTGTACGTCGTCAACTACGCCCAGCAGAGCTACAGCGTGACCGTCCTGGACCGCGCGAAGCTCCTCGACGGCGACCCCGCGCCGGTGGTCGGCGAGGCGGTGCTCAAGCAGGCCCCGATCGACGTCGCGGTCGACCAGCGCCGCAACGTCGCCTACGTCACCAACACCTTCCAGAAGAAGCTGCACGTCATCGACGGCGCGACCGGCGCCGAGCGCACCGGCGAGGCGGTCACCCTCCCCGACGGCCCCTACGGAGTCGCCTACGACGAGGGCACCGACACGATCTACGTGACCGCGTCCACCGGCGTGGGGCCGGCCGACAGCAGCAGGATCGTCGCGCTGGAGGGCGCCACGCACCAGGTCCAGGATGTGGTCGCGCTCAACCCCGCGGTCAGCCGCAACCGCCTGATCGCGGTCCTGCCGGCGGAGCCGCCCAGGTTCCTCCCGGCCCAGCAGGCGGACCAGCAGACGGTCTTCGTCGCCAGGGCAGAGGAGGACGCGCCCGGAGCGGGCCCTGGCGTGGCGGTGGTGCCCTTCGTGTTCGACAGCGACCCGGCGACCGTCCCCGCGGTGTCCACCGTGCACGTCCACAGGACGGTCGCCGTGGTCGCGGCCGACCGTCACCTGCGCCACGTCCACGCCACCGGCGGCGACCTGCTGACGGTGATCGACGCCGCGACCAGCCTGCCCGTCGCCGAGCACCGGTTCGAGGATGCCGCGGGCCAGCCCGTCGCCGTCCACGCGCTGGCCGTCAGCCCCGCCGACAGCCGCATCTACGTCGGCGGCGGGGACAACGGCACGGTCTACGAGTTCGACCCGCAGCTGTGGCCGCCGGTCAGGCCGCGCGCGCCGCTCGGCGCCGAGCTCGGCGTCGCCAAGGCCCACGCCGACCAGAACCTGTACGCCTTCGTGGTCGGCGAGGACCAGGTCATGCGCATGGCCCGCCACACCAACGGCCTGGAGAACGAGCAATGGTCGGACTGGGTGGACCTGCCCGGCGGGACGTTCCCGCTGCGCGCGCCGATCGCCGCGGTCGCGCCCGGCCCGGGCCGCTGGCAGGCGTTCGCGGTCGACACCGCCGGCCAGCTGCTGACCGTCGGGGGGACCGACATCACCCCGGACGGCCCCTGGGCGCCGCTGCCCGGCCAGGGGGAGCCCTTCCCGCCGGGGGCACACGTGACCGCGACCCTCGTGGCCCCCACCCAGTGGCTCGTGTTCGCGATCGACTCGACCGGCGAGGTCTACTCCGCCGGGGTCCGCAGCGACGGCTCGATCAACCCGGCCATGCTGCCGGGTGAGGTGTTCGCGCCCGGCGCGCCGATCGCCGCCGTCAGCCGCAAGTTCGGCCACTGGGACCTGGTCGCCTTCCACCCCGACGGCCGCATGCGCACGATCTGGCAGGGCAGCAAGGGCGGCATCCAGGCGTGGGGCCCGATCGGCCAGGCCGACCTGCACTTCCGGCCCGGCACGCGGATCACGATGGTCGGGCGCAACGACAGCCAGCTCGACGTGTTCGCCGTCGGCCCGGACGGCGACGTGAAGACGATCTTCTGGAGCAACGGCTGGAACCCCGAGTGGGGCTCCCTCGGCGGCGACTTCTCCCACGAGCACCCGATCGGCGCGACCGGCCGCACCGCCAACAAGCTCGACCTCGCCGCGTTCGACCACACCGGCCAGCTGTTCGTCAGGTGGTGGGGCCACGACGAGGGCTGGAACGAGCGCTGGGGGGCGGTCGGCACCGCCCGCTGGGGCGTGGTCGAGCCCATCGTCGCCCTGCTGGACAACGTCACCGACGGGGACATCCCGTGGCTGCACGCCATCTGGCCGTCCGTCGACGGCACCGTCCACCACGCCTGGTGGACCAGGTTCTCGGGCCGCTGGTCGCTGGAAGCGGACATCGACCACGTGATCCCCACCCAGACCGTCCGGCGCCGCCAGCACTTCAGCGAGGACGAGACCGACGCCGACCTCTGGGGCGACGTCGACATCCAGCTGTGGTCCGACGGCACCTGGGCGGCCTACGGGCGGGTGCACGACTCGGGCATCGACCCCTACGACTACGCCGTCCAGGTCACCGCCCGCAGCAACGTCGACGCGTTCGCCGCCACCAGCTACCAGGGCGGCGACGTCGACGGCGACCTCCCGCCGGGCGGCGACAACGACGACTACTGGGGCGACCTCGGCGTCAACGGGGTGATCGCCAGGTCGTGGCCGGCCTTCGTCGACCCGGTGGTCACCCACGAGGCGCACGCGAAGAACACCGGCCTGGGCGGCTTCATCTCCGACCTGCCGAGGCTGCTGGTCCTGTGGGTCGGGACCCAGGCCTTCTTCGGCCCGGCCGCGACGGCCGCCGCGGTGATCGGCAGGGCGCTGAAGGAGCTCGCCGAGAAGCTCAGCGTCGACAGCGAGCTCGTCGGCGTGTTCGTCGAGTACGGCTCGGCGTTCGCCATGAGCCCCTACGGGATCGTCCCCCTGGCCATCAGGGACTTCATCGACGGCGTGGCGCTGCGCGAGCTGATCGGCCTGCGCGAGCTGCACCCGGCCGAGAAGGAGTTCGCCCGCAGGATCTTCAACAACCCCGACACGCCGGAGAAGGACACGCTGCCGTTCGACCGGATGCGCATCACCAAGCTGTCCAACTTCGGCCGGGCGGTCGTGACGCCGCTGTTCAACGGCACGATCCTGCTCAACCTCGGCCCGGGCGTGCACGAGGACCCGGTCAACTCCACCCACGGTGACAGGTACCCGGTCAAGGGCCAGCTGTTCGTCCACGAGCTGACCCACGCCTGGCAGGTGGAGCACTGGCCCGCCGAGCCGTACTGGGCCGGCGCCGGACTCGTCGAGCACATCCGCTACCAGGCGCCGTGGCTGTTCTGGATCAACGGCATCCCGGTGGAGCCCGGCGACGACCCCTACGAGGTTCCCGAAACCCCGGAGGAGCGCCGCTGGCGCGGCTGGGGCATCGAGCAGCAGGCGACCCTGATCGACAACTGGTACGAGCTGTTCCACGACCAGCTCGACAGCCCCGCGGCCCTGCTCGACTGGCGGTTCCGCTACGTCCGCGACAACCTCCGCCTGGGCCGCACCTGACCGCCGGCGCGCAGGATCCGGCCGCCCGGTTCCCGCCGGGCGGCCGGCTCGTATCCGTGCCCGACAGGTGAATTCGGAACTATGTTCGCAAGTCGGGTATGGTTCCCGGCATGGCCGAGGGCGCGGGGCACCTGGTTGCCGGCCGGTACCGCTTGGTCGAGGAGCTCGGACGGGGCGGTTTCGGGCTCGTCTGGCGTGCGCACGACGAGCACCTGGACCGCGACGTCGCGGCCAAGCGGCTGTTCCTGCGGCACCACTTCACCGCTGACCAGTACCAGGAGCAGCGGGCGTGGAGCCTGCGCGAGGCGCGCTCGGTCGCGCGGCTGGACCACCGCGGCATCGTGACCCTCTACGAGGTCATCGAGCACGACGGCTGCCCCTGGATCGTCATGGAGTACATCCGCGGCCGCCCGCTCGCCGACGTCGTCGCCACCGGCGGGCCGCTGCCCGTCAGGCGGGTCGCGGAGATCGGCCTGGAGATGCTGGACGCGCTGCGGGCCGCGCACGCCGCGGGGGTCGTCCACCGCGACGTCAACCCGAGCAACATCGTCCTGAGCGACCGCGGCGCGGTGCTGACCGACTTCGGCCTGGCCGTCGTCGACAGCCAGACGCCGGCCGGCCGGGCCGGCGTCGGCGAGGGCGCGCCCTCCTGGATCGCCCCGGAGCGGGTCCGCGGGGAGCCCGCCGTGGCCGCCTCGGACCTGTGGTCGCTCGGCGCGACCCTGCAGTTCGCCATGGAGGGCCACTGGACCCACCTCATGGACGACGACAGCGACGGCATCCGCCCGGCCACGTCCGGCGAGGAGGAGGCCGGCGGGCCGGACGGCCCCCTCGGCCTGGCCGTGCAGGGGCTGCTGCGGGCCGACCCCGCCCGGCGGCTCACCGGCGAGGAGGCGACCCGGCTGCTGGAGCGCGCCCTGGAGCGCGCACCGGCACGGCGGCGCGGCGGGCGCAGCGGCGGCAAGGGCGCGGCCCCCCGCGGCGCGCCCCGGCCGTCCGCGGCGGCCCGGCCCGGACGCCCGCGGCGCGGCGCGGCGCCGCTGCAGGTCCAGGTGCCGCGGCAGCTGCCCGCGGCGACCGACGGCCTGGTCGCGCGCAAGCGCGAGCTGCACGCGCTGATGCGGCTGCTGGACGAGCCGGCCGGCGACCGCGCGGTGGTGGCCACGATCGTGGGCACGGCGGGGGTCGGCAAGACCGCCCTGGCGATGCACTGGGCCAACCAGGTCCGCGACCGCTTCCCCGACGGGCACCTGCAGGTGGACCTGCGCGGCTACGACGTCGGCCCGCCGCTGACCGCCGAGCAGGCCCTGGACGGGTTCCTGCGCGCGCTGGGTGTGGCCGGGACGGGGATCCCGGTCGGGCTGGACGCGCGGGCGGCCCTGTACCGGTCGCTGCTGGAAGGCCGGCGGGTGCTGGTGGTGCTGGACAACGCCAGCAGCAGCGATCAGGTCCGCCCCCTGCTGCCCGGCTCGCCGGGCAGCGTGACGGTGGTGACCAGCCGCGACCGCCTGTCCGGGCTGCTCACGCGCGACAGCGCCCAGCCGCTGCCGCTGGAGCTGCTCCCGCCGCAGGAGGCCAACGCGCTGCTCGGCCAGATCGTCGGCGCGGCGCGCGTCGAGGCCGAGCCCGCCGCGGCCGCCGCGCTCGCGCGCCTGTGCGGCCGGCTGCCGCTGGCGCTGCGCATCGCCGCCGAGCGGGCCGCGGCGTCGACGTCGAGCACCAGCCTGGCGAGCCTCGTGGCCGAGCTGAGCGACGAGCGCGCCCGCCTGGACCTGCTGGCGGCCGAGCGGTCCGAGCGCGCCGCGGTGCGCGCGGTGTTCTCCTGGTCCTACCAGGCGCTGCCGCCCGAGGCCGCCCGGATGTTCCGCCTGCTCGGCCTGCACCCCGGCGGCGACTTCGGCACGGGCGCGGTCGCCGCGCTCACCGGGGCCGACCCGACCCGCGCGCGCCGGCTGCTGGCCGTGCTCACCGGCGCGCACCTGCTGGAGGAGACCGAGTGGGACCGCTACCGGTTCCACGACCTGCTGCGCCTGTACGCCGCCGAGCGCGCCGCCGAGGTCCCCGAGGCCGAGCGCGCCGCCGCGCTGCGGCAGGTGCTGAGCTGGTACCTGCACACCGCCGACGCCGCCGCGGGGGTGTTCTCGCCGATGCGCCTCCCGGTGCAGCTGGACCCTCCGGTGGAGGGTGTGGCCAGCGCACTGGCGCCGTTCACCGAGCGCGCGCGGGCGCTGGAGTGGTGCCGGATCGAGCGGGCCAACCTGGTCGCCGCCACCCGCCACGCCGCCCGCTGCGGCGAGGACGTCGTCGCCTGGAAGCTGCCGGCGCTGCTGTGGGACTTCTTCAGCCTGCACGGCTACTGGGCCGACTGGATCGCCACGCACGACGTCGGCCTGGAGGCGGCGCGGCGCCTGGGCGACCGCTACGGGGAGGCCTGGCTGGAGAACAACCTCGGCAACGCCAGCCGGGGGCTCGGCCGCCTGGACGAGGCCCTGGTCCACTACCACCAGGCGCTGACCCTGCGCCGCCAGATCGGCCACCGGCCGGGCGAGGGCTGGACGCGCTACAACCTCGGCGACACCTACCGGGAGCTGGGCCGGTTCGACGAGGCCGTGCTGCACCTGGACCAGGCGCTGGCGATCAGCCGCGAGCTGGGGCAGCGCTGGACCGAGGGCTACACCCTCAACATGCTCGGCGACACCTACCGTGCCCGCGGCGACCTCCAGGCCGCGCTCGACCGGTACCGCCAGGCGCTGCGCATCAACCAGGAGATCGGGCACCGCCGCGGCGAGGCGCCCACCCTCCACGGCCTGGCCGACACCTACCGGCAGCTCGACCGGCCGGAGGAGGCCCTGGGGCCCTACCAGCAGGCCCTCACGATCCGCCGTGAGATCGGCGACCGCCGCGGCGAGGCCCACACCCTCCACAGCCTCGCCGACACCTACCGGCAGCTCGACCGGCCCGAGCTGGCCCTGGACCCCTACCGGGAGGCGCTGGCCGCGTTCGACGACCTCGGCGACCCGCGCGCCGCGCAGGTCCGCGCCAGCCTGGAGTCGCTGGAGACCCTGCGGTCCTGACCGCCGGCGCGCGCCCTCACCGGGGCGGGCCGGCGGTCCCGCGCGGCCGGTGGCCGTTGTCGGGCTCCTCCGTCGGGCCGGGGCGCGGCGGGGGCGGCGGCCGCAGCCGCGCGAACTCCGACGCGATCAGGCGCAGGAAGGCGTGGACCTCGGCGGGATGGTAGCCGCGGACCACCTTGGGGAAGCCGAGCCGCAGGATCATGGCGGCCGTGACCGCGGATCTCCGGCCGGCCTGCAGGGCGGCCAGCTCGCGCGTGATCCGGTCCAGCGCGAGGTCGACCTCGGCCATGGCGTAGCCGGAGAACACCCGGCCGAACTCCTGGCGCCGGATCTGCTCGGGGGTGACCACCGGCCCGCCCGCGGCCGCCGGCCGGCCGTTGCCCCGGGGGGCCTCCACGGCCGGGCGCCGGTGCTGCTCGATCCGCTCGATCGCGGCGCCGACCCGCTCCAGGTACTCGTCCACCTGGTCGACCGCGTACCCGTACGCCTCCTCGGTGAAGTAGGCGCCCCGGACCTGGGAGGCGCTGACCCGCGCGGGGATCCCCGAGCGCTGGCGGTCCAGCTCGTCGCTGAGCTGGCCGACGAACGCGTCGACCTCGGCGATGCTGTAGCCGCGGAGCGCGCGGATGAACGGCCGTCCGCTCGACCCCTCGTCCGACCCCGATGCCGTCATCCTGCTCGCCCCTCCTCCGGAGCCTGGTCGCGGTAGGGCTACTGCCGCCACGCCTCCTGGTCGGGTGGCTGATCGGGAGGCTCGTCCTCGCGGGGGAGGCGCCAGCCCGGCGGCGGCGGGCCGAGCCGCGGCCGTGGCGCGGGCGATCCGGCGTGCCACGACCGGTCCGGCGCGCCGGGCCGGCCCGGCTCCTGACGCGGGGGCGCGCGGCCCGCGCGGCGGGCCGCGGGCGTGTCGAACACCGACACGCGCGGCGGCGGCGGCGGGCCGCCGGCCGCGTGCGCCAGCTCCCAGGCGGCGTCGGCCTGGCCGCCGCGGGAGGTGTCGACGTCGCCGTGCTGCGACACGTCCAGGCCGAGCAGCTCCTCCGAGCGGCTCACGCGCAGCCCGACGGTGGCCTTCAGCAGCCACAGCAGGACGGTCGCGCTGATCAGGATCCACGCGACCGCGCTCAGCGAGCCGATCGCCTGGACGCCGAGCTGGCGCAGGCCGCCGCCGTACAGCAGCCCGGGCCGGCCGATGCCCTCCGCGGCGACCAGTCGCGGGCTGGCGAGCAGCCCGGCCATCAGCGTCCCCACGACCCCGCAGGTGCCGTGCACCGAGACGGCGCCGGCCGGGTCGTCGATCCGGCGGTCGAGGAGCTGCACGCTGCCGACCAGCACGGTCCCCGCGACCCCGCCGATCACGATCGCGGCCCAGGGCTCGACGTAGGCGCATGGCGCGGTGATCGCCACCAGGCCGGCCAGCACCCCGTTGGCGCTCATGGACACCTCGGGGCGGCCGGAGACCAGCCAGATCGTCAGCATGGCGGCGAGCCCGCCGGCCGCGGCGGCGAGCGTGGTCGTGAGGGCGATCCGCCCGATCGCGGGGACGGCCGCCAGGGTCGAGCCGGAGTTGAAGCCGTACCAGCCGACCCACAGCACGAGCACGCCGAGGGCGGGCAGGACGATCGCCTGGTGGTGGGGCACGTGCTGGTGACGCTGGCTGCGCGACTCGTCCGCGGGGCGCAGCCGCGCGCCGAGCATGACGGCGCCGACCAGCGCGGTGAACCCGCCGACCGTGTGGACCACGGTCGAGCCGGCGAAGTCCAGGAACCCGATCGACCGCAGCCAGCCGTCCGCCCAGACCCAGTGCGCCACGACCGGGTAGACGACCACCGCGACGCCGAGCGTGACGAACAGGTAGGCCTTGAACCTGGTGCGCCCGGCCATGGCGCCGGACACGATCGAGACCGCCACGGCCGCGACCGCCATCTCGAACAGGAACTTCGCCTCGATCGGGGTCCTGGAGAACGCCAGGGAGCGGAACGGGTCGCCGCGCAGGAACCAGCCGTGGTCGCCGAAGAGCCTGGTCCCGCCGCCGAAGGCGATCGCGAACCCGGCGGCGAAGAACGCCAGCGCCGTGATCGCCAGGCCCACGAGCTTCTTCATGATGACGTTGCCGGCGTTCTGGGCGCTGGTGAACCCGATCTCCAGCAGGGCGAAGCCGACCTGCATGAACAGGACCAGCGCCGCGGCCACGACGACCCAGACCGTGTCGATCGCCAGCCACAGCTCGCTCAGGCGTTCAGGCACCTGGCACCCTCCGGGAACCGGGACGTCGCATCAGGCGGATGTGGGCACGGTCGCTGCCCGCTGGCGGGACGGGAGAGGGGAAGGGGAGGTGGCGGCTGTCTTGCCATGTCAGACGCTACCGGCATGCAGCCGGCAGGACAAGACGTGGCCGCCGAACGCGGTCCGCGGTGGTCAGCGGTCCTCGGCGAGCGCGGCGGTCGCGAGCGCGCGGACGGCGTCGATGCTGGGCCGCCGGCGCTCGATCACGGCGACCGCGACGGTGCCCTCGAGCAGCACGAGCAGCTTGGTCGCCGCGGTGGCCGGGTCGCGGGCGCCGACTCCCGTCGTCAGCTCCAGGAGCAGCTCGCGGAAGGCCGCACGGTGGGCGGCGATCGCCTTGTGGCCCGGGTGCCCGGGCTTGCCGTGCAGCTCGACCGCGGCGTTGGCGACGAAGGAGCCGCGGAACTCGCGGGTGGCGAACCACTCCTCGAGCGCGTCCCACAGGCCGGCAAGGCGCGCCCGCGGGTCCTCGCCGCAGCGGTCCAGACGGGCGCGCAGCCAACCCAGCCAGCGGTCGCTCCAGTGCTGGAGCGCCGCCGCCACCAGCGCGTCCTTGCTGCCGAAGCGGCGGTACAGGGTCATCGGCGCGACGTCGGCCACCGCCACGATGCGGTTGACGCCGACGGCCTGGATGCCCTCGCGGTAGAAGAGCCAGGTCGCCGTGTCGAGGATCCGCTCGAACGGTGCCTGGTCGAGGATCCGCTCAGGTGGCTTGGCGAGCACGCGACCGGCTCCTTGCGTCCGTGGATGGGTGGGCGTTCGAAGATGGTGGGCGTCCGGTGATGGGAGATACCTCTCTCCCTCATAGGGAGGATAGGCGAGAGCGCGGTCCGATGCAAGGGTGCGGCGTGCAAATTTCGGAGTGCAACTTTGCGGTCGGCATGCTTGCGCAGCTTGTCCGCGGGCGCCACGATGAGTGCCGGACGGGGTGTGCCCGCCCGGCAGCCCGCGCCCGCCGTCGCCCGCTCGTCAGGGAGGTGCCCGGCCCGACATGACCGGCAGCCGAGCGGCCGGGCGGCGGAGCCCCACGCGCGGCCAGCGACTGGGCGCCACGCTCCGCCGCCTGCGGGAGCAGGCGGACCTGACGATCGAGCAGGTCGCCGAACGACTGGACTGCTCCGCCTCGAAGGTCTCCCGCATCGAGACCGGCCAGGTCAGCGCGGCGCCCCGCGACGTCCGGGACATGCTGGAGCTGTACCGGGTCGACCAGGCCCGGCGGGACGCGCTGGTCAAGATCGCCCGGGAGGCCCGGCAGCCGGGCTGGTGGGAGGCCTACAGCGGGGTGTCCGAGGGCGCGCCGCCGTACACCGGCCTGGAGACGGCCGCGGCCTGGATCCACACCTACATGGCCCTGGCCGTCCCGTCGCTGCTCCAGACCGCGGACTACGCGAGGGCGATCATCGGCGCCGTCCGGCCCGACCTGTCGCCGCACGAGGTCGACCGCCGGGTCGAGCTGCGCATGCAGCGCCAGGAGCTGCTGCAGCGCGAGCACCCCCCGGCGTTCCGGGCGATCCTCGACGAAGCCCTGCTCAGGCGCCGGGTCGGCACGGCCGCGGTGATGCGACGGCAGCTCGACCGGCTGGTCGAGGCCGCCGCGGCGCCGTCGGTCACCGTGCAGGTCCTGCCGGTGGCGGCGGGCGCCCACGCCGGCATCGACGGGCCCTTCACGATCCTCGGATTCCCCGAGCCGGCCGAGCCCGACATCGTCATGCTCGACAGCGCCGCCGGCAATCTCTACTGCGAAAACCCCGAGGAACTCCGGCTGTACCGGCAGCTGTTCGATCTGCTGCGCGCCAAGGCTCTGGCGACGGACGAATCGGTCGCCTTCATCGCGGCGCTGTCGAGCGAGCTGTAGGAAATCAGACGGCCGGGTCAGGCGGGACCGAACTCGCCCCGGGCGACACCGGTCAGGAACGCCTCCCACTCCGTGCGGGTGAACTCCAGCACCGGGCCCGCCCGGTCCTTGCTGTCCCGCACGGCCACCCGGCCGTCGACGAAGGCGACCTCGACACATCCGTTCGTGTCGCTGTGCGTGCTCTTCCGCCACGTTGCGTGAGTCACGTCCATCGGTAGGCCCCTCTCTCCAGCAGAACCCGCACGACTGGCTGATCAGGACCGGCTGGGGACAGCCAGCTGACGAATTCTGACGTTTATCGAGGCGCCGGTCAAAACGAGAGGTCATCCGGCCCAAATGCCTCTGAGGCACCATATTTCCCGCGGCC
Source organism: Actinomycetes bacterium (assembly GCA_035263405.1). Classification (GTDB taxonomy): domain Bacteria; phylum Actinomycetota; class CALGFH01; order CALGFH01; family CALGFH01; genus DATFRI01. Next base: position 8,722 of record DATFRI010000017.1, on the reverse strand, counting down.
TGGCACCAGTCGGGCAGAGGGTTCCGCATGGGGAATTCGCGACCGAATGTCCGCGGCCCTGGGACGGCCCCGGTCGTCCGGCCGCGGGACGGGGACGCCCGTCACAGGCCGCCGGTGAGCGCCCGGCGGCGGGCCGGAGCTGCCGGCGCGGGCCGGGCGCCGCACCCGGTCACTGCCCGGAGCCGAGGCCGGGGGCCGTGGCGTCCGGGACGTCGGCTGTGGCGGCGAGAGCGAGGGGCTCCTCGCCGTCGCCGCCGGTGGCCGTGTCGGGGATGCCGCCCGGCGGCGGTGTCGGACCGGGGCCGGAGGGCGCGGACGTGACATTGTCCTCCGCCTCGTTCGTCGCCTGACCTGCCGACAGCTGCTCGGAGGCGGGGGGCTTACGCGGTTCCGCGGGTTCCGGGACGGGCCGGTCGCGGCCGCCTGGCGGGTTGCCGGCTGGCGGGTCCCCGGTCGGTCGGCCGGCAACCTCGTCCCGGGTGTCCTCGGTGAGCCGGCCGGCGGTCGGGGACATCGGCTCGGCGGCGGTCCGGGGCCGGGCCTGGGCCGGCTCGGCGGTGGGCGTCGTCGTGTCAGGGTCGCGGTCGCCCTCGTCGGGGGCCACGATGCCGCCGTCGGGCAGGACGCGGGCGAGGACCGTGGTGCCCTCGGGGTCGAGGATCTCGCGGTCCCGCAGGACGGCGAGGAGGGTGCCGTCCTCGCCGAGGACGGCACCGCCGGGCAGGAGCCTGGCGCGGGCCGGGATGACGTGGCCGTGGGTGAGCGGGATGGGCTCGGGGAACACGATCACGGAGTCGTCGGCGACGACGCCCTGGTCGCCACCCAGCTCGAGGCTGAGCCGCGGCCCGCCGGGTGCGGCACGGTCGGGCCGGCCACCGGCGGGCTCGCCGGTGGCCGGGACGCCCGCGGGCCGGGGTGACCACTCGGTCACGGTGGCAGGATGCCGCGGTGCGGTGGTCGGTTCGAGCAGCCCGCCGGGAGCGCTGGCAGGGTCCCGGGTGGCCACCTCGGCCGGGGCTGCCGGCATGACGTCCGCGTCCGCGTGCTCGGCCGGCGGGTACCCCAGGTCGCGCCAGAACCGGTCGGCGGCGGCTCGCAGGTCCGCCTCGAGGCCCGGGAGCCGCTCCGTGGCGGGCCGATCCTCCGGGTCCAGGTCGGTCACCTCACCCGCGAGCTGCTGCGCGAGCCACTTGGTTCCCAGCCTGCCCATCTGCACGCCGAGCAGCGGCGTCTGGAGGACGGTCTCCCACGCCCGCCGCGTGTCCACCTTCATGGCCCGGTCGAAGGCCGCCCACGCCCGGTCCCAGGCGGCGGCCACCGCGGCCCCCGTCTCGGGGTCCAGCAGGTTCCGGTCGGGATGGCGCATCAGCTCCTTCGCTCCCTCCCAGTCACCTGCCCGGATCGCCTCGTTGATCTGGTAGTCCAGCTGCGCCCGGCTCACCCACAGCGGCAGGTTGAGATAGTGGTTGCGCAGGAGCAGCCAGGGGCCGGCGATGGCCGGGATCGCCAGGGTGTTGGCCGCGAAGCTCCACAGCTGCTCGCCGAAGCTGTCCGGGTCGGGGTCCACCCCCGCGCGGACCACCTCCCGGACCGGGTCGCCCTCCGGCGGCAGGTCGGTGCTCACGTCCGCCACGAGCTTGTTGGTCGTCGTGACCGTCGCGATGAGCAGGGTCGTCCAGGGGCTGTTGACCGTCGGGTTCACCGCCGGCAGGTGGGTGACCAGGATCGGCACGAACAGCGTGCCGGCGTCGTACGCCTTGTCCAGCCAGTAGTCCAGGCGGCTGGCCCACACCTTGTGTCCCTGCGCGTCCCGGCCGATCGGGGCGGGCAGGGCCTGGAGCGGGTTGGGGACGATCCGACCGGTGAGGGGGTGCCTGAGCTCCGGGATCTCGAACGTCGGCGACTGGACCAGCGGCTTGACCAGGCCGCCCAGGACCTGCACGCCGATGGTCGAGCCGATGAGCTGCCACTTGATCCCGGTGTGGAACTGCATGCCCACCATCGCCCTGAGCTCGCGCGCGGGCAGGACGCGCTCAGGCGGGACGGCAGGCCCCACCCCGGGCAGAGGCGCGTCCGGCACGAACGGGTACCCGATCCACGCGTAGGGACGCTCCCGGACCGCCTGGGCGATGACCGGAACCAGGCGCTCCGCGGTGACCTGCGCGGTCGCCCACTTCCCGATCGCCTCCGACGCGGCGACGACGCCGCTGCTGACGGCCATGTTCCAGAGCGTGTTCACGACCGGGCTCTCCCAGGTGGGCCGGGTCAGCAGCGTCATCTCGGCCAGGTTCCGGGCCGACCCCAGCGGTCGGTTCAGCACCCCGTAGAGCAGATTCACCCGCACGGCGTCGTTGACCAGGCTGGTCACCCCGTTGAGGACCATGTAGTCCCAGGCGTTCGTCGGCAGCAGCGGCTCCGGCGGCTCCGGCGGGTACCGGTAGCCGAACCACGGCGTGAGCACGTGCTGGCGGATCAGCCGCTCGGTGCGGTCGTGCAGGTAGCGCTCCCAGAGCGGCTCGCTAGGGTCGTCGTCGTTGCCGGGGGGTCCCGGCGGGTACGCGCGGACCGGCGCCGTGAGCATCCGCTCGATCCCCAGCCTGAGGTCCGGGGTCGGCCCCGTGGGTGCAGCTCCGGGCGCCGCCGCGCTCGGGACCGCGGCCTCCGACGCCAGCGCCGACAGCACCAGCGCGGGGTCGACCGGCGGACCGGCGGGTTCCCCACCCGGCGGCGAGCCGCCCCCCTCACCGTCGGCAGGGCGGCCGCCGCCGCCCCGCGGAGCCCGGTGAACCCTCCCCCGCGTGCCCTCCGGCTGCAACAGGTGGGACAGCTCCGGGGTCGTCGGCCACGGAGCGCCGGAGCGCCGCCCCCCGGGCGCCTGCTGGTCGGCCTGCCCGGGCGGCCGTCCGGCCACCCCCCGCTGCCCCCTCCCCCCGGGCTCGGCGGCCTCGGCGTCACGCCACTCGCGCAGCAGGTGCTCGACCTGCTTCTCCACCGCCGCCAAGGAGGGGTCCAGGCCAGGCTCCCGGGCCCCGCCGGGCGGGGCCGCCGCCGCCGGATCCTGCACGACCGTCGCCGGATCTGCAGCGGACCGGACGCCGCCGGCGCGCCATCCGACCCCGGCCGCGCCCGCGACCCCTTCGTCCCACAGCACCGCCACCAGCAGCATGCTGCCGATCAGGGCGCCCGCCATGAGGATGCGCCCGGCGCAGGCCGGCACGGCCGCGACGGTCCCCGCGAAGCTCCTCGCTGCGCACCCGAGGCCCGAACGGTCAGCTGGCATGGCCGCCCCTTCGCCGAACCCTGAACCGCCCCACCACCTGACCGCCCGGCACCGCGCCGAGACGGGTGACGACGAGGCATCGGCACGGCCGGGGACCACACAGCGCAACGACGCGCTGCGAACCGGGGGCTTCCCAGGACCCTACGTCGCCCGCTTGTGAAATGTCTGAGAAATGCCGAGGCACCGGCGGCCACGCCGGGTGCCTTCCGCGACGCGCGGCGCCGTGGGATCCTCCCGGGTGGACGGTCCGGGCACCGTCGGCGAGGGGGGACGCGATGACAGACCCGTTGACGCTCACGGTGGTCGGGGCGGCCGCGCTCTCCGAGGGCATCAAGTTCCTCTACGCCCAGGCGGGCGAGGTGCTGAAGCGCTGGCGGGAGCGCAAGGCCTCCACCGCTGCGGGCGCGGAGCCCGCGGCGGCCGTCCCGGTCGCGGTCGAGCTGCCGCCCGCGTTCGCCGGCCGGCTGCAGGATCCGCGGCTGGACTTCGAGGCGGTGCAGCGGCTGGAGCAGGACCTCCTGGAGCTGTGGCAGGCCGTGGCCGGCTACGCCCAGGGGATCCAGGAGGTGGACCCGGGCGACCGGCGGCTGCTCGAGGTCGTCGACGCCCTCCGCCGGGCGCTGGAGGCGGTCTACCGGCAGCGCCTGACCTTCAGCGGCGAGGACCGGCCGGCCTCCGGTCCGGTCGCGGTCGGCGAGGCCAGCGCGGACGAGGTGCTCGGCTACGTCGCCGGGCTGCGCGCGCGGCGGGTCGTCGGCGGCACGCTCACCGGCCGCGTCGACGCCGGCACGGTGGGACCGGGCGGCCAGGCCGTCGGCACCGACCTGGACGCCGTCGGGTGACCGGGCGGCGCCGGGTGACCGGGTAGTGCCGGCCGCCGTGCCCGAGTCCGCCGCCAGGCACCTGGAGGAGTTCACCGGCCGGCGCTGGGTGCTGGACCGGATCGACGCCTGGCTGGGCGGGACGCGGCGGCGCCTGCTGCTGACCGGCCCGCCCGGGGCGGGCAAGACGCTGGTCGCGGCCCGGGTCGTGCAGATCAGCGACGGCGACGCGCCGACGGACGGGCGCGCCCACCTGCGCCGGGGCGCGCTGGACCACGCCCTGTTCTGCCAGGCCAGGGACCCCTGGACGCAGAACCCCCTGTCCTTCGTGGAGGCCCTGAGCGGGCGGCTCGCCGCGCTGCACGAGGGGTTCCGGGCGGCGCTGCTCGGGACCGGCCGCCGCGAGATCACGATCAGCGGCGAGGCCACCGCGGGGACGGTCGCCGCGGGCGGCCGGGTGATCGGGGTCAACGTGCCCGTCCACGTCCACGACCTCGCCCCCGTGCTGGCGTTCGACGAGGCGGTCCGCAAGCCCCTGGCCGCCCTCGGCGGGCAGGGGATCGGCCGCCCGGTCACCGTCCTGGTCGACGCGCTGGACGAGACCCTCCAGGCCGGTGCCGGCGGCCTGGTGGAGCTGCTCGGCCAGGCGCTCCATCCCGACGCCGGGCTGCCCCCCTCGCTGCGGTTCCTGCTCACCGCCCGCTCCAACGAGACCAGGGTCCTCGACGCGCTCGGACCGGCCGGCCTGGACCTGGTGGCCGACGCGCCCGCGGACGCCGACGACATCGGCGACCACGCGCGCCGACGCCTGCGCGTCCTCGCCGAGCCGGCCCGGTCGGTCCTGGCGGCGCGGGTCGCGGCCCGCAGCCGCGGGAACTTCCTGTACGCCCGGCACGTGCTGGAGGACCTGCGCGCGCACCCCGAGCGCGTGGACGACCCGGCGACCTTCCGCCTCCCCGCCGACCTGGACGAGGTCTACCGGGAGTTCCTCACCCGCGAGCTGGCCGCCGACCGGCAGGCCCGGGACTGGCGCACGCAGCACCGGCCGGTCCTGGCGCTGCTGACCGCGGCGCGGGGCGACGGGCTGGAGCTTGGCACGATCGCGCCGGCGGCCGGGCGGCTGGTCGGCGGCAGGGTCTGGGAGTCGCAGGCCGCGGACGCCGTCACGGCCTGCGCGCAGTTCCTCAGCGGGCCGCTGCCGCACGGCCCGGTCCGGATCTACCACCAGTCCTTCCACCAGTTCCTGCTCACCGACCCCGACCTGCGGACCGCGCAGGGCGAGGCCGACCAGGCCCTCGCCGAGCACTTCCTCGACGAGTGGGCCGGCGACTGGGCGCGCTGCGAGGACGGCTACGCCCTGCTGCACACCCCCGCGCACCTCGCCCGCGCCGCCCGCGCCAGCCCCGGCCGCGCCGAGCGCGCCAGGCTCGGCCGGCGGCTGGCGGCGCTGCTCGCCGACTTCGGCCTGCTGCGCGCCAAGCTCGCCCGCTTCGGCGTGCGCGCCCTGGTGGAGGACCAGCGGCTCGCCGCCGAGATCCCCGGCGGCGTCGGCGAGGGGCTCCGGCCGCTCCAGGACGCGCTGCGGCTGTCCGCGCACGTCCTGGACCGCGACCCGGACCAGCTCGCCGGGCAGCTCCTCGGCCGCCTGGCCGGCGGGCCGGCAGGGCCCGAGGTCGGCAGGCTGCTGGAGCAGGCGGACCGCTGGTCCGCCCGGCCCTGGCTGCGGCCGGCGACGGCGAGCCTCGCCGCCCCCGGCGGCGCGCTCCAGCGCGTCCTGCGCCACCCGGGTGCGGGTGCGGTCGCGGTCAGCGCCGACGGCCGGCGTGCCGTCTCCGCCTCCGCCGACGGGATCATCCAGGTCTGGGACCTCGACGGGCAGCAGCCGCCGAGGACGCTGCGGCACGCCGGTCCGGCCGCCGCCGGGGCGGATCCGGACGAGCTGGGCCAGGACGCGACGGGCCCGGCCGGGGAGGGCGCCCGGGGCGCCGCCGGACCCGAGGCGGCGGCGGGCCTCCCGGCCGCCGAGCCGGCGGGGCTGTCGGCCCTGGCGCTCACGCCGGACGGCCGGTGGGCCGTCTCCGCCTCCTCCGAGGGCACCCTGCGGGTCTGGGACCTGGAGGGGCGGGACCCGCCGAGGACGCTGCGCGGCGCCGGCGACACCCTGCGGGCGGTGGCGGTCGGCGCCGACGGCCGGCAGGCGGTGTGCGTGTGCGACGGGCGGGCCCCGTTGGGGCCGTTCTGGTTCTCGACCGTGGGCGTGTGGGACCTGGAGACCGCCGGCGAGCTGCGGCTGGTGCGCTTCGACGGGCAGATGTTCCGCGCCGCGGCGGTCGCGGCCGACGGCCGCCGCGTCGTCTTCGGGTCGCAGTCGCGCTCGGGGCAGGAGCGCCTGCAGGTCGCGGAGCTGGACCGGGGGCGGGAGGTCGTGGTGCCGCCCGGTGGCGGCACGCCGCAGCGCCGCCTGTCCGACGGGCTGGCCCGGACCCTCCGGGAGGGTCGCACGGTCACCGCGGTCGCCGTCACCCCGGACGGCCGGCGCGCCGTGTCCAGCTGCGACGGCCCGGAGCTGACCGTCTGGGACCTCGCCGGCGGCCGCGAGCCGCGGGTCCTGGCGGCCGGCGGCGCCGCCGGCGCGCCCGGATCCGGCTTCCCGGCCGCCGGCGCCCTGGCGGTCACGCCGGACGGCCGGTGGGCGCTGGCCGGCTCGTTCGACGGCACCCTGCGGGTCTGGGACCTCGACGGGCCGGGAGCGCCGCGGACCCTGGGGCACGGCGCCCCGGTCGTGGCGGCGGCGCTGGCCCACGACGGCGGGCGGGCCGTCTCGGCCGGGGCGGACGGGACCCTGAAGGTCTGGGACCTGGGCGGGCAGGCGGACGCCGCGGTCCCGGCGCCGGTGGGCGCGGCGTCCGTGACCGCGCTGGCGGTGACGCCCGACGGCCGGCGCGCGGTGTCCGGCGCGGCGGGCGGGCGCCTGGCGCTGTGGGACCGGGACGCGGGCTGGGCGGCCAGGACGCTGCGCTCCACGGGCCCGCTCGTCCTGGACGTCGCGGTCACGACCGACGGCCGCCGCGCGGCCGCCGCCACGGCGGACGGCCGCCTGACCGCCTGGGACCTCGACCGCGCCGGGGACGCCGAGCGCCTGGCCGACTGGGGTGCGGGCGTCCTGTCGGTCGCGGTCACGCCCGACGGCCGCCGCGCGGTCGTGAGCAGCCTGCGGCCGGCGGGCGGCGTCCGGGGGGCGGCGGACGCCGAGCTGCGCGGCCCGGTGCTCTGGGACGCCGGGAGCGACCCGGAGGGCCGCGCCATGGGGGACGGCGACGTGGAGCTGATCCGGGCGCTGACCCCCGACGGGCGGCGCGCGCTGACGACCCCGACGTCGTCCTCCGACGGCGCCGTCAAGGTCTGGGATCTCGACCGGGGCGGAGCGCCCGCCCTCCTGCGCCACGGGGACGACGTCCAGGCGGTCGCGCTGACCTCCGACGGGCGGCGTGCCGTGTCGAGCGCGTCGGCCCGCTCCGGTCCGGCGCCCGCGGCCTGGCACGGCACCTTCAAGGTGTGGGACCTGGACCGCGGCGGGGACCCGCTGACGCTGGCGCACGGCGACGGCGTGGGCCGGCTGGCGATCACCCCGGACGGGCGCTGGCTGGTGTCGGACTCGGCCGACGGCAGCCTCAAGGTCCGAGACCTCGAGCAGGGGGCGGTGGTCGCGTCCTTCACGGCCGACGCCGCCGTCGGCGCCTGCGCCGTCGCGGCGACCGGCGACGGCCTCCTGGCCGTCTGCGGCGACGCGAGCGGCGCCGTCCACATCCTGCTGCTCAGCGGGTGACGCCCGCACCCGGGCGTGACCACGGTGGCGGCGGGCGCGGGGGCCGCGGACCGCACGGCGCGTGCGCAACGGCTCTCGAAATTCCCGTACGGGTAATCGACGCTGGTGATCCGCATCCGGCCGTCGCGCCGGTCCAGGTCGTGAACGCTCACGAAAGGTGGGCGATGATCATGTAGACCGGCAGCTGTCGACATCCCGGTCCGCACCCCGATCCACCGGCAGGCCCACGGTCGCGCCGCCCGATCGGAAATGACCCCCACGGAAAGGTGCTGTCGATGTCATCCAACCGTCTTCAGGCGCGCGCGGCGCGCCGGCCGGGGTCGAAGCCCCGGGCGGTTGCGGCGCCTGCGCCTGCTGCCGCCGCTCGCGCTGCTCGGGCTCGCCCTGAGCGTGGCCGCCTGCAGTCCCGTCGGCCGCGCCGCGGCGGACGAGGGAGCCGATCAAGCCGTGTCGCCGGTCCCGCCCATCTGCGTCCCGCCAGCTCCCCTGCCCGTGCCGCCCGGCGACGACCCCGTCGCCAAGCCACCCCCACCCCCGGACTGCCCACCCCCGCCGACCTGCGTCTCGCCCGCCCCAGGGGCGACACCCGGGTCATCCGGCGAGGATGGCGGGGTCGCCCTGTCGGGGCCGGACTGCCCACCCGTCCCGCTGCCCGTCTGCGTCCCGCCCCCGCCCCCCGTCCCCGGGCAGCCGCCGGGTGGCGGCGTGAAGCCCGACGACGGGCCGCCGTGGTGCCAGCCGCCGGGCCTGCCTCCAGGCGCCGTCGAGCCCGCGGACGCCTGACCGGCGCGTTCC
>DATFRI010000016.1:0-43938 GCA_035263405.1 Actinomycetes bacterium | reverse complement strand
TGCCCGTCATCGGTGGGAGCATCGGCCGCAGCCGCTCCCACTCGTCCTCGGTGATCTCAAATCGCCGGTTCACGCCCAGCTTCTACCGCGACCTGCCCGCCGCTCCCAAGTCCGCGACCCGATCCGAGAAACACGCTCTAGAGCTGCGCTTCGGGCTCGACCGCTGCGGCGTCCGCTGCGGCGTCAGGGCGCCCTACGGGCCGCGGACGAAGACGTCCAGGCTGTTGAAGCCGTCGCCGGGCACCAGGTTCTGCGCGAGCGAGCTGAAGGCGATGTGGTCGCCGGAGCGGGTGATCGCCGGCGCGGCGCTGTTCCCGCCGCTGGCCTGCGACCCGTTCTGGGTGACGCTCCACCGCGTGGTCTGTGCCAGGAGGCTGTCGTGGCGGAAGACGTCGTCCCGCAGGTTGGTGTCGCTCGCGATCAGGTTGTCGGCTGACGAGGTGAACGCCACCCGGATCCCTTGGTCTGGCGGGGTGCTGATCGACGGCTCGGAGCTGGGGCCGTTGCCCTCCACGCCTGCGCTGTTGACGCTGACCCGCTCGGTCGTGCCGGCCGCCAGGGTGTGGACGAACACGTCGCTGCTGCGGTTGCCGTCGCGCCCCACCAGGTTGGTCGCGTCCGACGCGAACGCGACGTGGCGGCCGTCCGCGCTGATCGAGGGGTCGCGGCTTTCGCGGTTGCCCTGGGCGCCGGCGCTGTTGACGCTGACCCGGGCGGTGGCGCCGGTGGCGGTCTTTTGGACGAACACGTCCCCCTGTTGGTTGGTGTCGCCGGGCACCAGGTTGGACGCGCGCGACTCGAACGCCACCCAGGTGCCGTCGGCGCTGATCGAGGGGATCCCGCTGGGGCCGTTGCCTTGGACGCCGCCGTTGCCGACGATCCGCCGGATCGCGTTGGTGCTCAAGTCCTTGACGAAGACGTCCAGCATGCCGTTGGTGTCCCCGGGCACCAGGTTGGACGCCAGCGACGCGAACGCCACGTAGCGGCCGTCGGGGCTGACGGCGGCGTTGGCGCTGTCGTCGTTGGCCTCCACGCCGTTGCTGCTGACGCTCACCCGCCGGGTCTGCGGCGGTTGCGTCAGGATGCGCACGAAGACGTCCTGGGCGTCGTTGGTGTCGCCGCCGACCAGGTTGGTCGCCAGCGACTCGAACCCGACGACCTTGCCGGCGTCGTCGATCGACGGGCGCTGGCTGGTGTCGTTGGCCTCGCCGCCGAGCGGGGTGACGCTGGCGCGGATCGTGGTGGCCGCGGCCCGGTCGCGCACGAACACGTCCTGGCGGTCGTTGCCGTCGGCCGACACGAGGTTGGTCGCGTCCGAGGAGAACGCGATGATCGAGCCCGACGCGTTGACCGCTGGGAACCGGCTGTCGCGGTTGGCCTTGATCCCGGCGCTGTTCACGCTCACCAGCCGGGTGGTCGGCGCCGGCGCGCCCAGGGCCGGCGCGCCGGCGAGCGCGACCAGCAGGCAGGCGCCGGCGGCGAACCCCATCAGAACTCGGATCCGGATCGTGCGCATGTCCGCCTCCAATCGGTCGTCGGCGACCGAGCCGGTTGGGCGCGGCGCGATCCCCATGCGACCGCATCCGCCCGCCCGCCCGCTTCCGGGAACCCCCTATGGGCTCATCGCAACATCGAGGTGCGCCGGGAGGAAGTCAGCGATCTGGACTTCGAAGTAAGGAATCTGGACTTCACGGAGGTCGGGTGGCGCGGGACATATGCGCGCATGAGGACCTACGACCAGTACTGCCCGATCGCCCGTGGTGCGGAGGTCTTCGCTGAGGGGCTGCTCAGATCCGATGACGCTTCTCAGATCGTGTGCTCAGATGCCTGGCGACTTCTCAGATCCAGCGGCAGGGGACAGTTGCCGCGTGGTGCTGAGTAATCTGGCTCGGCCGTCACACCCGAAGGAACGCCGTTTCTTCGGGGTGTCCACCCGGCCGGTCCCAGGTCAGCCAGATTTCCGAGGTTGGTTCTTCAGGGTGTCGGGTGGACCTCGCCGATGACATGAGGCGCACGTGGGAGCAGCTCTCCCGCGGACTCCCCGGTGGGGTGCTCGGCGGGTAGCGTGAATGGCAGTGGGCGGCTCCAGCCCTCGTCACGCGTCCAGCGCGTGGTGGTATCGCGCGTCCCTGGCGGCAGCCTTTGCAGCGGCCGAGGTGCCCATCTGTCACGACATATGGGTTGCATCGAACGGTGGAGTGGCGCACTCGGATGACAACACTCCACCACCCGCCCCGCCGATCCCCATTCTGACCAGCGAAATCCTTCGTTATCCCAGGCCACAGCCGCGTTCCAGCCAGTGGACCGAGTAGGCGCACATAGCACCGAGTAGCACCACGTGGACGGAAACCCGGAAGAGTTCTCGCAGCAGAAACGGACGGATCGACCCGTTGGTCTCTTGGCACTGGCGGGCGCGCGAGCTGCTCGGTGGGTGAGGGCGACGCTGACGGCTATCCACATCTATGGGGGTGACTACGAGTTCGTCGCCAGCTCTGGAGGTACGATCTCCCTGTAAGTCAGTAGAACGACCGGGGAGCGAACCATGAGCACAGCCGCCCACGATGAGGCAGGCGATCGGGTCGATGACGTGCTCGACCGGCAGCTTGCCGGGCTGCGCCCGGAGGCCGACCGGCTGCGTGCCGCGTTGCTGCGCGGTGAGTCTCCTGAGTCCCTCGGGCTCGTTGAGGATGGTCTCGCAACGGTGCTCGAGGAGCGCAGTATCAGGTAGTGGGGCGCTTCCACGTCTTCGAGACCCCGCTCGTCGTCGATCGGTACAAGCAGGCGTCAGCTGAGTTGCTCGTTATGCTCGATCGGGTCGTCTATCCGGCGCTTCGCGAGGATCCGGCGAATGAGTTTGGCCGGCACCCGGTCCGCTTCCGCCCGGGCGGATTCACATTCGAGATCGAGACCCCTGGCGGTGGTCTCCACTACCTGGTGTACCAGGTGATCGAGGAACTCGGTCGCGTGCTCGTACTCGACCTGGTCACCTTCCGCGAGCCGTAGGCGCCGGTGTGCGATGTTGGGCCGCGTCGTCCAGGATTGCGGGCGGGCTCTGCCCAGCACCGCGTCGCGTTGCTGGTACCCGCCGCATAACCGGCGGTCAGCGAGAACCACGCGGACTCGCCGTTACACCACTTGACGGGACGCGGCCGGCGGCCGAGGCCAGAGCGTCACGAATGCTCACGGAGGCGGCCGAAACGTGACGCGCTCTGCTGGTTGGCTGGTTGGCCTGGCCACCAGTCGGTGATCGCGGCGATGATCTCCTCGGGGGCGTCCTCCTGGATGTAATGAGAGGCGCCGTGCAGGACCACCGTCCGGTGGTTGGGGAAGGTCTGTTCCCAGCGGCGCAGCTGCGGCTCCTTGAATGCCTGGGCGCGGTCGCCCCACACGATCAGGGCTGGGAGGTGGGCCAGGCGGCCCAGGCCCTGCTCGACCTCGGAGAGCAGCGGCTGAGCTGCCATGATTTCCCTGGGCAGCACGTGGATAGGGACTCGCGACCGGAGCTTGGAGAACCGCTCGAAGGTCTTCTCCCCCTTGAGCGACCATCCGAACGTGTTGCCGATGACCAGGGCCCGGAACCGCTCGGGGTGGCGGACTGCCACCGACAGGCCGATCGGTCCGCCCCAGTCCTGGACCATCATCGTGATGCCGTCCAGGTCCAGCGTGGCGACGAAGCTCTCCACCACCTTTGGAGTGCTCGGCGGTGGTGTAGCCGTAGCCCTCAGGCGCGGTGGACAGGCCGAACCCCGGGGAGTCCAGCGCGATGCAGCGGAACCGGTCCTTGAGGCCGTTGATGATGTGCCGGTACAGGAACGACCAGGTCGGGTTGCCGTGCATCGCGAGGAAGACCGGTCCCTGCCCCTCGTCGACGTAGTGGACGCGTGCCCCGTCCACGTCCATGAAGTGGCTCTCGAAGGGGAACAGCTCCTGGTTCACCCACGCTGGTCGGTCGGTCATCGTCAACTCCTTCCACGCGCCGTGCGCGTGGACCGCAACCGCGCCCGGGCGACCGCGCCGTTGCGCGCTTATCAGGATCTTCTGGTCATTGGCGCACCACTGGTGCAACCGGCAGAGCCGGGTGGGTTCTGGCAGACGAGCCGCCGACGGTCCCCGTTCTCGTGCGTCGGCGTCGGCCGTGCCGCGCGCCGTGGCGGCAGCCTTTGCAGCGGCCGAGGTGCCCATCTGTCACGACGTATGGGGTTGCATCGAACGGTGGAGTGGCGCACTCGGATGAGGAGAAGCTGCCCTGTGTACCCTTGCGACCCTGATGGCCGCTCCCGGCCGGCGGCGCAACCGTATCACGCCGGCTGTACGCGACGAGAAGGGCATCACGGGCGTGTAGCTCAGATGGTACGAGCGCGGCGCTTACAACGCCGAGGTCACAGGTTCGAGCCCTGTCACGCCCACTTCGAGGATTGCGAGACTTGTGACGGCACGATGACCCGGTCTCACCATCGGTGCGGCAGTTGCATCGTGTCCAGTCAAGACCACCCTGGTGATGGGTCCGCGATGCCTTCTTCGGCGTCCAGTCGATCACACGAGCGCGACGATTGGATGACTGCACAATAAACTGGTTTGGGTGGTTTGGTAGCGTTTGGGCTGTCGTCAACGGCGTCGCTCGCCAGGCTCGGCCCAGCGACACATCCCAAGCGACCCCATGGCACTGCAGCCACCTTCTGGCACCGCGCCCGTCGGGCACCAACCGCCACGCCATCCCGCCGGCGGAGGCCCCGGCACTCCCGGCGCTCCCGGCACAGGCGCCGCCTGCTGGCTGCCTGCGTGAGCCTGGTGCTGGTCGCCGCCCTCGTGCCGCGGGCGCTCGCGGAGCCCGACAGTGACGGCTCGATGTTCGCCCAAGAGGTATCCGGCTCGCCTGACGGCGTGACCCCGCCGGCACGGGACGTGGTGGGGGAGGGTCACGATGGCGGGGACGTCCGTCACACCGATCATCTGCCCGCCGCCGGCGAGGTCGCGGCGCAGCAGGACACGCCGGTGGTGGCCGGTGACCACTCGGGGGGCGCCTCGACGGGCGGCGTGGGCACCCGCTTCGAGCGCGCCGGCGACCAGGGCACCGCGTCGCAGGGCCGGGCTGATGCGACGCGACCGGAGCGGGAGCAGTACCCCGACGCCGGCCCGTGCTCAGGCGAGGGCTGCCCGAGGACGCCTCCGGCCGGAGGGCCCGCCATGGCGGGGCCGGTCGGCGGCGTACCGCCGGTCGGCGGCGTACCGCCGGTCGGCGGCGAAGCGTCGGGCGGCGGCGAAGCGTCGGGCGGCGAGGCCCAGGGCGGCGATCAGCCGCCGCTGTCGAGGATCGATCAGCAGATCGCCCGGCTCAACATGACCCTGAAGGGCCTCGAGGAGGCCATGGCGGTGAGAGAGGTCCCGGACGACTCCGGCAATGACTTCCGCGTCGCCGCTTACTCGGGTCACGTGCGGGATATCGTTCGAATCGCTGAGGGCCTCGAAGCCGACCCTGAGGCGACCGCGCCGCGGCCGGCGCCCCTGGTCGAGCTGGAGCCGCAAGCCGGCGGCTACGGCCAGGGCCAGGACGCGGCGGCGCGGCTCGGCACGCCCGGGTTCAAGGACACGCGGGTGGACACCAGCAACCCGCCGTCGACGCCGACCGACGCGCGGGAGGTGGCGCCGGAGAGAACGCCCGCGATGCCGACGGTGTCCTGGACACAAGCGGTCGTCGGCACCAGCCTCGCAGCCGCCATCACCCTCGGTGTGGCGGCGCTGGTCGCGAAGTCCCTCCTGACCTGGGCGTTACCGACGTTGATCGTCGCTCCGCCCCCGAGCAGGACCGGGATGGGGCCGGTCTCGACGCAAGGCTGACCGCCCTGGGCCACACCGCCCTCCTGCCGGAGGCCGGTCGTGAGGGGAGGCCTGGCCCGACCTTCGAGCACGGCCTCGGAAGCGCAACCCGGCGGTCCGCGAGGCGTTCGGCCGACCGGCGGAACGGGACGGGTCACCCGGCGCGGGCGGCCTCGGCGCCCAGCTCGCGGACGACCTCGACGAGCAGGTCCAGGTCCGCCTCGGTGGTGCGCCAGTTGCTGATCGCCGGGCGCAGCGCGACCCGTCCTCCGTAGACGGTGGTGCCCGCGAACACCCGGCCGTCGTCGAGCAGCGCCTCGCCGAGCCGTTGGTTGACGTCGTCCAGCTCGGGCTCGGACAGGCCGGCCGGGTGGTAGCGGAAGCACACGACGTTGAGGGGGACGTCGGCCAGACGCTCCAGGTCGGGCGCCTGGTCGACGATCGCCGCGAGGTGCGCGGCCAGGTCGCAGTGCCGCTCCACCAGCTCCCGGTAGCCGCTGCGGCCGTAGGCGGCGAGCGTGGCCCAGATCGGCAGGGCGCGCGCCCGCCGCGAGGACTCCGGGCCGAGCAGGCCGTAGCCGCCCCGGGGGTCGTCCGGGCCCGGCAGGTACGCCGCGCCCGGCATGCCGAACGCCGGCCCGAGCCGGCCCGGGTCCCGGACGAGCACGAACCCGCTCTCGTACGGCACGTTGAGCCACTTGTGGGCGTCGGCGGCGATGGAGTCCGCCCGCTCGATCCCCGACGTGAGCTGCGCGGTGCGGGGGGACAGCGCCGCGAAGAGGCCGAACGCGCCGTCGACGTGCAGCCAGGCGCCGAACTCCCCGGCCAGCGCGGCCAGGTCGGCCAGCGGGTCGAAGTCGCCCGCGTTCGGCTCGCCGGCGGTGGCGATCAGCACGGCGGGGGCGCCGTCCAGCTCGCCCAGCCGCCGCCGGACGGCGGCGAGGTCGATCCGGCCGACGTCGTCGCGGGTGAGCACCTCCACGGTGTCCTTGCCGTGGCCGAGCATCTGCAGCGCCTTGCGCGCGCTGGGGTGCACGTACCCGCCGGAGAGGACCGGCATCCGGGGCAAGCCGGCCAGCCCGGCGGAGGTCACGTCCACCCCGTGGCGCTGCGCCCACCAGTGGGTGGCCAGCGCCAGACCGCTGAGGTTGGCGAAGGTGGCGCTGGCGGTCAGCGCGCCGCCCCAGCCCGGCGGCAGGCCGACCAGCTCGCGCAGCCAGTCCAGCGTGGTCGTCTCCACCGCGTCGGCCAGACGCGACGAGGCCCGCACGAACGCGTTCTGGTCCAGCATCGACACGACCCAGTCGGCGGCCAGCGCCGCGGGCGTCGAGCCCCCGATCACGAAGTGGTAGAAGCGCGGCCCGGCCGAGGCGGTCGCGGTCGCCGTCCCGACGCGCAGGAGCGTCCCGACAGCGGCCCGGGTGCCCGAGCCCTCCTCCGGAAGCGGCCCGTCCAGCTCGCCCAGCAGCGGCTCGGCGCCGCGGTCGTAGACCAGCCGCTCCGGCAACCCGTCCAGGTACGGCCCGGCGGCGTCGACCACCTGCCGGAGCGCTGCCATCGTCTCGGCCTGCTCGTTCAACGGATCGCCCACGTCACCCCTCCCCGATGGTCACGGCGGCCCAGTGTACGGGCGACACGCCGCCGAGACGCGGCGGCCAGCCCCGCCTGCGCCGGCTGAACGGCCCGGTCCACCACCGGCGCCGACGATCGCTCGGCGTAGCCGGAGTCGGGATGCCTGATCGTGTCGTCGTCGTAGCCAGGCCGTGACACTCCCGTCGCCAGGCTCGCGGTAGCGTCCGGGAAACGCTCGCGGCAGGCCCGGAACGGGGCTGGCGACTGCCGCGTGCCCTGCTGCGGCTGCCGGCCAGCCGTGGCAAGAGGGTCTGCGCTCGAGCGGAGGGTCCGTGGTGAACCGCGGTGCCGTGCGCAGCCGTGCGGTCACGGACCGGCCGTGGTCCGCCGTCGGGCTGCTCGCCGGGATGGTCCGGCTCCTCGCCGTGTTGGCGCTGCTGGCGAGCATGCTGCTGCTGTCGGCCCTGGTCAGCCTGGCCGCGGCGGCCGGGCGGCTGGCCGCGGCGCCCCTTGCCGCGGAGCCCGAGGGCGCCGGCCCCCCGGCCGGCCCGCTGGAGCGGCTGGCCGCCGATCAGGTGCAGGCGCGGCGGTCGCTGGAGGTGATCGACCGGTGGCCGGAGCCGGGGATCGGCGGTGGCGGCGAACCGCGGGCGACCCGGCCGGCGGGATCGCCGTCCGGGCCCGTGCACGGGACGCGGCCCGACAGGGACCGACCCGACGGACCCGGGCCGCCCGTGCCGCCGCTGGCGCAGGTGGTGCTCCCGACCAGGGTCGCCGTCGCCCCCGACCCGCCGCCCGCCCCGGCTGGCGGGGACGGCGTCCCGCCCGGGCGGCCGGTCACCGCGCCGGATCTGGTCGCCGCCGCGGCGCAGCAGCCTGCCGACCGGCCGGCGTGGATGGCGCCCGGACTGGAGAAGGTCGCCCGCTATCCCGGCGGCGTGCAGCCGCTGCTGTACGCGCTCGTCAATCGCGGACTCGGCGGTGGCGGCTTCGCGCTGCCGTTCGCCTATCCCTCGGGACTGGCCTACCTCGCGGTGCACGACGCCATGACGCAGCACGTGCTGGCGGCACGGCTCGTCGGCCTCCCGGAGGTCGCCACCGGGATCTTCATGGTCGGGGGAACGGCGGTCGCCTTGGAGGTGTCCAGCCGCATCTGGAACGAGATGCTCGTCCAGACGGGCCACCGGCCGGCGTTCCCGCCGATCAACGGGCTCGCGCTCGCCGGAAGCGGGATCGGCCTGGTCGTGGTGGAGGGCCCGGTGAAGGACTGGCTGGAGCGGCACGGCGTGCTGCTCGCGACCCCGGTCGCCATCAGGAACGGACGACCCGTGTGGGCGTCACCCGGGGACTACGCGAAGAACCTCGGCTACGACATGGCCGCGCACTTCCTCGCCACCGCGACCGTCATGGGCCGGCACGACTACTGGCTCCGGACCGGGATCTTCCAGCAGAACGCCAGCGCGCGGGCGCTGCGGCTGGCCATCGAGCGCGCCAGGGCGGGCCAGCGCCGCACCATCCCGTTCTGGCCTCCGGCAACCCTCGAGGCGGTCTCGGCGCAGCTCAGAGGGACGTGGCGCTGGTCGCCGGCCGCGCTGCACCGGTTGTTCCCCGACAGGGTCCCCGCCTGGGCGCGATGGCCGGCGCTGCGGTACGGGATCGTGGCGGGCCTGGTGGCGGCGGCGGCCAAGGGAGCCTCGGAGCTGCTGTGGGATCCGCCGCCCGGCCGGCTGGGCGACCGGATCCGCAGGCTGACCCGGGCGGCCGAGGAGCTGGCGGCCAGGCCGTCGCCGGACAGCCTGGTCGAGCTGGCGGCGAGCGCGGCGCTCAACTCCGCCCGGTGGTGGGGGCTGACCGGCCTGGAGGCGCTGCGGAACAGCGACCCGCTGCTCGCCGCGCAGCGGCTGGTGCTGGCCGGTCGGATCGGGTACGCGGCCTGGGACGGGGACGCGGCGACGGCGCGCCGCCTGGCCGGCGACCCCGCGCTGGACCTGATCAGCCCGGAAGTCAAGGCGCGGTCGGAGCTGGCGGCCGCGCGCGCCCGCCGGTCGCTGCGGGAGGCGCGGGCCTCCCTGCTGCCCACCGGCCCGGCGAGGTCTCCGGGCCTGGACCCTGCACCCGGCCAGGACGAGCCGCCGGATCCCGGACCGCCGCGGTCGCCGGAGGAGCTGCCGGTCGCGCAGGCTCCGGCGCCGGGCCCCACCCCCGGCCCGGAGTCGGCCCGGTACGCCCTGCGGATCCCCACCCGGGGCGCGGACCCGCCGGAGGAGTCCGCCTGGCTGCCCGACGGCCTGCTGCCGGGTGGACCCGCGCCGCAGCCGGGGGAGCCCGCCGGGGTCCCGCCGGCGGACTCCGGGCAGGCCGGCGAGGCCACCGTCCTGGCAGGTGGGACCGAGGTGGAGCCCGAGGGCGCACGGGAGCCCGACCGCGCCAGCGAGCCCGTCAGGGCCAAGGTCGGGCTCGTGCTCCCGAACTTCGTGGTCAACCCGAACGGCGCGCTCGTGGCGCGCGAGGACGCCGAGCTGGGCGGGCTGCCGGTGGCGGCGGGCACCCGGATCGTGCTCGACGAGCAGGACCCGGGCCGAAGCGAGCTGGTCGCCGCCGACGGGACCGCCCTGGGCCGCTTCGCCGACCTGATCGCGCTCCACGCCGGCGGCGCCGATGGCGCCGCCGGGCGGACCACCCGCGAGACCGCGACGGGCGAGACCGGCTCCGGTGGGCAGCGCGAGGCGCCCACCACCCAGGAGACCACCACCCAGGAGACCCTCGACCCCGCCGCCCGGATCCCCGCCGCCGGGATCGCCATGGTCGACGAGGGCCCCACCTGATCGCGGGGAGGGGCCGCCCCGAACGGCGGAGGGACGGGAGGGTCACACCCGGCGCCTACCGTGGGCCAGCGAGCCGGCGGCATCGCCCCAGCCCCACCCCGCCCGGGACGCCGCCGGAACGGCCGCGCAGAACGGCGCGCCCGGATGGACCGGCCCGGCCGCGAGGCCGACGCCCCGGCCACGCCCGGACCCCGACACGAGGAACCTGCCACGTGACCGACGTGACGCTTGTGGAAGCCGCCCCCAGGGCAGGACGGCGCGAGTGGATCGGCCTCGCGGTCCTGGCGCTCGCCTGCCTGCTGTACGTGATGGACCTGACCGTGCTGCACCTGGCCGTCCCGGCGATCAGCGCCGACCTGCGGCCGACCAGCGCCCAGCTGCTGTGGATCATCGACGTCTACGGGTTCTTCGTCGCCGGCTCGCTCATCACCATGGGCACCCTCTCGCGCTGCCGGTGATGGCGCTGCTGCTCGTGCTCGGACCCCGCGTCCTGCCCGAGTACCGCGACCCCGGCGGCGGGCGGCTCGACCTGGTCGGCGCGGCGCTGTCGGTCGTGGCGGTGCTGGCGGTGATCTTCGGGCTCAAGCAGACCGCCCAGGACGGCTTCGGCTGGCTCCCCGCCGCGAGCATCGCCGCCGGCACGGCCGTCGCGATCGCCTTCGTGCGCCGCCAGCGGCGGCTGGCCGACCCGATGATCGACATCGGGCTGTTCCGGATCCCGGCGTTCAACGCGGCACTGGCGACCAACTTCCTGGCCATCTTCGTCGCCGTCGGCTACTTCCTGTTCGTCGCCCAGTACCTGCAGCTCGTCGTCGGGCTGTCGCCGCTCCAGGCCGGCCTGTGGTCGCTGCCGTCCGCGGTCGGGTTCATCGTCGGGTCCCAGGTCGCCCCGCGCGTCCTGCGCCGGGTCCGCCCGGCGTACGTCATCGCGGCGGCGGCCTCGCCCTGTCGGCCGCGGGCCTCGCGGTCCTGACCCGGGTCGGGGTCTCCGGCGGCCTGGCCCACTGGTCGCCGGCTCGGTGATCATCTCGCTCGGCCTCGCGCCGGTGTTCGGGCTGACCACCGAGCTGATCGTCGGCCCGGCCCCGCCCGATCAGCTCCGCCGTCGCGGCGGCCGTGGCCACCGCCCTCGCCCTCCTCGCCGTCACGGCCCTGCGGCACCGCCCGGCGCCCGGCCCCGCCGCCGGCGACCGGACCTGACCCGGCCGGTCAGCGACACCATCGTGGGCGGGTAGCCGTCGCCGGCGGCCGCTCCGACCGGCACAGCCTCGTCGAGGGCGCACAGGCGGACTTGCGTTCCTGCGCGAGGCGACGAAGTCTCGACGGTCGTCGGCCGGTACCGGCGGGCGGGCGCGCGGCGGGCGCCGCCGGCCCGGCGCCGGCCGGCCGGCTCCAGGAGGTCGGGTTCACGAGGGTCGGGAGGAACGGGATAGGCGCCGGACGCGGGTCCCTGCAGGCCCTGGGCGCGCTGGTCGGCGCGTGCCTGCTGGCCGCCGCGTGCACCGCAGGCAAGGAGGCGGGCGGCGGCCCGGCCGCCGAGGCCGCCGGGGTACGGGTCACCGAGTTCCCGGTCGGCTCCGGCGACGGCCCGCACGACGTGGCGCCCGCCCGCGACGGCGGCGTGTGGTTCACGGCCCAGGCCGCGGGCTACCTCGGGCACCTGGACCCGCGGAGCGGGACGGTCACGCGGGTCCCGCTGGGCGACGGGGCCCGGCCGCACGGGGTCGTGACGGCGGCCGACGGCACCGCCTGGGTGACCGACGGCGGCCGCAACGCGATCGTCCGGGTCGACGCGCGCACCCGCCAGGTCCGCAGCTTCCCGCTGCCCCCCGAACGCGCCGGCGCCGACCTCAACACCGCCACCGTCGACCGGGACGGCACGGTCTGGTTCACCGGCCAGGCCGGAGTGTACGGGCGGCTGGACCCCCGCAGCGGCCGGATGCAGGTGTTCGACGCCCCCGGCGGCCCCGGCCCGTACGGGATCACCACCACCCCGGCCGGGGAGGTCTGGTACGCCTCGCTGGCGGGCAGCCACATCGCCCGCATCGACCGGGCCAGCGGCAGGTCCACCCCGGTCGCGCCCCCGACCAGCGGGCAGGGCGCGCGCCGCATCTGGTCCGACAGCCAGGGCCGGCTGTGGATCAGCGAATGGAACGCCGGCCAGCTCGGCCGCTTCGACCCCGCCAGCAACCGGTGGCGCGAGTGGCGCCTGCCCGGCGACCGGCCGATGCCGTACGCGGTCTTCGTCGACGACCGGGACACCGTCTGGCTCAGCGACTTCGGGGCCAACCGCCTGGTCCGCTTCGACCCGGCCGGCGAGCGCTTCAGCACGGTCGAGCTGCCGGGCCCCGCCGCGAACGTCCGCCAGCTCGCCGGCCGCCCGGGCCAGCTGCTCGGGGCGGCCTCGGCGCTCGACCGGCTGCTGGTCGTGCCGACCGCAGGCTGAGCCCGGGGCGGTGGCGGCGCCCTCGGCCGCCGCCACGCGCGTCCCGCCGGGCCGCCGGCGGCGCATTGACGAGCCTGCCGGCGTGGCGGATCCTGGCCCGGCGATGCGCGCCCTCCGCCTGACCCGCAACCGTGCCCTGGACTACGGGCGAGTGGTGACCTGCGGGTGTCAGCGGGCCCGGCGCAGCTAGCCCTTCGGGCGTCCCGACCGCGCCGGGCCCGGCACGCCCCCCCCGCCCCGTGACACCCCGCGGCACGCCGCACCCGAGTCCCCGCACCCCGCTTCACCGCACCCGCGCTTCGCAGCACCCCCCGCACCACCGCCGGCACGCCCGGCCGTCTCCAGGAGATCACCGTGTCCACCACCGACGAGCTGATCGCCAACAACGCCGACTACGTCCGCTCCTTCGACAACGGCAGCCTGCCGCTGCCGCCGGCCCGGCAGGTGGCCGTGGTCGCCTGCATGGACGCGCGACTGAACGTCTACGGCGCCCTCGGGCTGCGGGAAGGCGACGCCCACGTGATCCGCAACGCCGGCGGCGTCGTCACCGAGGACGCGATCCGCTCGCTGACGATCTCACAGCGGCTGCTCGGCACCCGCGAGATCATCCTCGTCCACCACACCGACTGCGGGATGCTGACCTTCGCCGACGACGACGTGAAGCGGGCGATCGAGGCGGACACCGGCCTGCGCCCCTCGTTCGCGCTGGAGGCGTTCTCCGACCTGGAGCAGGACGTCCGCCAGTCCGTGGCGCGCATCAAGGCCAGCCCGTTCCTGCCCCACCGCGACGCCGTCCGCGGCTTCGTCTACGAGGTCGAGACCGGCGTCCTGCGCGAGGTGACCTGACCGCGCCGGCTCGGCGGGCGCCCCGCCGGGGCGCCCGCCGAGCCGGCAGGGGGATGCTGTCGCTCCCGCCGGGTAGGCTGCGCTGTGGCATCCGCGGGCGATGCCCGCGGCGGCGCTCGTCGAGGAGGGCGGCTGATGGACGTGGACGGTCTGACACGGACGGGCGGTCCCTCGGGCACGGGCGGCCTCACCGCGGCGGCCGGGGACCTCCTCGTCCTGGTCGGCACGATGAAGGGCGCCTTCGTGTTCCGCTCCGGCCCCGACCGGCGGGAGTTCCAGGTGAGCGGGCCGCACTTCCCCGGCCACGCGGTGTACGCGCTGGCCTTCGACGGGCGCGCCGGCCGGCGCCGGCTGCTCGCGGGCACGACCAGCTCGCACTGGGGCGCGGTGGTGCGCAGCTCCGACGACCTCGGGCGGACCTGGACCGACCCGGCGGAGGGCAACGTCCGCTTCCCGGCCGGCACGGACGCCGCCCTGGCCCAGGTGTGGCAGCTCACGCCCGCCGGGCCGGACCGGCCCGACACCGTGTGGGCGGGGGTCCAGCCGGCGGCGCTGTTCCGCTCCGACGACGCGGGGGAGACGTTCGAGCTGGTCCGCGGGCTGTGGGACCACCCGCACCGGCCCCGGTGGATGCCGGGCGGCGGCGGGCTGTGCCTGCACACGATCGTGCCCGACCCGTCCGACCCCGACCGCATGTGGGTGGCGATCTCGACCGGCGGCGTCTACCGCACCGAGGATGGCGGCGGGACGTGGCAGGCCCGCAACCGGGGGATCCGTGCGGTCTTCCTGCCCGAGCCCGACCAGTATCCCGAGTTCGGCCAGTGCGTCCACAAGGTCGCCCCCGCGGCCGGCCGCCCCGAGCGCCTGTACCTGCAGCATCACTGGGGCGTCTACCGCAGCGACGATGCCGGCGAGTCGTGGACCGACATCGGCAAGAGCCTCTCCAGCGACTTCGGCTTCCCGATCGTCGCGCACCCCAGCGATCCGGACCGCGCCTGGGTCGTCCCGCTCACCTCCGACGAGTTCCGCTGCACCCCCGACGGCCGGCCGCAGGTCTGGCGCACGCTCGACGCGGGCGCCAGCTGGGAGCCGCTCGCGGGCGGGCTGCCCGAGCGCGACGCCTGGCTGACCGTGCTCCGCGACGGGTTCACGACCGACGGGATGGACCCGGCCGGGCTGTACTTCGGCACCCGCACCGGGCAGGTGTTCGCCTCCGCCGACGAGGGCGAGCGGTGGCGGCTGCTGGCCGGGTGGCTGCCCCCGGTGGTGTGCGTCAAGGCGGCCGTCGTCCCCTAGCCATGCCGACCGTGCACCTCCCCGCGGCGCTCGGCTCCTATGCCGGCGGGCAGCGGCGTGTCCGCGTCGAGCTGGAGGGCGGCGCCGGGACGGTCGCGACGGTGCTGGAGGCGCTCGCCGCCGCCCACCCGGGCGTCCGCCAGCGCGTCCTGGACGAGCGGGGGACCCTGCGCCCGCACGTCAACGTGTTCGTCAACGACGAGAGCGTCCGCTGGCTCGCCGGGCTGGACACGCCGGTCGGGGTCGACGACGAGATTTGGATCATCCCGGCGGTGTCCGGCGGCGCGCCCGCACCGGTGCGCTGAGGCTGCGCCGAGACCGTCGCGCCGCGCGGTTGCCGGGCGCGGACGGTGTCGTCACCGTGCAGGCTCCGGGGGCCGTCGCGCCGGATCCGCCGACTGGAGGTTCCACGATGCACGCCCGTACCCACGACCCGCACGGCGCCCTCGCGGGGAGCCCGCCGTGACCAGGTGGCTGCTGCTCGCCGCGGCGATCCTCACGGAGGTCGCCGGCACCGTCGCGCTGCGCTTCAGCGACGGCTTCCGGAGGCCGCTCGCCATCGCCGTCGTCCTGATCGGCTACCTGCTCTCGTTCTGGCTGCTCAGCCTCACGCTCCAGCGGCTGTCCCTGAGCCTCACGTACGCGATCTGGTCGGGCGCGGGGACCGCGCTGGTGGCGCTGATCGGCAGGGTCGCGCTGCACGAGGCGACGACCGGCCGCAAGCTCGCGGGGATCACGTTCGTGATCCCCGGGGTGGTGGTGCTCGGCAAGCATCGACCGGAAGGTTCCCCAGCCGCTGTCGGCGATGGCGCGGGCCAGGTGGCGGTTGCGGACCATGTTCTTGACTACCAGATCCTCGATCACCAGCAGGTCGTGCTCGCGCACCAGACGGGTGCTGGCACGGTGCAGGAAGTCGGCGCGGGCGGCGCGCACCTTGCGGTGGGCGCGGGCCACCTTGGTGGCGGCCTTGCGCCGGTTTGCCGACCCCTTGGCTGTGCGGGCCATCCGGCGCTGGTAGCGGGCCAGGTTGCGAGCTTTGCGCTCCAGGTGGCGAGGGTTGGCGATGCGCTCGCCGTCGCTGGTCACGGCGAAGTCGGTCACGCCGAGGTCGATCCCGACTGCCTGGCCGGTAGCCGGCAGCGGTGCCGGATCGGGGACCTCGACGCCGAGGGTGGTGTACCAGCGTCCGTCCGGATCACGGGAGACCGTCACCGTGGTCGGGTCCAGGGCCGTCGGGTCGATGTGCGGCCAGGACCAGACCAGGTGCAGCGGCGCGGTCATCTTCGCCAGGACGAGCTGCCCGTCGCGCCAACCGAACGCGCTGCGGGTGTAGTGCGCCGGCTGGCGACCGCGGCGGGACCTGTACCGGGGGGGAGCGGGCACGCCCGGCGAAGAACGCTTTGGAAGGCGTGGTCCTGGTGCCGCAGCGTCTGCTGGAGTGGCACCGAGGAGACCTCGTTCAGCCACGCCAGCTCGGGCAGACGCTTCAACGCCGTCAGGGCCGCATCGGTCTCCCGGTACGAGGTGGCCTTGCGCTGGGTCGCCCAGCGCGCGTGGCGGGCCGCCAGGGTCCGGTTCCACACACCCGCACGCACCCAAAGGTATGCGCCAGCATGACCTGCTGATCGGGGTCCGGGTAGGCCCGGCATTTGTACGCCATCCGCATACCGCAGAGCTTGCACGAAGGGTACGACATGAAGAACGCCATTCCCCCCCGGCCTGAAGGCCGGGGCTTCCTGGTGAGGTCGTGGTGAGGATCGTGCGCTACGAGGGCGGCGGGGGCGTGTGCGTCGGCTACCTCGACGGCGAGCGGATCATCCCAGTCGCCGTCGAGGACGGGGGAGCGGGCGCGAGCGCGATCGTGCTCGACCTGGCGATGGCGGCCGCCGAGGACCCGGGGCTGGCGCCCGCGGCGGTCGCGGAGCCGGTCGCGCTGGACGCCGCCCGGCTGCTCGCGCCGGTGGCGCCGCCGCCGAGCCTGCGCGACTTCTCCGCGTTCGAGGCGCACGTGCGGACCGCGCGGGCGCGGCGGGGCCTGGGGATGCTCCCGGACTGGTACGAGCTGCCGGTGTTCTACTTCTCCAACCCGCACGCGGTCCTCGGTCCCGGCGCCGCGGTCGCGGCGCCGCCGCGCAGCCGCGAGCTGGACTACGAGCTGGAGGTCGCCCTCGTGCTCGGCCGCGGCGGCCGGGACGTGCGCCTCGACGAGGCCGACCGGCTGGTCGCCGGCTTCACGGTGATGAACGACTGGAGCGCGCGCGACGTCCAGCGGCGCGAGATGCGCCTGTCCCTGGGCCCGGCGAAGGGCAAGGACTTCGCCACCTCGCTCGGCCCGTGGCTGGTGACCCGCGACGAGTTCGCCCCGCGGGGGCTGCGGTCGGTGCCGGACGCCGGCATGGCCGCGCGGGTCAACGGCGTCGAGTACTCCCGGTCCAACCTGGACACGCTCTGGTGGAGCTTCGCGGAGATGGTGGTGTACGCGGCCGAGGCCGCGCCCGTCCGGCCCGGCGACGTGCTCGGCTCGGGGACCTGCGGGACCGGCTGCATCCTGGAGCTGTCGAGCGTGCACGGCGCCGGGCGCTACCCCTACCTCGAGCCGGGCGACCGCGTGGAGCTGGAGGTCGACGGGCTCGGCGTGCTCGCCAGCCCCGTCGTCGCGGGCGGCTCGCCGCCGTTCGCCCCCGACCCCCACCGGGTCAGGCCGGCGGCGGGCCGCTGAGCGCCGGCCCGTCGCCGCGGCGCGCCCCGCCCGCATCCGCGCCCGCGCGGATGCGCAAGTTGCGCACGCAGGCGGAACAGGCGTACGTAACTGCCATGACCACCAACGCGATCGACGTCACGGAGGCGACCTTCGAGCAGGAGGTCGTCGAGCGTTCCTACCAGACACCGGTCGTGATCGACTTCTGGGCGGCCTGGTGCGCGCCCTGCCGCAGCCTCGGTCCCGTGCTCGAGCGGGCGGTCGCCGCCCGCGGCGGCGCGGTCGTCCTCGCCAAGGTCGACGTCGACGCCAACCAGATGCTCGCGCAGTCGTTCGGCGTGCAGGGCATCCCGGCGGTCAAGGCGGTCGCCGACGGCCGGCTCGTCGCCGAGTTCGTCGGCGCGCAGCCGCCGGCGTACGTCGAGCGCTTCCTGGACGCCCTGGCGCCGCGCCCGAGCGCGCCGGAGGAGGCCGAGCCGCTGACCCCCGAGGAGGCGGCCGAGCGCTGGCGCGCCCGCCTCGACGAGGACCCCGACGACGCCGAGGCCCGCGTCGGTCTGGCCGGCCAGCGCCTCGCCGCCGGCCGCCTGGAGGAGGCGGAGACGCTGCTGCGACCCGTCGAGCACCTGGACGAGGCGGCGGAGCTGCGCGGGCGGCTGCGGCTGCTGCGGGAGGCCGCGGACGCCGCGTCCCCGTACGCCGAGGCGGCGCGGCAGGCGGTCGACGGCGCCCCCGGTGAGGCGCTGGCGCGGCTGCTCGGCGCGGTGCGCGCCAGCGGCGGCGCCGAGCGCGACCGCGCGCGCGAGCTGATGCTCGACGTCTTCCGGGTGCTCGGCGACGGCGACCCCCTCACCCAGCGCTACCGGCGGCACCTGACGATGGCGCTGTACTGACCCGACCGCCGCGGCCCGCCCGGCCGCGCGCGCCCGCGCGTTGCCGTCGCCTTTTGTGGACGGTAGCCTGCCGGCTCCCCCCGGCAAGGGCTAGGCTCTTGCAGAACCTTGCAGCGGACCCCCAGCGGGACAGGAGGCGCAGCGCCGTGGCCAAGCAGGCCGTGCTCACCCCGCAGGCGGAGAACTTCCCCGCCTGGTACCAGGACGTCGTCGCCCGGGCCGAGCTGGCCGAGGGCGGCCCGGCCCGGGGGACCATGGTCATCCGCCCGTGGGGCTGGGCGATCTGGGAGCTGATGCAGGCGGACATGGACCGCCGGATCAAAGCCACCGGCGTCCAGAACGCCTACTTCCCGCTGTTCATCCCGATGAGCTTCCTGGAGAAGGAGGCCGCGCACGTCGAGGGCTTCTCGCCCGAGCTGGCGGTGGTCACCCACGGCGGCGGGGAGGAGCTGGCCGAGCCGCTGGTGGTGCGGCCGACCTCCGAGACGGTCATCAACCACCTGTTCGCCAGGTGGATCCAGTCCCACCGCGACCTGCCGCTGCTGCTCAACCAGTGGTGCAACGTCGTGCGCTGGGAGCTGCGGCCCCGGCTGTTCCTGCGCACGACCGAGTTCCTCTGGCAGGAGGGCCACACCGCCCACGCCACCTACAAGCAGGCGCAGGCGGAGGCGCTGCAGATGCTGGAGGTGTACCGCGCGTTCATGGAGGACACGCTCGGGGTCGCGGTGGTGACGGGGGAGAAGTCCCCGCGCGAGCGCTTCGCGGGCGCCGACCGCACCTACACGTGCGAGGGCCTGATGCGCGACGGCAAGGCGCTGCAGATGGGCACCAGCCACAACCTCGGGCACAACTTCGCGCGCGCGTTCGACATCCAGTACCTCGACGCCGACGGTCAGCGCCGGCACGTGGCCACGACCTCGTGGGGATCCTCGACGCGCATGCTCGGCGCGGTGATCATGACCCACGGCGACGACGACGGCCTGCGCCTGCCGCCGGCGATCGCGCCCCACCAGGTCGTGCTGGTCCCGCTGACCGAGGGGGAGACCGCGACCGTCGCCGACCGGCTCGCGGAGGAGCTGCGCGGCGCGGGGGTCCGGGCGCACGTGGACACGCGCTTCCACACCTCCTTCGGGCGGCGCACGATCGACTGGGAGCTGAAGGGGGTCCCCGTCAGGGTCGTGCTCGGCGCCCGTGAGCTGGAGGACGGCGTCGCCACGGTGATCCGGCGCGACACGCGGGCGCCGGCCAGCGTGCCGCTGGACGGCGTCGTCGCCGCCGCGGGCGACCTGCTCCCGCAGATCCAGCGCGCCCTGCACGCCGATTCGCTCGCCTTCCGCGAGCGGCGGACCAGCCCGGTCGCCTCGCTCGCGGAGCTGCGCGAGCGGATCGACGAGGGCGGGTTCCTGCTGGCGGCGTGGGACGGCAGCGACGAGTCGGAGGCGGCGCTGGGCGAGGGCACCGGCGCGACCATCCGCTGCATCGTCGAGGCCGAGCCACCCGCCCCGGTCGACCTCGTCACCGGCAGGCCGGCCAGGCACGCGGTGCTGGTCGGCAAGGCGTACTGAGCGATGCGCGCGCCACCGGAGGAGCAGCGCACGCTGCTGGAGCTGCAGGGGATCGACTCGACCGTCGACCGCCTCACCCACCGCCGGGCGGACCTCCCCGAGGAGGCCCGCCTCGTCGAGCTGGGCACCCAGCTCGACGCGATCGGCCAGCTCGCCGCCGAGCGCGACGGCACGCTGGTGACCACCCGCCGCGAGCAGGAGCGCATCGAGCACGAGGTCGAGACGCTCGGCGGCAAGGCGGACGCCGAGGACGCGCGGGCGGCGGCCGGGAGGGTCACCAGCCCCAAGGAGCTGACCGCGATCCAGGCGGAGGTGCAGGCGCTCCGGCGCCGGGTCGCGACCCTCGAGGACGAGCTGCTCGAGCGGATGGAGGCGCGCGAGACGCTGGAGCGGGAGCTGGCCGAGCTGACCGCGCGGCGCGAGGCCGCCGAGCGCGAGCGGGCGCAGGCCGCCACGGCGCGGGACGCGGCGGTCGCCGAGATCGGCCGCCAGCTCGCCAAGGAGCGGGCGGCGCGCGAGGCGCTCACCCGCCGGATCGGCGCGCCGCTGCTGGAGCTGTACGAGAAGGTGCGGGGCCGCTCGGGCGGGATCGGCGCGGCGGCGCTGGCGGGCGAGACCTGCCAGGGCTGCCACATGCGCATCTCCGCCGTGGAGCTGAAGAACCTGCGGGCCATGCCGCCCGAGGAGATCAAGCGCTGCGAGCACTGCCGCCGGATCCTGGTGGTGTCGTGACGCCCTCCGCGCCGGCGCCGGCGGACGTCGTGGTGCACACCGACGGCGGCGCCCGCGGCAACCCCGGCCCCGCGGGGATCGGCGTGGTCGTCACCGACAGGTCCGGCCAGGTGCTCGCGGAGATCGCCGAGGGAATCGGGCACGCCACCAACAACGTCGCCGAGTACCGTGCGGTGATCGCGGGCCTGGAGCGCGCCCGTGAGCTGGGCGCCGTCAGGGTGCGGGTGCGCGCCGACTCGCTGCTGGTCGTGTCGCAGCTCGCCGGCACCTGGAAGGTCAAGGACGCCGGGCTCCGGCCGTTGTGGGCGCGGGCGCGCGAGCTGGCGCGCGAGTTCGAGCGGGTGACGTTCGAGCACGTGCGGCGCGAGCGCAACCGCGCCGCCGACGCGCTCGCGAACCGGGCGATGGACGCGCAGGCGCGGGCGGCGTCCGGGGAGGTCTGAGCGCCGCGGCGCCCGGGCTACGGACGGGTGCGGGGCTCGGGCGGCCGGGGAGGGCTGTCGGGGTCCGGCTCGGCGGTCTCAGGGTCGCCCCACTCCACCTGGGTCCGGGTGACGCGGCGCGAGCTGCCCTCGACGAACCGCGGCCCGCCCGCGCGCCGCAACGTGCGCCGCAGCCACCAGGCGATCGCGGCGCGCCGCGCCAGCGCCCGGATGGGCGCGATCAGCAGCAGCACCGCCAGGACGTCGGAGAGGAACCCCGGCGTGAGCAGCAGCGCGCCGGCGAGCAGGATCATGGCGCCGTCGGCGATCTCGGTCGTGGGGGTCCGCCCCTGGTCGAGCGCGGCCTGGAAGCGGCGCCACACGTTGACGCCCTCGCGCCGGGACAGCCAGGCGCCGAGCACGCCGACGAGGATCAGCAGCGCGATCGTGGGCGCGGCGCCGATCTGCTGGCCGACCGCGATGATCACGGCCAGCTCGACGATCGGCACCAGCAGGAACAGCAGCGCGAGCAACGGGAACATCTCGCGTCCAGTATGCCTTGACCGACGGACGGCCGTGGTGTCCGGCAGGGTGCGGCGGCCTGGCATACTTGCGCACGGGAGGAGCCGGCCGGGCGGCCGCGCCCCGCCAGACGGGGCGAGGAAAGTCCGGCCTCCACAGGGCAGGGTGCTGGTCAACGGCCAGTCGGGGTGACCCGCAGGAAAGTGCCACAGAGAACAGACCGCCGTCCCGCCGCGGCCTTCGGCCGGGCGGGGGGGTGACGGTGAAACGGTGCGGTAAGAGCGCACCAGCGGCCGGGTGACCGGTCGGCTCGGCAAACCCCACCCGGAGCAAGGCCGAATAGGGGGCGCACGGCCGCAGAAGGCGGCCCGGAGGCTGGCCCGGTCGAGTCCCCTGGTGGGCCGCACGAGGCCGGCGGCAACGTCGGTCCCAGATGGATGGTCGCCGCCCCGCGCAAGCGGGGAACAGAAGCCGGCTTACAGGCCGACTCCTCCCACATACCCCATCTGAGCCGGGCGGGTCTGGCGAGCGACCCATCCGGGCGCACATCCGGCGCACATCGCCTCACAGGATCACCTCCGCGCGGGCACCCGCGCCGAGAACTGTGTCGACCGCCTCGCGGGTCCGGTCTTCGGAGTCCGGCCACAGGTGTGAGTATGAGTAGGTATCCAGCGTCTCAACCGCCGATTTGTGGCCGAGCCGCTTTTGCACCACCTTGACGCTCTCGCCGTGCTGGATCAGCAACGATGCGTAGTAGTGGCGCGGTCGTGGAAGCTGGCCCCAGCGGGGGAGTGCCGCCGCCTTGGCTGCCGTCCGTCACACGTCGGAGAAGCGCGTCCGGCGGATCGGCAAGCCCGCGCTTCCCGGATATCGCATGGACCACCCTGCTCATTTCTCACTGGTCTCAGCTGTCCACCCGGCGATCGGGCGTCATGAACGGCACGGCGTTGAGTCCGCCCTTGGGCAGGCCCCTGGTCATGCCCTGCAGCAAGCCCAGACGCAGCTGCGGGGAAGCATGCGACGCGAGCCAGGCCAGGCCAGCAGTGCCGAGGAGCAGCGCGCTGGTGGCGACGCTGGCGTCGTGGACGGTGGAAGGGTCGACCCCCAGGGCAGCCGCCGCCGCCTCCGTCCAGGTCCGCTTGCGCAGGTCACTGGTGGGCGGCACGTCGGTCGCCCTGGACGGCGGGACGGTGGTCTTCAGGCTCGTCGTCGCCTTGATCGCAGGAACGCTGGTCTTCAGGTCCGCAGCGCTGGTCCCCGGCTGCTTGGGGACCAGCTCCGGCTTGACCTGGTCGTAGCCGGGGGTGCGGGTGTCCAGGTTGACGGCGGTCGCTGGGAGGTCGAGATCCCTCAGTTGCTGCCGCGCTTCCTGGATGAGTTCCCTCACGTGTTGCAGCGCGGCAAGCACGCCGGGATGGTCCGCCGCCTGACGCTCCAAGGCCTGCTGTCTCGCTGAGAGCAGAGCAAGCTCGCCGAGGATCTCATCTGGGGCGGTGGGACCGTACTCCCGGATGGATTCCACCGTATCAGCCAGCCGGTCGAAATCGCCATCAAGCACGAAATCGCTAATCGCCTCCTCTATATCGTTCATTATGGCGATTAGCATACCAACGTCATAAAGCAATTCTGTGGCGTCGTGCCACCGCGGATCCGATCCCATATCGTGATCGCGCGGGCCGTCGTCCCCTGGTCCGCCGCCGGGCACCTCGACGGCCAGAAGCGGGAGCTTCGAGCAGCCCTCGCCAGCACACCCGCCAGGGTCACCCTGCTCCTCCTCGCCCGCCTGGTCAGGCGGTTGCCTCACGTCAGCCTGGTCGCCCGTGGCCTGGAGTTGTGTCTGGGCGTCGACCGCAGCCGGTTGGAGTCGCTCCGCAGCGAGCCGGTCCGGCTCCTGCGGCGTGCCACCCGCGACCACGTCATCGCCGCTGCTGTTGATGGTCAAGACCATGTCCGCTTGCTGCTGCTCGCCTTGGGGCTGCTCGCTCTGCGACTGCTCAGGCTGGGCCTGCTCGCTCTCGCTCTGCGTGCTGGACGCCCGGCCGGACCCGAAGAACGCCCCATCCCCCTCACCCTCGTCGGCGACCGCGCGGGTGCCGAACAGGGCGACCACGGCCAGGGTCAGGGCCAGGACGACCACCCGGTCCCACCGCCGCGGGCGCCGGGGCGGGTTCAAGCACGCCCGGGTGCTCGTCGGGGTGGCCGGTCGGGTGCGTCGGCGGGCGGCAGGCTGTGGCGAACCCATGGTGCACCTCGGGATCAGCGCTGGTTGGTGGGCGGCTGCTGGACCGAGCGCATGCCAACCTCCTCGTCAGCCGGGTAGACCCAGTTCGAGCCTGACGAGCCGCAGCGCTTCGACAGGCTTGAGGCCGAGGCGGCGCGCCTGGTGGGCATAGGCTGCTGCTGCCTGCTGTGCCTGTCCCTCGATGGCGTCCTTGGCGGCGACGTAGGTGCCTCGACGGCCGCGGGTCTGGATGAGCTGGTCGTGCTCGAGGGCTCGGTAGGCGTGCGCGACGGTGTTGATGGCCACGCCCAGGTCGCCGGCGAGCTGGCGCACCGTGGGCAGCCGGGTTCCCGCGTGCAAGGCATCCGTGCGGATCAGGGCGAGGATCTGCTGGCGGATCTGCTCGTAGGGCGGGGTGGCCGCGCGCGGGTCGATGCTCAGGTGCATCCGATCACCTGACCGGGCTGGGCCACAGCCGCTGGCGGAAGTGCCGCTTGGCGTGCGCCGAGGACTGGACCCACGTGGCGAGGATGAGGCTGGCCGCGTAGACGCCGACCAGGGCAGAACTCGCAGGGAACGACAGGCCCAGGCTGGATCCGGCGATCGCAAGGACGAACGGGAGGAGGCTCGGGGCCTGGAGCATCCTGCGCACGGCCTCGGCCCGCAGGGCGTCGTCGAAGGCCAGCGACTGCACATCGCTTGCTGCCGCCCTGGCCGCGACCAGTGCCTGGGTGGAGACCTCCACGAGGATCCAGATGCCGAGGCAGGCAACCACCAACGCAAGCCGGCCCGGGTCGGGCTCGCGTGCGAGTAAGAATGCCGCCACCAGGGTCGCCAGCGTGGCGCTTCCGCGGGACCACCACAGCTCCAGCGGGGTCACGAAGTCGTCGACGCGGGGACGCGGCAGGTGTGCGGTCCGAGGACGGTCGGCCTCTTGCCGGACGCGGTCCCTGATCTGCGTGGCGAGGAGGGCGATCGCCATGCTGAGCTGAACGATCGCAACAAAACCGAGGTAGCCCAGGGCGAAGTCGCGACCCTCGATGAGGGATCCGCCGATCCATGCGATGCCGATCCATGCGATGAAGACGATATAGGCGCCGATCGCCACGCCCGCCGCCACGGTCAGGAATCGGGCGCGACGGACCAGCCGGTGTCCGATCAGGGGCCTGAGCTCCGCGGGTAGCGCGAGATCCACCTTGCGGGCGAACTTGTCCGCCATCCGGTCCCGCGTGGCGGCGCTGACCGGCCATTTGGTTGCCAGGAGGGCGACGGTGGCGGTCAGCGCCACGGCCACGAGGGTCGACGGGAGCATCTGGTCCTCCCAGAGTTTGTATCAGGTCCTGTATCACTGTACCGCTACAAACGGAGGAGGGCAACCACCGCGCCCGGGGCCGGACCCGAGGGTGGCGGCCACGGCGTCGCTGGCGCCGGCGACGCTGGCGCGCGCCTGGTCCAGCTTGGACGCCGCCGTCGCCTCGTCCATCCCGCTGCCCGGTCTCCTCTCGGCTGGCTCGGCTGGCCGCGGCCGGGGGGCGCTCCCGCCAGGTCGGCGCCGCCCGGCCGCTCGGAGGGCACGTTAGAGAGTCGTCAGGCGCGACGGAACGGACGAACCGTCCGAGTATCTTGTCAGGCCTGAATAGCAGGGTAGAGGTGCTTGAGTTTGATGCGAGCGTCGGTGGTCGTGAAGCGCCAGTCGACCCCGCGACCAGAGTTGTTGCGCGCGGCCTGCCAGGCCGCGACCTCCTGCTTCAGGGTTGCCTGGTCGGCCAGGCGGCGGTCCAGGCACTGCGTGGCGAGCACGCTCAGCTCGATCTCGGCCATGTTCAACCAGCTGCCGTGCTTGGGGGTGTAGTGCAGCTCCAGCCGGTCGGCCAGCCACTTGGCCTCGACCGGCTCGAACGCCTCATACCGCGACGCGGGTGTGTGGGTGTTCCAGGTTGTCTTGCACCAAGACGATGACGTCGGCATCGGGGTAGTGGACGTCGACCAGTTCCCTGACGCAGTGCCCCCAGTCGATGCGGGTCCGCCGCTGGCTGACCATGACGCGCCGCCAGCCGCGCAACGGCTCGCAGACCAAGAACACGTTGCACACCCCGCCACGCTCGTACTCATAGTCCTGCCTGGCTGGCCGGCCAGGGGCGGGCGGCTGGGGCGGGGTGACCTCGCCCAGCAGCTGGCGGCTGGTCTCATCCAGGCACACCTGCGGGCGGCGCGGGTCATACGGCCGGGTGTAAACCGCCAGGACGTCCTCCATGCGCCAGACGAACCCGGCGTCGTGCTCGGGCGGGATGCACCAGCACTCCTTTAGCCACGGCTTGAGGCGGTTTGCTTTAAGACCTGGCGGACCGTCTCATGCGAGAGCTCGTCGACGACCTCCAGCTGGACCAACCGCTCGGCCAGCGCCGCAGCGTCCAGCGCGTGCGCCCCTCCGGTGGGGCGCTGCACGCCAGGGCGACCAGCCGCGCCTCCTGTTCGCCATCCAGCTTGCGGCGGTACTCGCGATCCGGTGCCTTGCGGTCCACCGCGGCGTCCAGCCCGCCGGTGGCGTACTGCTGGCGGACCCGGGCCACGGTGGTGTGGTGGACCTCCAGCGCGGCGGCGATCGCCCGGTCGGTCCATGAAGGGCCGGCTCGCCCTGGGACGAACACCGCACACCACGCACATCACATCTGACGAGGTACCAGAGCGTGTTTCTCGGACCTGGGAGAGCTGAGTTTCCGTGCGACCTCGCCACGCCGTGGTCTGAGCCTGGTTCCACCGATGCGGTGATGGGTTGAGGGTGGCTGGATTGTGAAAGGGCCTCCTGGCCTGGGAGGATGACGGTTGCGACGCCACGCATCGAGCCCGAGCCGGAGGCACCTTTTCGATGCGATCCACCGTCGTTCTCGACCACGTCGATGTCGCCTTCGACGACCAGCACGCTGCTCCTGCCCGCGACCCTGGCCGAGCGGCTGGGAATCGACTGGAGTGTCACCGGCGAGGTCGACCACCCGCTCGCCGCGATCCAGGTGGCCCGCAGCGAGCTGCTCGCCCGCCTCGGCGACCTGCGCGCCGCGGCGACCCGCGGGCGGTGCGCTGCTCGGAGTGGTGGAAGGGCCGGCGCGGACGTAGGCTGGAGCGCCGGTCAGCAGCGCAGGCACCCCATGACGCCGGAGCACGTGATGCAGGCCGAACCGCCGTCCGGGCGACCCCCCACCGCCGGCTGGGACCCGCCACGCCTTCCCGGTCCCACCGCCGCCCGCGGCGCGACCCAGCTACCACCCAGGGCCGGCTGGATCACCCGGTCGTCCTACGGCGTGCCACCGGGGTCCGTCTGGCTGCACGCGGCCGCCTTCGCTGGCTTCGCGGTCGCGTGGGCGGTCGCACCGCTGCTTGCCGGTGACACCAGTGCCGTCGCGCTGGTGCTCGGGCCCGGCGTCGGCCTGCTGGCCGCGGGCTGGGTCGTCTACAGCAAGCTGTTCCGGGACGCCTACCTGCTGGAGCTGTCGGCTACCGAGCTGCGCTGGTACGCGCCGCTGCGCCGAGGCGCGGTGCCCCTGCGCGAGCTGCGGGAGGTCAGGCCCGGCACCCCCTGGTGCCCGGCGCCGATGCTGCTGGTCGGGAACGTCACCTTCACGACCCGCTCCGGCCAGACCTTCGTGGCCGACACCACGGCGCGGGGCTTCGGGGCGTTCGTCGAGGATCTGCGGCGGGCGGCCCCGGATGCGAGGATCGACGTGGGCCGCGGCCGCTCCCTGGTCCAGCAGAGAGCCCACGGCTACCGCCGGGACCCACCTGGGCCTGCTCGCCCACGGCGACGGTGACCTCGCGCGGCTGGCCGCCGCTCAGCCTGAAGCTGGTTCCACCGCTGCGGTGATGTCTCAAGCAGGGTTGGATTCTGAAAAGGGCCTCCTGACCAGGGAGAATGACGGCTACCAAGCTGCCAGGATCCCGAGTCGGAGGACACTTTTCGATGCCATCCTCCCATGTCGCCTTGGACCGGGTCGGGCTCGCCTTCGACGACCCACGCGCGGTCGCCAACGCCGGGCTGCTGCTGCCCGCCACGCTCGCCAAGCGGCTGGCCGGATGGACTCGGGGTTCTGGTCGGCTAAGCTCATCCGGCGGCTGTGCGTCCACCAGGTCGGCTACTCGAGCACCGTGCGGCAGACCAGCACCGTCCGCGCGGCGATCGCGGCGATCAGCCAGGACGCCTGGATCACCATCCCCTCCACCTGCGATGGGATCGCGCAGGTCGCCCAGGCCTGCTCCCGCGGCGACCGGCTGATCGTCCGCCGGGTCCGCAACCTGGGCGACCAGCAGCAACTGTCTGCGACCTGGCAGGGTCACGCGTTCGTCACCAACCGCGTCGGCACCGCCATCCAGCTGGACGCCGACCACCACCGCCACGCCGTCTGCGAGCTGGGCATCCGCGACCTCAAAGCCGAAGGTCTGGCCCACCTGCCCTCCGGGCGGTTCGCCGCCAACGCCGCCTGGCTGCTGGCCGCCACCCTCGCCCACAACCTGCTGCGCTGGACCGCCATCCTCGGCCTGGGCGTCCGCGACCAGCTCGTCGTGGCCAAGACCCTGCGCCGCACGCTGCTGGCGCTGCCCGGCCGGCTCACCCGCTCCGCCCGCCGGGAAGCAGGAACGAGAACCTCAGCCACCCCAGTCAAGGACGCTGATATTCCAGTGAACGGCCTTCGCTTCACGCTACCACCCGGCGGCTGGCCCGCACCGCGCGGGGAGCCTGCCCGCGGGTCGCGCGATTCCAACGCAGCGCCCACGCCCGGTGCGCCCATGTCGGGCAGGTCGGAGGACCGCCCCCGACCACCTCCCGCATCCTGGTAATGTCGCCCGCGGCGCTCGGCACCTGCCGGCGTCCACCGCCGACCGACCGAGGCTGGAGGCGACACCCGTGGACCTGGCGCCAGGCCCGCCGCCCGCCGTCCGGATCACCGTGCTGCTGCGCATGGCCACCGAGGGCTTCCAGGACGCGTTCGGGACCGACCCGGCGTGGGTGGAGGCGCCCGCGAGCGACTTCGAGGCGCTCCGCGGGGCGGTCGGCGAGGGCAAGCTGGCGGGTCTGGAGGACCAGATCGGGCTGCGCTCCGGCGCGGCCTACCGCGCCGGCGGGCCGGAGGGTGCCGTCCAGCTGGCGCCGGCCGCGCTCACCGGCGTGCTCGGGCTGCTCGGCCTCCAGGCGCTCGAGGAGGGCGTGCAAGTCGAGCAGACGCCCGAGGGGCCGCGCTACGCCGTGCCCGAGGACTGGTTCGTCGTCCTGCCCGCCGGCGACGGCGCCGGCGCGGACAGCCCGCCCGCGCGCTGACCGCACGCGTGCGGCTCGTCGGGTTCTGCCTCGCGGCCGGTGCCGGCAGCCGGCTCGCGCCGCTCACCGACCGCGTCCCCAAGCCGCTGCTCGCGCCGGCCGGCAGGCCCCTGGTGGACCTCGCGCTCGACGGGCTCGCCGCCGCCGGGGCGCCGCGCGCGGTGGTCAACGCCCATCACCACGCCGGCCTGCTCGCCGCCCACCTCGCCGGCCGGGCGGGCTGCACCGTCCTGCGGGAGCCGCGCCTGCTGGGCACCGGCGGCGGGCTCGCCAACGCCAGGCGCCGGGGGCTGCTGGGGGCCGAGGTCGTCCTGGTCACCTGCGCCGACGTGCTGGTCGACCCCGCGGACCTCGCCCGGCTCGCCGGCGCGCTGCGCGCGGGCGCCGGGGCGGCCGTCGGGCTGGTCCCGGGCGCGGACAACCCGCTGCGGCTGCGGCTCGCGGGCGGGCTGGTCCGGCCCGACGAGCGGGGCCGTTGGGCGTCGGCCGGCGTGTACGCGGTCCGCACCGAGGCGCTGGACGCGCTCGGTCCGGGGCCGTCGGAG
This sequence comes from Actinomycetes bacterium, assembly GCA_035263405.1. Classification (GTDB taxonomy): domain Bacteria; phylum Actinomycetota; class CALGFH01; order CALGFH01; family CALGFH01; genus DATFRI01. The sequence goes on along the minus strand of DATFRI010000016.1, from coordinate 14,236 downwards.
CTGGTCCCGGCGCTGCTGGAGCCGCTGTGGCGGGCGGGACGGCTGGCGGGCGCGCCGCTCGCGGGCGCGTGGGCGGACGCGGGCTCCCGCGTGCGCTTCCTGGACGCGGCCGCCGGCCTGCTGCGCGGGCGCTGGCCCTACCCGCCGCCGCCCGGCCGCCTCGACCGCACCGGTCCCGTGCTGGTCGTGGAGGGCGCGACGGTGGCCGCGTCGGCCCGGATGGCCGGGACGGCGGTGGTCGACCGCGGCGCGCGCGTGGGCCAGGGGGCGAGGATCGAGGACGCCGTGCTCGGCCCGGGCAGCGCGGTCGGCGCGGGCGCGAGGGTGACCGCGAGCGTGCTCGGCCCAGGCGCCACCGTCGCGCCCGGCGCCACCGTCGAGGAGGCGCTGCTCGCGGGCTGACCCCGCCGCGGCGCGGGCGCGCCGGGCCGGGGGCCGTGGCGGCGGCGGCGCGGTAGCCTGTGCCCTCATGCGCCGCAGGGCGCGAAGGCCTGGGACGACGGACGGGAGGCGAACGCGCCGGTGGCCGGGACGACCACGCTCGGGTTCCTCGCCGGGACCGGCCCGCTGGGGCAGGGGCTGGCGCTGCGGCTCGCGCTCGCGGGCCACGAGATCCTGATCGGCTCGCGCAGCCTCGACAAGGCCGAGCGCGTGGTCGCCGAGCTGCCCGGCGGGCGCGAGCTGCCGATCCGGCCGGCCACCAACGCCGACGCGGCCAGCCACGGCGAGGTCGTCTACCTGATGTTCCCCTGGGAAGGCCAGACCGCCTCGCTGCCGCCGCTCGCGGGCGCCCTGGCCGGCAAGATCGTGGTCAGCACGATCAGCCCGCTGGCGTTCGACGACGACGGGCCGTTCATGCCCGCCGTGCCCGCCGGCAGCGCCGCGGAGGAGGCCCGCGGGCTGCTGCCCGGGGCCCGGCTGGCGTCGGCGTTCCACGACGTCGCGGCGCGCAAGCTGCTCGCGGTCGAGCGGCCGGTCGAGACCGACGTGCTCGTCTGCGGCGACGACGCCGGCGCCAAGGCGGCGGCGATCGGCCACGCGGACGCGATCCCCGGGATGCGCGGGGTGGACGCCGGCCCGCTGCGGCAGAGCCGCCAGCTCGAGGGCCTCACCGCCGTGCTGGTCGCGGTCAACCGCCGCTACCGGGTCCGCGCGGGCGTGCGGGTGACCGGCCTGCCGGAGGACAAGCGGAGGCAGGCGTGAGGATCTACACCCGCCGCGGCGACGACGGCACCACCGGGCTGCTGTACGGGGGCCGCGTGCCCAAGTCCGACCCGCGCACCGAGGCCTACGGCACGACCGACGAGGCGGTCGCCGCGCTCGGCGTGGCGCGCGCCTTCCTGCCGCCCGGCCCCCTCGCCGACCTCGTCCTGCGGCTGCAGCGCGAGCTGTTCGTGGCCGGCGCGGAGCTGGCCACCCAGCCCCGCAACGCGCACAAGCTCGTCCCCGGCGCCACGCGCGTCACCGCCGGGATGGTCGCCGACCTGGAGCGGCTGATCGACGAGCACGCCGAGCGCGTGGCGATGCCCGCCGAGTTCGTGGTGCCGGGCGAGTCGCGCGGGTCGGCGCTGCTGGACCAGGCGCGCAGCGTCGTCCGCCGCGCCGAGCGCCGAGCGGTCGAGCTGGCCGCCTCGCAGGAGGTCGGCGGGGACCTGCTGCGCTACCTCAACCGGCTGTCGGACCTGCTGTTCGTGCTCGCCCGCTTCGAGGAGGGCGGCTTCCGGGCGCTGCACGAGGAGGACGGGGGCGCTCCCGACCGGTGACCGGGACCGCGCGCCTCAGGCGGGCAGCTCGCGCCAGTCGGGGGGCGGGACCAGGATCGCCGCGGCGGCGCCACCGGCTCCAGCCGTGCAGCCCCCGCGAGCTGCGGACAGGCGCACAGCACCGCCCGCAGCCAGCGCTCCGGCGCGAGCTGGTTGGCCGGGTGCCAGGGGCCTGCGGGCCGGCGTGGCGCAGGTCGTGCAGCTCGCGCTCGTAGCGGCCCACGCCCACGGCCAGCCGCGCGCGGCCGTCGGCCGCGCGCAGCGCCGGTCCCGCCGGCAGCGCCAGCGCCTCGGCCCGCTCGACCTGCCAGCGGTCGCGCACGAGCTGCGCGGTGTCCTGCGGCATCGCACGACCCTACCGCCCGCCGGGTCCGGGCCGCTCAGCGGTACTGGTGCTCGGGAGCGGGGTAGTGGCCCTCGGCGACGTCCTTGGCGAACCGCTGCGCCGCCTCGCCGAGCACCGACCGCAGGTCCGCGTAGCGCTTGACGAAGCGGGGGGCCGGGTCGCCGGTCAGCCCGATCAGGTCGGGCGTGACCAGCACCTGGCCGTCCACGTCCGGGCCGGCGCCGATGCCGATCGTGGGGATCTCCAGCTCGGCGGTGACGCGGGCGGCCAGCTCGCTCGGGACGGCCTCCAGCACGACCGCGAAGCAGCCGGCGTCCTGGAGGGCGCGCGCGTCGGCGAGGACGCGGTCGCCCTGGTCGCCGCGGCCCTGCACCCGGTAGCCGCCGAGGGCGTGCACCGACTGGGGGGTCAGCCCGAGGTGCCCCATCACCGGGATCCCGGCGCGGACCATGCGCCCGACCGGCTTGGCCACGCGCGCGCCGCCCTCCAGCTTGACCGCGCCCGCACCCGCCTTGACCAACCGCGTGGCGTTGCGCACCGCCTCGGCGGTGGACGCCTGGTAGGACCCGAACGGCAGGTCCCCGACGACCAGCGCGTCGCGGGCGCCGCGGGCGACCGCGGCGGTGAACACCAGCATCTCGTCGATCCCGACCGCCAGGGTCGAGTCGTGGCCGAGCACCACCATGGCCAGCGAGTCGCCCACCAGCAGCACGGGCACGCCGGCCTCGTCGAGCACGCGCGCGGTCAGCGCGTCGTAGGCGGTGAGGGTGATGAAGCGCTCGCTGCGGGCCTTCCACGCGGCGAGGTCGTGAACGGTGACCGGCATCGCGGTCCTCCTGCGCTCGCTCCTCGGAGCCCGCGTCCGGCGGGTCTCCTGGACCCCGTCAGTGTGGCACAGGCACCGGGGCGGCCGGCCGCTCAGCGGGCGCGGGTGAGGTCCGAGAAGCGGTTGGTGATCGGCAGGCGGCGGTCCTTGCCGAACGCGCGGCCGCTCACCTTGGGGCTCGGGGGGGCCTGGCGGCGCTTGTACTCCGCGCCGTCCACCATGCGCACCACCTGGTCGACGGTGTCCGGGTCGAACCCGCGCGCCACGAGGTCGCGGGCGCTCGCGTCCTCCTCGACGTAGGCCTGCAGGATCGGGTCGAGCACCTCGTAGGGCGGCAGCAGGTCGGTGTCGAGCTGCCCGGGGCGCAGCTCGGCCGACGGCGGCTTGGCGAGCACCGCCTCGGGGATCACGATACCTGCCTCGTTGCGCCAGCGGGCGAGCCGGTAGACCAGCGTCTTGGGCACGTCGCCGATGACCGCGAACCCGCCGGCCATGTCCCCGTACAGGGTGCAGTACCCGACCGCCAGCTCGGACTTGTTGCCGGTGGTCAGCACCAGGCACCCGAGCTTGTTGGACAGGGCCATCAGCAGGTTGCCGCGCGCGCGGCTCTGCAGGTTCTCCTCGGCGACGCCCTCCTCGGTGCCGGCGAACGGCTCCTTGAGGACGTCCAGCATGGCCTGGACGGGCTCGGCGATCGGCAGCACGAGCAGCCGGATGCCGAGGTTGTCGGCGAGCGCGCGCGCGTCGGCGAGGCTCCCGGGTGAGGAGTGGCCGGACGGCATCGCGACCCCGAGCACCCGCTCGTGGCCGAGCGCGTCCGCGGCGATCGTGGCGACCAGGCTGGAGTCGATCCCGCCCGACAGGCCGATCACCACCGAGCCGAACCCGTTCTTGCGGACGTAGTCCCCGGTGGCGGTGACCAGCGCGCGGTAGACCTCTTCCTCCAGCCGCAGCGGCGCGGCCGGCGCGGGCGCGACCGCCGCGCCGGGGTCCGCCAGCGCGGTCAGCGCCTCGACCCGGCGGACCTCCAGCGCCGGCGGCGGGCCCTGCACGGCGGGGGAGCGGCGGGGGCGGTCGGCCAGCCGCGCGGTCGCGCCCTCGTCCAGCTCGAGGTCCACGACGAGCAGCTCCTCGTCGAACGCGCCCGCGCGCGCCAGCGTGCGGCCCTGCGGGTCGACGTGGCGGCTCTGCCCGTCGAACACCAGCTCGTCCTGGCCGCCGACGAGGTTGACGTAGACCACGTGCACGCCGTGGTCGGCGGCGCGGGTGGCGAGCATCGGCGCCAGCCGCTCCTCCCTGCCCGCGCGGTAGGGGGAGGCGTTGAGGCTCACGACCACCTCGGCGCCCGCGTCGGCGGCGGTCGCCAGCGGCCCCCACGGGAACCACAGGTCCTCGCAGATCATGACCGCGACCGTGACCCCGCCGAACCCGGCCAGCAGCACCTGGCGGCCGGGGACGAAGTAGCGCTCCTCGTCGAACACCCCGTAGTTGGGCAGCAGCACCTTGTGGTAGGTCGCGAGGATCTCGCCGCGGGCGCACAGGGCGGCGGCGTTGGCCGGCCCGGACGGCGCGGGGTCGACGAAGCCGATCAGGGCAGGCGCCGCGCCGATCTCGGCTGCGACCGCGCGCGCGGCGGCCTGGCTCGCCTCCAGGAAGGCGGGTTTGAACACCAGGTCCTCGGGCGGGTAGCCGGTGATCGCCAGCTCCGGGAAGACGACCAGGTGGGCGCCGGCGTCCACCGCCGCGCGGTAGCTGGTCAGGATCCTGGCGACGTTGCCGTCGAGGTCGCCGAGGACCGTGTTGATCTGCGCGCCCGCCAGCCGGAACCGCTCCACCTGCGCACCTCCCCAACTCGACCGCGACCGCGGCCGCCCCGCCCGCGGGCTCCCGGGGCTCAGCCGCCGGGGTCGCCCTCCTCCGCGAGCAGCCCCTGGCAGTGGGCGGTCAGCACCTGCTCGGCGAGGGCGAGCCGGTCGGGCCAGGGGAAGTTCGGCTTGGCGATGAACAGCGACGTGAGCCCGTGCGCGGTCGCCCACAGGCCGATGGTGACCGTGCGGGGGTCCTCGCGCCGCATCAGGTCCGCGTCCATGCACCGGTGGACCGCCTCGACCATGTGCTCGAACGACGCGGAGTCCTCCAGCTCGTCGTCGGCCCGCCCCGGCAGCTCGTCCGACCTGGCCATGAACAGGATGCGGTAGTGCTCGGGGTTCTCCAGGCCGAACCTGACGTAGGCCAGGCCGCGCCGCAGCAGCGACTCCAGCGGGTCGTCGGCCTGCGCGCCGGCGGCCAGCATGCGCTCGTCGAGCGCGCGGAAGTGCCGCTGGCAGACCTCGTAGAGCAGCTCGCCCTTGTCGGCGAAGTGCAGGTAGATCGAGGGCGGGGTGACGCCGACGGCGTCGGCGACCGCGCGGATCGACACGGCGTCGCGGTCGCCGGTGCGCAGCAGCAGCCGCTCGGCGGCCGCGAGGATCTCCGCGCGCAGCTGCGCGCCCTCGCCCCGCCGCGCGCGGCGGCGGGGCGAGGGGACGCCGGTGCCCGTGACCGCTATCGCCCGCCTCCTCCCGCCTGGAGCGCCGGTGCGGGCGCGGGGGGTGCCTCGCGCAGCCCGACGCGGGCGTGCAGCCGGCGCAGCGGCCGCGGCGCCCACCAGTTGGCCCGGCCGGCCAGGCGCATGAACGCCGGCACGAGCAGCCCGCGGACGAGCGTCGCGTCCAGCAGCACGGCGAGCGCGGTGCCGAGCCCGAGCAGCTGGATGAGCGCGACCTTCGAGGTGCCGAAGGCGGTGCCGAAGGCGACGAACACGATCGCGACGAGGGCCGCCGCGCTGGACACGATCCGCCCGGTGCGCGCCAGGCCCAGGGCCACCGCGCCGGTGGTGTCGCCGGTGCGGTCGTGCTCCTCCTTGATCCGCGACAGCAGGAACACCTCGTAGTCCATGGACAGGCCGAACGCGATGCAGAACATCAGGATCGGCATCGTGATGGCGATGGTACCCGTCGGGGTGAAGCCCAACAGCCCCGACAGGTGGCCCTCCTGGAACACGAAGACCATGGCCCCGTACACCGCGGTCAGGCTGAGCAGGTTCATGACCAGCGCCTTGAGCGGGATCACGACGCTGCCGGTCATGAGGAACAGCAGCGCGAAGGTGACCAGCGCGATCAGCGCCAGCGCCAGCGGCAGCCGGTCCAGCAGGGCGGCCCGGGTGTCCACCCAGCACCGCGGACGGCCCGGTGACCAGCGTCCGGAAGGGCGCCGGGACGGCGCGGACGTCGCGCACCATGCGCTCGCCGGCGTCCGAGTACGCCTCGACCGCGGGGACCACCGACAGCCGGGCGGCCCCCTCGGCGCCGAACCGGGCCGTCGCCGGGTTGGCCGCGGCCCGCGCGCCGCGCGCGTACACGCCGGTCGGCGCGTCGACGCGGGCGACGCCCTCCAGGCGCGACAGCGCGGCGGCGTAGCGGTCGAGCTGCGGCCGGCGGTCGCCGGCGCCGAGCGCGGGCACGACCACCGCGAGCGCCTGCGCGTCGCGCGCGGCGAAGTCGGCCCGGATCGCGTCGGACACCTGCCGGCTGGACGCGGACGCGGGCAGCGTGCGGTCGTCGGGCAGGCCGAACCGCACGCGCAGGAACGGGCCGCCGAGGGCCAGCAGCAGCGCGACCACCGGCACGGCGACCAGCACCGGCCGGCGCATCACCGCGAGCGCGACGCGGTGCCACAGCGCGCTCCCGGCCGCGCCCCCGGCCGCCCGCGCGCGGCGGCGGATGCCGAGCAGGTCCACGCGGCGCCCGAGCAGCGCCAGCAGCGCCGGCAGCACGACCAGCGCGCCGGCCGTCGCCACCACGACCACGGCGATCCCCGCGTAGGCGAAGGAGCGCATGAAGCAGCCGGGGAACACCAGCAGCGCGGCCAGCGACACCGCGACCGTGCCGGCGCTGAACAGCACGGTGCGCCCGGCGGTGCGGACCGCCTCGACGACCGCCGCGCCGGTGTCCAGCCCGCGGCCCAGCTCCTCGCGGTAGCGGGAGACGATGAACAGGCTGTAGTCGATGGCCAGGCCGAGGCCGAGCGCGGTGGTCAGGTTCAGCGAGTAGGTCGAGACGTCGGTGAAGGCGGACAGGACGCGCAGCACCAGCAGCGTGCCGAGGATCGCGATGCCGCCGACCAGCAGCGGCAGCGAGCCCGCGACGACGCTGCCGAAGACGAGCGCGAGCAGGACCAGGGTGACCGGCAGGGCCAGCGCCTCGGCACGCCGCAGGTCCCCTTCGATCTGGTCGGTGACCTGCCGGTCGATCTCGGCGGCGCCGCCCACGGCGACGCTCGCGACCGGCCCGTCGGCGTGGTAGCGGGGGCCGATCCCGGCCACCCGCTCGCGGGCCGCGTCCTCCTCGGCGTCGATCCGGGCGAGCACCAGCCCGCTGCGGCCGTCGCGCGAGCGCAGCCGCGGCGCCGCGGCGGTCCAGTAGGAGGTGACCTCAAGACAGCGCTCGGGCCCGGGCTGTCAACCCCCGGCCCCGAATCGGGGACCCGGCCCCGCCCGGGGCCGGGGGAGAACCGGCGGCGTTGATAGCATGAGCGCCCGGCGGCAACGGCCCGGCAGGGCACGCCCGCCGCAGGCCGGTCGTGCGGCGGCCTCGTGGACTGCCAGGTGGACAACCCCGGGAGCGTCATGGACAAGCAGCAGGAGTTCGTGCTGCGGACCGTCGAGGAGCGCGACATCCGCTTCATCCGGCTGTGGTTCACCGACGTGCTGGGGTTCCTGAAGTCGTTCGCGATCACCCCGGCCGAGCTGGAGGACGCCTTCGAGCGGGGCCGCGAGTTCGACGGCTCCGCGATCGAGGGCTACGCGCGGGTGCAGGAGGCCGACATGGTCGCCAAGCCCGACCCGTCCACCTTCCAGGTGCTGCCCGGCAAGGCCGGCGGCGGGGTGGCTCGGATGTTCTGCGACGTCCTCACCCCCGACGGCAGCGTCCCGTTCGACGCCGACCCCCGCTGGGTGCTCAAGCGCAACCTGGAGCGCGCCGGCAAGCTCGGCTTCACCGTGTACGTGCGGCCCGAGCTGGAGTTCTACCTGTTCGACGACGCCGAGCACGCGCGGCCGCTGGACCGGGGGTCCTACTTCGACCAGACGCCGCTGGACCTCGGCCGGGACTTCCGGCGCGTGGCGATCGAGGCCCTGGAGGGCATGGGCATCCCCGTGATGCAGTCCCACCACGAGATCGGCCCGAGCCAGCACGAGATCGACCTGCGCGAGGCCGACGCTCTCACCACCGCCGACAACATCATGACCTGCCGGCTGGTGGTCAAGGAGGCCGCGCTGGAGCGGCAGCGGTACGCGACCTTCATGCCCAAGCCGATCGAGGGACTGCCCGGCTCGGGGATGGACACCCACCTGTCGCTGTTCGAGGGCGAGCGCAACGCGTTCTTCGACCCCACCCAGGAGGCGCGGCTGTCCAAGACCGCCCGCTCCTTCATCGCCGGGCTGCTGGTCCACGCGCGCGAGTACACCGCCGTCACCAACCAGTGGATCAACTCCTACAAGCGGCTGGTGCCCGGCTTCGACGCCCCCACCAAGATCGCCTGGGCGCAGCGCAACCGCTCGGCGATGGTGCGCGTGGGCGGATGGCGCAGCGAGCGCGTCGACGTCGAGGTACGCGCCCCCGACCCGGCCGCCAACCCCTACCTCGCGTTCGCGGTGCTGCTGGCCGCCGGGACCAAGGGCGTGGAGGAGGACTACCAGCTCCCGCCGGAGGCGGGCGACAACCTCGGCAACATGACCGAGGCGGAGCTGCGCGCCGCCGGGATCGAGGCGCTCCCGGTCGACCTGCACGAGGCGCTCGCCGCGATGGAGTCCTCCGAGCTGGTCGCCGAGGCGCTCGGCGAGCACGTGTTCGAGTACTTCCTGCGCAACAAGCGCAGCGACTGGCAGGCCTACCAGCGCTACGTCTCGCCCTTCGAGCGCGACCGCTACCTCGCCCTGCTGTGACCGTACGGGGCGCACCCGGCCAGGCGCCCCGCCCACCCGAGCCGCGCCCGCGCCTGCGGCGCAGACGAACGGGCGGGCACCCCGGTCCGACCTGTGCGGCTTGTGGACGGCGCGGTTGCACGCCCGTGGCCCGCTGCGGAGCATGCACCCATGCCCCGCAGCCAGCCCCGCCGCACCGGCCGCCCGCCGGCATGAACGCCTGGGAGCGCATCGACGGGCGCGGCCGGACCCGCCCCGGGACGCCTTCGGCCGGCCCCGGCGCCGGGGCCGACCCCCCCGGCGAGGCCGGCGGCCCGGCCGCCGCCGGGCGCCAGCCTCCCGACTGGCCCTTCACCCCGCCCGGGGGCGTGCGCGACCGGCGGCGCCTTCGGACGGTCGCCGGCGTGCTGCTGCTGATCGCCGCGGTCGGGCTGCTCGCGCTCGGCGTGCTGCGCGTGCGCGACCGGCCGCCCGCCGCGGCGACGCCACAGCTCGCGCGGTTCGCCCTGCCCGCGGGGTGGACCGACCGCACCGCGGCGCTCGCGCCGCGCGTGCGCGGCGTGCGGCCCGCGTTCGTCTTCCAGGGACCCGTCCACGGCGGGTTCGCCAGCAACCTGAACGTCGTCCGCGAGCGGCGCGGCCCGCAGGACCCGCCGCTCGACCAGCTCGTCGAGCTGGTCGCCGCCAGCGTCGCCACCGAGCTGGGGGCCAGCCCGGCCGGCCCGCGCCGCCGGCTGGTGGTCGACGGCGCGCCCGCGATCGCCTACGACTACCGCTACCGGGCGGGCGGGCGCCGCCTGCGTGCGCGGCAGGTCACGCTCGTCCACGGCGAGGGCGTCGTGTTCCTCAACTTCACCGCCGCCGAGGGCGCGTTCACCCGCGACGTGCGCGCGCTCGACCAGATGGTCGCGTCCTGGCGGTGGCACTGATCCTCCCCCTGGGTGCCCGGCGCCCGACCCAGTAGGCTGGGACCGGCACCGGTTCGGCTCCTGCGGCGCCGCCTCGCTGCCGTCGCCTCGCTGTCGGTCAAGGAAGGCATGAGTGATGCAGCGGCATCTGTTCGTCGCCGAGCGCGTGGCCACCGCCGAGGCCGCGGTCGCGCTGGAGACCAGCGTCCTGGCACACGGGCTGCCGGCGCCGGCCAACCTCGAGTCGGCCGAGGCGCAGGCGGTCGCCGTCCGCAAGTCCGGGGCCGAGCCGGCCGTCATCGGCGTGCTCGGCGGCCGCATCGTCGTCGGCGCGGAGGAGCAGGAGCTGCGCCGCCTCGCGGGCCACCGCGACGACGGCGGCGACCGGCGCCGCCTGACCCCCTGGAAGGTGGCCGCGCGCGACCTGCCGTTCGTCGTCGCCCGCGGCCATGACGGCGCGACCACCGTGTCGGCGACCGCCGCGATCGCCGAGAGCGCCGGCATCGGCGTCATGGCGACCGGCGGGATCGGCGGGGTCCACCCCGGCGGGCTGGACATCTCCGCCGACCTCCCGCAGCTCATGCGCTCCTCGATCCTGGTGGTCTGCTCCGGCCCGAAGCACGTCGTGGACGCGCGCGCGACGCTGGAGTGGCTGGAGACCCACGGCGTGCTGGTGGTCGGCTACCGCGTCGAGCGGCTGCCCGGCTTCCTCGCGCCGGGCTGGATTCCGATCGAGCACACCGTCGACGACGTCCCGCAGGTCGCCGAGCTGGTGCGGGCGCACCGGGCGCTCGGGTCGCCCGGCGCCCTCGTGCTCGTCCAGGACCCGCCGTCGGCGGCCGCGATGGACCCCGACGAGCTGACCGAGCTGAGCGCCGCGGCCACCGCGGCCGCCAGCAAGGCCGGCATCCGCGGCAAGGGCCGCACCCCGTTCGAGCTGGACTGGCTCGCACGGCGGACCGGCGGGCGCAGCCTCGCCGCGAACCTCGCCCTCCTGGAGGCCAACGCCCGCCTCGCCGGCGAGATCGCGATCGCGACCGCCGAGCCGCCCGGGACCGGCGAGGACCCCGCCTCCGGGCCGCCCGCCGGCGGGTAGCCGCCCGGCCGCCGGGTCCGGGCGGATCGGGTGGGTATGCTTGCCCCGTGCACCACCACGGTCCGCTGGTCACCGACGACGACGTCCTCTTCAGGCTGCCCGACCACGGCGCCGGGTACCGCGCCGTCCGGCTCTGCCAGGAGCTCGCCCGGCCGCGCGTCGGGCCGGAGCTGCGCCTCGACCCGGACCGGCGGTCCTGGGAGCTGCGCTGGCGACGCGACGGCGTCGACCGCATGGAGTACCAGTTCCAGGTCGAGGACCGCGACGGCCAGGCGCGCCACCTGCTCGACCCGGGCAACCCGCTGCGCGCCGCGGGAGCCTTCGGCGACAAGTCGGTGGTCCAGTTCCCCGGCTACCGCCCGCCGGCGTGGCTGGCGTCCCCCGACGGCGCCCGCGGCCGGCTCGCCGAGCTGGACGTCGACTGCCCGGAGCTGGGCACCCCCGTGCGCGCGCTGGTGTGGTCGCCGCACCCGGCCCCCGGGCGCAGGCCCTTGCCGCTCCTGGTGGTCCACGACGGCGGCGACTACGCCCGCTACGCCGACCTGCTGCGGCTGCTCGCCCACGGCGTCGCCACCGGCGCGGTGCCGCCGCACCGCGCCGCGCTGCTCGTCCCCGCCGAGCGCGACGAGCGCTACGCGGCCTCGGGCGCGTACGCGCGTGCGCTCGTGCGGCGCGTGCTGCCGGCGCTGCAGCAGGCCGCCCCGGTCCCCCCCGGGAGCGCGGCGTACGTCGGGATGGGCGCCAGCCTCGGCGCGCTGGCGATGCTGCACGCGCACCGCACCGCCGCGGCGCCGTTCGGCGCGCTGTTCCTGCAGTCGGGCAGCTTCTTCCGGCGGGAGACCGACGCCCAGGAAGCCCACCTCGCCTGCTTCGCCCGCATCGACCGGTTCGTCACGCAGCTCCTGGCGGCTCGGGACGCCCCGCCCCGGCTGATCCCGGTCACGCTGACCTGCGGCGGGGCAGAGGAGAACCTCGCCAACAACCGGGCGGTCGCCGCCGCGCTGGCCGCCCAGGGGTACCCGGCACGCCTGCACACCACCCGCGACGCCCACAACTGGGTGTCCTGGCGCGACGCGCTCGACCAGCACCTGCCGGCGCTGCTGGGCGCGTGCTGGTCGTGAGACGCGAGCACCGCTCCCTGTGGTCGCCGGCGGTCGGCGCGGAGGGCAGCGTGCTCGCCTACGGCCACTACGGCCGCCCGGTCCTGGCGTTCCCGTCCGAGGCCGGGCACGCGTACGACTACGAGGACCGCGGGATGGTCGACGCCGTCGCCGGGCTGATCGAGGCGGGGCGCGCCAAGCTCTACTGCGTCGACAGCTTCGACGGCCAGAGCTGGGTCGACCCCGACCGGCCCCTGGAGGACCGCGCCCGCCAGCACCTCAAGTACGAGGACTGGATCCTCAACCAGGTCGTCCCGTTCATCTACGACGACTGCCGCGGGCGCCAGGACATCGTCGTCAACGGGCCGAGCCTGGGCGCCTTCCACGCCGCCAACTTCGCGCTCAAGCGCGCCGACCTGTTCCCGCTCGCGATCTGCCTGAGCGGCGTGTACGACGTGTCGCGGTTCGGCTGGGGCGAGCGCGGCGACACGTTCTACTTCAACAACCCGATGGACTACGTCGCCAACCTGCACGGCGACCACCTGGCGTGGCTGCAGAGCCGGTTGCGGCTGGTGCTCGTGTGCGGGCAGGGCCGGTGGGAGGACTCCACCGGAGCGCTCGACAGCACCCGCCGGTTCGCCGGGCTGCTGCGCGGCAAGCAGATCGACCATGCACTGGACCTGTGGGGGTTCGACATGCCGCACGACTGGCCGAGCTGGCGCACGCAGCTCGCCCATCACCTGGACCAGGTCTCTTGACCGCGCCCGTCATCCACCGGATCGGCATGCTGCTCGGCACCGAGGACGACTGGCCGAGCGCCCTGGAGCAGTTCCTGCGACGCCTGGACCTCAGGATCAGGTACGGGGGGCGCACGCACGAGCTGGCCACCGACCGGATCACCATCGAGCCGTTCGGCCTGCGCCAGCCCGCCCGCCACGCGCTGGTCCTGGACCGGCTGTCGTACTGGTACGACCACCCGCGCGAATGGCTGAAGAAGGCCGCGCTGGTCGACGACGTGTACCTGCCGAACAACCCGTTCACCTTCCAGGGCATGGAGAAGCACGCGGGGTACTGCGCCGCGATCCGGCTCGGGTTCGACGTGCCCGAGACCTGGCTGCTGCCGCACAAGCGCCCGCCGGACAACGAGCGCTTCGCGCCCACCGCGACGCGCTACGTGCGCATGTTCGACCTCGCCGCGGTGGGGGAGCGGGTCGGCTACCCGATGTACATGAAGCCGTTCCACGGCGGCGGCTGGGTCAACGTGACCCGGATCGGCGACCCCGAGGAGCTGCGGCGGGCCTACGACCGGTCGCGCAGGGAGCTGATGCACCTGCAGCACGGCATCGAGGGCTACGACGTGTTCGCGCGCGGGCTGGCGATCGGGGCGGAGACGATGGTGATGCGCTACGACCCGACCGTGCCGCTGCACGCGCGCTACGCGGTCGCGCACGACTTCCTCACCCCGGAGGTGGGGGACGAGGTCGTCACGTTCGGCCGGCTGGTCGGGGCGTTCTTCCGCTGGGAGTGGAATTCGTTCGAGGTGATCGTCAAGGACGGCCGCTGCCACCCGATCGACTTCGCCAACGCGACCCCGGACAGCGCGCTGATCAGCCTGCACTACTACTTCCCGTGGGCGATCCGGACGCTGGTCAAGTGGTGCGTGTTCTGCGTGGTGACCGGGCGGCGGATGCGGCTGGACACCGAGCTGCGCCGGTTCTTCGAGGTCGCCGACGACCCGGGTCGGTCGTGGGGGGAGAAGCTGGCGGCCTACCGGCGCCTGGCCGACGAGTACGTGGAGGCCGACCGGTACGCCGAGTTCTGCGCCGAGCACCTGCCGCACCTGGACGAGGCGATGGTGGACTACGTCGACAGCGAGGAGTTCGACCGGCTGCTGGTGCGCACCGTCCGCAGCGCGTTCCCCGCGCACGAGCACGAGCAGTTCGTCGCCCACTACCGCGGGCTGCTCGCCGCCTGGGCCGCCGACCAGCAGGGCTGAACGGGAACCCGGCGGGACCGGCGCTCGCATGGAGGCGGGTGGGGGCCTGACCCTCGTTTCCGCAGGCCAGGCCCCCAAAGGGCTCAGATGTCGTAGAACTGCGCGTGGCATCTGGCGCTGCTGGTTCGGACGGCCGCCCAGCGGCGTGACCTGCGCGGAAGGGGTGAGTGTCGGCGGTCGTCGGTGGACGTTGGTGAACCTCGGACGTCCCAGCGACGTCCCAGGGCGACCCCATCCTT
>DATFRI010000015.1:0-24801 GCA_035263405.1 Actinomycetes bacterium | reverse complement strand
TCCGGGCGGGGGCCATGGGACTGCGGTGCGTGCACCCTTGGGGGAATGCTCAGCACTCTATCGGACCAGCAGCGGACTTCTCCGTCCTAACGGTAAAGACTGGGGCATAGCTCCATATCGATGCGATAAAGGACATGGTGGGCACCATCCCAAGTGGTGGTTCCCAAGTGGTCGTTCCCTTGGAGCAACCGTCGCGCGCCGTGTGGGCGAGGAGGTAGCTCTCGCGGTGGCCAGCCAGACCCACGGCAGCAGGACGACCCAACCAGCACGTTGCAGCGCGGCGCTCGATGTCGTGCACCAGGCCGCCAGCGGTCAGAATGAGCCTTCGGATCGTTGCGGAAGCCCGGCCCGGCGTAGGAGGGGAACCGAAGATGGCGAAGGAGCAACACAGCCATGACCCCCAGGTGCATCGGCACGAGCACCTCCACGTCACGCACTACATGGTGCAGGGTGAGCAGTGTGATCCCATCGGCCAAGGGACGCCGCGGATCGCACCTCCTGCACAGCCGATCACTTCGGCTTGCAGGGTGGCTGGCGAGCTGCAAACCCGCAGGCCGGCACGGCACTCATCCCCTGGATGCTGGTAGGGACGGGCCAGCCGCCGAGAGACACAGCCTCACGAACACCAGTCAGCCTGCCCCGCAGGCATCGCATTGCGAGAGGTGCTGCCATGGCCCAGACGCGCAAGCTGTACCGGAGCCGAACCAATCGCAAGCTGGCCGGCGTGTGCGGCGGCCTGGCCCAGTACTTCACCACGGACGCGACGCTGATCCGGGTGCTGTTCGTCGTGCTGGCCGTGCTCGGCGGCTCCGGCCTGGTGATCTACCTGGCGATGTGGATCATCGTCCCCGAGGAGCCGCAGGGCGCGGCATGACGGTCCCGCATGGAACCGATCGAGGCGGCCTGACCCGATGTCATGCGAGGCGGTACCTGCCTCAGGGCGTTTCGACTCAGGAGATGGCCGGCCGTCAGTGAACGCCTCCCTCCCTCGTTCGCTGACGCTGCCGAACCGCGGAAACGTCGGTTGGCACAGCGCCTCCCTGGTCATCGCTGACACGGGGAGGTCACAGGATCAACCCCTTGTCGCGGCAGCCATCCGAGTTTCATGGGTCAGTCCAGGCCCACATGCTCGTCTCGGTCGGATCACCGGCCCAGCGGCCGATCCAACCGAGCTTCGTCGGGCCAACTCGGCACCGTGGAGAGGGGGCAGTGGCCGACGCGCTTGGGCGCAGCGGCGCTGTCGCCGCATCCCCGACCGAGGGGTCGCGTCTCAGGTTCGGTGAAAAAGGAGGAACGGGCGTAGGTTCCCGAACGAGATCGCAGTCCACCAACCCGCACCACTGGCCTGGCCTTCCCGCCCGGCGATCGCGGCGCACCGGCCGCGGTCGGGGTGGTGCGGCCATGCTCCACACCGCCGGAAGGTCACCGTGGCCCCGCGGCGACCGGTGCGCCGGTCCAGGCCGGCACCTGCCTCGGCTGCTGGCGGGCGTCAGTGCCGGTCCAGCCGCACCGCCCAGGTCGATCTCCCGGGTGACCCCCGAGCCAGGATCCACGCTGAACAGCTTGCCGGTGTTGCTCTGCACGATCACCAGCACGCCGCCGCCGGCGGCCTCGATGCCGTTGGCGTTGAACCCCTCCTGGAACCGGATGTCCCCGGTCAGGGGCAGCGTGGTGACCGCAGCAGGATCCGCGGGACGGCCGTCCGCGGCCAGCGGCACCCGGTACAGCGCGGGGACGAGCGAGTCGGTGAACCAGGCGGCATCCCCGGTCACCACCACGTCGTTGATGAACGTCTGACCGGTCGCCAGCTGGTAGAAGGCCAGCAGCTCGCCGCTGCTGGCCGAGTAGACGAACGCGCGGCCGGTGACCCCACCCGCCACCAGGAGCCAGCCGCGCCACACCGCCAGGCCGATCGCCGCCCGGCCCTGGCCGCTGGGGACCAGCACGGTGCCCTCGAAGCCGGGCAACGGCCGCACCAAGGAAGGGTCAGCGCACGGAGCGCTCGGCGGAGGCTTGTCGGGGCGGCTACCTGGGGGGTGGCAGGCGCCCGAGCTGAGGCTGGCCGGGACGATAGGCCGCCGTTGCTGGGATGTCAAGTTGCTAGCAAGTTGCGAGTTACACGAGTCCTGCCGCGCCGTTCGGCGAGTCCGAGCGCCACGTGGAAGCCCGAGAGTTCGGGATCACCGAAGGTCCAAACGTGGGTCAGGTGCGGCGGGTCCGCCCGACTGCGACGGCTTGCGGCCACGGGGACATGGAACGACCGTGCGGTGGCAGCGCATCGAGCTCGGCTGTCCCGCGGCTCAGGTGCTGGCCGCCGGCTCCAGGCTGCTGGAGAAGTACTGCAGCGCCGTCCTGGTCTTGGTCTGCTGCTCACCGGAGAGGTCCATGCCCCGGTCGCTCAGGAAGGCCCTGGCCTGGAGCGCGACCTCCAGCGCCTGCGGCGGGGCGCACTTGGTCGACAGCTCCAGGATCCGCGAGTTGTCGGGGAACATCCACAGCTCGGCCACCATACGGCGGTCGTAGCCCTGCGGCGTCCACTTGAGCTTGAACACGATCACCGGTCCGAGCACCGACAGGTCGTCCAGCCCGACGCCCTCGGGGGCGTGCTCGGTGAAGAACGCCCGCTGCTGCTTGGAGAACAGCTTGCGGATCGGCCGCTGGCCGGCCGCCACCTGCTTGACGTCGGTGACGCCCAGGGCCCCCTTCAGCGACGCCGAGCAGACGTAGCCGCCGGGCATGGCGTCGACCTCGACGACGAAGCGCTTGGACTGGCGCAGGCCGGCCGGGAGCTTGTCGGGGACCACCGGGCGGAGCTTGACGACGGTGTCGTCGCCGCGTCCCTGGACCCTGCGGGCGCGGACCACCAGCCCCTGCTTGTCGAGGGTCAGGTCGGGGGTGTCGAAGAAGTACACCTGCCGGATCTGGGCGTCCAGCGGGTCCATCCCGAGCGCGGCCATCGCGGAGCGGCGGGCCGACTCGGGCACCGTGAGCTTCAGCTCGACGCTGTCGGCCTCCCTGGTCAGCTCGAGCAGGTCCATCAGCTCGCGTTCGGACAGGCGTCGTCGCGGGCGCTTGGCGGTGGCAGGCATCCAGGACCTCCTCGTGATGCGCGTGCCGGGCCGCCATTGTGGAGTCGCGCCGCCGGCCCCGGCCTCACCCTCGGCGGGTGAATCCGCCGGCCGGGCCCTGCCGCAGGTCCCTGCGCCCGAAATCACCCGCCGCAGGTGATGTGCGGTCACCCTGCCGCCGGTGAAGCTGCAGCCGGCATGACGGCCGCGGGCCGTGCGGGCCCGCGGCCGGAGGAGGGGTGGTGACGGGATGCCCGAGGAGCCTTCCCTGAGCGAGGGCGAGCGCGCGGAGCTGGAGCGGCTGCGCGCCGAGGTGGCCGAGCTGCAGGAGCGGGACGGCGCCGCGCCGGGCCGGCGGGCGCCCCGGCGGCGCTGGCGCGCGATCGTGGCCACGGTGCTGATCGTGGTGGCGTGCGTGCTGGCGCCGCTGGCGCTGGTGGCGGTGTGGACCAACAACCAGGTGAGCGACACCGACCGCTACGTGGCGACGGTGTCGCCGCTGGCCGACGACCCGGCCATCCAGAACGCGATCGCCGACCAGATCACCGCGGAGCTGTTCAAGTACATCGACGTCGAGGGCATCACCGACACGGCGGTGGACGCGCTCGCCAGCCAGGGCCTGAACCCGCAGCGGGCCGACCAGCTGCGCGCGCTGGTCGCGCCGATCGCCGACGGCGTGGAGAGCTTCACCCGCAGCCAGGTGGGCAAGGTCGTGCAGAGCGACGCGTTCGCCGACGCCTGGGTGCAGGCCAACCGTGCCGCCCACGCCGAGCTGGTCAAGGCGCTGACCGGCGAGGGCGGCGGGGCGGTCACGATCGAGAACGACACCGTCAGCCTGAACCTGGCGGCGTTCATCCAGACGGTCAAGGAGCAGCTCACCGCGGCCGGGTTCGACCTGGCCGCCCGCATCCCGGAGGTGCAGGCGTCCTTCCCGCTGTTCCGGTCCGCCGAGATCACCAAGGTCCGCAGCACCTTC
Source organism: Actinomycetes bacterium (assembly GCA_035263405.1). GTDB lineage: Bacteria > Actinomycetota > CALGFH01 > CALGFH01 > CALGFH01 > DATFRI01. The sequence goes on along the minus strand of DATFRI010000015.1, from coordinate 20,757 downwards.
CACCTGCTGGACAACCTGGCGACCTGGCTGCCGATCACCGTGCTGTTCCTGCTCGCCATCGGCGTGTACGTCGCCAAGGACCACCGCCGGACGCTGGTCGGCGCGGGCCTCGGGCTCACCGCCGGCATGGTGGTGCTGGCGCTCGCGCTGGCGCTCGGCCGGTCGGCCTACCTGGACGCGGTGCCTGCCAGCGTCCTGCCGCACGACGCCGCCGCGGTGCTGTTCGACACCATCGTGCGGTTCCTGCGCACCGGGCTGCGCACGGTGGCGGTCCTCGGCCTGGTCGTCGCCGCCGGGGCGTTCCTCAGCGGCGGGTCGGTCACGGCGGTGCGCTCCCGGCAGGCCATCGTCGGGGCGCTGGCGTGGCTGCGTGGCGGCGCCGAGCGGGCGGGGCTGCGCACCGGCCCGGTCGGCGCCTGGGTCTACGCCCACAAGCGGGCGCTGCGCATCGCCGCGGTCGCCGCGGCCGGGCTGGCGCTGGTGTTCTGGACCCGGCCGACCGGCAAGGTGGTCGTCCTGCTCGCGGTCCTGCTGCTGGTCGTGCTGGCGATCGTGGAGTTCCTCGGTCGCCCGCCCGCCGAGCGCAGCGCGGCCTCGGCGACCCACACGTGACAGGGGATCCATCCACCCACGACGCAAGGAGGCAGAGCGATGGTGGTCGCTGACTGGACGTTCGGCACGGTGCTCTGGTCGATGCTCGTCTTCTTCTTCTGGTTCGCGTTCATCTGGCTGTTCATCACCGTGTTCGCGGACATCCTGCGGCGCCACGACCTGTCCGGCTGGGCGAAGACCGGGTGGATCGTCCTGATCGTGCTGGTCCCGTTCCTCGGCGCGCTCATCTACCTGATCGCCCGGCCGCCGGTGGCGGCCCAGGAGCTGCAGACGGTCGGGTTCGGAGGCGGCGGGTCGGGCTACTCCGCGGCGTCGGAGATCGCCAAGGCCGGCGACCTGCGGGACCGCGGCCTCATCACCGACGACCAGTTCGAGGAGATCAAGCGGCGGGCGGTCCAGTAGGCACCGCGCCGGCCGTCAGCGGGGCCCGAGCGCGGGGCGGCCCCAGCCCGGCAGGTCCATGCCGATCGTGGCGGCGATGCCGTGCGCGGCCGCGTCGAGGCGCACGGCCTGGTCGAGGTGACCGGGACCACCGCGGCCGCGGAGCATCCCCGCGCACGCCTGGCGGGTGAGGGCCAGCCAGGGGCGCGCACCGAGCCGGCGGTGCGTGGACAGCGCGGCCCGCAGGTGCCGCTCGGCCTGGTCCCAGCGGCCCGCGGTGGCGGCGAGGATGCCGAGGTGATGGTCGACCGCCCCGAGGTACGCGGCGCCGCCGGCGGTGAGGTGCCAGCCCTCGAGCGGGCGGAGCAGCTCGTGCAGCCGGGCCGCCGCGGCCTGGTCGCCGAGCAGCGCGCACACCCCGACCAGCCCGAGCACCTGGACGCCGCCGAGCCGGCCGCCGAGCCGGCCGGCCGCCCCGTCGAGGTGCCTGCGGGCCTCGGTCTCCCTCCCCTGGCCGACGAACGCGAGCGGGAGCAGCGCGCGCCAGCCCTGCTGGGACGGGTCCCGCATCCACGGGTCGAGGGTGGCCTGGACGTCGTCCAGGCGGCCCTGGAGCCAGCGCGCCACGACGAGCTGGGTGCCGCTGGCCAGCGCGACCCCCTCGCCGATCACGCCGCGACCCCGGGCCGCGGCGTCCCCGGCGAGCCGCTCGCCGGCCACGAACGCTCCCCGCATCGTCGCCCGCGTCGACCGCAGCACCAGCGCCTGCCAGGCATGGTGCCCGACGCGCCGGCGGTCGGCCGCGCGCTCCTGGTCCTCCAGGAAGCGGTCGACGCCGTGCAGGTCGCCCGCGCCGAGCAGCGCCTCGGCACGCGCGGTCCGGGCCGTGTACACCAGGTCCGGGTCGCCGATCTCGTCCGCCAGCCGGACCAGCTGCGCGCTGGTCTTCAGCGCCTCGAGCGGCCCGTCGGGCCGGCCGACGGCGATCCCGGCGAAGGCGTGCGCGCGGTCGGCGAGGACCGCGGCGAGCGGCTCGGGCTCGCCGAGCCGGCCGGCCATGGCCACGGCCTCCTCGAAGGGGGCCGGCGCCTGCTCCCGGTCGCCGGTCAGGGCCGCCTGGACCGTGATCCAGCCCGCGAGCCGCGCCAGGGCCCTGGCGCGCAGCGGGGTGTCGGCCTCGCCGAGCGCGGCCAGCGCCTCGCGCAGCAGCGCGATCGGCTCGTCCGGGGCCAGCTCGAGCGACCAGAAGGCCAGGTGGCCGCCAAGCCCGAGGGCGGCGCGGGCCAGGCTCTCCGGGGAGCCGGCCTGGCGGGCGGCGTCCGCCGCCTCCAGGTACGCCGCGGTCGCCCGGTCGGCCCGGCCGGCCCGGGTCCAGGCGTCGCCGAGGGCGAGCAGCAGGTCGCAGCGCAGCTGCCGGTGGCGGCTGTCGGCGCGCGCCAGCTCGTGGGCGGCGAGGGCCTGGCGGTAGCGGAACGCGGCCTCCTCGTACAGCAGTCGCCCGAGCGCCTGGTCGCCGGCGCGGCGGGCATGGGTGACCGCCCGCTCCGCGTCCCCGCGCCGGGTCCCGAGCGCGAAGTGGTCGGCGAGCTGGCCGGGGCGCTCCGCGGCGCCGGCGAGGCCCTCGAGCGCCGTGCCGGCCCGATGGTGGAGCAGCCCTCGCCGGGCGGCCGGGAGGTCGGCGTAGAGCAGGTCCCGCACGATCGCGTGCCGGAAGGCGTAGCGGCCCGGCACGCCCGGCTGCTCCTCCAGCAGCTTGGCCCGGACGGCCTCGTCCAGCGCGGCGTGCAGGTCGTCGAAGCCGACGTCGACCACGCGGGCGAGGAGCGCCAGGTCGGTACGCTGGCCGACGACCGCCGCGACGGCGAGGACGTGCCCGACCGGCTCGCCCAGGCGGGCGAGCCGGCGCTGCACCACCCAGCGCAGGCTCTCGGGGACGCCGTCCGCGGCCGGACCGGCGGCCGCCGCGGCGAGGTCGCCCGCGTCCAGCGCCCCGGTCTCGTCCAGATGGCGCAGCAGCTGGCCGAGGATGAACGGGTTGCCGCCGGTGCGCGCGTGGAGCACCTGGCTGAGCGCCGTCCCGGCGGCGTCGAGCGGCCGGTCGACGGCGGCTTCGGTCAGGGCGGCGGCATCGCCGGGATCCAGCCCCCCGAGCGCGACGTGCTCGGCTCCGGGCGCGCGCACCAGGTCGTCCAGCGCGGCCGTGACCTCCGGCCGCAGCGCTTCGTCGTCGCGGCAGGTGACCACGAGCAGCCGGGCGCGGCGGGACGCCCGGGCGAGATGGCGCAGCAGCAGCAGGCTCGGCTCGTCGGCCAGGTGCAGGTCGTCGACGGCGAGCAGCACCGGACCGGAGCCGGCGGCGACCCGCTCGAGCAGCCCGGTGACCGCTTCGAACAGCAGGTAGTGCTCGGTGTCCGGGCGCTCGCGGGTCGGGGCGGGCAGGTCCGGCAGGCGCGAGGCCAGCTCGGGCCAGAAGCGCGTCAGCTCGCCGCCGTGGGGGCCGACCAGCGCGTGCAGCCGGTCGGCGGGCCAGGCGGCGAGGTGGCGCCCGAGCGCCTCCCGGAACGGCAGGTAGGCGGCCGCCGGCTGCTCGTCGCAGTGGCCCGCCAGGACCGTCGCCCCCTGGCTCGCCGCGTGCGCGGCCAGCTCGCGGGCCAGCCGGCTCTTGCCGATCCCCGCCTCGCCCGCCAGCAGGACCGTCCGGGACCGGCCCGAGCGTACGGCGTCCCAGGCCGCCCGGAGCCGGGCCAGCTCGGGCCCGCGCCCGACGAAGGGCCCGTCGTCCACGGCGCTCGCCGCCGGCGCGGCCGGCGCGAGCGCGGGCTCGGCACGCAGCAGCTCGACGTGCGCGGCCTCCAGCTCCGGCGACAGGCCGACCCCCAGCTCCTCGCTGAACAGGCGCCGGCAGCGCTCGTACGCGCGCAGCGCCTCACCGCGGTCGCCGCTGGCGGACAGGGCCCGCAGCAGGCGCAGGTGCGCGGACTCCCGGAAGGGCTCCAGCTCGACCAGCTCCTGCGCGGGCCGGACCGCGCGGCCGGCGCGGCCGCAGCGCAGGTCGGCGTCGACCAGCACCTCCAGGCTACGCGCGAGGGTGCGGTGGAGCTCGCTGCGCCGCTGCTCCACCCACTCGCCCTCCTCGCCGGGCAGGAGCTGCTGCCCGGCGACCGCGCGCGCGGCGGCGGCGGTGGCCAGCGCCGCGCGCAGGTCGCCGGCGGCCAGCGCGCGCTCGGCCTGGTCGGCGTCCCTGGCGGCCAGCTCGAGATCGACGGTCGCGTTGACCGGCAGCCTGAGGACGTAGCATCCCGACGAGTGGGTGAGCGCGTCGCCCGCGGGAAGCCCCAGCTCGCCGAGGAAGTCGCGGACCTTGCTGACCACGCCACGAAGGGCAGGACGCCAGGTTGCGGGCAGCGTCGCACCCCAGACGGCGTCCGCCAGCTCCTCGGTCGGGACCGGCCGGTGACGTTCGGCGACGAGATAGGCGAAGACGAGGCGACCCTGGCGCCCGGAGAGGCTCGTCGCGTACAGCGTCCGGTCGCCCGTCTCCACCGAGAGCTGGCCCATAAGGGTCACGTTCAGGGCCATGCCTCTTGCGTATCCATTGCGGAATGGTTGCGGGACTGCGACTACATTCTGCGCCAGCGGAGGAAGCAAGTCGACCGGTCGGAGTACGTAGGACTCACGGGTGATGGGGTGATCACGAGGCTGGGCTCCCGAAAGCGCAGGGTGGACCCGGCGGACGCCGACGCGTCCCCGCAGCCGGACGGGCAGGCCGGCCGCAGGACCGGCCCGAGCCCGGCTTCCCGGGCCGGCGGCCTGCTGGCCTCCAAGCTGGTCGTGCCGGTGCCGACCTGGCTGCCGGTGCCCAGGCCCCGGCTGCACGCGCTCCTCGACCAGGGGACGCACGGCCCGTTGACGCTGCTGGCCGCGCCGCCCGGGGCGGGCAAGACCATGCTGGTCGCCTCGTGGGCTGCCGGCGGGCACGCGCCCGGGCCGGTGGCCTGGGTGACCGCGGACCCGGGCGACGCCGATCCCGACCGTTTCTGGGCCCACGTGCTGGCGGCGCTGCAGGCCACGGGCGCACTCCCCGCCCGCGGGGTCCTCTCCGGCCTCCGGGGCCTGCCCGGCGGCGCCGACGACCGGTTCCTGGCGGTGCTGGTCAACGGGCTCGCCGAGCTGCGCTCGCCGGTCGTGCTGGTCGTCGACGACCTCCACGAGGCGGGCGGGCGGGCGGTCCCCGCGGGCCTGCAGTTCCTCCTGCGCCACGGCCCGCCGCAGCTGCGGCTGGTGATCGCCTCCCGTGCCGACGTCGCGGTCTCGCTCCACCGGCTGCGGCTGGCCGGACAGCTCACCGAGATCCGTGCCGCCGACCTGGCCTTCACTCCCGCCGAGGCGGACGAGCTGCTCGCCGGGCTGGGGGTCAGCCTGCTGGAGGCCGACCTAGAGCGGCTGTGGCGGCGCACCGAGGGGTGGGCGGCCGGGCTGCGGCTGGCCGCGCTGTCCCTGCGCGGCCACCCCGACCCCGGGCGGTTCGTCGCCGAGTTCGCCGGCGACGACCACGCCGTCGCCGGCTACCTCGTCGAGGAGGTCCTCGCCTGCCAGCCGCCCGAGGTCCAGGAGTTCCTGCTGCGCACCTGCATGGCCGACCGGCTGAGCGGGGAGCTGGCGGACGCCCTGACCGGCCGCTCCGACGGCGCGCGCATGCTGGCGCGGCTGGAGCGCAGTCACGCCTTCACGACCGCGCTCGGGCCCAACCGGCTCTGGTACCAGTACCACCCGCTGTTCGCGGAGCTGCTGCGCGCCGAGCTGCGCCACTGGCGGACGGAGGAGGTTCCCGGGCTGCACCGACGCGCCGCGGACTGGCTCGCCGCCAACGACCTGCTGGCCGAAGCCGCCGGCCACGCGCTGGCAGGCGGCGACCTCGACCAGGCGGCCCGTGTCCTGGAGGCGCACTGGCAGGCGATCCTGGCCCGGCCGCGGGCGCCGGCCGGGCGGGACCTGGCACGGCTGGCGCCGGCCGGCCACGGATGGCGGCCGGAGCCCGGACCCGGCGACCAGGGCAGGCGGGCGCTCGTCCTGACCACCCTCGGAGCCGCCGAGCTGTGGAGCGAGGAGCTGGACGGCGCCCACGCGCACCTGGAGGAGGGCGCCACCCTGGCGCAGCAGGCCGGCGAGGACGCCGTCGCGCTCACCGCGCTGGGCCACCTCGCGCTACTGGAGGCGATCGACGGCAACCTCACCCGCGCCGAGCGGCTCGGCGAGGCGGCGGCCGGGCTCGCCGAGCGGCACGGCTGGTCGGAGCGCCCGCAGGCCGCCGCCGCCGAGCTGGCGCGCGCCTGGGTCCGCTACCAGCGCGACGACCTCCCCGCGGCGGCCAGGATCCTGGGCCGGGCGGCGAGCGCGGCGCGCCTGGGGCGTGACCGGAACGTCGCGCTCGCGGTGGAGCTGACCGAGGTCCGGCTGGCGGCGGGCGGGGGTCGCGACGGCCTCAGCCACGCCCTGGTGGACCTGCGCGCCGCGCTCCTCGCCACCGCCGGGCACGGCCCGCCCCGCCTGCTCGCCGGCGTGCTGCGCCGCAGCGAGGCCCGGTTGCTGCTGGCCGCCGGCGACCACGAGGCGGCGGCCGGCGTGCTGCCCGCGGATCCCGGCGCGGACCTGGCCGCCCCCGACGCGGTGATCGCCGCGAGGGTGCGGCTCGCCGGGGCCGATCCCGCCGGCGCCGCGCGGATCCTCGCTCCCCACCTCGACGGCCGGGTGCCGGGGCCGCGCCTGCCCGTGCTGGTCGAGGCCTGCATGGTGGACGCCCTCGCGCGGCACGAGCTGGGCGACCACGGCGCGGCGGGCGACCGCCTGGAGCGCACCCTCGGGCTGGCCGCGCCCGAGGGCCACCGGCGGGTGTTCGTCGAGGGCGGCCCGGCCGTCCGGGCCCTGCTCACCGGCCACCTGCGCCGCGACACCGCGCACCGGGCGCTGCTCGGATCGCTGCTCGAGGCGCTGCCGCCGGCCGGGTCGCCGGCCGGCGGGCCGGCCGGCGACCCGGCCGCGGCGCTGGTGGAGCCGCTCAGCGAGCGCGAGCGCGTCGTGCTGCGCTACCTGCCGAGCCTGCTGTCGGCCCACGAGATCGCCTCCGAGCTGTACGTCTCGGTCAACACCGTGAAGTCCCACATCCGCAGCATCTACCGCAAGCTGGACACCAACCGGCGCATGGACGCCGTCCGCCGCGCCCGGCAGCTCGAGCTGCTGTGAACGCCCGCGGGACCGCGGCCGGTCAGGGCACCGGCTGGTGGTGGTCGCGCCGGCTCCTGCGCGGCGGCCGCGGCACCGGCGGCGCGGTCAGCGGGCTCGACACGACCTCGTAGCTGCGCCCGTAGGTGGAGACGAAGCCTGCACGCTGGCGGCCGCCGGCAGCGCGATCAGGACCGGCAGCGCGCCCGCGATGTAGATGCCCACGGTCGGGACGAACTGGGACACCAGGCCGGTCCACAGGCCGAGGGCGAGCGGGTAGGGCACGCCGATCAGGGTCAGCGCCAGCCAGGTCGCGACCGCCGAGCACGCCGCCAGCCGCGGCGCGCGAGCACGTTCACCGCCGGCTCGACCGCGAAGGCCACGAACAGCGACACCACCAGCAGCAGGACCAGGTCGCTCAGCTTGCCGAGCAGCCAGAACGCCGCCACCAGCGCGGCGGCGCCGAGCAGGAGCCGCCGGATCGCGGAGCGGACCCACGGCGGGCCCGCCTCCCCGGCCCGGCCCGGCGGATCGGGGGTCCTGCCCTCGATCCGGGGCCTGGCCTGGATCCGGCCGCTCCTGGTCCACGGTCCACGTGCTCGACGGCACCGCGGCGATGCGACCGGGCGGGTGGTGGTCAGACGGCGACGTCCCGGCCGACCGTGGCGAGCGCCCAGATCACGAACACGTCGATGGCGATGATGATGAGCGACCAGATCGGGTAGTAGGGGATGAACAGGAAGTTCCCGATCGCGCTCAGCACCGCCAGGATGATCCCGACGGCCCGGGCCCACGTCTGGCCGGACAGCAGCGCGATGCCGGCCAGGAGGACGATGATCCCGAAGATGAGATGGATCCAGCCCCAGCCGGTCACGTCGATGTCGTACAGGTAGTTGGGCGTGACGGCGTAGAACTCGTCCTTGAAGATCGCCACCAGCCCGGCGAGGCCCTGGAAGATGCCGACCATGATCATCATCGTCGCCGCGAAGACCGTGCCCCCGACCGCCCAGCCGCTGGGCTCCCGCCCCCGGCCCGCCGACCGGTATCCCTGCTCGGACAGCTGATCGGACATCTGTTCCACCCTCCTGGGCTCCGTTGCGCCGGATCGCCGCCGGCACCGACAGCGGCACCGTCGCACCGCAACGGGTGAGCGGGCATCACCCGCACAGGATGAGATCGCCGCGCGCGGCTCATCCGGCCGGGTGAGCGGCCTCCGGCCGGTCCCCGAGGGCCTCCCCGCGGTCCTAGAGCAGCACGCCGATGCCGTCGCCCACGAGCTTGACCCCGAAGACCAGGAACAGCACGCCCAGGACGGCCGCGTTGTGCACGCTCGCCCAGGTCTTCCAGTCGTCCAGGATCCTGGCGGCGCGCTCGCCGGCGACCAGGTGCACCGCCAGCGGCGCGAGCACGCCCAGCGACCCGACGACGACGAACACGGCCAGGGTGGCCGCCTGCTGGACGCCCGGCAGCCCCGTCCCGGCGATCGAGGCCGCCGCGGCGATCGTCAGCGCACCGTTCTTGGGGTTGACGGCCGACAGGAGCGCCCCCAGCCCGAACGCCCCGACCGGCTCGAGCCGGTCGAGGCCGGCCATCCACCTCGGCATCTCGGGCGGCACGCCGCCGGCGGGCCGGTTGCGCCACTGCTGCGCCGCGAGCAGCAGCGCCAGCACGCCCAGCGCCAGCTCCAGCCAGCCGGTCCAGGCGGCCGGCTCGCCGCCCGAGGAGGCGTCGGCCGGACCGGCGAGCAGCAGGACGATCGTGCCCAGGACGGCCAGGCCCGCCATCCAGCCGGCGACGAACAGGCTGCCGTTGGCCCGGCCGCGCGGGGTGGCGAGCATGAGGATGACCGCCACGATCGGCAGGGGGCTGACCGCGACCCCGGCCGCCAGGCCGAGGACGTCGCCGACGGCCGCGCCCATCGCCTAGGAGAAGCGGCGGCGCGCCACCCGGCGCGCGGTCCGCCGCCCCGCGCGCCGCCCGCTGGGGAACCCCAGCACCAGCCGCTGGACAGGTCCGGCTGTCACGTCGACTCCCTCGTGCGCTGCGCGTCCCGATCGTCGTGCCCGTTTGGTACCGGCCGCCGGGGTGAGGTGGCATCACCCCCTCGGGATGATCCGGGCCGGGCGCCGGTCCCGGTCACGGCGCCAGGGTCGCCCGCACGTCCGGCAGGGAGTCCTCGACCGTGCGGTAGACGTGCTCGCGGCCGACGTCGTCGACCAGGCCGCCGCGCGCCAGCATCCGGGCGGTGGCGCCGCGCACGCCCGCCAGCCACAGGGGGACGCCGCGCTCGCGCAGGTCCCCCCGGATCGCCACGAGCACGTCCACGCCCCCGATGTCGAGGTCGGGCGACAAGGTGAGGTCGAGCAGGACGATCCGGGCCGGCGGGTCCGCCTCCCCCAGCCGCGCCCGGACGAGGTCGCGCAGGACCTTGGCGTTGACGGACAGCAGCGGCGCGTCGAGGCGCAGGACGAGCAGCCCCGGCAGCGGCTGCGCCCGCGGGTCGCGGTCCAGGGCGACCCAGGCCAGGGAGCCGGGGAGCCGGCCGAGGACCGAGCTGCCCGGGCGGCTCAGGCCGCTCAGCAGCAGCAGGATCGACATGGCCACGGCCAGCAGCAGGCCGGCGAGCACGCCGAGGACCAGCACCCCCAGCAGGGTGAGCAGCGCAAGCACGAAGCTGTCGCGCCGCAGCCGCGCGATCCGGCGCAGGGCTGGCACGTTCAGGAACGCGAGCACCGCGCTGATCACGATCGCGCCGAGGACCGCCTGGGGCAGGTCGCGGAACAGCGGCAGCAGCGCCACGGCCGTGAGCACGGTCAGGCCGGACACGATCAGCGACACGAGCTGGGTGCGGGCGCCCGCCCGGTCGGCGGCGGCGCTCTGGCTCGCGCCGCCCCCGGTGATGAAGCCCTGGACCAGCCCGGACAGCACGTTGGCGGCGCCGACGGCGACCAGCTCGCGGTCCGGCCTGACCGTGTAGCGGTGCTCGTCGGCCAGGGACTCGGCGACGGTGGCGCTCTCGGCGTAGCCGATGACGGCGATCGCCAGCGCGCCCGGCAGGAGGGCGACCAGCTCGCTCCAGGCGACCGACGGGAGCGTCACGGCGGGCACGGCGCGGTCGACCGAGCCGATCACGTCCACCCCGTGGCCGGCCAGGCCGAGCAGGCCGACCAGCGCGGTGCCGGCGACGACGACCAGCAGCGCCGCCGGGACGCCCGGGGCCACCCGCCGCAGGACGAGCAGGGCGGCCAGGCTCGTCAGCCCGATCGCCACCGTCCACGCGTTCGCGTCGCCGAGGTGGGTGAGCAGGTGGCCGAGCTGCGTGAAGAAGTTGCCCTGGCCCTCGGGGACGCCCAGCAGCTTGGGCACCTGCCCGACGATGATCGTCAGCCCGAGGCCGAACATGAACCCGGCCTGGACCGCCGCGGCGATGAAGCGCGACACGAAGCCCATGTGCAGCACGCCGAGCGTCAGCAGCGCGACGCCGACCAGGATCGCCAGCGTCGCCGACAGCGGGCCGACGCGCGCCGCGTCCCCCGCGGCGACGGTCCCCACCAGCGCCGCCGAGATCGCCGCGGTCGAGGACGTCGGGCTGACGACGAGCTGGCGCGAGGTCCCGAGCAGCGCGTAGGCGAGCAGCCCGGCGAACGCGGTGAACAGGCCGGCCTGCGGCGGCAGCCTGGCGATCTGGGCGTAGGCGATCGCCTGCGGCACCACCAGCGCCCACACCGTCAGCGCCGCGAGCACGTCGGCGCGCAGCCAGGCGCGCTGGTAGCGGGCGAGCCAGTCGACCGCGGGCAGCAGCCGCGCCAGCCGGCCCGGGCGGGCGTCCCCCGTGGCCACGCTCACCGGCGGGCGGGCGCGGGGGTCGCGGCCGGGGCCGGGGCGTGCGGCGGCCCGGCAGGCGGCCTGCTCACCCGGCCCGCTCGGGGGCCGGCTCCCGGATGACGCAGCGGAAGCCGATGTGCCCGGTGGAGGTGTCGACGGCTTCCGCCTGGCGGGCCGCCGGCCGGTAGCGCAGGCAGTAGTTGGGCGCGCACAGGTGCGAGCCGCCCTTGATCACCCGGCGCGGGATGTGCTCGCCGGGCGCGGCGCTGCCCTCGGGCGAGGTGACCCTCGGGTTGCGGGGGGCGCAGCACGGCGCGGCCGCGGCGGCGGGGTGCCGCGGGGTGAACCAGTCGCTCGTCCACTCCCAGACGTTGCCGGCCATGTCGCGCAGGCCGTAGCCGTTGGGCGGGAAGGAGCCGACCGGGGAGGTGCCCTCGTGCCGGTCCAGCAGCAGGTTCCGCCACGGGAACTCGCCCTGCCAGGTGTTGGCCATCATCCGCCCCTTGGGCGCGAACTCGTCGCCCCAGGTGAACACCGCGCCTTCCAGCCCGCCGCGGGCGGCGAACTCCCACTCGGCCTCGGTCGGCAGCGCCTTGCCCGCCCAGGCCGCGTACGCCTCCGCGTCCTCGAGGGCGACGTGCACGACCGGGTGGCGTTCCCGGCCGTGCAGGGTGCTCCCCGGCCCCTCGGGGTGCCGCCAGTCGGCGCCCGGGACCCACGCCCACCAGTTGCGCCAGTCGCGCAGGTCGACCGGCCCGCGGGTGCGGCGGAACACCAGCGAGCCGGGTACCAGCAGCGCCGGGTCGGCGCCCGGGTACTGGGCGGGGTCGGGCGGGCGCTCCGCGGCGGTCACGTGGCCGGTGGCCCTGACGAACCGCCGGAACTCGGCGTTGGTGACCGGGTGCTCGTCCATCCAGAAGCCGTCCACGGTGACCGGGTGGACGGGCCGCTCCTCCGGGTAGAACGCGTCCGAGCCCATCAGGAACGTGCCGCCGCGCACCAGGACCATGTTCCTGGCGGGCGGCGACGGCGGCGCCGGCTGCGTGCGCGGGGTCGTGACCATGGGCGCCCACCCTCTCGGCTCGGGCCGGCCTGGCGGCGCCGCCCGCCCCCCCTGGCCCGGATGCTCCCCCCGGCGGGGGTGAGCGGTCGTCACCCGCGGGGGGTGATTCGCCCGCCGGCGGCGGCCGACCGGCGGATCCCGGCCGGCGGCGCCCCCGAATCACCCCCATCGGGTGACGACCGCTCACCCGCCGTGACAGGACCATGCGGAACGGGGAGGGGAGAGACCGCAGCACGCCGGTCCGGCTGAGGCTGTCCGGGCAGCTTCACCGAACCCTTCGTCGACGGCATGGGGAGGGGTTGCCGGTGGCTGTGGGGGGAGGGAACTTCGAGATCCGCGTCAGGGGGCGCCTGAGCGACTCGCTGATGGCCGCGTTCGAGGGACTGACCGCAAGCGTCGAGCCGGTCGAGACGGTCCTCCACGGTCCGGTCCGCGACCAGGCTGCGCTGTACGGGCTGCTGGACCGGATCCAGTCCCTCGGGCTCGAGCTGGTCGAGGTGCGCAGGCTGCCCAGGGCGCCCGGGGACCCCGGCCACCGGTGAATCACCCGATCCGGGGGAGGCCGGGGCACCCGCCCGGCGGGGACACTGGGCGCGGGAGCGTCCACGGGAACGGGAGGGAGCGAGATGCCGCTGTTCCTGCGCCCACGGCGTCCGCTGCTGCGCCTTGCGGCCGGGGGGGCGACGGCGGGCGCCGCCGACCGCGCCGGCCGGCGGCGAGCCCAGCAGGACGTCGGCGACCGGCAGGCCACTGACGCCCAGGCGGCGCCCGCCGCGGTGGTCCCGCCACCCGCGCCGGGCGCCGGGACCACCGCCGTGCTGGAGCGGCTGGCAGGCCTCCACCGGTCGAGCGCGCTGTCGGACGAGGAGTTCGCCGCCGCAAAGGCGCGGGTGCTCGGACTGTGAACGCCCGCCGGGTGCGCTCACGGAGTTTCGGACCGCCGGCGGGAGGCGGGCGGCGGAGGGCATCAGGCGCCGCGGCGGCCAGGAGGCTCCGATGACCGCGGCCGAACGCGTCGCGACCGTGCGCCTGGCGCTCCAGGCCGCGGCGACCGGGAACGCGGCCCTGCTCGAGCGGGCCTGCACCGCGGACGTGGAGGGGTGGTCGCCCACCACCACCGTGACGTCGCGGGAGGCGCTCCTGGCCGACGTGCGCGGGCGTTCGGGCGCGTTCTCCGACGTCGAGCTGGTGCTCGACCCCGTGGACGCCGTCGGCGACGACAAGGTGATCGCCGAGTGGCGGCTCGCGGCGACGCACAGCGGCGCGCTCGAGCTGGAGCACGGCACCAGGCTCGACCCGACCGGCCGCCGCGTGGAGCTGCGCGGCGTCCTGGTCGCCGAGTTCCAAGGGGACCGGATCAAGCGGTTCCGCCAATACTGGGACGAGGCCGCGCTCCTGGAGGGGCTCGGCATGCTACCGGGGAGCTGACAAACAATGGGATGCCTGTTCGCCGTCCTCGCCGTCCTCTCCCCACGGCTCGCCGTGATCCTGCTGTGGCTGTTCACCGACCTGGTGGACCGGGCGTTCACCGGCTTCCTGCTGCCGCTGCTCGGGGTGGCCTTCCTGCCGTTCACGACCCTCATGTACGTGCTCGCCTGGCGCCCGGTCATCGGGGTGACCGGGGGGGGATGGCTGTGGGTGGTCCTCGGAGCGATCCTCGACGTCGGCGTGCACGGCGGCCTGTTCGCCCGGCGCTGAGGCGCCCCGGCGACCTACCGGCGATCGCCACCACGGCGCCGCTCCCAGAGGGTCGCGTTCAGCTCCGCCGCGGCGACCGCCAGCCGCCCGACCAGGAACAGGGAGACCAGCAGCACCAGCGCGACACCGAGCGACCCGTACACCGCCGACGCGCGGGCCGCCCGGGGCGCGAAGTACAGCGTGACGGCCAGGTTGAACGCGAGGAACCCGCCGGCGAACAGCATCGCCCCGGGGACCAGCGCGGTCCACGGCACCTCCGCCGGGCGCGGCATGACCCACGACAGCCCCAGCCAGAGCGTGGACAGCAGCAGGAACTGGGCCGCGACCAGCGCGAGCGTCACGGCGACCCCCGCGGCGACCCCCGGCGTCGCGGCCCGCGCCCTGTCCACCAGCGCCGATCCACCGGCGGCCAGCCCCGCGCCCGCGACCAGCGCGAGCGCCACCCAGCGGTCCCCGCGCCCGCGTGGGGCGGGCAGGCGCCAGGCCAGCAGGTGCACCCAGCGCAGCACCTCCACCACGGCCGAGCCGGCGAGCAGCAGCGCGCCGCCGCCGAGGACCAGCGCGAGGACGCGGCCCCGGTCCGAGGTGCGCGCGGCGGCGCTGACCGACTCCACGAAGAGGTCGCCCAGATGCTCCCCGCGGCCGCGCCGCACGCCCGGTGCGGGCGAGGCGCCCAGGCCGAGCCCTGCCACGAGCACGTACGCCAGCGGGATCATCAGGGCGAACACGCGGAAGGCGAGCGCCGCGGCGAGGATGCCGACCGCGATCAGGCGCTCGCGGCGCACGACGCGCATCAGCGCGTCGACCACGAGGCTGCGCGCCCGCGCGCGCTCCACCCGCGCCAGCGCGGCCTGGAGGCGGGCGTCGAGCCGCTCGCGCCGGGAGAGGCCCTGGCGCGGGCGGCGGGACCTTCCCATGAACCGGGACCCTCCTCGCGCGACGGGCCAGGACCGGGCGGGCCGGTCGCCCCGGCCGGGGCGGGGGCGGCGCGCCCGCTACCGGGGCGGCGGCAGCCCCGGGCCCCGGACGGACCTGCGGGCGACGCCGGACAGCAGGGAGCCGATCGTCACGCCGATCGCCAGGGCGATGGCGGCGGTGGCCACCTGCTCGTCGGTCCCGGCGTCGGTCAGGAAGGGGACCAGGACGGCCAGCGCCGTCAGCAGCGCGACGATCCAGCCGAAGAACCGCAACGGCTGCACCACGGCCACCATCAGCAGGTGCAGCAGCGCGGTGGCCAGCAGCGCGGCGATGAACGCCAGCCCGGCCATCTCGGCCGTGCTGGCGTCGCCGAGCGTGCCCTCGCCGCTCGGGGCGAGCACCGGCACGTCCAGCAGCCCGCGGGCGACGAGCACGCCGACGACCGCGACCAGCGCGGCGACGATCGCGGTCACCACGCCGCCGGCCCACAGACGGCCCGCGTCGACGACCGCCTGCGGCAGCCGCTCGGGTTGGGTTGCCATGCCTGCCTCCTCCGTGGGTCCGTGCACGGGCACAGGACCTGGACCGGTCCCCCGCGGCCATGGTCACCGCGGCACGGGTGAGCGGGCATCACCCCGACGGGATGATCCGCCCCGCCCGGGTGCGGGCGGCGGCGCCGGCGGGCCGCCGGACGGCTGCCGCGTCCGTGCCGCGCGGCCGTGCGACCATGGGGCGGACATGAGCACCCCGCAGCCGGAGCGCGCCGAGCCCGCACCGTTCGCGGCCCGCAGGCGGCGGTCGCTCGGCGAGCGGCTGCGCGGCCCGGACAGCTACGGGCTGCTGTTCCTGCTGATCCTGGTGTCGCTGCTGCTGACCGGCGTGGTCGGCGACCAGCGCTGGGGCCGGGTGTTCGTCACGCTGAGCAGCGGCGCGACGGCGCTGTTCGCCTTCTGGACCTCCCGCCCGAGCCGGCGGGTGCTGCGCCTGGCCACGATCGTGGTCGTCCTCAGCCTGATCGGCGGCGTCCTGGCCGCCGTCGGCGGCTCCGGCACGGGCCTCGAGGGCCTGAGCCGCGGGGAGATCGCGCTGCTCACCGCCGCCAGCCCGGTCGTGATCGCCAGGCGGCTGGTGCACCACCCGCGGGTGCAGGGTTCGACGATCCTCGGCGCCCTGTGCATCTACCTGCTGTTCGGGCTGTCCTTCGCGTACCTGTTCTCGACGGTCGGCGCGGTCAGCGGCCCGTTCTTCGCCGGCACGCAGGGCGCGACGCTCGTCGAGTACCTGTACTTCAGCTTCACGTCGCTGACCACGGTCGGCTACGGCGACTTCGTCGCCCGCACCGACCTCGGCCGCATGCTGGCGGTCAGCGAGGCGCTGACCGGGCAGCTCTACCTCGTCACCGTGGTGGCGCTGCTGGTCGGCAACGTCGGCCGCGGGCGGCGCATCCGGCCGCCGCCGGAGGACCCTTGAGCGGCGGGAGGGCCGGGCCCGCCCGTGCGGCGGACCCGCTAGGTGGGCAGGCGCAGGCGGCCGTCCCCGCCGCGCTCGACGAGGCCCTCGGCCGCCAGCCGGTCGAGCAGCGCCGGGAACCAGCCCGGGTCGCGCCCGGCCGCGGCCGCCTGGACCGCCTCGGCGAGCGCGGCCTGGTCCAGTCCCTCGGGCCTGGCCGCAAGGACCCGCACGACCGCGCCGCGCCAGCGCCGGTCGGAGGTGGCGAACGGCTGCTGGCGGCGCGGCGTCGCCCTGGGCGCGGCCGCGCCCAGGGCGCGCCAGCGGCAGCTCGCGGCGACCGGGCAGCCCTCGCAGCGCGGCCGCGGGCGGCAGTGGCCCGCGCCGACGTCCATCAGCGCCGACGACCACGCCCACGCCCGGCCCGGCGGCAGCGCGGCGTCGGCGAGCCGCTGGCGCTGCGCCGGCGTGAGCGCGGCGGGGTCGCCGCCCAGCAGCGAGCGCGCGAGCACGCGGGCGACGTTGGTGTCCACCGGGGCGGCGTCGCGCTCGAACGCGAAGCAGGCGACCGCGCGGGCGGTGTACGGCCCGACCCCGGGCAGGGCCGCCAGCTCCTCGACGGTCCGGGGCCAGGCGCCCCGCTCCGCGACCGCCTGCGCGGCGGCCCGCAGCGCCAGCGCCCGGCGGTTGTACCCGAGCCCCTGCCAGGCACGCAGCACCTCGGCCGGGGTCGCGGCGGCGAGCGCGTGCACGTCCGGGAAGCGCTCCAGGAAGCGGACCCAGCCGGCGGCGGCGCGGTCGGCCTGGGTCTGCTGGGTGACCACCTCGGCGACCAGGATCCGGTAGGGGTCGCGGGTCGCCCGCCACGGCAGGTCGCGGCCGCCGCGCCCGAACCACCCGAGCACCTGCCGCCGGACCGTCTCGAGGTGGTCGGCCTCCGGCACGGCCGGGAGCCCGACTGCACGCGGGGGACGGCCCCCGCGAACCCCCCGAGACGGGGCACCCGGACGACCACGCGGGTCGCCCGGTCGACCAGGAGCCTCGGACATGGGCTCAGGGTGCCGCGGCGAACGTGACCAGTCCGGCCCGGCCACGGGCGCCGGTGCGGGCGAGCAGGCGGCGCGCGTGCTGCCACCACCGCAGCTCGGCCATCCGCTCCTCGGCCCGGTCGAACGCCGCCTCGGCCTCCCGCCCGCGGCCGGCCCGCCCGAGCAGGACCGCCTCGGCGTAGCCGACGTACCCGGCGACGCCCTGGTTGACCGTGGCGCCCGAGGCCACGACCTCGGCGACGGCGGCGTCGCCACCGTCCCCGGCGAGCGCCCGCATCAGCGCCCACAGCCCCCGGAAGGGCCGCGGCGGGCCGCCGGTGCGGCGGGTGATCTCCATCGCCCGTTCGAGCACGCGCCGCGCGCCGTCGAGGTCCTCGCGGTGCAGCGCGAGGTAGGCGTCGCAGCCCGCCAGCGCGAACGCCTCCATCTCGGGGTCACCGCCAGCCAGCCGCAGCGCCTCGCCGATGCGCTCGCGCATCTGGTCCTCGCGGCCGAGCAGGGCGTCCCGCTGGCGGGCTTCGCGGCCGATCACCTCCAGCGCCTCGCGCAGGCAGGCACGCGCCATCCGCTCCACCTCGGCCTCGTCCAGCCGACCCAGCGCATGCACGCTCGCCGAGCGGCGTGCCGCGAGCGCGCGCACCAGTCGCAGCGCCGGGACCGACTGCTCGGAACGCACGCTGGACACCAGCGCGACCGGCTTCGGCGCGAGGTTGTCGGCCAGGTACTCCACGACCGCGAGGGTCTCGGGGTCCGCCCAGTGCAGGTCGGCCAGGATCAGCAGCAGCCCGGGGCCGTCGCCGAGCGCCCCCAGCAGCCGCAGGACCGCCTCACCCAGCAGCACCAGCGAGAAGTCCGCGTCGTCCCAGCCGTCGGGCCGCCACTCCGGGACCAGCCGCCCGAGCGCCGCCTGGTACGCGGCGGGCAGCCCGGGCAGCGGGGACGCGCGCGCCAGCGACTGCAGCGCTTCCGCCAGCGGCCGGAACGCCGACGTGTCCCCGTCCACCCCACGGCCGGCGCACACGAGCATGCCCAGTTCGCGCGCGCGGCAGGACGCCTCACGCTCCGCCGGCCCCCTGCGCGGAGTTACTCGTTGCCCTGGCTGGCCAGCTCGACCGGGGGCACCGGGGGCACGTCCTCGTCGGAGGACTGGTCGACCGCGTTGAACACGATCTCCTGCCCGTCCTCGCCCTCGCGCGCGTCCACGATGACCATCTGGCCGGCGGTGAACTCCTTCCACAGGAGCTTCTCGCTGAGCGGGTCCTCGACCATGCGCTGGATCGTCCGGCGCAGCGGCCGGGCGCCGAGCGCGGGGTCGTAGCCCTTCTCCGCCAGCAGGTTCCTGGCCTGGTCGGTCAGCTCCAGCGCGATGTCCTTGGACTTCAGCTGCTCGACGACCCGGCGCATCATCAGGTCGACGATCGACTTGACCTCCTCGCGGCTGAGCTGGTGGAAGACGATGACCTCGTCGATCCGGTTCAGGAACTCGGGCCGGAAGTGGCGCTTCAGCTCCTCCAGGACCTTGTTGCGCATCCGGTCGTAGTCGACCTTGGCGTCCGGCTTGGCGGTGAAGCCCAGCGTGGTGCCCTTGGCGATGTCCCTGGTGCCCAGGTTGGAGGTCATGATCAGCACGGTGTTCTTGAAGTCGACCGTGCGGCCCTGGGCGTCGGTGAGGCGCCCGTCCTCCAGGATCTGGAGCAGCGTGTTGAACACGTCCGGGTGGGCCTTCTCGATCTCGTCGAACAGCACCACGCTGAACGGCTTGCGGCGGACCGCCTCGGTGAGCTGGCCGCCCTCCTCGTAGCCGATGTAGCCCGGCGGGGAGCCGATCAGCCGGCTGACCGTGTGCTTCTCCATGTACTCGGACATGTCCAGCGCGATCAGCGCGTCCTCGTCGCCGAACAGGAACTCCGCCAGCGTGCGCGACAGCTCGGTCTTGCCCACCCCGGAGGGGCCGAGGAAGATGAACGACCCGGACGGGCGCTTGGGGTCCTTGAGGCCCGCGCGGGTGCGGCGGATCGCCTGGGACACCGCCTTGATCGCCGGCTCCTGGCCGACGGCCCGCTTGTGCAGCTCGTCCTCCATGCGCAGCAGCTTGGCGGTCTCCTCCTCGGTGAGCTTGAACACCGGGATGCCGGTCCAGGAGCTGAGGACCTCGGCGATCTGCTCCTCGTCGACCTCGGCGACGACGTCCATGTCGCCGGACTTCCACTCGCGTTCGCGCTTGGCCTTCTCCGACAGGAGCGTCTTCTCCTTGTCGCGCAGCGAGGCGGCCTTCTCGAAGTCCTGCGCGTCGATGGCGGACTCCTTCTCGCGCCGCACCTCGGCGACGCGGCCGTCGAACTCGCGCAGGTCCGGCGGGGCGGTCATGCGGCGGATGCGCATCCGGCTGCCGGCCTCGTCGATCAGGTCGATCGCCTTGTCGGGCAGGAAGCGGTCGGAGATGTAGCGGTCGGCGAGGTTGGCCGCGGCGACCAGCGCGTCGTCGGTGATCGTGACGCGGTGGTGCGCCTCGTAGCGGTCGCGCAGGCCCTTGAGGATGTCGATGGTGTGCGCCACGGTCGGCTCGGCGACCTGGATCGGCTGGAAGCGCCGCTCCAGGGCGGCGTCCTTCTCCAGGTGCTTGCGGTACTCCTCGAGGGTGGTGGCGCCGATGGTCTGCAGCTCGCCGCGGGCCAGCATCGGCTTGAGGATGCTGGCGGCGTCGATCGCGCCCTCGGCGGCGCCCGCCCCGACCAGGGTGTGCAGCTCGTCGATGAACAGGATGATGTCGCCGCGGGTGCGGATCTCCTTGAGGACCTTCTTCAGTCGCTCCTCGAAGTCGCCGCGGTAGCGCGAGCCGGCGACCAGCGCGCCGAGGTCGAGGGTGTACATCTGCTTGCCCTTGAGCGTCTCGGGCACCTCGCCCTTGACGATCGACTGCGACAGGCCCTCGACGATCGCGGTCTTGCCCACGCCCGGCTCGCCGATCAGCACCGGGTTGTTCTTGGTCCGGCGCGACAGGACCTGCATGACCCGCTCGATCTCCTTCTCGCGACCGATGACCGGGTCGAGCTTGCCCTCGCGCGCGTTCTGGGTGAGGTTGCGGCCGAACTGGTCGAGGACCAGCGAGCCCTGCGGCTGGGCCTCGCCGGACGCGCCGGCGCCCGCGGTCTCCTTGCCGCCCGCGTAGCCGCTGAGCAGCTGGATGACCTGCTGGCGCACGCGCGACAGGTCGGCGCCGAGCTTGACCAGGACCTGGGCGGCGACGCCCTCGCCCTCGCGGATGAGCCCGAGCAGGATGTGCTCGGTCCCGATGTAGTTGTGGCCGAGCTGCAGCGCCTCGCGCAGCGACAGCTCCAGCACCTTCTTGGCCCGGGGGGTGAACGGGATGTGCCCGGTGGGGGCGGTCTGGCCCTGACCGATGATCTCCTCGACCTGCGCGCGCACGGCCTCCAGGGAGATGCCGAGCGACTCGAGCGCCTTCGCGGCGACGCCTTCACCCTCGTGGATCAGCCCGAGCAGGATGTGCTCGGTTCCGATGTAGTTGTGGTTCAGGAGCCGGGC
>DATFRI010000014.1:0-44355 GCA_035263405.1 Actinomycetes bacterium | reverse complement strand
GCGGGCGCCGCGGGGCACGCTGCGCGCGACCCGGCCGGACGACCTCGCCGGGGCCGCGATCGCCGAGGCGCTGCGCCGGGCGCCCGGGCTCGACCCGGCGGAGGTGGAGGACGTGATCCTCGGCTGCGCGATCCCCGAGGGCGCCCAGGGGATGAACGTCGCGCGGCTGGCGGGCCTGCGCGCCGGGCTGCCCGCGCAGGTTCCCGGCCAGACGGTCAACCGCTTCTGCTCGTCGGGGCTGCAGGCGATCGCGACCGCGGCCGAGCGGATCATGGCGGGGTTCGCGACCACGATCGTCGCCGGCGGCACCGAGTCGATGTCGACCACGCCGGTGACCGGCGCGACCTTCGCGCCGAACCTGGCGGTGGTCCGCGACCACCCGCGCTACTACATGTCGATGGGGCTGACCGCCGAGCAGGTCGCCGAGCGCTACGGCGTCAGCCGCGAGGAGCAGGACCGCTTCGCGCTGCGCTCGCACGCCCGCGCCGCCGAGGCGGTCGACTCGGGCGTCTTCGACGGCCAGATCGTCCCGGTCGAGGTCACCTTCGAGCAGGCGGCCGAGGACGGCGGGACCCGCGCGGGCGGCACCACCTTCCGCCGCGACGAGGGGCCCCGGCGCGACACCAGCATGGAGGCGCTCGCCAGGCTCGAGCCGGCCTTCAAGCAGGGCGGGACCGTGACGGCGGGGAACTCCTCCCAGCGCAGCGACGGCGCGGCCGCGGTGGTCGTGATGGAGGCGGGGCGGGCCGAGCAGCTCGGCCTGGCGCCGCTCGGCCGCTTCGTGGGGTTCGCGGTCGCCGGCGTCGCCCCCGAGGTGATGGGGATCGGCCCGGTCGAGGCCGTCCCCAGGGTGCTCGACCGCACCGGCCTGCGCCTGGCCGACCTCGACCTGGTGGAGCTGAACGAGGCGTTCGCGTCCCAGACGCTCGCCGTCGTCCGCGAGCTGGGCCTGGACCCGGAGATCGTCAACGTGCACGGCGGCGCGATCGCGCTGGGCCACCCGATGGGCGCGACCGGCGCCAAGCTCACCGTCCAGCTCCTCGACGAGCTGGGCCGCCGTGGCGGCCGCCACGGCCTGGTCACGATGTGCGTCGGCGGCGGCATGGGCGCCGCCGGCATCTTCGAGAACCTCCGCCGGCCAGCGGCGTAGCACCTCGACGACCATACGGGCTGTTGATGACGCGCCGGAGTGGCGGGCGGCCGAGCTAGACTCGGAGTCGACGAGCGTGCAAAGGGGATGGCGATGGCGATGGCTGGACGGCAGGCCGCCCCGCTCACCTTTCGCGACCTGCAGGAGATGCCGGATGACGGCTACCGCTACGAGCTGGTCGACGGGCAGCTGCTGGTGACGCCCGCGCCGAACCTCGGGCACCAGCGCTGCGCGTTCCGGCTTGCCGCGCTGCTCGACCAGGCGGCACCGGCGCACTTCGAGGTGTTCATGGCGCCGGTCGACTGGTTCGTGTCACCGCTGACGGTCTTCCAGCCCGACATCCTCGTGGTCGACGCCGACCTGCCGGACGACGCGAAGGTCACCGTCACGCCGAAGCTCGTCGTCGAGGTCGCGTCGCCCTCGACACAGCGCAGCGACCGGTCGCTCAAGCGCGACGCGTACGCGGGTGCCGGGGTGCCCCATTACTGGATCGTCGATCCCTCGGTCCCGAGCCTGCTCGCCCTGCGCCTGGCCGGACCAGGCGGCTACGAGCAGGAGGGGTTCGTCAGCGGGAGCACCGCGTACACCGCCGGCGCGCCGTTCGCGGTGACGGTCGTGCCCGACCAGCTCCTGCGCCGCTCCTAGCGGGCCTGCTCGCAGCATCGCCGCGGAGTCGGAGGCTCCGGCCCACGGCACGGCAGCTCGACCGCCCTCGACGAGAAGCGCTCGCCGACCTCGCGGAGTTCCGGTGCTGAGCTGTTCTTCCGCTTCCTGAAGGCGGAGGGCCAGGTGGAGCAGTCCGGGTCGAGAATCGACCAGCGGGTCGCTCGATCTTCCTCATCGACCGGACCGGAGCCTCGCTCCTCCGTGAGGATGCGTCCGCGGGGAGGATGCGGTCGCACCGCGGCCGACGTAGCGTCCGCAGCATGGATCGCAGGGCGTCGCCGGTCGCGCGGCTGCTGGAGCGCAACCCGGTCGCGGGGGACTGGTTGCTCGCCGCGGTCGCCACCCTGCTCGCGGTCGCGCAGCGCCTGGCGCCCGCCCAGGACCGCGGCGGACCGCTCGAGCCGACCGCGCTCGGGCTCCTGCTCGTGGTCGCAGGCAACCTGCCGGTCGCCTGGCGGCGGCGCTTCCCGCTCGGGGTCCTCGCCGTCACCGAGCTGGTGGTGCTGGTGCACCTGGCGCTGGGATTCGGGCTCTGGGCCACGGGACCGGGCCTGATCATCGCCCTCTATACGGTGGCGAGCGTGCGGCCGCGGCGGGTCTCCGGCCGGATCGCGGTCGCGTTGATCGTGGTCAACACCGCGGTGGTCGTGGTCCGCCCGCTCCTGGTGGGCGGCCCGCTGGGCGACAACATGGTCGTCCCCGCGCTGCTGCTCGCCGGAAGCTGGGCAGTCGGCGACAGCGTGCGCACGCGGCGCGCCTACACCGCCGGGCTGGAGGAGCGCGCGCTGCGGCTGGAGCGTGACCGGGAGGAGCGGGCGGTCCGGGCGGTCGCGGAGGAGCGCGCCCGGATCGCCCGGGAGCTGCACGACGTGGTCGCCCACCACGTCAGCGTGATCGCGGTCCAGGCGGGTGCCGCTGAGGAGGAGGCCAGGACCGACCCGGCCCGCGAGACCCTGGGACTCATCCAGTCGACCAGCAGGCAGGTGCTCGCCGAGCTGCGGGCCCTGCTGGGCGTGCTGCGCACCGGCGAGGCCGCGCCGCACCAGGACCCCGCGCTCGCGCCGCAGCCGAGCCTGCGCGAGCTCGACCGGCTCGTCGCGCAGAGCCGTGCCGCCGGGCTCCCGGTGGAGCTGGTGATCACGGGCGAGCCGCGGGCGCTCCCGGCGATCGTCGACCTGGCCGCCTACCGGATCGTGCAGGAGGCGCTGACCAACACGCGCCGGCACGCCGGGCCCGCCCGCGCCCGCGTCGAGGTCCGCTACGGGCGCGACGCGCTGGAACTGGAGATCACCGACGACGGCCGGGGAGCCGCAGCCGGCGAGCCGGACGGGGGCCGCGGGCTGATCGGGATGCGCGAGCGGGTCGCCCTGGTCGGGGGCGTGCTGGAGGCCGGACCCTGGCCCGGTGGCGGGTTCCGGGTCGCCGCAGTCCTGCCGACCGGTGACGCTCCATGACCGTCCGGGTCCTCGTCGTCGACGACCAGCCGCTCATCCGCGCCGGCTTCCACAAGGTCGTCGAGGCCCGGCCCGACCTCAAGGTGGTCGGCGAGGCCGCCGACGGCGCCGAGGCGATCGAGCAGGCCGGGCGGCTGGCGCCCGACGTGGTGCTGATGGACGTGCGGATGCCGGGCATGGACGGGCTGGAGGCGACCCGCCGCCTCGCCGGTCCCGGTGTCGCGGCCCCGGTCAGGGTGCTGATCCTGACCACCTTCGACCTGGACGAGTACATCTATGCGGCGCTGCGGGCGGGCGCGAGCGGCTTCCTGCTCAAGGACGCTCCTCCGGAGGAGCTGGCGGCCGCGATCCGCGTCGTCGCCGCGGGTGACGCGCTGCTGGCTCCCTCGGTCACCCGCCGGCTGATCCAGCGGTTCGCCGGCCAGGCGGTGCCCCCGTCGCCGGTCGACGCGCGCGCGCTCGGCTCCCTGACCAGCCGGGAGGCGGAGGTGCTCCGGCTGCTCGCCCGCGGGCTGTCCAACGCCGAGATCGCCCAGGAGCTGATCGTCGGCGACACGACCGTCAAGAGCCACGTCGCCCATCTGCTGATGAAGCTCGGGCTGCGCGACCGGGTCCAGGCGGTCGTCCTGGCCTACGAGAGCGGCTTCGTCACGCCCGGATCGGCCTGACGGCCGCGCCCGGGACCTCCGCGCGGCCGGCCGGTGGCGCCTTGCCGCCGCTGACGGGTCATGCCGGCTTGATCGCATCGCGAAGCGGCGAGGAGTCAGGACCTCACGGACAGACTCTGGCAGCGTCGGCGGCGCGCTCACACCATCGCGGCGGAGTCGACCTCGGGCGCCGGCGGACGAACTCGACCAGGCGGTCGAGGTAGCTCGGCAGCGGTGGGACCCTGATCCCGGTGCCGTCGAGGTCGGCGGTGGCGTCGGCGGTCGTGCAATGGGTGGCAGGTCAGTGAACAGGACCGTCGCCACCCGACCCCGCCTCAGCGGATCCCCGGGAGCCGGTCGCGCAGCCGCAGCAGGCGGACCATGGCGGCCGCCCAGCGCTCGGCGGCGGGTCCGCGCGGCGGCGCCAGCGACAGCAGCCGCTGCGCCGCCACCGTCTGTGCGTGCGTGTAGCGCAGGATCCCCTCCGCGCCGTGCCGGCGGCCGAGCCCGGAGTCCTTGAGCCCGCCCATCGGCGCGCCCACCGACCCCCAGGCCGCCTGGTAGGCATCGTTCACGTTGACGGTGCCGGCGTCGAGCCGGGCGGCCAGCGCGCGGCCGCGGCGCAGGTCGCGGGTCCACACGCTCGCGTTCAGCCCGTAGGGGGTGGCGTTGGCCAGCTCCACGGCCGCGGCGGCGTCCGCGACCGGGTACACGCTCACGACCGGGCCGAACGTCTCCTCGGCGCACACGCGCATGCCGCCGGTGACGCCGGTGAGGATCGTCGGCTCGTAGAAGCACGGGCCGAGGTCCGGGCGCGCCCGGCCGCCGGCCCGCACGGTCGCGCCGCGCTCGACCGCCTCGTCCACGTGGGCGGCCACGCGCTCCAGCTGCGCGGCCGAGGTGAGGCTGCCGACCTCCACGCCCCAGTCCAGGCCGGCGCCGAGGCGCAGCGCGCGGGTCCGCTCGACGAACCGCTCGAGGAAGCGGTCGTGGACGGCCGCCTCGACGTAGACCCGCTCGAAGGAGATGCACAGCTGCCCGGCGTTGGAGAAGCAGCCGGTGACCGCGGCCGCCGCCGCCCGGTCGAGGTCGGCGTCGGCGAGCACCAGCATCGGGTTCTTCCCGCCCAGCTCCAGCGAGCAGCCGATCAGCCGCTCGGCCGCCTGCCCGGCCACGACCCGGCCGGTGGCCGTGGAGCCGGTGAACGCCACGTGGTCGACCGCCCCGACGAGCGCCGGTCCGAGCTGCGGCCCGTGCCCGGTGACCACCTGGAACAGGCCCTCGGGCAGGCCCGCCTCGGCGAGCAGCCCGGCGCACCAGAGCACCGTGAAGCTGGTCTGCACGTCGGGCTTGGCGATCACCGCGTTGCCGGCCGCCAGCGCCGGCAGCGCGTCGGTGATCCCCAGCGTCAGCGGGTAGTTCCACGGGCTGATGACGCCGACCAGGCCGACCGGGCGGCGCAGCTCGACCGCGCCGATCAGCAGCGGCAGGGCGGTCCGGCGGCGCCGCGCGCCCAGCTGGCCCGGCCCGTGGCGGCCGTAGTAGCTGGCGCACAGCGCCGCGTCCTCCAGCTCCTCGAACGCGTGCCGGCGGGCCTTGCCAGTCTCGATCTGGACCAGGTCGAGGACCTCGTCGCGGCGGGCGAACAGCAGGTCGTGGAAGCGCAGCAGCACCCGGCAGCGGTCGGCGGCGGAGCGCCCGGCCCACGCGGGCTGCGCCGCGCGGGCGCGGGCGGCCGCCGCGCCCACGTCCTCGGGGGTGCACAGCGGCAGGTCCGCCAGCCGCGCACCGGCCGCCGGGGCGGTCAGCGGCAGCCCGGCGGGGGCGTCGCCCGCGGCGATGCGCCGCGCCAGCCGCGCCAGCACGGTGGCGTCGATCCGGGGGGAGCCGAGGAACGGGTCGGGGGACACGGCGGGGCAGGGCGCTACGGCAGCTCGCCCTGGCGCAGGAACAGGTGGGCGCTGGAGCGCAGGCGGGTGTCGAGCACGTCCATCATGGTCGTGATCGTCTCCGCGGCCCACTCCGCGGCCTCGCGGAACGCTCCCTCGTCGTCCATCTCCACGAGCTCGCGGTAGGCGTAGACGCGGCAGGCGCGGTGCTCGTCCAGCCGCTCCCAGATGAGCATCCGGCCGATCGCGGTCTCGATCGCCATGCGCTCGGCCACCATGTCGTCGAACAGCTCCTTGGTGCTCGCCTGGTCCTGCGTGTCCAGCAGGATGCCCGCGCGCACGCCGCCGGACGCGGTGAACGACACATCGTAGAAGCCGAACGGCCCGGAGAAGAACCCCACCCAGTTGTCGTAACCGACGTCCGGGACCCGGTAGCCGGGGCGGCGGCGGGTGATGCTCTCGAACATCGACACGAAGAAGCGGTGGTGCAGCTCGGCGACCTCCAGCGCGCCGCCGACGACCGCGCCGGCGGTCCCCCAGTCGCGCGGCTGGAGCACCACGTCGAACACCGGGGCCGGGGCCGACCGGCCGATCCGGACCAGGCTCAGCTCGATCGCGAAGAAGTCGACGCTGGGGTCGGTCCGCGTGTTCAGCCAGTCGAGCACCCGCAGGTGCTCCTCGCTGAAGCGCGGGGCCACCCACACGATCACCGCGGCCTCGACCGCCGAGGCGAACACCAGCAGCTGGCCGAGCTGGGTGTGGCTGGCGGCCTCCAGCCGGTTCTCGATGATCACCGGGCGCCCGTTCTGGTCCTCGCCGAGGACGTTGAGGGCGAGGTCGCTGACGCGTGCCTCGCGCTGCACCGGGGTGATCTGCAGGCCGAGCGTGTCGCCGATGACGTCGAGGTTCTCGATCAGCCAGGGGGTCAGGTCGGGCTCCTGGTCGCCCCAGATGACGCGCGGCTCCAGGCGCTCGAGGCGCTCCAGGCCCGACCACTCACCGCTGGCGTGGCCGTTCACCATGGCTCCGTCCGGCCGGTGGTGCTCCACGGCGGTCACCGCCCAGCCCTCGCGGCACGGCGGGCGCCCGGGGCCGGCGGACGGCCCGCGGCCAGGCGCGAGCCCGCCGCACGGCAGGGTCCAGGGGACGCGCCCGTCGGCGGGAAGGTGGGTGCGATGATGGCGATGGGCTGAGGCAACAACGTGGCCGCTCGCTCGTTGGTCCATGGTGACCTGGCGGGAGTGGTGACCTGGCGGGAGTGGGGAGGCCGGACCACCACCCGCTCCCGGCTGGCACGCTCCGAGGCGCAACTCTAGCGCAATCCACGTCGCTGGCCCCACTGCGTGCATGACGGTCGAGCCACTCCAAGGCCACAGGACGGCGTCAATGCACCGGCTGCATCCACACCGCGGCCAGCGGCGGGAACGCGACCTCGGCGGAGGCCGGCTGGCCGTCCCACGGCCGCTGCTCCGCGTGCACCGGCCCGTTGACCACACCCGAGCCCCCCCAGCGCCCCTCGTCGGTGTTGAGCGCCTCGATCCAGCGGCCGGTCCGCGGCATCCCGACCCGCTTGTGCCGCGGGACCGGCGAGAAGTTGACCAGGCAGACCAGCGGGTCGCGGTCGGCCGACCAGCGGACGTAGCTGAGCAGGTTGTCGTCGGCGTCGTTGGCGTCCAGCCAGGTGAACCCCGCGGGGTCGCTGTCGAGCTGCCACAGCGCGGGCGTGGCCCGGTACACGCGGTTCAGCTCGCGCACCAGCTCCTGGACGCCGCGCTTGAGCGGGTCGACCAGCGCCTCCCAGTCGATCGAGCGCTGCTCGGACCACTCCCAGTCCTGTCCCAGCTCCGAGCCCATGAACAGCAGCTGCTTGCCGGGATGCGACCACATGTAGCCGAGGTAGGCGCGCAGGTTCGCCAGCCGCTGCCAGTGGTCGCCGGGCATCCGGCCGAGCAGCGTGCGCTTGCCGTGGACCACCTCGTCGTGGCTGACGGGCAGGATGTAGTTCTCGCTGTACGCGTAGATCATCGAGAACGTCAGCTCGTTGTGGTGGAACCTGCGGTGGATCGGGTCCTTGGAGACGTACTCCAGCGTGTCGTGCATCCAGCCCATGTTCCACTTGAAGCCGAAGCCGAGCCCGCCCCCGTAGACCGGCTTGGACACGCCGGGGAAGGCGGTGGACTCCTCGGCGATGTTGATGCAGCCGGGGTGGTTGGCGTAGCAGGCGGCGTTGAACTGCTTGAGGAACTCGATCGCCTCGAGATCCTCGTTGCCGCCCAACCGGTTGGGCGTCCACTCGCCCTCCTTGCGCGAGTAGTCCAGGTACAGCATCGAGGCGACGGCGTCGATGCGCAGCCCGTCGACGTGGAACTCCTCCAGCCAGTACAGCGCGTTGGCGAGCAGGAAGTTGCGCACCTCGGTGCGGCCGAGGTTGAACACCAGCGAGCCCCAGTCGGGATGCTCGCCGCGCGCGCCCTCGTGCTCGTACAGTGCGGTGCCGTCGAAGCGCGCGAGCGCGAACCGGTCCTTGGGGAAGTGCGCGGGCACCCAGTCGATGAGCACCCCGATGCCCCGCTGGTGGAGGCGGTCGATGAGGTGGCGGAAGTCGTCGGGGGTGCCGAAGCGACTGGTCGGAGCGTAGTAGCCGGTGACCTGGTAGCCCCATGACGGCTCGTAGGGGTGCTCGGCCGGCGGCATGAACTCCACGTGGGTGAAGCCGAGGTCGGCGACGTAGTCGGCGAGCTGCTCGGCCAGCTCCCGGTAGGACAGCCCGCGGCGCCAGGAGCCCAGGTGCACCTCGTAGATCGACAGCGGCTCGCCGAGCTGCCGCTTGGCGTCGCGGTCGGCGACCCACGCGGCGTCACCCCACTCGTAGGCCGACGCCCACACGATGCTGGCGGTGCCCGGCGGGAGCTCGGCGTGGAACGCGAACGGGTCGGCCTTGAGCACCAGCTCGCCGTCCGCGCCGACGACCTCGTACTTGTACATGGCACCGGCCGTGACGCCCGGCAGGAACAGCTCCCAGACCCCGCTGGAGCCGAGCGAGCGCATCGGGTACAGCCGCCCGTCCCAGAGGCTGAACTCGCCGACCACGTGGACGCTGCGGGCGTTGGGCGCCCAGACCGCGAAGCTCACGCCCTCCACGCCGTCCACCACGCGTGGATGGGCGCCGAGCACCTCCCAGAGGCGCTCGTGCCGGCCCTCGTTGAACAGGTGCAGGTCCAGGTCGCCGAGCGTCGGCAGGAAGCGGTAGGGGTCCTCGACGGTGAAGGTCCGCTCGCCGTAGACGACCTCGAGGCGGTAGGGCGGCACCTGCTCGCCCGCGAAGGAGCCCTCGAACACGCCCGCCGGGTGGACCTGCCGCAGCGCCAGCTTGTCGACGACCCCGCCGCCGCCCCGGCCCAGCAGGGCGGTGACGGCGGTCGCCTCCGGGCGGAAGGCGCGCACCGTGACCCTGCCGTCGGCCGCGTGCGCGCCGAGGACGCTGTGCGGGTCGTGGTGCAGGCCCTGCACGACGCGCTCGATCTGCTGCTGCACCCAGTCCTCGACCGGGTCGGAGGCATCGCTGCTCGGCATCTGCGGCTACCTTTCGCGTCCTGACGTCGACCGTACGCGACCGTGCGGCCGGTGGGGAGTCGGGGCGGTCCTTCCTCGTTCCTGCTCCAGTTACTGCCCAGCCAGGAGCCGCTCGACCCCGCCCAGCGGGATCGGCAGCCACCCGGGCCGGTAGCTCGCTTCGTACCGCACCTCGTACAGCGCCTTGTCCAGCTCGAACGCGCGCAGCAGCGGCGCCGGGTCGCCCGGCAGCCAGCCGCCCCGGCCAGCGACGGCGAGCCAGGCGTCGAGGAACGCCGCCCGCGCCCGGCGGACCCAGGCGAGCGCCCGCGCCTCGGCGCCCTGGCCGCCGGGCACGTCCCCGGCGGCCAGCGGGTGGAACCCAGCGTAGTCGAACGAGCGCAGCATCCCGGCGACGTCCTTGAGCGGGCTCGCGGGCCGCCGCCGCTCGGCCAGGGGCCGAGCGGGCTCGCCCTCGAGGTCGAGCACGTACCAGCGGCGCGGCGGTGCCTTCACCACCTGGCCCAGGTGGTAGTCGCCGTGGACGCGCTGGAGGTGGGCGCGGGCGAGGGCGGGGGCGGCGGCCCGGGCGACGGCGGCGATCCCGGCGCGGTGGGGGCCGAGGACGGGGGCGGCCAGCAGGGTGGCCTCCACGTCCTGCTCGCGCAGGGGTGGAGGGGCCGTGGGCCGGCCGGGGGTGGCGCGCTCGCTGCCGAAGGCGGCGGCCAGGGCCAGGTGCAGCTCGGCGGTGAGGGTGCCGAGCGCGCGCGCCTCCGGCTCGAACCCCGCCCCGCCGTCGCCGGCGTGCCAGGCCCGCGCGCGCTCCAGCGCCAGCGACCAGCCCTCGCGCGCGCCCCGCAGGAACGGCTGGACGAGCGCGAGGGTGGCGGCCTCGCCCGGACCCGCCGTCTCCACCCAGCCGAGGGGGGCCGCGACGTGGCGGAACCCGTACTCGGCGAGCCCGCGGGTCAGCTCCAGCTCGGGGTTGACGCCCGCCTGGACGCGGCGGAACAGCTTGAGGATCAGCCGGTCCTCGTACACCACCGAGGTGTTGCTCTGCTCGCCGGCGAGCAGACGGCTGCGCGCGGCGCGCAGCCGCCGCGGGTCGGCGGCGGGGACGAAGCGCAGCCCCTCCGGCTCGGCGCCCTCGGCGATGCGCTCCAGCAGCACCGGGCGCAGCCGCTCGTCGCCGAGCGCGTCGTAGACCACCAGGTCACGGCCCTCGAACCGGACGCTGCCCAGCTCACCGCCGCGCGGGCCCGGCGCCTGCGCGTCCAGCCCGAGCGGGAGCTGCCAGCGGGCGCCGCCTCCCTCGCCGGGGACGTCCACGAGCAGGTGCAGCAGCGCGGGCACACCGTCGTTGAGGCGCACCGGCCGGCCGGGGCGGACCTCGCCGAGGACGCGGCCGCGGCCGGCGAACCAGCGCTGCGCGGGCAGGTAGCGCGCGATCAGCGGGCCGAGCCCCGCCGGCCCCGAGGAACCCACCGCCACGCCCCTACCGCGGACGGACGCTGAACACGTGGGCCGGTTCCCCGCGCGGGTCCAGGCGGACGTAGTTGGACGCGCCCCGCCAGTCGTACACGGCGCCGGTCAGCTCGTCGGTGACCTGGTAGGAGGCGCTCCAGTCAAGCCCGAGCGCGGGCATCCACAGGTGGACGGTCGCCTCCTGGACCCAGTGCGGGTCGAGGTTGACCACCACCAGCACGCAGTCCTCGCCCGCACGCTTGGAGAAGCCCATCACCTGCGGGTTGTCGACCAGGTGGATGTGCAGGTCGGTGAGGCGGTGCAGGGCGGGGTGCTCGCGCCGGACCTGGTTGAGGCGGGTGAGGTAGGCCGCGAGCGGCGGGTTGGACCAGTCCCGCGGGCGGTACTGGTACTTCTCGGAGTCCAAGTACTCCTCCGAGCCCTCGCGCACGGGGACGTTCTCGCACAGCTCGTAGCCGGAGTACACGCCCCAGGAGGGCGACAGCGTGCCCGCGAGCACGGCGCGGATCTTGAACGCCGGCGGGCCCCCCTTCTGCAGGTACTCGTGGAGGATGTCGGGGGTGTTGACGAAGAAGTTGGGCCGCAGGTACTCGGCGACCTCGCTGTGGGCCAGCTCCTCCAGGTAGCCCTGCAGCTCGTCCTTGGTGTTGCGCCAGGTGAAGTAGGTGTAGGACTGGGTGAAGCCGACCTTGGCGAGCATCCGCACCATCGCCGGGCGGGTGAACGCCTCCGACAGCAGCAGCACCTCGGGATGGTCGGCCTTCAGCGCCGGGATCAGCCACTCCCAGAAGCGCACCGGCTTGGTGTGCGGGTTGTCGACCCGGAAGATCTTGACCCCGTGCGCGATCCAGTAGTCCAGGATCTGCCGGCACGCCCGGTACAGCCCCTCGGCGTCGGGGCTGTCGAAGTTCAGCGGGTAGATGTCCTGGTACTTCTTGGGCGGGTTCTCGGCGTAGGCGATGGAGCCGTCGGCGCGGAGGTGGAACCACTCGGGGTGCTCGCGCACCCAGGGGTGGTCCGGCGAGCACTGCAGGGCGTAGTCGAGCGCGACCTCCATGCCGAGGTCGTCGGCGCGGGCGACGAAGCGGTCGAAGTCGTCGATGGTGCCGAGGTCGGGGTGGATGGCGGTGTGGCCGCCGTCCGGCGAGCCGATCGCCCAGGGGCTGCCGGGGTCGTCCGGGCCGCACTCGAGGCTGTTGTTCGGTCCCTTGCGGAACGTGGTGCCGATCGGGTGGACAGGCGGGAGGTAGACGACGTCGAAGCCCATCGCGGCGATCGCCGGCAGCCGCTCGGCCGCCTTGGCCAGGGTGCCGCTGGTGGTCTCGGTCGCCCCCTCCGAGCGCGGGAAGAACTCGTACCAGGAGCCGTACAGCGCCCGCTCGCGGTCCACCCACACGCGCACGCGCGGGGCGCGGGTGAGCAGGTGCCGCAGCGGGTGGCGGCGCAGCAGCTCGCGCACCTCGCCGGTGAGCGCGGCGGCGAAGCGCTCGCGGTGGTCGCCGCCGGCGCGCAGCCGCGCGGCCGCCGCCGCGACGCGCTCGCGCCCGGGCGCCGGCACGCCGCGGGCCGCCTTGTCCAGCAGCCGGGCGCCCTCCTCCAGCTCCAGCGCGACGCCCTGGCCGGCGTCCAGCTTGGTCGCGGTGTCGCGCTGCCAGGTCGCCAGCGTGTCCGTCCAGGCCTCGACCACCAGCTCCCACATGCCCGTCCCGGGGAGGGTGACCTCGCCGGCCCAGCGGTCCAGGCCGGGCTCGACCTCGGTCATGGCGGCCCGCACGAGCGCGCCCGGACCGCGCGCCTGCACGGCCGCGCCCAGCAGCACGTGCCCGTCGCGGTAGATCGTGGCCTGCACGGGGACGGCCTGCCCGGCCACGGCGCGCGCCGGCCAGCGGCCGCAGTCGACCACGGGCCGCACGGCTTCGATGACGATCCGACCAACCATGCCTGGCAACCTATCGCTGAAGGCGTCCGCAGTGCCATCCGCGCCAAGGCGGGCCGGGGCGCCGGCGGGTGCGGTCGGTCCGAGTTGAAGTCGTCGCGCGTCCGGATCGATTGGTAATCGAGACCGTCGGCGTGGACCATTCCCCCAGAGCGGTACAGAAAACGTCACGAACCAGACTAGAGGTAGAGTCGTCACATGAGACCACTGCGGCGTTTCAACGTGCGGCCGACGCTCCCGCCGAGCCTCGCGCCCCTGCGCGCCCTGGTGAGCAACCTGCGCTGGACCTGGCACCGGCCCACGCGCAAGCTGTTCGCCGCCATCGACCCGGAGCTGTGGGACGCCAGCGCGCACAACCCCCTGCGCCTGCTGAGCGAGGTCCCGGCCGAGCGGGTCGAGCAGCTCGCCGGCGACACGGCCTTCCTGGAGCGGGTGCACGCGGCCGAGGCGGAGCTGGACGCCTACCTGCGGCAGCCCGCCTGGTACCAGACGCTGCCCGACGCGCCGGGCTCGATCGCCTACTTCTCGCCCGAGTTCGGCCTGACCGAGGCGATGCCGCAGTACTCCGGGGGCCTCGGCGTGCTCGCCGGCGACCACCTCAAGACAGCCAGCGACCTCGGGCTCCCACTGGTCGGCGTGGGCCTGTTCTACCACCTCGGCTACTTCTGCCAGTCGATCTCCAGCGACGGGCGCCAGCAGGAGCACTACCCCTCGTTCGACCCGCGCGACCTGCCGCTGGCGCCGGTCCTGGACGAGTCCGGGGAGCCGGTCCTGATCCGGATCCGCATGCCCGGCGGCCCCCTGCACGCGCGCATCTGGCGCGCGCTGGTCGGCCGGGTGTCGCTGCTGCTGCTCGACTCCAAGGTGGGCGCCAACCCCGGGGACCTGCAGAGCCTGACCGACCGCCTGTACGGCGGCGGCGCCGAGAACCGGCTGCGGCAGGAGATCCTGCTCGGCATCGGCGGCGTCAAGGCGCTGGCCGCGTGCGGCATCGACCCGGAGGTGTTCCACACCAACGAGGGCCACGCCGGCTTCCTCGGCCTGGAGCGCGTCCGGCGGCTGGTCGAGGAGGACGGGCTGGACACCCGCAGCGCCCTGGAGGCGGTCCGCGCCGGCACGGTGTTCACCACCCACACCCCGGTCGCGGCCGGGATCGACCGGTTCTCACGCCACCTGATCGAGCACTACTTCGGCCCCGAGGGCGTGCCGACCGGGATGTCGGTCGAGGAGCTGATGGAGGTGGGCGCCGACCGCGGCGACGGCGGCGTGTTCAACATGGCGGTGATGGGGCTGAAGCTCGCCCAGCGCGCCAACGGCGTGTCCGAGCTGCACGGCCACGTCTCCCGGGACATCTTCAGCTGGATGTGGCCGGGCTTCGAGCGCAGCGAGGTGCCGATCGGCCACATCACCAACGGGGTCCACGCGGGCACCTGGATCGCGGCCGGCTGGCAGGAGCTGTACGAGCGCGTCCTCGGCCCCGGGTACGCGACCGAGGCCACCGACTGGCGGCCCGTCCGGTCGGTCCCCGACGAGGAGATCTGGGCGCTGCGCACCGCGCTGCGCGGCCGCCTGGTGAGCGCGGTCCGCCGCCGGCTGCGGGCCGCCTGGGCCGAGCGCGGCGTGAGCGAGGCGCAGCTCGGCTGGGTGGAGGAGGCGTTCGACCCGGAGGTGCTGACGATCGGGTTCGCCCGCCGGGTCCCCTCCTACAAGCGGCTGACCCTGATCCTGCGCGACCGCGACCGGCTGAAGCGCCTGCTCACCGACCCCAACCGGCCGGTGCAGCTGCTGCTCGCGGGCAAGGCGCATCCCGCCGACGAGAGCGGCAAGGCGCTCCTCCACGAGTTCGCCGAGTTCGCCGCGGACCCCGAGGTCCGCCACCGGATCGCGTTCCTGCCCGACTACGACATGGCCCTGGCGCGCCAGCTGGTGTCGGGCTGCGATGTGTGGCTCAACAACCCGCTGCGCCCGTACGAGGCCTGCGGGACCTCGGGGATGAAGGCGGCCCTCAACGGCTGCCTCAACCTGTCGATCCGCGACGGCTGGTGGGACGAGCTGTACGACGGGGAGAACGGCTGGGCGATCCCCTCGATGGAGGACGGGGAGGTCGACGCCGACCGGCGCGACGACTTCGAGTCCCGGGCGATCTTCGACCTGCTGGAACAGAGCGTCGTTCCGCTGTTCTACGACCGCTCCGCCGGCCCGCCGGGCAGGTGGATCGCGATGATCCGGCACAGCCTGGCCTCGCTCGGCCCCGCGATCCTGGCCTCGCGCATGGTCCGCGAGTACACCTCCGAGCTGTACGTCCCCGCCGCGCTCACCTCGCGTCGGCTGCGCTCGGACCGCTTCGCGGCCGCCCGCGAGCAGGTCGCCTGGAAGGAGCGCGTCGCCAAGCAGTGGCCCGAGATCCACATCGAGCAGATCGACGCGGACGCGGCCGACCTGGGCTTCGGCGGCCGGCTGCCGCTGCGCGCGGCGGTCTCGCTGGGCTCGCTCGCGCCCGAGGACGTGCAGGTCCAGGCGTTCGTGGGCCGGGTCGGCGACGACGAGGAGCTGATCGCGCCCGAGCAGGTCGTGCTGAAGGCGTCGGGGCGGGGCGACGACGGCACCTGGATCTACGAGGGTGGGCTGCCGCTGACCGCCTCGGGCACGGTCGGGTTCGCGCTGCGGGTGGTCCCGTTCCTGGACGAGGCGACCCCGGCGTCGGAGACGGGCCTGGTGACCTGGGCGTCGTGACCCCCGGATCCCGGGCCGGACCGCCTGGGTCGACGGTCTGACGGCCTGGGCGGCAGGCTGACCCTCGACGGCCAGCGGCGGCCCGGCGACGCCCTCCCGTTGGAGGTCGCGATCGTCGGCCACCACCGCGCGCCGCAGCTCCCGCGCACCGGGGAGCTGGTCCCGATCCGGTGGCACCCCTGAACCCGGACGGCGCCGTCCGGGCCCCGGGAGGGATCCCCGCCTACAGCTTGCGCAGGCCGTCGAGCACGCGCTCCAGCAGCGCCACCGCCTGCCGCTCGCCCGACGCCGGCGCGACCGCGATCGGGCGGTGCAGGCGGATGAGCCCGGCGTCGGCCATGTCGCCGACGAGGACGCGCGCGACGCCGAGCGGGACCTCCAGTCGAGCCGAGATCTCGGCGAGGGACAGCAGGTCGCGGCAGGCGAGCAGGACGGTCTGCTGTTCGGGGCGCAACGAAGGAGCCCGTGCCTCACCCACCGGCGTCATCGAGACCAGGGTCTCGATCTCCAAGTCGGCGTGGCGTGAGCTACGCGCACGTCCCCGGGTCAGCACATACGGCCGGCCGATCTGTCGGGGACTCTGCGGCGTGCTCTCCTCTGCGTCGAAATCGCCTGTATTCACCGTTGTCGCCCAGCGTCATCGGGACGGGGAGGGCTTCGGCCGCACCACGGTTGCCCATGGGACAGCCCCATACCAAGGGCGTCGGCTGTCATCGCCGCGCCAACTACTGCCAGTCCCAGGGGCCCCAGCCGCCGGCCCCCCCGGAGCGGCGGTCCCGCCGCGCGTTCTCCGGGCCGTTGCCGGGTAGGGCTCCGAGCTGGCTGCCAGGTGCGGGCCCAGCGCCGCCCGCGCCTTGCGAGACCCGCCGCATCGGGATGTGGGGTTTGAGCAGGTCGCCATCGCTTGGCCGCTCCGTTTCAGAGGGTTGCTGGACCTGTCGCCGAGGCCGGGAAGGGTAGGCCAGGGCGAGACTGGAACGGGACCGCCCGGATCCGGCGGACGGCGACTCCGAGGACGCCACCTGCAGGTCGAACGGTTGCGGCAGGGGCACGATGATCTCTGAGGGTAGACGCACGAGCGCCACGACGCCCCCGTACCAGGAATGACGCAGTTGCACGGCGATGCCGTGACGCGCCGCCAGCCGGCCCACGACGAACATCCCGAGACGCTGGGAGAGGTCGATCTCCGGCGGGTCCGCCAGGCGCTCGTTGACCTCGATGAGCCGCGCGTCGGTCAGCCCGACGCCCTGGTCCTCGATCTCGACGACGTAGCCGCTGGCGATCGGCTGCCCGGCGACGTACACGGTGGTGTCCGGGGGCGAGAACATCGTGGCGTTCTCGAGCAGCTCGGCGAGCAGGTGGACGAGGTCGCCCGCGGCACTGCCCTCGATGCCGAGGTGGGCGACCGGAAGCTCCTCGACACGGGTGTAACCCTCGATCTCCGCGATCGCGGCGCGGATGATGTCCAGCAGCGCGACCGGCTCCTTCCAGCGCCTGGAGGGGTTGGAGCCCGACAGCACGATCAGGTTCTCCGCCGTGCGGCGCATGCGGGTCGCGAGGTGGTCGATGCGGAACAGCTCCTCCAGCGCGGCCGGGTCGGGCTCGCCGTGCTCCAGCTCGTCGATCAGCTCGAGCTGGCGGTTGACCAGCGACTGGTTGCGCCGGGCCATGTTCAGGAACATGTCGCGGAAGCTGCGGCGCAGCGCGGCCTGCTGGGCCGCGACCCGGACCGCCACGCCGTGCACCGAGTTGAAGGACTCGGCCAGCCGGCCGATCTCGTCGCTCGACTCGACCTTGATCGGCGCCATCTCGGGGTCGAGGTCGGCCGGCTCGATGGTCTGGGCCCGCTCCAGCCGCTGGACGATGCCCGGCAGGCGGTGCCTGGCCACCTCGTCGGCGGCGTTGCGCAGGCGGGTCAGGGTCGACACCATCGTCCTCGCCGTGAACAGCGACAGCGCGCCCGAGGCGAGCACGGCGAGCAGCATCAACAGGGACGTGAAGATCGCCCTGCGGTCGCTGGCGGCCTTGCCGGCGGCGCTGGTGTGCAGGACGTCGGAGACCAGGCTCAGCTCCACGTGCCGCAGCATGTCGATCCGGGCCCTGGCGGGGAACAGCCATTCCTCGGCGGCGCCTTCGACGATCTGCTTGTTGGCCTGGTTGACCAGGTTGCGGCGCAGCACGTCGACGCGCTGGACGTCCGGGCCGGTCACGAGCTGGCCGTAGGCCTCCTGCTGCGCCGGCGTGGCCGAGCTGGCGAACAGGCCCAGCCAGGTCCCCTCGGCGCCGTTCAGGGTCGAGAAGCGCTCGAGGTCCTTGGGCCCGAACTGCTCGGAGGTCAGCTTGCCGTACACGTAGCTGCGCTGGAGCGCCGCGGTCTCCTTGGCCTTGGAGAGCGCGGTGAGGGTGTTCAGGTCACGGGTGAGGTGGGGCTCGGTGGTCTCGAAGGTGATCGCCGAGTCCGCCGCGACCAGCACGTTGATCATGTCGGTGTAGCGCTTCAGGGCCTGGTCGATCGTGGTGGTGGCGTCGCCGTCGACCGCCTCGCGCATCTTCGGCAGGTCCCTGATCTGGTCCTTGGCGTTCTGGAGCTGGTCGCGCAGCCCGGGCCCGTACTTGGTCAGCTCGAGGCCGCCGAGGTCGGCGGTGACGTTCTTGACGGCCTGGTTGACCACCCCGCGCTGGATGGCCATGTTGCCGTACCCGGACTCCTTGCCGCCGCCGAGGAACCCGGCCGCGTAGTCACGCTCCTTCTGCAGCTCGTGGACCAGCCCGGAAAGCTGCACGGAGAACTGCGTCGCCTCGTTGACGCGACCGGCGCGCACACCGTTCGACACGCTCGTCGTGGTGATCACCGCGGCGAGGACGACCGCCAGGATGACCGGAAGCGCGAGGATGACGAAGAGCTTGTAGCGGATCTCCAGATTACGAAGCATCGGCAGGCTCCCTGTGGCGGACTCCTGGCGGACTTGACCGAATAGGTCGTATCCGGCCACATGGCACCTAGCGGAAATAGCAGACCTTTCGCGAAGGCTAGCAGGCCGCCTGTCTCGCGGGCAATACCGTGAGTCAACCAGGCCCGAAGACGCTCTGCGTGCTCGCTTGCCCACCGTCAGGTGACGCCCGCCGACCGCGTTTGGCCAGTTCGTGGCTGTCGACCGGTTTTTTGCAGGAAGGCTGCACGCCACTGGCCGGTGAGGCGGCCCGCGTTGTCCACACAGGCATGGGCGCCCGCGCGCTTCGCGGGCGCCCATGGGGATGCTGCGGGCGGCGCGGCGGCGCTGCCGCACCGGACTACCCGCGGTGCAGGTGGGCGCCCGCGCGCCGACGCGTGACACGCAGCGCCAGGTAGCCCACGAGCAGCAGCGACAGGCCGGCGAGCAGCACCGCCGCGCCGCTGGAGCCGGTGAAGGGCAACTCGTTGCCGCCCGACGGGCTCGGGCTCGGGGTGGCGGCCGCGAGCGCCACCCTGGCCCGCGGCGCCACGGTGGTCGGCGCCACGGTGGTCGGCGCCACGGTGGTCGGCGGCACGGTGGTCGGCGGCACGGCGGTGGTCGGCGGGGTCGAGCTGGAGGTGGCGGTCGCGACCTCCGCGCTGGCCGGCGCCACGGTGGTGGTCGGCGCCACGGTGGTCGACGGCGGCGGCGCGGTGGTGGTGGTCGGCGACACCACGGTGCAGGGGCGGCGGCCGGTGTTGCGGCCGCTGTCGTCGTAGTCGTCGCCGTCGACGTCGACGTGGTCGGCGTGGCCGTCCGGGTATTGCTTCAGGCGGTCGTCGACGTCGTAGAGGCCGTCGCCGGGGAGGTTGTCTCCCTGGTAGATGACGCGACCGAGTCCGCTACCACGGGGGCCGGGGATGACGAAGCTGTAGTTGGTCCCGGGGGTGTAGACCGGCGGGTCGCCGTTGGCGTCGGTCCACGTCCCGCCAGGCAGGCCGCATTCGGGGTTGCTGGCGATGGCCTCGGCAGTGGCCGGCGGTCCCATGGTGTCCGGCGGCGTCAGAGTGCTGCTCGACGGGGACGCGCCCGGGCACCCGGCGGGGGGCGCCACCGTCAGGTAGCGGGTCTCGCCGTCGTCCTTGCTGGTCCACTTCTCGTCGTCGTCGTCCTCTTGTCTCGGGCCCCAGCGCACCTCGGCCCGCGCCCGCAGCAGCAGCGTGTGCGGCTCGTCGACGTCGAGCTCATGCCTGCCCTTGAACCGGTAGTGGTTCTGTGGGTAGAAGTACCCCACGCCCCAGTCCATCAGGATCTCGTCGTCGGGGTCGGCCTGGTCGGTGACCCTGAGCGAGATCTGCATGTTGACGCGGTGGTCCGGGGGGAGGCCCTCGTGGTTCCAGGCTCTCATCGCGTAGTAGAGGTAGTAGACCCGCTCGCCGTCCTCGTTCAGCTCGCAGTGCTGCTGGGCCTCGACCTCCGGCCAGAACCCGGGGGTCTTGACCTCCGGCGGGTCCGCGAGCGCCGCGCTGGGGACCAGCGTGAGCACGGCCGCCAGGCTCATCGCCATGACCAGTCGCTTCCGCATGCGTCGCTCCTCCGACACACCGGCCGCGTCCGGTCGCCCATTGGGCGAGCGTCAGCGTCGGACAGGGTCCAGTCCGGGCGGGGGCCGTGGGACTCCGGTGCGTGCACCCTTGGGGGAATGATCAGCACTCTATCGGACCAGCAGCGGACTTCCTCGCCCTGAACATAAAGACTGGGCCATAGCCCCATATCGATGCGATAAAGGACAGGGCGGACGCCGACCACGGTCGACCGCGGCGGGAGTCAGGGGAGGGAACGGTGGCAACGCCCGGGGACGCTGCGGGCGGCGCGTCACCGCGCCACCCGCAGCGCCTACCTACTCGCCGTGGTGCAGGTGGGCGCCCGCACGCCGGCGCGTGATGCGCAGCGCCAGGTAGCCCACCAGCAGCAGCGCGAGGCCGGCGATCAGCGTCGCCGCGCTGCCGGAGCCGGTGAAGGGCAGCTCGTTGCCGCCCGAGGGGGTGGGGCTGGGGCTCGGGGTGACGGTCTGGATCTCGACCTTGGTGGAGGGAGGCGTCGTGGTCGACGGCACCGGCTGCGGGCAGTCGCCCGCGGGCTCCACCGTCGTCTCCCGGTGCTGGCCCTCGTCGGCGAGCGGGTGCTCGGGGTCGGGACCCCAGGGCACCATCGCCTTGGCCAGGACCTTCACCGTGCGGGGCTGGCTGCCGAGGTCGACCGCGCCGCCGAACTGGTAGCCGTTGTCGGCCTTGAACTCCCCGGCGTCGTCGTCCTGCCAGATGAGCTGGCCGCTCGCGGCGTCGGTGACGGTGATGGCGATCTGCCGGTTCACCCGGCGGTCGGGGTCGATGCCCTCCTCGTTCCAGGCGGTGGCGACGAAGTGGAGAGAGTAGAGGACGCCGTCACCCTGGCCGTTCAGCTCACAGCGCTGCTCGCCCTTGATCTCGGGCCAGTGCGCCAGCGCCGCGCTCGGGATCAGGGCGAGCAGGGCCGCAAGGCCCGCCGCCACGACCAACCGCTTCCGCATGAGCCGCTCCTCCCACCCGACCCGCGGCGAAGCACGCCGCGTGCGACGCGGCGGTGGCCCCGGATCTCGAACCAGACTGGACGTGCATCGCGCGGGCTGCTGTCCCGTGCGCAAAGGCCTGCTCTCGATGGTCCCCTTCCGTGCGGTGACCTTCCCTGGGTCCGCTCGGTGTCCCGTGACCGGCGAGGGCGGCGGCACGCTCCGTCGACACGTCCGGCCGACGCTGCGGGGAAGTGGCTGAATCGCCAGCGGTCAGCGTCGGGAGGTCCGGACCGGTGGGGGGGCCTCCAGACGGCCTCTGGTGCGTGCGATCACCCTGTCGGGATGGACGGGGACTCTATCGAACGATCCAGCCCGTTTCGGGAGGAAAGGTAAAAGCAACGACACAACTCGGTATCAATGCGGTAAAGACGACGGATGTCGGCACCCGGGGCCTCGCGCACGCGCCGGGGAGGGACAGACCGAGCGGCGGCCGCCCGTCGGGCGGCCGCCGCTCCTGGCGACTCTGGGGGTCGTCAGGACTCGTCGGCCTGCCGGGCCGCGCGCCGGCGGGCGCTGCGCAGCGCCACGAAGCCGCCGGCCAGCAGGCCCAGGCCGGCGAGCAGCACCGGGAGGGTGGTCGCGCCGGTGAAGGGCAGCTGGTTGCCGCTGCCGCC
Source organism: Actinomycetes bacterium (assembly GCA_035263405.1). Classification (GTDB taxonomy): domain Bacteria; phylum Actinomycetota; class CALGFH01; order CALGFH01; family CALGFH01; genus DATFRI01. The sequence goes on along the minus strand of DATFRI010000014.1, from coordinate 22,685 downwards.
GGTCTGCTGGCCGGTCGCGGTCGCGGTCCCGCTCCCGGTGCCGCTCCCGTTGCCGTTGCCGCTGCCGTGGTTCGCGGTGGTGGTGGGGTCGAGCTCGGTCGTGGTGGTCCCGCTCTGCTGGTGGGTGGTCGTGGTCGCCGCGGTCGTCGTGGTGGGCGCGACCGTGGTGGTCGTGGGCGCCGCGGTGGTCGACGTGGCCGGGCAGTTGTTCGCGGGCGGGACCGTGACCGAGACGGCGTCACCCGGGTCGTCCTCTTCGGGGTCCTGGGGGTTCGGTCCCCAGGGCACCTCGGCCTTGGCGCTCAGGATCACCGTGCGGGCCTGGGGACCGAGGGCGACGACGCCGCTGAACTGGAAGTTGTTCGTCGGGAGGAACGCCCCCGCGTTGTGCTTGTCGTAGATGATGTCCTGCGTGGCCGCGTCGGTGATGCGGATCGAGACCATGCGGTTGACGCGCTCGTCGAGGTCGTCGGAGTTCCACGAGGTCGCGGTGTAGTACAGGACGTACTCCACGTGGGTGCCGGTGGCGTCGAGCACGCACGCCTGCACGCCCTGGATCTGAGGCTCGAAGTCGTCGGCCCAGGCGACGCCGGGGACCAGCGTCAGGAGCGCCGCCAGTCCGAGCGCGACGATCAGTGTCTTCCTCCGCATAACGGCTCCTCGAGCTTCCTTACCGCCGCGCCGTGACCGTGAGGGGGTCTGGGGAATTCACCACGCGGCCGGGTCGCTGACTGGACGAGTCGGGAAATGGGCACGCACCACCGGCGCACTGGCCGGCAGGCGCGAACGGTGGCTCGGCACCTGCAGCACCGGACGTGTTCGGCTCGGACCGGGGGCCTCCGACACCGGCTGGTGCTGTCGCCCTGTCATGACGGCCTGCACTCTACCGGACAAATGCGGGCGTTCCAGGCCAATGTGGTAAAGGCATCGACACACGTTCCTATCGATGCGATAAACGACCTCGGCGACTGCCGTCCGTTCCCGGCGGCTGCTGAGCGTGGCCGGCCCCTGGTTGTGCAGGTCAGAGGGGCTGACCGGTCAGGCGAGCCGGTCGAGCAGCTTCCAGAGCCGCTCGAGGTCCTCCGCGCCGGTGGCCGCGTTGCCGATCGCGACACGCACGACGAACCGGTCACGTAGGCGCGTGTGGGTGAGCAGGAACCGCCCGCCCGCGTTGACCCGCTCCAGCAGCCGCCGGGTCGCGTCCTCGCCGTCGCGGTGCCGGAAGCAGACCAGGCTCAGCCGCGCCGGCGCGGCCAGCTCGAAGCGCGGGTCCGAGCGCAGCCGCGCCGCCAGCTCGGCGGCGAGCCGCACGCTCGCGCGGACGTGCCGGCGCAGGCCCTCGGCGCCGTAGTGGCGCAGGGTGGCCCAGAGCTTGAGCGCGCGGAAGCGGCGCCCGAGCGGCACCTGCCAGTCCCGGTAGTCGACGACCTCGCCGGACTCGCTGGCCCGGTTGCGCAGGAACTCCGGCAGCACGCTGAGCGCGCGCAGCAGGCTCGACCGGTCGGCGACCCAGAACGCGCTGCAGTCGAAGTTCACCAGCATCCACTTGTGCGGGTTGAAGCAGTAGCTGTCGGCCAGCTCCAGCCCGTCGTGGATCCAGCGGTGCTCGGGGCAGAGCGCGGCGGTCCCGGCCATGGCCGCGTCCACGTGCAGCCACGCGCCGTGCTCCCGGCACAGCTCCCCGACCGGCCGCAGCGGGTCCATCGCCAGCGACGACGTCGTCCCGGTCGTCGCCACGACCATGCAGGGGACGCGCCCGGCCGCACGGTCGGCGGCGAGCAGCTCGGCCAGGTGGCCCGGGCGCATCGCGAAGGCGTCGTCCACGCCCACCGTACGCAGCCGGTCGGTGCCGAGGCCGGCGATCCGTGCCGCCTTCTCGGCCGCCGAGTGCGCCTGGTCGGACGCGTACACGACCAGGCGGGGATCGGCGCCCTCCGCCGCCGCGCGGAACCCGCTCGCGCGCTCGCGCGCCGCCAGCAGCGCCACCAGGGTCGAGCTGGAGGCCGAGTCCTGGATCACCCCGCCGCCGGCGCCGCCGGAGCGGAACCGGTCGGGCAGCGCGAGCAGCTCCACCAGCCAGTCCAGCACGTGCGTCTCCAGCTCGGTGCAGGCCGGGCTGGTCGACCACAGCATCCCCTGCTCCCCGAGGCCCGCGCTGACCAGCTCGGCCAGGATCGAGGGACCGGACACGCTCGCGGGGAAGTAGGCCAGGAACCCGGGGTGCTGCCAGTTGGTCAGCCCGGGGACGACGAGCGCGTCCAGGTCGGCGAGCACCGCCTCGAACGGCTCACCGTACTCGGGCGGGTGGGCCGGCAGCCGGGCCCGCACCTCGCCCGGCGCCACCTGCGGGCCGACCGGCAGCGCACGGACGCGCTCCATGTAGCCGGCGACCCAGTCGACCACCGCGTGGCCGTGCCGCCGGAACTCCTCCGGGGACATGTGCCCGACCTGCTCCGACACCACCCTCCGATCCCCGGCCTCCGATCCCCGGCCCGGTCGCGGGCCGCACCGGCTCCCGGCGGCGCGCCGGCCCGCGCCGCCGTCCCCTGCCCGCTCCCTAGCGGACGCCGCTTCCTCCGCAGGCGCTGCAGGTCATCGCGCCCCAGCCCTGGCAGTAGCGGCAGTCCCGGTCGACCTCGTTGTCGCGGTCGTAGTCCCCGGTCTCGCGGCACCAGGTGCACGCGACGCTACCGTAGCCGTAGCACCAGGGGCACTCCTCGAGCGACGGCTCGGGGACGCGGGCGGTCCGGTGGCCCGGTGCCGGGCGTGGTCGGCGCGAGCGGCGACGGAACATCGCACGGCCTTTCTGCGTGGTCCCCTGCCGCACACTGTACCCGCCCGCAGCACGGGCACGACCGCTGGAACCGGCCCTGCCGGCGTCGGTCGACGCGACCGGCGGGCAGCTCGGCCCGTCCCCGGGCGGGTCCAACCTGGCCGGCCGCCGGACGGCGCCCGCCCGGGCGGTCAGCCGCGGCCGGAGACGGGCGCGGCCGTGCCCGGGTGGTCGTGCGGCTCGGTCACGCGGACGCCTGCGGTCACCCGCACGGCGGCGACGACGTGGCTGCCGTTCCCGTCGCCGTTGGCGTGCCCGTTGGCGTGCCGGTCGGCGCTGCGGCCGCCGTGGACGACCTCGCCGAGCGCCGCGTGGCCCTGCAGGCTCGCCGCCGCCAGCGCCCGTTCGCCCCTGGCCGCCTGCATCAGCCAGTGGAACGCCCCCAGGTGCGCCGGGTCGCCGTCGGCGGCCTCGGGCGGGCAGGCGAGCCGCTCGGGATGCCACTGGACGCCGAGCAGGGCGTGGCCGTCGGCGCTCTCCGCCGCCTCGATCACCCCGTCGTCGGACCAGGCGGTGGGGATCAGGTGGGGGCCGGTGTCCGCGACGGCCTGGTGGTGGATGGAGTTGACCGTCCGCCGGTCCCCGAGCGCCCGCTCGGCCAGCGAGCCGGGCAGGACGCGGACCCCGTGGACCGGCGAGTAGGCGCGGTCCTCGTGCCAGTGGCTGGCGTAGCCGGCGGTCGGGACGTCCTGGTGGAGCCGGCCGCCCAGGGCCACGGCGAGCACCTGCAGGCCGCGGCAGATCCCGAGGAGCGGCCGGTCCGACGCGATCGAGCGGTCGACCGCCGCCAGCTCGAAGGTGTCGCGGCCTTCGTCCACGTTCATGAGCGTGGCGCGCTCCGCCTCGCCGTACCGCTCGGGCTCCACGTCGCCGCCGCCGGTGATGAGCACCGCGTCGCAGCGCTCGAGGACGTCCAGCGCGCTGTCGAGCGCGCCGGGGGGAGGCGGGGAGAGCACCACGGGCTGCCCACCGGCCAGCCAGACGGCGTCGAGGTAGGTGCGATGGACGGACGCACGGTCAGCGGGGTGGTGCCCGGTGAGCACCGCGATCAGCGGGGTCATCTGCGCGTCACCGCCGAGGGTGCCGGCGGGGCCGCGTGGGTCGCGAGGTCCGGACCGGGGTCGGGTGCGAGTGGTGGGATCACGGGAATCCGGTGGGTCGGCTCGGGCAGGGTATCGGGTGGTTTCCGTCGACAGACCGGCGGTCGGCCACTCTGGTTACAGGTCGTCCCGGAAAATTTCGCGCTCAGGTTACGCGGCCGACATTTGCAGACGCAATTCGGCCACGGCCGTGGCCAGGCTCTTTACGCAGCCTGTACTGATTTGATGCGGGAAGCGTCCCATAAATACTACGTGATGTTACGCAGGCTACGCGGTCTTCCGAAGCAGAACGATCGATCGCGGCGCCATCGGCAGCTCCTCTCCTCCCGAGATGGTCGGGGCGTCCACCTCCGGCAGGCGCACGAACCCCAGCTCGGTGTCGACCTCCAGCTCGTACTCCTTGCCCCACGGCAGCCCGGGGAGCGTGAAGGTCGCCGCCTCCGGGTTGCCGTTGAGCAGCAGCAGGAAGCTGTCGTCGATGATTCGCTCGCCGCGGGGTCCCCGGCTTGGGATCATCTCGCCGTTCAGGAAGACCGCGAGGGTCTGCTCGGCCGAGCGCCACTGCTCCCAGGTCATCGCCGTCCCGTCGGCGGTGAACCACTCGATGTCCTTGACGTCCGAGCCGTGCAGCGCCTGGCCCTTGTAGAAGTCGCGGCGGCGGAACACCGGGTGCGCGGCGCGCAGGCCGAGGATCGCGCGGGTGAACTCCAGCAGCGACCCGGCGCGCTCGTCCAGGCCCCAGTGGACCCAGGAGAACTCGTTGTCCTGGCAGTAGGCGTTGTTGTTGCCCTGCTGGCTGCGTCCCATCTCGTCGCCGGCGAGCAGCATCGGCACCCCCGCCGACAGCACCAGCGCGGTGAGCAGGTTGCGCTTCTGCCGCTCCCGCAGGGCGAGCACCTCGGGGTCGTCGGTCGGCCCCTCGACCCCGCAGTTCCAGCTGCGGTTGTGGCTCTCGCCGTCGTGGTTGCCCTCGCCGTTGGCCTCGTTGTGCTTGCCGTCGTAGCTCACCAGGTCGTGCAGGGTGAAGCCGTCGTGGCAGGTGACGAAGTTGATGCTGGCGTACGGGTGGCGGCCGTCGTCCTGGTACAGGTCCGAGGAGCCGGTGAGCCGGTAGGCCAGGTCCGCCACGCCGATCCGCTCGCCGCGCCAGAAGTCGCGCAGCGTGTCGCGGTAGCGCCCGTTCCACTCGGTCCACAGCACCGGGAAGTTGCCGACCTGGTAGCCGCCCTCGCCGACGTCCCAGGGCTCGGCGATGAGCTTGACCCCGCTGATCACCGGGTCCTGGTGGATCAGGTCGAAGAAGGCCGACAGGCGGTCGACCTCGTGGAACGAGCGCGCCAGGGCACTGGCGAGGTCGAACCGGAACCCGTCGACGTGCATGTCCTGCACCCAGTAGCGCAGCGAGTCCATGATCAGCCGCAGCACCTCCGGGTTGCGCACGTTGAGGGTGTTGCCGCAGCCGGTGTAGTCCAGGTACCAGCGGGGGTGGCGGTCGTCGAGCCGGTAGTAGGCGCGGTTGTCGATGCCCCGCATGGACAGCGACGGCCCCAGGTGGTTGCCCTCGGCGGTGTGGTTGTAGACGACGTCCAGGATCACCTCGATCCCGGCCGCGTGCAGGTTGCGCACCATCGCCTTGAACTCGCGGACCTGCTCGCCGCGCGACCCCGTGGCCGAGTAGCGTGCCTCCGGCGCCAGGTACGCGACCGAGTTGTAGCCCCAGAAGTTGGTCAGCCCGCGGGCGGTGACGTGATGCTCGGAGATGAAGTGGTGCACCGGCAGCAGCTCGACCGTGGTCACCCCGAGCGAGCGCAGGTGCTGGATCACCGGCGGGGAGCCCATCGCCCGGTAGGTGCCGCGCTGGTGCGGGGGGATCTCGGGGTGCAGCTTGGTGAACCCGCGCACGTGCGCCTCGTAGATCACCGTGTCGGCCCAGGGGACCGTCGGCCGGGTGTCGTCGCCCCAGGGGAAGGCGTCGTGCACCACCACCGACTTGGGCACGTACGGGGCGCTGTCGCGCAGGTCCGGGACGAGGTCGTCGGCACCGGTCCGGTAGCCCCAGACCGCCTCGTTCCACTCGACCGTGCCCTCGACCGCCTTGGCGTACGGGTCCAGCAGCAGCTTGGCCGGGTTGAAGCGCAGCCCGCGCCCGGGCTCGTAGGGGCCGTACACGCGGAACCCGTAGCGCTCCCCGGGACCCACGTCGGGGACGTACCCGTGCCAGGTGTGCGCGGTAATCTCCGGGAGTCGGATGCGACGCTCGCGACCCTGCTCGTCGAACAGGCAGAGGTCCACCGCCTCCGCGTCCTGCGAGAAGAGCGCGAAGTTGGTGCCCTCGCCGTCCCACGTCGCGCCGAGCGGCACGGGGGCTCCGGGCCAGATGCGGTCTGGTAGCGCCATGTCGGGGGCGAGTGTGCCATGCGGGGAGAGCCGAACGTGAAGAGCGCGAACATCGAGGACCTGCGCCGCGCCGCCGAGGCCAACGGCGTCACCACCTCCTACTGGGACGCGCTCGGGACCCACCACGAGGTCCCGCCCTCGACGCTGGAGGCGGTGCTGGCCGGCATGGGCGTCGACCCGCGCGACCCCGCCGGGCCCGCGGACACGGCCTGGCCGCCCGTGGTCGTGGTGCGTGCCGGGCGACCACCACCGCCCTTGCCCGACAGCAGGTTCCGGCTGCTGCTGGAGTCGGGGGAGGAGCGGGCGCTCGACGGCGGCCTGCCCGAGGGGCTCCCGCTCGGCTACCACAGTCTCGTCGGCGAGACCGGGCGCACCCGGCTGGTGGTGGCGCCCGACCGCTGCTGGCTGCCGCCGGTGGCGGACGGGGGCGGCCACGCCTGGGGCTGGAGCGTGCAGCTGTACGCGCTGCGCTCGCGGGCGAGCTGGGGCATCGGCGACCTGCGCGACCTGCGGGAGCTGCTCGGCGGCACGCGGGACGCGGGCCCGGCGGCGCGCCCAGGCCGGCCCCGGGACGCCGCGGCGGCCGGCGACCGCGTGCCGTCGCCGCACCGGTCCGGGCCGGCGTTCGCGCTGCTCAACCCGCTGCACGATGCCAGCCCCGCCGACGCGAGCCCCTACTTCCCCTCCACCCGGCTGTTCCGCAACCCGCTGTACCTGCACGTCGAGGCGGTGCCGGAGGTGGGCCGGCTGGAGCTGCTCGAGCGCACCCGCCTGGAGCAGCTGGTCACCGCCGGCCGGCGGCTCAACCAGGCCCCCCTGATCGACCGGCAGGCGGTGCACGGCCGCAAGGACGAGGCCCTGCGCCTGTGCCACGCGGCGCTCGCCCGCGATCCGGAGCGGCAGGCGGCGTTCGCGGCCTGGCGTGCCTCGACCCCACAGGTCGACCGCTACGCGACCTTCTGCGCGCTGCAGCGGGTGCACGGCGCCGACTGGCGCGCGTGGCCGGCTGCCCTGCGGGACCCCTCCGGCCCCGAGGTCGCCCGCTTCGCCGCCGACCACGACGCCGAGATCGGCTATCACGCCTACCTGCAGTGGCTGCTGGACGAGCAGCTCGGCGCCGCGGCGGCGCAGGCCGGCGAGGGCCGGATCGGGATCGTCAACGACCTGGCGGTCGGGTTCGCGCCGCACGGGTTCGACGCCTGGACCTTCGCCGGCGACCTGGCCCCCGGGATCACGGTCGGGGCGCCGCCCGACGAGCTCGGCCCGCAGGGCCAGGACTGGGGGGTGGCGGCGCTCGCCCCGACCCGGCTGGCGGCGAGCGCCTACGAGCCCTTCACGCAGACGATCCGCGCGGGCATGGCCCACGCCGGCGGGTTGCGGATCGACCACGTCATGGGCATGTTCCGGCTGTTCTGGATCCCGGAGGGCGCGCCGCCGGCCGCCGGCACCTACGTCGGCTACCCCGCCGAGGACCTGCTCGGGGTGCTCGCGCTGGAGAGTTGGCGCGCTCGCGCGCTGGTGGTCGGCGAGGACCTCGGCACCGTCGAGCCGGGGGTGCGTGAGCGGCTCGCCGCCGAGCGCGTGCTCTCCTCCCGGGTGGCCTGGTTCGAGCGCGACGGGCGCGGGCCGCGGCCGGCCGCCGAGTACCCGCGGCTGGCGCTGGCGACCGTGACCACCCACGACCTGCCGACCACCCACGGGTTCCTGTCCGACGCCGACCTGTACGAGCAGCGCCGGCTCGGCCTGGTCCCGCCGGGGCGCTGGGACGGCGCGCTGGCCGCGCACCAGGCGGCCCGTGCCGGGCTGCACGCGCTGCTCGAGCGCGAAGGGCTGCTCAAGTGGTGGGAGCACGACCTGGACACGGTGACCGGGGCGCTGTACGCGTTCCTGGCGCGGACGCCCGCCCTGCTGGTCGGCGTCAGCCTCGACGACGTGCTCGGGACGACGGGGCGGCCCAACGTCCCGGGGACCCTCCACCAGCGGCCCAACTGGTCGGTCCCGCTGCCGCTGGAGCTGGAGGAGCTGCTCGTGGACCCGCGGGTCAAGCGGGTGGTGGAGCTGCTGCACCCCGGCGGCGCGAGCGGCGGGGAGAGCTGACCGGCGCGGCCCGGCCGGTCTCCCGGAGCGTCAGCGCTGCAGGCGGGAGGCGGTGAGGCCGGGCACGGGCGGCGGGGTCTCGAGCATGTCGGGCGAGCCGAAGGTGGCTCGGACGCTCACGCCGCCGCCCGGGCGGGAGGCGACGTCGAAGCGGCCGCCGGCCATCTGCACCCGCTGGCGCATGCCGACCAGCCCGAAGTGGCCGTCCCGGGTGAGGGTGGAGCTGTCGGCGGTGGCGAACCCGATCCCGTTGTCGCGGACCTCCAGCTCGATCGCGCCGTTCTCCGAGTGCAGGGTGACCCACAGGTGCGTGGCGTGCGCGTGCTTGGCGACGTTGGTGAGCGCCTCCTGCGTCACGCGGTACAGCACCGTCTCGATCTCGGGGTCCAGGCGGCGCGCGACCGAGGCCTCCAGCGAGCAGGCGATCCCCGAGCGGTTGGAGAAGGTCTTGACGTGCTCGCGCAGCGCCGCCTCCAGTCCCACCTCGTCCAGCACCGGCGGGCGCAGCGAGGCCATCAGCTCGCGCAGCCCGTTGATCTCGCCCGAGAGCTGGGACTGGGCGGTCTCCAGGATCGCCAGCCCGCGTTCCAGCTCGTGCTTCTCCAGCCAGCGGTGGGCGCGGGCGAGGTCGTAGCCCATGGTGGTGAGCCGCTGGATCGGCCCGTCGTGCAGCTCCGCCGCGAGCCGGGTGCGCTCCTCCTCGGCGGCCTGGACGGTCTTGTCCAGCAGCTGGGCGCGCTCGCGCTCCAGGGCCTTGCGCTCGCTCACATCGCGGGTGTTCAGCACCACGCCGGCGACGTCGGGCATGTGCACCAGGTTGGTCCCGACCGTCTCGACGTCACGCCACACGCCCTCGCGGTCGCGCCAGCGCCACTGGACGGCGTCCGCCGCCTCCGGCTGGCGGGAGGCGGTGTAGAGGTAGCCGAGCAGCGCGGCGCGGTCCTCGGGGTGGGCGAGGTCGTCCAGCCACACGCCGCGCAGCTCGGCGGCCTTGAAGCCGAAGACCCGCTCGACCGAGGGGCTGACGTAGCGGATGGTCGCGTCCGGGCCGACCACGGTGACGACGTCGGAGGAGTTCTGCACCACCGAGCGGAAGCGGCGCTCGCTCTGGCGCAGCTCGCCGACCAGGCCGATCTGGGTGCTGATCGTCTCCAGCGCGTCACGGACGTCGCTGCGCAGGGAGTTGTCGCTCACGACCGTGAGGACCGAGCGCAGGTCGTTGCGCACGACCAGCGGCTGGATCAGCACGGCGCCCTTGGGCAGGGGCAGGCCCGACTCGTCACGAAGCGGCACGCCGAGGGTGTCGGCCCAGGTGGCGGCCTCCTCGCCGGCCGCGACGATCGCCCGCCCCTCGCGCAGGGCGCTGCGCAGCGGCTCGGGCAGGGTGCGGATGCGCAGGGTCCGCCCGCGCGCCTGGTTGGCCAGGTAGCCCTTGGCCGCCACCGCCTGCATGTCCTCGCTGGTGCCCTCCCAGATGGCCGCCTGGGTGCCCTCGACGCCCTCGAGCAGGCTCATGACCGCGTCCAGCGCGGTCGCGTGCAGCGCGTCGCGGCCGGGCGCCTTGACCAGCGTCGCCGCGGCGTGCGAGAGGACCTTCTCGCGGCCGGTCTGGCGCTCGGACTGGTTGACGATCCGCGCGACCAGCAGCAGCAGCCCGGTCACGAACGCCAGCGTGGGCAGCTGGATGACCGCGAAGCCGATATGCCCGTAGCCGGGCGGCCTGGTCAGGAACGCGATCCGCGCGGCGGCCGCGACCATGGCGAGGAACGCCAGGCAGGTCCAGCCGACCACCCGCTTGGGGCTGCCGTAGAGCGAACGGAAGAACACGCTCGCGTACACCAGGGTGAGCATCCTGGCCGGGTTGGTCAGCGCGATCCCGACCACGAACAGGATGAACGCCGCGGTCAGGTCGCCGACCAGCGAGAAGTACCCGTGGCGGAACCCGTGGATCCAGGACCAGGCGAGCCATGCCAGGCCGACCGCAGCGGCCGCCCGCAGCGACGGCTTGGGGGTGTCGGTGAGCCCGAGCTGCACGGCGTTGACCAGGATGCTCACGAGCACGTACAGCAGGAACAGCCACCGGATGCGCGCGAGCAGCCCACTCGGGGCGGTCGACAGGACCGTCCGTCCCAGCAGCCGCCTGGCGAGGCGTGCCGGGGCCTTTTCGTCTTCCATCCGTGGTCTACCCCTGCGCTCGGTTCCCGGGGACCGAGCCCTTGGCCCTGCGCGGGACCGGACCGGGTCGACTTTCCGTCTCGGACCGAATGTAGGCGTACCGGGCGTAGCGGGGGGCTCGGCGCCAAGCGTATGCGACCAGCCCGAAAAAGACACCCCCTCTGCCTGAATTCGGCCTGTCGATAAGCATTTCGACAGAGCACAACCGGACGAGATGCTTACCTGGCTAGACCGACTTGAACTCCTCGAACGGCTGGCGGCACGCGGAGCACCAGTGGATGGCGCGGCACAGGGTCGGCCCGAAGGGGTTCTCCAGCCGGGTGTCGCGGGAGCCGCACCAGGGGCAGCGGGCCGGCTCGCGCGGCCGGATCCCGAGGGCCAGCAGGGGCAGGCCGCGGGCGCCGCCGGGCCCGGACGCCGCCGGGCCGGGCGGCGCGAACCCGCTCGCGCGCAGCTTGTCGCGTCCCGCGGCGGTGATCCGGTCGCTGGTCCACGGCTCGTCGAGCGTGACCGTCACCTCGACGTCCGCGGCCAGCGGCGCCAGCCGCTCGGCGGCCGCGGCGCGCATCAGCTCGACCGCCGGGCAGCCGGCGAAGGTCGGCAGCAGCTCCACGCGGATCCGGCCGGCCGCGACCCCCACGCGGTGGACGATCCCGAGGTCGACCACTGACACGGCGGGGATCTCCGGGTCGGGGACGTCGGCCAGAGCCTCCCGGACCGCCCGCTCGCTCACGGCCTCCGGGGCGGCCCGCCTGCGCACCGCGGGCGCCGCACGGCGGGTGGCGCCCGGCCCCGCCGGCCGGCGGCCGGTCACCAGGCCGCCTCCGGGTCCAGCCGCCGCACCGCGGTCAGCTCCCCCCACAGCCAGCGGAAGTCGCCGGCCCCCCCGCCCCCCCGGGTGCGGGCCGCGGCGTCGTCCGGCGCGAACGCCGGCTGCCGGCCACCGTCCTCGCCGCCGAACGGGAAGGGCAGCTCCAGCTCCCCGAGCCGCGGCGCGAGCGCGGCGAGCCAGCGCTCCCGGACCGTCCCGAGCGGGACGGGCAGCACGCCCGCGGTCACCAGGTGCCGCTCCCCCGGCACGGGCGCGAGCACGCCGTAGGCGTCCGGCCACAGCCGTGCCAGCGCTCCGGCCAGGCGCGCCCTGCCGTCGCCGCGGGCGCGCGCGAGCCGCTCCAGCCAGGCGTCCACGTGCGCCAGGTGGTAGGCCTCCTCGCGGCGCATCCTGGCCGCCAGGCCGGCGAGCGGCGGCCACGACGAGCCGGCCAGCGCGTCCAGCCGCGCCGCGTCGGCGGTGTCGTAGAGGAAGCGGCGCGCGATCGAGAACGCCCAGTCCGGCGGCGCCAGCCCCGCCTCGCCGGCCGTGGGCGCCACGCCCCGGTGGTCGAGCAGGCGCGCGTGCCGGTAGTCCTCCACGGGACGGCCGTAGGCGACCGCGTCGGGATCCTCGCCGGTCAGCCGCGCGCGCAGCGTGTACAGCGCCTGCGCGTGGCCGAGCTCGTCCTGGGCCAGCGAGGACAGGGCCACGTCCTCCTCGAGCAGCGGCGCGATCCCGGTCCACTCGCTGTCCCAGAAGCCGAGCACGAACTCGTCGTCGGCCATCCACAGGAGCAGCTCGGCCAGGGCGACCCCACCCTGGCCGCCCACGGACGGCCCCCCGCCGCCGCCGACCCCGGCCGCGGGGCCGCCGGGAGCCGGGTCGGGGGGAGCCGGGGCCGTACCGCGGGGGCGGCGGGAGCCGGTCACCGGCCGGCCTTCTCCCCGGCCGCCCGGCCGCGGGCGGTGGCCAGCTTCCGCTTGATCTCCGCGGAATACCCGGCGGGCTTCTTGAACGAGCGGTCGAGCGGCGGCTGGAGCCAGTCGGGATCGCTGACGACGCCGATCGCCGCGCGCGGGACGACCCACAGCCGCACCGACTCCTGGCGGCGGCCGTACAGCTCGCGCGCGTAGTGGGCGGCCAAGCCAGGGTCGGGCGCGAGCACGCTGCCGGCGTGCTGCATCGCGGCACCCTCCCTGTCCTGGCGGAAGACCTCGTAGGGCTCCATGGCTAGGCCGCCATCACGGTGTCGCGGACCCAGCGGGTCTGGTCCCAGTTCAGCCGGCGGAAGGCCAGCCGCTCGGCCGACCTGGGGCCATGGCCGGTGACGACCGCGTGCAGCTCCCGCCAGTCGGGCTCGGTGTAGTGCCAGCGCCCCGTGTCGGGGTCCTGGCGCAGCTCGGGGTCGGGCAGCCGCAGGCCGATCTCGCGGACGCGCGGCACGTAGACGTTGAGGAACTCCTGGCGGAGCGTGTCGTTGTCCTTGCCCTTGATCCGCCAGGCGAGGTCGCGGTCACGGCGTGGGTCGGTGGGCGGCCCGTGCATCTGCATGAGCGGCCCCCACCAGCGGTCCAGCGCCTCCTGGACCATCTCGCGCTGGTCGTCGGTCCCGCCCATCATGGTGAGCACGACGTCGCGGCCGTGCATGATGTGCACCGACTCCTCCCAGCAGATCTTGCGCATCGTACGGGCGTAGGGCGCGTAGGAGGAGTCCCGCAGCGCCTGCTGCGCGACGATCGCGGCGGCGTCCACCAGCCAGGCGATGATGCCGACGTCCGCCCAGCTCCTGGTCGGATAGTGGAAGACGTTGTGGAACTTGGTGCGTCCCGCGAGCAGGTCGGCGATCATCTCCTCGCGCGGCTTGCCGAGGTCCTCGGCGATCCGGTAGAGCAGCTGCGCGTGACCCACCTCGTCCTGGACCTTGGCGGTGAGCGCGAGCTTGCGCCGGAGGGTGGGCGCGCGCAGGATCCACTCCCGCTCGGGGAGCACGCCCATCAGCTCGGAGTTGGCGTGCATCTCGACGAACCTGCGCAGCGCCGTGCGGTACTCGTCGGGCATCCAGTCACCCGCCTCCACCTTGCCGCCCGCGGCGACGTGGCGGTCGAAGGCCTCGACGCGGTCGGGCTCGCTCAGCGTCGTCGTCATCGGCTGCTCCTCGCCCGGTGGTCCGTGCCCGGGCGCGCCGGCGCGGGTCGCGCCGCCCCCAGGCCGTGCAGGACGAGCGCGCTGAAGCGCTCGGCGATCTCCGCGGTGCCGAGCCGCCCGTCGGGCCGGTACCAGTGGGCCAGCCCGTTCAGCGCCGACAGCACGAACGCCGTCGCGACCGCGGGGTCGTCCACGTCGAACTCGCCGGCGGCGGCGCCGGCGGCGATCACCTCGCGGAACAGGCCCTCGTACGCGTCGCGCGCGGCGGCGACGGCGGCGAGGCGCTCGGGGCCGAGGAAGCGCCACTGGAAGAGGAACACGCTGGCGCGGTCGCGGGACCGGGTGACGACGTCCACGTGGGTGGCGACCATCGCGGCCAGCCGCTCGGCGGCGCTGCCGGGACCCCGCGCGACCGGCTCGGCCGCGGCCCGGAACCGGCGGGCGGCACCGTCCACGATCGACCACAGCACGTCCTCCTTGGAGGTGACGTGCGCGTACAGGCTGCCGCCCTGGAGATCGACGAGCCGGGCGATGTCGCGGACGCTCGTGCCCGCGAAGCCCCGGGCGCCGAACAGCGCGCTGGCGGCGTCCTCGATCTGCCGTCGCCGGACGGTCATCGCCCTCCTTCGCGTGCCCTCGCGATCCGTCCGCGCCCCGCGGCGTCGCACGCCGCCTGCGGTGGCCGGTGGTTCGACCGAACAAACGATTGTTAGGTAGTGTACCCGACCGGGGCCGTCCGAACCCGGGCGTCCCGCTTGCCTGGGTTTGCCCCTGCACAACGGGGTCATCCGAACCGTACAGTGGGGCCCGCACGAGCCCGGTGGCTCTCGCACACCGTCCGTTCCGGCTGCGACTTCAAGGTTGGTGGGTTGCCCGATGGCGTCCGAGCGTCTGGTCGACGAGCGGTACGCGCTGGAGGCCCCCATCGCCCGCGGCGGCTCGGGCGTGGTCTGGCGGGCCCGGGACACCCTGCTCGACCGTCCGGTCGCCATCAAGGAGGTCGAGCTGCCGGCCGCGATCACCGACGAGGAGCGGGAGCGGCTGCGCAAGCGGGTCCTCCGCGAGGCGCGCGCCGCCGCCCGGCTCAGCCACCCCGGCGCGGTGACCCTGTTCGACGTCGTGCGCGAGGCGGGTCACACCTACATCGTGATGGAGCTGGTGGAGGCGAGGTCCCTGGCCGAGCTGGTGCGCGACCAGGGGCCGCTCGACCCCCGGCGCGCCGCGGACGTCGGGCGCCGCGTGCTGGAAGCCCTGGACACCGCGCACCGGCGCGGGATCGTCCACCGCGACGTCAAGCCGGGCAACGTGATGGTCTTCCCCGACGGCCGGACCAAGCTGGCGGACTTCGGGATCGCCTCGCTGACCGGCGACCCAGAGCTGACCGCCAGCGGGATGGTGCTCGGCTCGCCGTCCTACATGGCACCCGAGCAGGCCAACGGCGAGAGCAGCGGGCCGGCCGCCGATCTCTGGGCGCTCGGGGCGACGCTGTACTACGCGGTCGAGGGTGAGGCCCCGTTCTCCAAGGGCGCCGTCATCGCGACCCTCGCCGCGGTCGTGCACGAGCAGGCGCGACCGATGCGCCGGGCCGGACCCCTCGCGCCGGTGATCAGCGCGCTGCTGCGCAAGGACCCTGACGACCGCCCGCCCGCCTCCGAGGTCCGCGAGCTGCTCGACGCCGTCGCCGACGGCGTGGGCGGCCGCCCCCGGCCACAGAGCCTTTTCGGACCGCTGACCCGGGTCCCCTGGCGGCGCCAGCGCGACCAGAGCAGCCCGCCCCTGCCCCCGCCGATCCCGCCCGCCGACGGCGACCCGACCCCGCTCGACTTCGCCCTGCCCCTCCGCACGCCCGAGCCACGGCCCGAGGCGCCTCCGCCTCCGAAGCCCCCCGCCGAGCGGGCGGAGGAGGAAGCTCCGGCCCCCGAGCCGGCCACCGAAGTCCCCGAGCAGGCGGCGACGCAAGCTCCCGAGCCGGCCGAGACGGCAGCGCCCGGGTCCGCCGAGGAGGCAGCACCCGAGCCGGCGGGGACGCCGGCACAGGAGGCGACCAGGGCAGCAGCCTCCGAGCCGACCGGAGGGCCGGCGTCCGGGCGGGACCGGACCCCGGCGCCCGAGCCGGAGGGGGACGAGCGGGCTCCTCGACCGGCAGAGGCGAAGGAGCCCGGCGGCCAGGTCCCCGGTGTCGCGCCTGAGCGGCAGCCCGACCCAGAGCCGGAGCGGGAGCCCGAACCCGAGCCGCAGGCGGAGCAGAAGCCCGAGCCGGAGCCGCAGGCGCAGGCAGGCCGGGCCGAGCGCTCCGGCGGCCCGGAGAACGGCGAGCGGGACGAGCTGGCCGCGTGGCTGCAGCGGCACGCGGGGACCGAGGCGGTGACGGACGAGGGACCGCAGGTGGACGGGGGACCGTGGGCTGCCGCCACCTGGCGCACCCCGCCGCGACGGGCGCTGACGCTGGCCGCGCTCGGCGTGCTGGCCGCGCTCGTCATCCTCGTGGCCGTGATGCTCGCCTCCAACCTGGGAGACCCCCCCGGGCAGCCCGCCGGCAGCGGCCGGAGCACCTCGGCGGCCGGCGCGACCGCCAGGACGCCGGCGAAGACCACGACCCCCACCACGACCGGCTCGGCATCCGGTCCCGGCGGGGGCCAGGAGGGACCCGGCGGCGGTTCCGGGTCGGGGACCGCGACCGACCCGCCCGCAGGCTGGGAGACCTACACCAGCCCGGAGGCCGGTTATGTCCTCGCCCACCCTCCTGGCTGGCAGGTCGTCAGGCGGTCCGCCACCCTGACGGACTTCCGGCAGCCGGGGACCGGCACCTACCTGCGCGTGGACTGGACCGACCACCCCAAGCCGTCCGCGCTCGGCGCCTGGCAGGACGCCGAGGGCGGGTTCGCGGCCCGCAAGCACGACTACCGGCGCATCCGCCTGGAGCCCACCGACTACCGGGGCCTCGACGCCGCGATCTGGGAGTACCGCTACGAGCAGGACGGGACCCGGCTCCACGCGGTGAACCTGAACTGGGTGGCGTCGGACCGGCGCGCGTACGCCCTCAACTTCCAGACCGACGAGGCGAACTGGCGGGCGTCGTTGCCGATCTTCGACCAGGTGCAGCGCTCGTTCCGGTTCCGGCCGTAGAGCCGCCGTCGTCGCGGCCGTAGAGCCGGCCGCGTCGCCGACGCGGCCGGATCCGGCCGATTCCCGCCCTCCGGAGCCTCGGCGACGGGCGGGCAGCGCGGCCGTCGGGAGCAACTCGCCGAAACGGTCAACTCCCACTGGTGGAGTACGAAGCGTCATGGTATCCAAGGCGCATGTCGAGATCGCGGGCGTCCCGCCGCAACAACCGGCCACCCGTCGCAGGGCGCTACACCCTCGGCAGGCGCATGCAGCAGGACGAGGTCGGCGCCATCTGGCACGGTGTCGACACGCTGCTGCAGCGCGGCGTGGTGGTGCGGGAGATCGCCACCGACGCGGCGCCCGAGGCGGACCGTGCCGCCCTCGACAAGCGCATCCTGCGCGAGGCCCGGGCCATCGCCCGGATCGGCCACCCCGGCGTGGTCACACTGTTCGACGTCGTCCAGGAGGACGGCCGCACCTACATCATCACCGAGCGCACCAAGGCGAGCACGCTGCTCGAAGTGGTCGAGGCGGACGGGCCGCGGCCGGCGCGGGACTGCGCCGCGATCGGGACGCAGCTCCTGGCCGCCCTGGAGGTTGCGCACCGCAAGGGGATCGTCCACCACGACATCCAGCCGGCCAACATCCTGATCGGCGAGAGCGGCGCGGCCAAGCTCACCAACTTCAGCGTCGCACTTCTCCCCGAGGACCTCGGCCTGCCGTCGCGCGACGACCCGGGGGCCAGACCGTACCGTCCGCCCGAGGAGAGCAGGGGCACGGCCGAGGGCGACCTGTGGGCGCTCGGAGCCACCCTGCACTTCGCGGCCGAGGGCGACCCGCCGGAGGATGACGCGGAGGGCGGACCCGAGTTCCGGCGCGCCGGCCCGCTGGGCGGCGTGATCCGGGCGCTGCTCGCGGCTTCCCCGGGGGCCGCACCGGGCGTCGCCGAGCTGCGGGAGCAGCTCGACCAGCTCGTGCTGCGCGAGCGCGACAGCGAGCGTCCGGAGCCGGTGCGGCCGGTTCCGCCCGGCCCGGCCTCGGACCGGCGACCACCCGCCCCGGCGCCGCCTGCACGCCCGACCGAGGCCACCCCTGCTCCGCCTGCACGCCCGGGCGGACCCGCACAGCCGCGGCCGACGCGCGCGCACGAGCCCGCGCCGCCCGCCCAGGCGGACGAACCCGCGACCACGCCGCCCGCGGGGACAGCTCCAGCCCCCGCAACCCCCACGACGGGCGCCCGGCCCGAGCCGGACGCGCCACCGCGGCCCGCCGAGGCACCGCCCGCCACCGAGGCTCCGGCGCGGGCCGAGGCCTCGCCCACCGCCGAGGTACCGCCGGCCGGCGCGCCGGCCGCCACCGGCACCGCGCCGGCGGGCGAGGCGCCGCCGCCAGGCACGCCCCGGGCCGAGGCCGGACCGGAAGCCGGACCCGAGGCCGGACCGGAAGCCGGACCCGAGGCCGGACCCGGCGGCGGCCCGCCCGGCGCCGAGCCCGAGGCGGACGAGGAGGACCAGGACCCGCGCGAGCCCGATCTCGCGCAGCCCGTCCCACAGGCCCGTGCCACGCCGCCGGCCGCCCCGAAGGGCGGGTCCGCGCGCCCGGCGGCCTCCACCGCGTCCGGCTCGGTGCGCGGCGCCGTCTCGGCCAGCGCCGCGCCCACGATCAAGGTCCCGCCCTACGTCAGGCCGGGCGTCCAGGTCGGAGCCGACCAGGGAGCGCAGGCCCCGGGGCGGCGGGTGGACGCCCCGCCGACGCGACCACCCGGTGAGCCCTCCGCCGGGAGCGCGCCCGCGAAGGGACCACCCGGATCCGCGCCCGCCGCCGCGCCGAAGACCACCCCGCCGGCGCGGCCCGGCGAGGCCCCCACTCCTGGGGACCCCGGCGCCGTGAGGCGACCGACGGCCCCGGCAGCCCCAAGGGCGCCGGCACCCGCAGCGCCCTCGAAACCGGCGGCACGCGGCAACGTCCCACCCGGCTCCCCGGCCGCGCGTGCCACCAGGACACCCCCAGCCGCGCGCGGCCCCGCCCCGCAGGGCCGCCCGGCCCCACCGCCCGCGCAGCCGCCCGCTCCCGCGGTCGGACCACCCAGCGCGCGCGGCACCGCCCCGCCGGCGCGCCCCGCGCCGCCGCCCATCCCTCCGTTCAGGCTGCCCGCCAGCCGCGGCGCCACCCCACCGGCCCCACCGGGCCGCCCCGCCCCGCCACCCGCTCCTCGGGCCAGACCGCCGGCGGCGCGCGGGACGCCGCCGCGCACCCCGCCGGCGGCGTCACCGACCGCGCGAGGGTCGTTCGCGGCGCCGCGCCCTCCCCTGCCGCCGGCACCGCCCGGCACGGTCCCAGGCCCGATGCGGCCACCGGGCGCGGCCGGACGGCCCGTGCCGCCGGCGGGCACGACGCGCCCGCCGGCGAGCGTGTCCGCCACCCGCCAGCGGTCACCCCATCTCGCCGTGGTGCCCCCGGTCCAGGTCGGGCCGGCCGAGCAGCCCGCGCCCACCCTGGCGCCACGATCGGCCGGCACGCCGGCCAGCGCGGTCGCCGGATGGCTGCCGCTCGCCGGCGGGATCGCGGTCGCGGCGGTCATCGCGGTCGTCGTCGCGATCGTGGCGATCCAGCTCGGGACCGATCGCCCGGCGAGCCGGGCCGGCACCGGCGGGGGGCCGGCCGCCACCCGGGCGCAGGGAGCGGCCGGCAACGCCGGCGAGCAGGGCCTGGCCGGGGTGACGCCCGCGGGCTGGCAGAAGTACCTCGACGTCCAGTACGGGTACGAGATCGCGGTTCCCGCCACCTGGGAGCCGGTCCAGGACCGGGTGGGTCGCGCCGCCTTCCGCGACCCGCAGACCGGTGCCTTCGCCCGGATCGAGCGGACCGAGCGCCCGCTGAAGCCGCTCGATCTGGAGCCCCGGCGCGCGGAGCGGACCTACGCCGATCGCGGCTACGAGCGGATCCGCCTGGATTCCACGAAGTTCAAGGGCGTCGAGGCCGCCGACTGGGAGTTCCTGTTCGACAGCTCCGGGGCCAGGTGGCACGCGGCCGACCTGCACCTGCTCGTCGAGGGCGTCGGCTACACCATCAGCTTCCAGGTCCCGGAGGATTCCTGGCCCGCGCTGCGCGCGACGATGGCGTCGATCCGCGCGAGCTTCGGGACGGAGGACCTCGCCGGGTAGCCTTCGGGTGACACGGGCGGGCCTCGGCCCGCCCTGACCCCCAGAAGGAGGCTGACCGGTGGCAGAGACGCTGGTCGGACGGTCGGCCGTCGAACTCGCCGCGATGGTACGGAGTGGGACGGTCGGACCGATCGAGGTCGTGGATGCGCATCTGGACCGGATCGAGGCGTGGGAGCCGCTGCTCCGCGCCTTCACGGTGGTCCGATGGCGACGGGCACGCGCGGAGGCCGAGACCCTGACGGCGGATCCGGAGCTGTCACGGATGCCGCTGGCGGGCGTGCCCGTGGCGATCAAGGACGCCGTGGACGTCGCGGGGGAGCCCACCCGCTCGGGCTCGCTGGCCTCCCCGGCCGCGCCCGCCGCCGCCGACCACGAGCTGGTCCGGCGGCTGCGCGCCGCCGGCTGCGTGGTCATCGGCAAGACGGCCGTGCCCGAGCTGTCCGTGTGGCCGTTCACCGAGTCGCGCGTCTCCGGAGCCACCCGCAACCCGTGGGACCCCGCACGCACCCCGGGCGGGTCCAGCGGCGGGAGCGCGGTCGCGGTCGCGGCGGGGATGACGCCGATCGCGCTCGGCTCCGACGGCGGGGGCTCGATCAGGATCCCCGCCGCCTGCTGCGGGCTGGTGGGCGTCAAGCCCGGTCGAGGGGTCGTGTCCACCGAGCCGGCGCGGACCGAGCCGTGGTGCGGACTGTCGGAGCCGGGACCGCTCACGACCACGGTCGCCGACGCGGCGCTCATGCTGGACGTGCTCGCCGGGACCGACCGCCACCGCCACGCCGCCCTCCCCGAGCGGCCCCTGCGGGTGGCGGTGGCGACCAGGGCGCCGGTGCGCGGGGTCCGGGTCGCCACGGGACCCGTGGCGGCCGTCCACTCCACGGCGAGGCTGCTGGCCGCCGGCGGTCACGAGGTCCGCCGCGCCGAGCCGCCGTTCAGCCTCAAGCTGGAGTGGTCGTTCATGCAGCGGTGGCTGGCCGGGATCGCCGAGGAGGCCGGGCGGTACCAGCTCGACGCGCTCGAGCCGCGCACCCGGCGCCAGGTCAAGCTCGGACGGCGGCTGGTGCGGCTGGGTCTGCCGCGACCGGCCGACGCGGAGTCCTGGCGGCGGCGCGCGACCGCCTGGTTCCGGGCGGGCGGCTACGACGTGCTCCTGAGCCCGGCGCTCGCCAGGCCGCCGGTCGCGGTCGGCCGTTGGGAGGGCAGGGGGTTCACGCGCACGTTCCTGGGCTCGACCGCGTTCGTGCCGTTCACGGCCGCCTGGAACCTGGCGGGGTTCCCGAGCATGGCGCTCCCCGCCGACCCGCTCGCCGACGGCCTGCCGGTCGGCGCGCTGCTCACCGCGCCGGCGGGCGGCGACGCGCTCCTGCTCGGGCTCGCCGCGCAGCTCGAGCACCAACGCCCCTGGCCGCGCCATGCCCCACCCCCGATCTGACAGATCGGGGGTGGGCGCGCCCGGGTACCATGGCCTGCGCCGTCGCCGTCCCCAGCCGTGTCCGAGGAGGCGCCGTGGTCCTCAACCCGACGCACCGGCTGTCCATCGAGTTCTGCGTCCCCTGAAACTACATCCCGCGTGCCGTCGGTCTGGCGGACGAGCTGCTCAGCGGGTGGGCGCCGGTCATCGAGCGCCTGGACCTGCTGCCCGCGGGCAAGGGCCGTTTCGAGGTCGTCCTCGACAGCGAGCTGCTGTTCTCCAAGGCCGCGCTCGGCCGGCACGCCAGGCCGGGCGAGATCACCGGGATGGTCCGCGAGCGGATCGGGCCTGAGCTGCTGCGGTGAGGCACGGGCGGACCCGCCCGGACGCTGACCGCCGCCGCCCGACCGCACAGCGGCGCCTCCCCCGGCGTCGTGGCCGTTTCGTGTCCGGCATGGGATCAGACCGCGCAACCACCGTGACCCCGCCGAGACCCGACCCCGGTAGGGTGACGCCTTCCTTCGGCTGTCCCCCCTCCGCCGCCCCAGGAAGGACCTGTCATGTCACTGTCCGCCGCACCGACCTCCGCACCGACCTCCGCACCGACCGGCCACGGCCAGCCGGACGCCGCCGTCCGGCGGTGCAGCCGGGCGTTCCGCGGCGCCCTGCTCGCCGGCTTCGTCGCCGTCGCCGCCTCGCTCGCACTGGCGGTGACCGGCCGGGCGAGCGCGCTGGACGTCACGGCGGCGGGCGTGCTCCTCGTCCTGCTGGGCGTGCCGCTGACCTTGATGCTCGTGGAGCTGACGGGCCTGGTCCGCAGCGCGTTCGGCCCCGAGGAGGACGACCTCGTGCACGACGCCCGGCGCTGAGGCGACGGGGCCGCGGGGTCAGCGACGGGCGCGGGACCGCAGGGCCGGCCTGGCGAAGCGCCCGACCTTGAAGGCGGAGGGGCACAGGTCGGCCAGCTCGCAGGCGTCGCAGCGCGGGTCCTTGGCGCTGCACACCTCGCGGCCGAAGTAGATCAGCCGGTGGCTGAAGCTGGTCCACTCCTGGCGGGGGAGCAGCGCCATCAGGTCCCGCTCGACCTTCACCGGGTCGTCGTTGCGGGTCAGGCGCAGCCGCCGGGAGAGCCGGCCGACGTGCGTGTCGACCACCACCCCGTCCTGACGGCCGAAGAACGAGCCGAGCACGACGTTGGCGGTCTTGCGCCCGACGCCGGGCAGCGCCACCAGCTCGCTCATGCTCTCCGGCACCTCCCCGCCGTGGCGCTCCACGATCGCCTGGGCCGCCCCGTGCAGCGAACGCGCCTTGCTGCGGAAGAAGCCGGTCGGGTGGACGACCCGCTCGATCTCGGCCCGGTCGGCGGCGGCGAGCGCCTGCACGGTCGGCCAGCGCCGGAACAGCTCGGGCGTCACCCTGTTGACGGTCACGTCGGTGGACTGCGCGG
>DATFRI010000013.1:0-30676 GCA_035263405.1 Actinomycetes bacterium | reverse complement strand
GTGGGGGGTGGGGGCTGGAGGGGTCGGTCGGACGGTGCCTGGCCCCGAGGGCGGGTCGGGGCCCTGGGACCTCGGATCGCCCGGGGCGGGCGGCAGCCGGCGGGTGGGCCCGCGCGTCGGCCACGGGACGGGACCGGGCGGCCCGGGGCTGGGCGCCGGCGGCCCCGCCGGCGCGACACCCGGAGCCGTCGCGGGCGGTGCGCCGGCAGGTCCCGCCGCGGCGGGCGGGGCGAAGCCGGAGGCGGGCGGGCCGAGCCCGGCCGCGCCGGGGCCGAAGCCGGAGGTCGCCGCCGGCGGTGGGGTGGCGGCCGGGGGTCGCGGGACGGCGCCCGGCGACAGGCGGGGGGCCGGCGCCCGGGGCGGCGCGCCCGGCGGCGGGCCGCTGCCCGGGAACGCCGGGTCCGGGCCGGTGCCGGCACCAGGCCCCGGGCCGCGCTTGAAGTCCAGGCCCGGCCAGGACAGCTCGAGGCGGCGCGCGTCGCCGCCGCCGTCGCCCGGGGAGACCGGCTCGGTCCATCTCCGACCGGCCGGCGGCTGCGCCGGCCAGCCGGTCGCGGGTGCCTGGAAGGCCACCGGTCCGGACGGCTGCTGCTGCCAGACACCCGGGGGCGGCGGGCCCCACGGCCGCACCGGCGGCAGGATCCCGGGCGGGAGCGTGACCGGGTCAGGCGGGCCCTGGAGGTGGGAGGACGGCCGCACCGGCGCCGAGATCAGCGGCCTGCGGCCCGTCCGCGGCGGCCGGCTCTCCAGCCCGGGCGGCCCGTCGCGGCCGAGCGGGTCGGGCGAGCGGCCGCCACTGTCGGGACCCCGCCCGAGCGGGTCGCCGCCGCCGGGCGGTGACGGCGGGACGAGGCGGTAGGGCTGCGCGGCGACGGTCGGCGCGGGTGGGCTGGTCCAGGGCGCGGGTGGGCCGCTCCGCCCGCTCGGCGGGGGCATGCCGGCCCGCCCGCCGGGCGGGGTGGCGCCGGTGGCCGGCCCGTCGGGGAAGAGCACGCGGCCGCGCGGCGGCTCCTGGGCGGCGGGCGGCCACGGGTCCCGGAAGGCCGGTGGACCCGCGGGCGGGAGCGTCGGGCTCCCGGGCGCGCCGTTGGCCGGCCGCCTCGGCTCGGCGGCCGGGTCCCGCTGCGCGGCGAGCCACGGCGGGTCGGTCGTGACCGGCTGCGTGGCCAGCCAGGGCGGGTCGGTGCCGCCCGGCTCCTGCGCGAGCCAGGGCGGGTCGCCGGTCGAGCCGTTGCCCCGGGAGCCGCCGTTCGCGGGCGGCCAGCCGTCGCCGTCCAGCCCCAGACCGCCGGCGTCGGTGAGGCCGCCCTGGCCGGAATCGGCCGGCGGCGGGGCGTAGGGATCCAGGCCCCCGGCCCGTGGGTCGGGAGCCCGCTCGGGGGACTCGTGCACGGCGCTCATCAGAAGGCGCGACGGTTCCGGACGCGGACCATGGGGGGAGTCGGCCACCGGTCCGCGGCGGGCCGGCTGGACTCCATGGACCGTCCTCGTCAATTGTCAGAGTAGAGCCTGTCCCGTGGCAATGCGACTCCGATCGGATTCCTGCGCCGAACGGCGCACGTCGACCACGCACAGAGCACACCCGGCCACGCTTCGAGCCCGACCGCGCAGAACCGGTCGGGATGCCATCCTGAGCACGGGCAGGACCCGAGGAAGGCAGGAGGCGACCGCGGGCGAGCTGAGGGCGGCGACCATGGCGGGCACGACGGGCTCCAGGCGGATGATCCTGCTGGGCGCGCCCGGCTCGGGCAAGGGCACGGTCGGCAGGGCGCTGTCCGCCTGGCTCGGGATCCCGCACGTCTCCTCGGGGCAGCTCCTGCGCGCCTCGATCGAGCGCGGCGACCCCCACGGCATCGCCGAGCCGGTCGCGCAGGGACGGTTCGTGGACGACCTCGTGGTCATCCGCGTGGTCCAGGAGCACCTCGGCGACGCCTTCATCCTCGACGGCTACCCGCGCACGGTCCAGCAGGCGCGCCAGCTCGACGCCGTCCTGCTGCGCTCGGGCAGGCCGGTCCAGCTCGTGCTCGAGCTGGCCGTCGGCGACGAGACGGTGGTCGCCAGGCTGACGCGGCGCGCGAGCCTGGAGGGCCGTCCCGACGACGCCGACCCGCGGGCGATCGCGGCCCGCCTGGCCACCTACCACCAGGAGGCCGGCGCGCTGCGCGCGCACTACGCCGACCGGCTGCGGACCGTCGACGCGGCCGGCCCGCCCGAGGAGGTGGCCGCCAGGGCCAGGCGGGCCGTCTCCGCCGCCCCCCCGCGGCCGGCGGTCCGCTGACCGCCGCGCGCCGGCCGGGCGCCCGCCTCAGGAGACCTCCGCGTCGACGGTCGCCAGGGCGCGGTCGAGCACGTCGAGGCCCTCGTCGAGCAGGGCGGGCTCGATCACCAGCGGCGCGAGGATGCGCACCACGTTGTCGTACATCCCCGCCTTGAGGGTGAGCAGGCCGTGCCTGGCGGCCTCGGCCAGCACCATCGTGGTCGCCTCGCGCGCGGGCTCCCTGGTCCGGCGGTCGGTGACCAGCTCCAGGGCCATCATCGCGCCGAGTCCCCGGACCTCGCCGACGATCCGGTAGCGCTCGCCCATCTCGCGCAGGCGCGTTCCCAGCACGTGGCCCAGCCGCTCGGCGCGGTCGAGGAGGTCGGTGGTCTCGAACATCTCGATCGTGGCCAGCGCCGCGACGCATGCGAGCGGGTTGCCGCCGTAGGTGCCGCCGAGCCCGCCCGGCCTGGGCACGTCCATCAGCTCCGAGCGGCCGGTGACCGCCGCCAGCGGCAGCCCCGACGCGATCGACTTGGCCGACAGCGTGAAGTCCGGGACCACCCCGGGGGCCTGCTCCAGCGCGTACAGGGTGCCGGTGCGGCCGAACCCGCTCTGCACCTCGTCGGCGACGAACGGGATGTCCAGCTCCCTGCAGGTCTCGGCGATCCGCTCCAGCCAGCCCGGCGGCGGCGCGATGAAGCCGCCCTCGCCCTGCACCGGCTCGACGATCAGCGCGGCGACGTTGCCCGCGCCGACCTGCAGCTTGAGCTGCCTGGCGGCCTCGTCGGCGCAGGCCAGCCCGCAGCCGTCGGGACGCAGGCCGAAGGGGCAGCGGTAGCAGTAGGGGAACGGCAGGCGGTGGACCTCCGGCGGGAAGGGGTGGTAGCCGTCCTTGTAGGGGCTGTGCTTGGCGGTCATCGCCAGCGCCAGGAGGGTGCGGCCGTGGAAGGCGTTGTCGAACACGGCCACGCCCTGCCGCCCGGTGGCGGCGCGGGCGATCTTGACCACGTTCTCGGTCGCCTCCGCGCCGGAGTTGGCCAGCATCGTGCGCTTCTCGTAGTCGCCCGGCGTGAGCCGGTTCAGCGCCTCGGCGACCGCGACGTACGGCTCGTGCATCAGCGCGTGCTGGCAGGTGTGCAGGTACGCGTCGAGCTGCGCCTTGAGCGCGGCGACCACGGCCGGCGGGGTGTGCCCGGCGTTGAGCACCCCGAGGCCGCCGGTGAAGTCGATGAAGCGGTTGCCGTCGACGTCCTCGACCACCGCCCCGTGCGCCGCCGCGGCGTACACCGGTTGCATGGTCGCCACCCCGCGGGCGACCGCGCGGCGGCGGCGGCCCTCCAGCTCCAGGCTCCGGGGGCCGGGCACCGCCCCGGACAGCTTCGGCTCCTGCGGCAGCGTCACGCTGGTCCTCCTCGGTCGGTGCGCCGGGCGGCGCCGGACGGTCCTGCGGCGGGTGGCCGTCCCCGCGAGGATCGCACCCGCCGTGGACCCCAGGAAGGTCCCGGACGTCCAACTCGTCCCTCCAGCTATGGACGGATCGCGCACGAGGGGCTGACGAGCACACTGCGCGTTCGTACAGTAACGGCAGCCGCGCGGGATCCGGTGCGGCCGGGCCGGCCAGGCGGGAGGATCCCATGCCAACCAGCGTCGCCGACCTGCTCGCCATGCGCGAGCTGTCCCTGCGGCTGGTCGCCGGCCACGCGGGGGTGACCCGGCCGGTCCGCTGGGCGCACGTCTCCGAGCTGGAGGACCCGACCGCGTTCCTGCGCGGCGGCGAGATCCTGCTCACCACGGGGCTCGGCCTCAGCCGCGGCGCCGAGCACCAGGCGCGCTACGTGCAGCGCCTGGCCGGCGCCGGCCTGGCCGGGCTGGGGCTCGGGCTCGGGTTCGGCTTCGACGCCACGCCGCGGGCGCTGGCGGCGAGCGCCGACGCCGCCGGCTTCCCGGTGTTCGAGGTCCCCTTCGAGATCCCCTTCATCGCGATCACCGAGGCGCTCGCGACCCGCCTGGTGCACGAGCAGTACGTCCTGCTGCAGCGGGCCAGCACCGTGCAGCAGGCGCTGTCCCGGCTGCTGCTGCAGGGCGCCGGCCTGCAGGCGCTGGTCACCGTCGCCACCCGCATGACCTCCTCCAGCGCGGCCCTGTTCGACCTGCACGGCGAGGTGCTGGCGCTGGCGACGGCGTCCGGCCCGCGGCTGGACCCGCGGGTCGCCTGGGCCGAGGTCCAGGCGCTCGGACCCGACGGCGTGGAGGCGCCGACCCCGCTCACGCCGGAGGGGAACCGCTGGCTGCTGCCGGTCATGGTCGCCGGGGCGCCGGCCGGGTTCCTGGTGCTCACCAGGCCGCTGCGCGGCGACGGGCCGGCCGGGTCCGACGGGCCGCTCGCGCAGCTGCTCGCCAACCACGTCGTCACCGCCGTCGGGCTGGAGGTCGCCAAGGCGCGCGCGGTCGCCGAGACCGAGCGGCGCCTGGTGGGCGACTTCCTCGACGCGCTGCTCGACGGCGAGCTGACCGGCGAGGAGACCAGCCGGCGCCTGCGCTTCCTCGGGCTCGGCGAGGCGCCGGCGGTGGCCGTCCTGGTGGCCGAGCCGCTCGTCTCCGGCCAGGGCCCGGCGAGCGCCGACCGGCTGGAGGGGCAGGTCGCCGCCGAGCTGGCCAGGCGGCAGGTGCGCTTCGCCACGACCGTCCACGAGCAGGCGGTGGTGGCGCTGTTCGAGGCGGCCGACGCCGGCGCGGCCCGCGCGCTCGCCGGCGCCGTGGCCGCCGGGCGCCCCGAGACGTTCGGGCTGGGGCCGCCCGTGTCCGACCCGCGCGCGCTGCGCCGCTCCTACCAGTCGGCCCGCTACGCGCTGCGGGCCCGCGCCGCCGGCGGCCAGCCGGCCGGGGGGCTGGCCACCGTCGACGACCTGCGGGCGCACCGGCTGCTGCTGGCCGTGCACGAGGAGTCGGTCGTCGAGGACTTCACCAGCGCGCTGCTCGGCCCGCTGCACGACTACGACCGGCGCCACCGCGGCCAGCTCGTGGCCAGCGTGCGCGCCTTCCTGGAGCACAACGGCAACTGGGAGTCCGCCGCCCGCGCCCTCGGGGTGCACCGGCACACGCTGCGCTACCGGATCGGCCGCGCCGAGGAGCTGACCGGGCGCTCGCTGTCGGCCGCCGACGACCGCGCCGAGCTGTGGCTCGCGCTGCGCATGGACGAGCTGCGGCCCACCCGCGACCCCGCCTGACCGCCGCGCGCCCGCCGGGACGGGCCGGGCGCCCGGCGGAGGTCAGCCGCCGAGGAGGCGCTCCAGGAGCCAGGTGCGCCGGCGTGCGGGGCGGCCGCTGCGCGCCTCCGCGCGGTCGGCGCCCGCGGCCAGGCGGAACGCGGCGTTGACCCCCAGCCAGCGAAGCGGCTCCGGCTCCCAGCGGCGCGAGCGGTGGCGGACCCAGGGCATGCGCACCAGCTCGCTGTCGCGGCGCAGGATCAGGTCGGCGAGCGTGCGGCCGGCGAGGTTGCTGGCCGCCACGCCGTCGCCGACGTACCCGCCCGCCCACGCCAGCCCGGTCCCCGGGTCGAACCCGACCGAGCTGAACCAGTCCCGCGGCGCGCCGAGCGCCCCGCCCCAGCGGTGGGTGACCCGCGCCCGGCGGGCGCCGGGGAACAGCTCGCCGAGCGCGCGCTGCAGCTCGACGAACACCCGCGGCTCCCGGTCGAACCGCGGCTCGACCCGCGAGCCGTAGTGGTAGGGGGCGCCCCGCCCGCCGAACACGATCCGGTCGTCGGCGCTGCGCTGCGCGTAGACGATGAGGTGGCGGCCGTCGCCGAGCGTCTGGCGTGCGGACCAGCCGACGTCGTCCCAGAACGCGCGGGGCAGCGGCTCGGTCGCGATCACCAGCGAGTACACCGGCAGCAGCGCGCGCCGCAGCCCGGGCAGCCGGGGCGTCCAGCCCTCGGTGGCGCGCACGACCACCTCCGCGGTCACCGTCCCGGCCGCGGTGCGGACCCTGCGCGGCGCCAGGTCCAGCGCCCGGGTGCGCTCGTGGACCCGCACCCCCCGGCGCTGGGCGGCCTCGGCCAGGCCGCGCGCCAGCCGCGCGGGGTGGACGCTGGCGCAGTGGGGGGTCCAGGTGGCGCCGTGGCAGGCCGGCACGCGCACGTGCGCGGCCGCCTCGCGCGCGTCCAGCCAGCGGAAGTCGTCCTCGCCGAAGCCGAACGCGCGCCGCTCCTCGACCCACGCGCGCAGGCGCGGGACCTGCGTGGGCGTGGTCGCGAGCACGACCGAGCCGCCCTTGGCCCAGTGCGCGTCCACGCCCTCGCGCGCGGCGACGGCGCCCACCTCGTCGACGGCGGCGAACAGCGCGCGCTGGAAGGCGGCCGCGGTCGGCCGGTCGCTGGCGCGCGCCAGCCGCTCCAGCCCCACCGGGAACAGCGCCGAGCACCAGCCGCCGTTGCGGCCCGAGGCGCCGAAGCCCGCGATCTCCTGCTCGAGCACCGCCACGCGCAGGGCCGGGTCCGCCAGGGCGAGGTAGTACGCGGTCCACAGCCCCGTGTAGCCGCCGCCGACGATCGCGACGTCGACGTCCAGGTCGCCGCCGAGCGGCGCGCGCGCGGGGGACGGCGCGAGCGGCCCGGGCACGGTGTCGTGCCACAGGCTGAGCGCGCGCCAGGCCGCCTCCAGCTCGCCGTCCGCCTGCACCGTCCGCCCCCTCCCGACCGGTTCCGGTGGCCTCTGCCCAACCTGCCGACCTGCGAGGATACGCGAGATTACCCCTTGTCCTCCCCGGCGCACGCTGCCAAGGTTCTGACAGGCGACGAGGCTGTCCGCGCCCTCGAGGGTTCCCGTCGGTGGCCGAGACGGCGACGCGGGCCGCGTCGGCGGACGCCGGGGGGAGGCGAGCGGCGCTGCTGTCCTGCGGGGGGAGCGTGCTGACCGGGGACCCGGGGCGCCCGCGGACGCCCCCGACCCGCGCGCTCGCGGCGGAGGGAGAGGCGAGCGGGGGGTGGCGGGGGCACGAGCGGCTCCTGCCCCCGGCCGCGCTGAACGCTTACAGTGCCGGGGTCGCCTTCCAAGCGGGCGACACCACCACGGGGACGATCGCGGTCGGCAGGCGGACGGACCCGTGCCCGCCCGGCGCCGACCCGGCACGGGTGCCACCGGGGGAGCCGGCCGGCGTGCCGGTGCCCGGCACGTGGCTGGAGGGACTGGAGGTGTCCGGCGCATGAGCCAGCAGGAGGGATCGGTCGACATCCTCGGCGTGACCAGGCGCTTCGGGCCGACGGTGGCCGTCGACGACCTGACGCTCGAGGTCAGCCCGGGCGAGTTCCTGTCGCTGCTCGGCCCGAGCGGGTGCGGCAAGACGACCACGCTGCGGCTGATCGCCGGCTTCGAGCACCCCGACGCGGGCGCGATCCGCATCTCCGGGGTGGACGTCGCCGGCGTCCCCGCCTACCGCCGCGGCGTCAACACGGTCTTCCAGCACTACGCCCTGTTCCCCCACATGACCGTGGCCGAGAACGTCGCCTACGGCCTGCGGCAGAAGCGCGTCCCCAAGCCCGAGATCCGGCGCCGCGTTCGTGATGCGTTGGAGATGGTCGACATGCTGCGGCTCGGGGGCCGCCGGCCCCGCCAGCTCTCCGGCGGCCAGCAGCAGCGGGTCGCGCTGGCGCGCGCGCTGGTGAACCGGCCCGCGGTGCTGCTGCTGGACGAGCCGCTCGGGGCGCTGGACCGCAAGCTGCGCCAGGAGATGCAGATCGAGCTGAAGCTGCTGCAGACCCAGGTGGGGATCACGTTCGTCTACGTCACCCACGACCAGGAGGAGGCGTTGAGCATGTCCGACCGCATCGCCGTCATGCTCGACGGCCGCATCCAGCAGCTCGCCGACCCCGAGCGGATCTACGACCAGCCCGCGACCGCGTTCGTGGCGGGCTTCATCGGCCAGCAGAACTTCTTCTCCGGCACCGCCGGCGGCGACGGCTCCGAGGTGGCCTGCGCCGACGCCACCATCGCCAGCCGCCAGCACGCGGCGGACATGCGCCCCGGGCAGCCCGCGATCGCCGCGGTCCGGCCCGAGCACGTGCGGGTGACCCCCGTGGACCCCGGACGGCAGGTGAACGCCGCCGCCGGCCGGCTCGCCAGCGTCGCGCACCTCGGCGAGGTCATCCAGCAGGTGGTGCGCCTGCGCGGCGGGCAGGAGGTGATCAGCCGCCAGGCGCGGGCCGGCACGGCCCGGCTCGGCGTCGGGCAGGAGGTCTGGTGCACCTGGGAGGCGGAGCGGGTGCACCTGTTCAGTGGCGCCCAGGCGGGCCTGGTCGCGGCCGCCTCCGCCGAGGAGCCGGTCACGGAGGGGGTGGCCTAGCGGGGCGGCGGAGCGGACGGCAGGAACGACGGTGGCCCCTGGTGGGACGGGGCCGGCAGCGACGAAAGGGTGGGACCAGATGGCCGACGAGCTTCGGATCCTGGTCGACCGGCGGCGGTTCCTCGGGCTCGGCGGTGCGGGTGTCGCGGCGCTCGTGCTCGCGGGCTGCGGCGGTGACGGCGGCGGCGACGGCCGGACCCAGGTGACCGCGCCCCCGGTGGCCAAGGCGCCGACCAACCTCGAGGGCGCCCTCAACATCTACACCTGGGCCGACTACCAGAACCCCGACAACGTCAAGAACTTCTCCAAGGCGAACAAGAACCTCAAGGTCAAGATCGACGTCTACGACTCCAACGAGGCCGCGATCGCCAAGCTCGAGCTGTCGGGCGCCAAGGCCGGCTACGACATCGTGGTGCCGACCGGCGTCTACATCCCGCAGATGGTCGCCAAGGGCCTGCTGCAGCCGCTCGACAAGTCCAAGCTGCCCAACTTCGCCAAGCTCGACCCCAAGCTGCTGAACCAGCCGTGGGACCCGGGCAACCGGTACTCCGCGGTCAAGGACTGGGGCTCGACCGGCTACGTCTACGACAAGACCCTGGTCACCGAGCCGCTCAGCGACTGGGCCGGGTTCTTCCGCGCCGCGGCGGCCAAGGGCGTCTCGGGCAAGGTCGCGGTCCTGGACGCGCCCGCCGACGTCACCGGGCTCGCGTTCTGGCGCGAGGGCATCGACTGGAACACCACCAACCCGGCGGACTTCCAGCGCGCCGAGCAGATCCTCACCGGGGAGCTGGTGCCGCACCTCAAGGCGTTCAACTCCTTCCCGCGCGACGGCCTGCTCAACGGCGAGTACGCGCTCGCCCAGATGTGGAACGGCGACGCGCGGCAGGTGCTGCTGGAGGACCCCGACCGGTTCGCCTGGGTGCTGGGCGCCCCCAAGACCGAGCTGTGGGTCGACAACTGGACGATCCTCAAGAGCGCCCAGCACCCCCAGGCCGCGTACGCGTGGATCAACAACGTCCTGGACCCCCGGGTGTCCGCGGCGGAGATCGACTACCACGGCTACAACACCGCCGTGATCGGCACCGAGGAGTTCCTGCCCAAGGACCTGCGCCAGAAGGAGCTGATCTACTTCACCGAGGACGAGAAGGCGCGCTTCGTCCCCGGCTCGGTCGCCAACCAGGACCAGGTGACCAGGCTCTACAACAAGCTCAAGGCGGCGGCGTCGAAGTGAGCGCGGCCCCGGGCCCCGGCGGCGCGGCCGCCGCGGGGCCGGGCGCGCGGCGGCGCGCCAGGCTCCCGCGGTTCACGCTCGCGGCGCCCGCCTGGGCCTGGTACCTGCTGTTCTTCCTCCTGCCGCTGGTGGTCATCGCCGTCTACAGCCTGGGCTACAAGCCCCCGCCGGGCAGCGGCGGCTCGATCGGGCTGGACCGCCTGTCGCTGGACAACTACACCACCGCGCTCGGCGACGAGGTGTTCGCCTCGACGTTCGTGGCCACCCTGCGGGTCGCGGCGCTGGGCACCGCGCTCTGCCTGCTGATCGCGTTCCCGGTCGCGTACTGGCTGGCCACCCGCGTCGACCAGCGCGTGCGCGGGCTGCTGCTGGGGCTGCTGATCGTGCCGTTCTGGACCAGCTACCTGCTGCGCACCTTCGGCTGGCGGCTGGCGCTGGCCGGGCGGGGCTTCCCCTCGGAGATCCTGCAGGACCTCGGCATCCTGTCCGGGCCGCTGTCGCTGCTGGACACGCGCCTGGCCGTGCAGATCGGCGTCGTCTACAACTATCTGCCGCTGATGATCTTCCCGCTGTTCGTGGCGCTCGACCGGCTGGACCCGGCGCTGCGGGAGGCCAGCAAGGACCTCGGCGCGTCGCGGCTGCGCACGTTCGTGCAGGTGACGCTGCCGCTGGCGATGCCGGGGATCGTCGCGGGCCTGCTGCTGGTGTTCATCCCCCTGTCGGGCGAGTACGTGACCCCGGCGATCCTCGGGGGCGCGCGCGGGCTGATGGCCGGCAGCCTGGTGGCCAGCCAGTTCCTCGAGGCCCAGAACTGGGCGCTCGGCTCGGCGATGGCGATGGTGCTGATCGCGATGGTGCTGCTCACGATCGGGCTGCTGGCGCTGGTCGGCCTCGGGGTCCGCGCGCTGGTACGCCGCGCCCGCCGGGTGGACCTGGCCGCCGCCGGGCCGGTCCCGCAGGCCCGCCCCGCGGCGGGCAGGGCTGCGCCGTGAGCGCCCGCCGGGGCCGCCGGCGCGGCGCGGACGGGCCGACCCTCGCCCTGCGGGTCTGGGCCGTGCTGGTGTTCGCGTTCCTGTACCTGCCGATCCTGTTCGTGGTGCTGTACTCGTTCAACCGCGGCCGGTTCCTGCTGAACTGGCGGGGCTTCGGCACCAACTGGTACCGGGAGGCGCTGCAGAACGGCGACATCCGCAGCACGCTCACGACCTCGCTGGTGGTCGGCGCGCTCAGCTCCCTGGTCGCGGTGGTGCTCGGGTCGCTCGCGGGGATCGCGCTGGCGCGCCGCGCCGGCCGCTGGACGCGGCCGTTCCTGCTGCTGGTGTTCCTGGTCCTGGTGACCCCGGAGATCGTGGACGGGATCTCCTACCTGATCTGGTTCGTCCGGCTGAACCTCGGCTCGGGCCTGCTGCGCCTCACGATCGGGCACTCGGTCTTCTCCAGCGCCGTCGTCGCCCTGATCGTGCAGGCCCGCATGGCCGGGCTGGACGAGTCGCTGGAGGAGGCCGCCGCCGACCTCGGGGCGACCCCGGCGCGCGCGTTCCGGGACGTCACGCTGCCGCTGATGCTCCCCGCGGTGCTCGCGGGCGGGCTGCTGTCGTTCACCTTCAGCTTCGACGACGTGATCGTGTCGACCTTCGTCTCGACCGCGGGGACCACGACCCTGCCCGTGTACGTCTTCAGCGCCCTGCGGGTCGGCCTGAAGGGCGACCTGGCGGCGATCTCGACCCTGACCCTGCTGCTCACGCTCGGTACGCTGGCCGTCGCCGCGCTCGTGCTGCGGCGCTCGGGGCAGTCCGCCGAGGAGGTGACGGCGACCCTCACCGGCGGCGGCTGAGCCGCCCCGGGCCGCCGGCACGGCCGTCCCGTGCGGCCGCCTCACGGCCGCCCCGGCCTGACCAGGAAGGAGCACCATGACCACCGAGACGACCGCCACCCGCCGGCTGCGCAACTTCGTCGCGGGCGAGGCCCGCGACCCCGCCGGCGGCCGCACGACCGAGCTGGTCAACCCCTCCACCGGCAGGGTGTTCGCGCACGCGCCGCTGTCGGGGCCCGAGGACGTCGACGCCGCCTGCCGCGCCGCCGCCGAGGCGTTCGAGTCGTGGCGGGACACGACCCCCTCCGAGCGCAGCCGCGCGCTGCTGCGGATCGCCGACGCGATCGAGGACCGCGCCGAGGAGCTGGTCCGGCTGGAGTCCGAGAACACCGGCAAGCCCGTCCAGCTCACCCTGGACGAGGAGGTGCCGCCAGCCGCCGACCAGGTGCGCTTCTTCGCCGGCGCGGCCCGGATCCTCAACGGCCTGTCGGCCGGCGAGTACATGGAGGGCCACACGTCGATGGTCCGGCGCGAGCCGGTCGGGGTCTGCGGCCAGGTCACGCCCTGGAACTACCCGTTCATGATGGCGGTGTGGAAGTGGGCGCCGGCGCTCGCGGCCGGCAACACGGTGGTGCTCAAGCCGAGCGACACCACCCCGGTCACGACCCTGTGGATGGCCGAGCTGATGGCGGAGTTCCTCCCGCCGGGCGTGTTCAACGTCGTCTGCGGCGACCGCGACACCGGCCGCGCGCTGGTCGGCCACCCGGTCCCGGCGATGGTGAGCATCACCGGCAGCGTCGAGGCCGGCAAGCAGGTCGCCCGCGCCGCCGCCGACGACCTCAAGCGGGTCCACCTCGAGCTGGGCGGCAAGGCGCCGGTGATCGTGTTCGACGACGCCGACGCGGCCGCGGCGGCCGAGGAGATCGCGGGCGCCGGGTACTTCAACGCCGGCCAGGACTGCACCGCGGCCACCCGCGTGCTCGCCGCGCCGCGGATCCACGACGACTTCGTGGCCGCGCTGCTGGAGGAGGCCCGGGGCACCAGGACCGGCCCGCCCGAGGACGAGGACGCCGCGTACGGGCCGCTCAACAACGCCAACCAGCTCCGCCGGGTGGAGGGCTTCCTGGAGCGCGCCCCGGACCACGCCGAGGTCCTGACCGGCGGCCGGCGCGCGGGCGACGGCGGCTACTTCTACGAGCCGACCGTGGTCGGCGGGCTGCGCCAGGACGACGAGATGATCCAGCGGGAGGTCTTCGGCCCGGTCATCACCGTGCAGCGCTTCGACGACGAGGACGAGGCGCTGGCCTGGGCCAACCAGGTCCGGTACGGGCTCGCGTCGAGCGTGTGGACCCGCGACCACGGCCGCGCGATGCGCATGGCCAGGCGGCTGGACTTCGGCTGCGTGTGGATCAACACGCACATCCCGCTGGTGGCCGAGATGCCCCACGGCGGGTTCAAGCACTCCGGCTACGGCAAGGACCTGTCCCTGTACGGCCTGGAGGACTACACGCGGGTCAAGCACGTCATGTCGGCGATCGCCGGGTAGCCCCCGCGGCGACCGGGTTGCCGGCGCGCCCCCAGGCCGCGCGGCGCGCCGGCGTCCGGCTGGTCGGGATGGCCTCCCCCCTTCGCTGTCGGGTGCCAGGGGCCGGGTGCACGGCACACGATCAACAACCCCGCGAGGGGCGGATTGATTGCAACCGGATCGCGGGCGGCCGGACGCGACCGCGGCCCGCTCCCGCCGATGCGGCGTGTGGCCCTGTGGACGCCGAGCGCGTCACCGCGCCGCGTCTGGCATGCTCCTTGTGCGCCAGGTGAGCTGACGTGCGGATCCCGGGCGGGTGGCCTGACGCCGCCCCGCCGCGGCCGGTGTCCCGCAGCCTGTCTGCCGTGTCCCTGTTCGAGCCGGTCCAGAGGGAACGCCATGCAGCAGCAGGAGCTGTGCCGCAGTTGCCGGACGTCCCTGCCCGACGACCGTGAGACCTGCCCGCGCTGCGGGCGCGTGCGTGAGACGGTCGCCGCCGCATGGACGGTCGCCCCGCCGCGACCTGAGGAGACGACGACGGGACCGCGACCCGAGCCCGCCGTCCGGCCGGCGGCCGGCCGCCGGCCGAACGGGTCCGCACCCGCGGCGGTCGCGGCCGGCGGTCCCGCCGAGGAGGGCTGGCAGGCGCTCCCCGTCGATCCGCAGGATCCCGAGGAGGTCTCCCCGGTGGCGCGCGAGGTCCAGCTTCGGCACCGGTTCGGGCCGTCAGGACTGCCCCGCTTCCGCTGGGACGACGCGATGGACTGGGGCGAGGACCGTCCGTACCCGGGCGGCGACGAGCTGCCGGGCGCGGCCGCCGGCGTCGCCGCCCGCGGCGCGGCCGCGCCCGCCACCCCCGCGGGCCGCGCCGCCGGCGGCGGCGCGGCGCCCCCGCGCCGCCGCCGGCGGCGCGGGCGCACCCTCCTGGTCGTGCTGGTGGTCGGCGTGCTCGGCTACCTGGCGGTGCGCGCGACCGACGTGCTCCTCCAGTGCCGGGCGGACGGGCTGCCGCTCACCGGCTCGCGGGTCGAGCGGCCGCTGCAGGCCCCGCCCGGCGTCCGCGCCCTGCGCCGCAACGACAGCGCCCTGCTCAGCAGGTACGTCGAGCAGGAGCGGCGGCGGCTCGCCGTGCAGGGGTTCGACAACGTCGACGGCGCCCTGTACGGGCCGTCGGAGGCGGGCGGCTCGGCGTTCGTGGTGCTGATGATGCGCGCCGGCGACGACCAGCGGCGGCGCTTCCTCGAGGAGGCCGGCGCGACCTTCACGACCCTGGCCGGGGCGACGACGCCGACGTTCACCACGCGGCTGGACGGCGTCGACTACCGCTGCATCCGCAGCCGCGGCGGGCAGTACAACGACGTCTGCTCCTGGGACGACGGCGACACCGCCGGGTACGGCTTCAGCGACACGTTCGGGATCGAACGGCTGAGCGCCGTCACCGCCGGGGCCAGGCAGGAGACCGTGCGCTTCAGCCGGACCCTGGAGCGGGCACGCCCGAGCTGCGTGAGCCGCCTGCGCTGGTCGGAGCTGCTGCCCGGCTGACCGCCCGGCGCGCGCGTGCGCGGGTGTCAGGCGCCGAGGCCCGCGAGCAGCTCGAGCGCCTCGGGCTGGCGGGTCATCGCGATCAGGGTCGTGACGCGGCTGGCCCGCCAGGCGGCGAACCGCTCGCGGATGCGGCCGGGCGGGCCGACCAGGGCGACCTGGTCGACGAACGCGTCGGGGACCAGCGCCGCCGCCGCCTCCCGGCGGCCGGCGAGGTAGTGCCGCTGGATCGCCGCGGCCGCGGCGCCGTGGCCGAAGCGGCCGGCGAGGTCGGCGTAGAAGTTCCTCCCCGGCGCCCCCATCCCGCCCACGTACAGCGCCAGCAGCGGGCGGACCCTGCGGCGGCAGGCGTCCAGGTCCTCGCCGACGGCCACCGGCACCAGCGCGGCCACGTCGAGGTCGCGCGCCGTGCGACCGGCGCGTGCCAGCCCCTCCGCCAGCGGCGCGGCGAACACGCCCTCGTGCTCGGGCGCGTAGAAGATCGGCAGCCAGCCGTCGCCGATCTCCGCGGCCAGCGCCACGTTGCGCGGGCCGATCGCGGCGAGATAGACGGGGATCCGCTCGCGCACCGGGTGGAGGATGGAGCGCAGGGGCCGACCCAGCCCGGTGGCGCCCTCGCCCTGGTAGGGGATCTGGTACTCGCGGCCCTGGTGGGCGAGCGGTTCGCGGCGGGCGACGGCTCGCCGCACGATCTGGACGTACTCGCGGGTGCGCGCCAGCGGCCGGCCGAAGGGCTGGCCGTGCCAGCCCTCGACCACCTGCGGTCCGGACATGCCGAGGCCCAGGATCAGCCGGCCGCCGGAGAGCGCGTCCAGCGTGAGCGCGGTCATCGCGGTGCACGCCGGCGTCCGTGCCGGCATCTGCAGGATCGCGCTGCCCAGCCCGATCCGGGTGGTCGACGCCGCCAGCCAGCCGAGGACGCTCACCGCGTCCGAGCCGTAGGCCTCAGCGACCCACACCGAGTCGAAGCCGAGCGCCTCGGCCCGCGCGGCGAGGGGCCGGGGGTCCTCCAGCCCGGCACCGGAGTAGCCGAGCGCGAGGCCGAGCCGCAACCTGCCGCCGGCCGGCGGGGACGGCGGCCCGCTGCCGGTCGTGGGGCCGGCGGCTCCCGGCGGGTCGCCGGGCGGCCGGCTCGCTCCGCCCCCGGGCGCCTCAGGCGCGGGCTCTGGCACCCGTGGCGGCCGGCTGGCTCACCGGCCCGAGCGGGTTGCGCCGCTCGGCGCGCGCCAGCAGCAGGACGTGGAGGATGACCAGCAGCAGGGACCCGGCCATGAACGCGTAGTTGTACAGGTTGGGGAAGCCGGGGTCGCGGTACGCGAACTGCGTGACCGGCGCGAAGGACGGCCGCTCCAGCCCGGAGCCCGCCGGCGGCGTCTTCGGCGAGATGACGGTGGCGGCCACCGTGGTCCCGTCCTCCACGGTGTAGAAGGTGCGGGTCTGGAGGTTGACGACGTCGGCCTCCTTGGAGGACTGCTTCACGTTGCGGTTGTAGTCCTCCACGAACGCCGCCACCGCCGCCTGCTCGGCCGCGGTGAGCTCCTCGCTCAGCTTCTTGTCGCTGCCGGTCGGCGACGGGGCCGCCTGCCAGCCGTTGCCCTCGCCCCCGGTGAACTGCGACACCCGGCTGAACCGCTGCGCGTCGGCCCCCTGGGCGCTGATCAGCTTGAACGTGGGCAGCGGCCCCTGCGGGCCGGTGAGCGCGGGCGTCCCCGGCAGGCCCAGGGTCCAGATGATCGAGAGCATGAACAGGAAGCCGAAGAAGCTGATCGCCCCGAGCAGGTAGCCCTTGAGCGCCCCGAGGTTCGCCGCCAGCAGCACGACCACCGACCCGGGCAGCAGCAGGAAGCCGAGGATCACCGCGATCGCGCCCTTCACCGGCCGGCCCCCCTTCCCGGCTCGTTCCGTCCTGGCCCGTTGCTCGTCCGGCTCATCTCGCCCTCAGGTCGCTCGGGGCGGCGACCGCCCGCCCACCCGCGGGCGGGCCGCCGGGACCGCCGGCCTTGAACTCCAGCGGCTGGCGCTCCTTGCCGTCCGCCTGGATCGACAGCAGGTAGTTGACCAGGTTGATGATCTGCTGGTCGTTCATGGGCCCGTTGTTGCGGATCCCCCAGGCGGGCATCGGCGTGCCCGGCCGCCCGCCGTTGATCGTGGTCCGCGCGACCTGCGCCACCGACTCGCCGGGGTGGCGCTCGTAGATCCGGGTGAGGTCCGGCGCCTGGCGGTCGCTCGGCGGGGCCTTGGGGTTGTTCGGGTCCTTGAAGCGCTTGACCGTGCCGCCGTGGGCGTCGGGGCCGTGGCAGCGGGCGCAGAACTGCTCGAACGTCGCCTTGCCGTGCTCGCGCGAGATCTCGAGCTCCTTCTCCGCGGCCTGCGCCTGCCTGGCCGGCTCGCGCAGGTACAGGGCGGGCAGGAAGATCGCCAGGAAGGCGGTGAGCACCAGCCCCCACAGCTGGAAGCGCTCGAGGACCGGGCCCTCCAGCCCCTCGTCGGTGGGCCCCGGCCGGCGCGACGGCGGGATCCCCGTGGTGCGCGCCCGCTGGCGCGCGAACGACAGGCCCACGATCAGCCCGGTGAGCAGCACCAGGGCGGTGGGGAGCAGGATGACCAGGACGAGCCGGCGCGTCTCCATGCTCAGGCCTCGCTCCCGCCACCCACGCAGTGCGGCCCCTGGAGCTGCTGGCCCGTGGTGTCGGTGCCGCGCGGCGGGCCGGTGACCACCGTCGCCGTGTCGACCACCAGCGTCTGGCCCTCCATCGTGGCGGCGAAGCGGTCCAGGCCGCGCGGCGCCGGCCCGAGCTTGTACTCGCCCGCCTGGTTGTACTGCGAGCCGTGGCAGGGGCACTCCCACCACTTGGAGGTGTTGCAGAACGGCACCCGGCAGCCCAGGTGGACGCAGCGCTGGTAGAGCGCCATGTAGCCGCCGGCGGTGACGCCCTTGTAGATGGTGTCCGCCCCGTCGCCGTGGTAGGGGACCACGTAGAAGCGGCCCTCGGGCGAGTAGAAGTAGCCGTCGGAGTCGATCGCCGCGTCCAGCTCGGACCTGGTGCCGGCCCTGATCTTGGTGCCGAATCCCGCGCTCAGGTTGGGCCACAGGAAGTACACCGTGCCGGCGCCGAACCCGACGATGCTGGCGCCGAGCGCGGCGAGCCACGACTTGCGCAGGAACGCGCGCCGGGTGACGCGCGGCCGGCGCGCCGCGGGCCGCGGGCTTGCGGGGCGAACGGGGTTGACCGCCATCGGTTGCCGAATCTCCTGTCTACAGCTCGAAGAACAGTCCCTGTGACCAGGGCCAGATGAAGTTGAACCCGGGGCCGCGGAAGAACGACCCGAGGATCACCAGGACGGCCCAGAACATCAGGAACGTCGTGAAGAGCACGATCGCCAGCTTGCGGTTCTCGGGCCGCATCGACGGGTTCTTGTCGAAGTACGGCGTGGCCGCGAGCGCGAGCAGGCCGATGCCGGGGATCGTCACCCCGGCGACCATCGGGTGGAAGTAGCGCAGCAGCTCCTGCAGGCCGAGGAAGTACCAGGGCGCCTTGGACGGGTTGGGCGTCAGGTTGGGGTTGGCCAGGTCCAGCAGCGGCGCGTTGACCAGCGTGGAGAACAGCACCAGGAAGGCGAACACCGCGAACGCGGCGACCGCCTCGCGGTTGAGCAGGTGCGGCCAGACGTTCACCTTGTCGTCCATGCGCGCCTCGGTGCGCTGGATCCCCTCGGGGGGCACCATCGCGAGCAGCCGGTGCGTCTCGCCCTGCCGGGCCGACGCGCCGGCCACGCCGGGAACCCCCTTGGTGGAGACCGCCGCGGCCA
The DNA here is from genome assembly GCA_035263405.1 of Actinomycetes bacterium. Classification (GTDB taxonomy): domain Bacteria; phylum Actinomycetota; class CALGFH01; order CALGFH01; family CALGFH01; genus DATFRI01. The sequence goes on along the minus strand of DATFRI010000013.1, from coordinate 12,156 downwards.
CCCGCGCGGCCCGCTCCTCCGGGGTGAGCCGGCCTCCGTTCCCACCGGTCCGCGCGGCGGCCGGGGCCCGCGCGGGCCCTCCGGCAGGCCTCGCCGCCGGTGCGGCCGCCGCCGGCGGGCCCGGGGCGGCGGCCGGCTCCGCGGCCGCCGAAGGCTCCGCCGCGGCCGGCGCGGCCGCCTGGACCCCGCGGTTGACGCCGCGCTCCTTGCGGATCGCGACCGACTTGGCCTTCGCGCGCGCCACCCGCTCGGACTCGCCCGCGGCGATCAGGCGATCATAGGTCGCCTGATCCGGCTGGATGTCTTCGGTGGCCATGGTTCAGCGACCTCCGCCCTACAGCGGGCCTGAGATGCCGCCGTCCTTGCGGATGCGCCAGAAGTGGACCGCCATGAAGATCACGGCCACGAACGGCAGCGCGAGGACGTGCAGCACGTACCAGCGGATGAGCGTCGCCGGGCCGATCTCGACCGAGCCCAGCAGCACGAACTGGACCTGCTTCCCGATCAGCGGGGTGTAGCCCATCATCGAGGTCCCGACCGCGACCGCCCAGATCGCGAGCTGGTCCCAGGGCAGCAGGTACCCGGTGAACGACAGCAGCAGGGTGAGCAGCAGCAGGATGACGCCGACCACCCAGTTGAACTCCCGCGGGGGCTTGTAGGCGCCGTGGTAGAAGACCCGCGCCATGTGCAGGAAGACCGTGAACACCATGAGGTGCGCCGCCCAGCGGTGGACGTTGCGCATCAGCAGGCCGAAGTTGACCGAGGTCGACAGGCCCTGCATGTCGGTGTAGGCCAGCTCCTGGCCGAGCCCGGCGGTGGGCCGGTAGAAGAACATCAGGAAGATGCCCGTGATGGTGAGCAGGATGAACAGGAAGAAGCTCACCCCGCCCAGGCAGAAGGTGTAGGTCAGCTTCAGCCCGTGCCGCTTCACCTTCACCGGGTGCAGGTGGTACAGCACGTTGTTCATCATCGCCAGCGCGCGGTCGCGGGAGGTGTCGCGGTAGCCGGGGCGGTAGATCGACCCGGGCCGGAAGATCGACTTCCAGACCTGGGAGTCCCTGGTCCGTTCCCACATCTCCCCAGGCCTGGGAAGTGTCGGCAGCCTGCGCGCCACGCACGTCCTCCTCGCTCGCCGGCCGTCCCACCCGGCCGGTCATGGTGTCCGCGAGCCTACTACCCCCGTGAGCCGGCCCCGGCCGGGCCCTCGCCCACGCGCGCGTACCAGAGCGCGCCGGTGGGGCAGCGGTCGATGCAGATCCCGCAGCGCACGCACTCGTTGTCGTCGATGACGAACAGCGCCTGCGAGGTCTGCGCCAGCGTCTTGACCTCCTGGGCGTCGGAGTCCCCGACGATGCCGGGGGCGAGCATGTAGATGCAGTCCCAGGGGCAGACGTCCTCGCAGGCCCGGCAGAGGATGCACAGCTCCGGTGAGAGCGCGATGTGCCGCCTCGGCTTGACCCGTTCCTGGAGCCAGTTCGGGTCGACGGTCTGGAGGGTGTAGTCGTCGTGGACCGTGGGGCGGTTCGGGTTCACGAGCAGCGCCTTTCGAGCCTACTTGTAGCCACCGGTCGCCTCCCGCTTGTCCTCGCCGGCGGGCAGCACCTTGGGGTGGCGCCGGTTCCAGACGGCGATGGCGAGACCGGCCGCGAGCAGCACCACGGCGTAGTAGCCGCTCACGATCACGTCACGGAGCTTGTTCGGCCAGAAGCTGGTCCACTTCAGCGTCCCGTCGGCGAAGTACAGCCAGAAGGACGGGATCACCGCGAAGAGCACCAGCATCGCCGCGAACAGGCCCAGCCCGACGAGGACGGCCTGGATCCAGCGCTCACCCTCGTCCTTCGGCTTGCGCAGCGACACGGTGCGCACGCTCCCTTTCCGAGCTCCGATTCCGAGCTCCGTCGGAGTCCCGTCCGGCTCTCCGTCCGGCTCCTGATGCTGCCCGCATTGTAACCACGCAGCGGGCACGGAGCCATCGCAAGCGTGCAGGTCAACGGCCATGTTCTCCACGTGCCCGGATTCACGAGCGCACGCGCCTGCGTGCGGGCCGCGGGCACGCCTCCCCGCAGCGTGGGGACTTGTGGGGGGGTCCGGGGGGGCGGAGCGGAGCGCAGCCCCCTCGGTCGTACTCCGATCAGCCGGTCGAGGCGGATATCCCGATCGTCTGGATGGACCGGTAGATATTCGTATGTCCGACCATGGACCGAAGCCGGATATTCACAGCGCCCGTTTGGTCGGCTGACCCCCCTGATCCGCCGCCGCAGTGCCTGCTTCCGTCCCGGGAGGGAGCGTGCGGGCGGATCCAGCCCGGCCATCCCAGCACCGGTCCCTGGGAGGCGATGCCGGATGTCGGCGTCCACGAGAACCCGCCTGCTGCTGTGCGCGCTGCTGGTGCTGCTCGCCGTCGCGCCGATCGCGGCGGCCGCCGCCACGGCGCAGCTCCCGCAGGCCGACGGCGCGGTGCTGGTCGACGGCACCCGCCTGGAGGACCTGTCCGAGGTTCCCGAGCACGAGGGCTGCGCGTTCGGGCTCCGGCTGGCGGGCTTCGCCGAGGGCGACGGGCCGGTCGCGGTCGCCTTCGGGCTCAACGCCCCCCGGCGGACCGCCGACGAGCAGCTCCTGCTGGAGGACAGCGTCACGCTCGCCCCGGGCGAGGACGGCTTCGGCGCCGACCGCACCTACACGCTGCCCGCCGGCCGCCTGCCCGCCCTCGCGCAGGGGGTCCAGGTCAAGCTGACCGTCGGCGGCGCCCTCGACGGCCGCAGCAAGGTGTTCCTGGTGCTCGGGTGCGCGGGGCCCCCGCCCGCGCCGAGCAGCACCGCGGCGGACCTGACGGCCGGCACGGAGCCCGGTGGCGGCCTGGCGGCGCCGCCGGGCTCCACCGGCGCCGCCGGCCCTGCGGGCCCGAGCGGTCCGGCCGGGCCGGCGTCCCCCGGGTCGAGCGTCGCCGCCCCCGCGGCCGCCGGCGGGGACGGGGGGCCGGCCCCGGGCGGCGAGGTCGCCGCGGCGACCGCGACGACTGGCCTGCGGGTGCTGGGTGAGCCCGCGCCGCCGCCCGGCGGCGGCCTGCCGTTCTCGGGCTGGCGGCCGGGGCCCCTGCTCCTGGTCGCCGGCCTGCTCCTGGTCGCCGGCCTGGTGACCCTCTGGGCCGGCAGGATCCTGCGCTCCGCGGCCGCCCGGACCCGCCCACCCGGACCGCGGCCCTGACCGGCCTCGCCGGCCCGCGGCCCGCCCCGGGCCGGCGCCGCCCGGCGGCGCCTGCGGGCTGACCGGCGGCGCGGCACGCCGCCCGGCTCCGGGCGGGGATGCCAGTACACTCGGCCGGACGGGTCGCTCCCAGCGTTCTTCGAGGTGTCAGCCGCATGCAGCGCCGGACCCTGCTGCTGGCCGCCGGGCTGCTCGCGGTCGCGCTGCCGGCGGCGGGCGTCGCGCTCGCGGGCGGCCGGGACCGCGCGGCGGTCGGCGGGTTCCCCGCCAACGTCACCGTGGTCCCCGAGCGCGAGCGCCGGCCGCTGCCCGCGTTCGCCGGGGAGCCGGTCGCCGCCGGCCAGGGGACGGTCGCGCTGACCGGGCACGGCCCCGGGACCGGCGGCCCGGCGGTGGTCAACTTCTGGGCGTCGTGGTGCGGACCGTGCCGCGCGGAGGCGCCGGCGCTGGAGCGGGCGCACCGCCGCCTCGCGGCGTCGGGGGTCCGCTTCGTCGGGGTGAACGTGCGCGACGACCGCGCCGCCGCCCGCGCCTACCTCGCCGAGTTCGGGGTCACCTACCCCAGCGTGTACGACCGCCCCGCGCGCTCCGCGCAGCTGCTCGGGGCCGACGCGCCGCCGGCGCCGCCGTTCACGCTGGTGGTCGACGGCGCCGGCCGGGTCGCGGCGCGCATCCTCGGGGTCCTGCCCGGCGGCGGGACGGACGCCCGGGCGGCGGAGCTGGAGCGGATCGTCCGGGCGGTCGCGGGAACGGCGGCGGCCGCGCGATGACGCTCGCGCTCGACCCGCAGGCGACGATCGCCCAGGGCAACCTCGTGGCCGCCGCGATCGTGGCGGTCGCGGCCGGGTTCGTGTCGTTCGCCTCGCCGTGCGTGCTGCCGCTCGTGCCCGGCTACCTCTCCTACATCTCCGGCCTGACCGGGCAGGACCTGGAGCAGGCCGGCGAGGGCGTGCGGCGGCGCGGCGTGGGACGGGTGGTGCTCGGCGCGGGGCTGTTCGTCGTCGGCTTCGCCGTGATCTTCGTCGCGTTCGGCGCGGCGGTCGGCGCCCTCACCGGCTGGCTGATCCGCTACCGGGACACGATCACGCGGGTCGCCGGCGTGCTGGTGATCCTGCTCGGGCTGTTCCTGGCCGGGTTCGTCAAGCTGCCCTGGCTGTACCGGGAGCGGCGGCTGCGCGGCGACCGCCTGCCGCGCGGCCTGGTCGGCGCGCTCCCGCTGGGGATGGTGTTCGGGCTCGGCTGGACGCCGTGCATCGGCCCGACGCTGAGCGCGATCCTCGGCCTGGCCGCCGTGAGCGGCGGGGCGGCGCGCGGCGCGGCCCTGCTGTTCGCCTACTCCCTGGGGCTCGGGATCCCGTTCCTGGTCGCCGCGCTCGGCTTCCGCGGCGCGCTCGGCTGGATCCCCTCCCTGCGCCGCAGGTTCCGGGTGCTGGAGCTGGCGGGCGGCGGCCTGCTGGTGGTGATCGGGCTGCTGCTGGTGACCGGCCTGTGGGCGGACTTCCTCATCTGGCTGCAGGTCCGCGCCGGCACGTTCCAGACCGCCCTGTAGGCGCGCCGCGGCGCCCGCCGTGGCCCGGGGAGTCCGGTATCGTCGGGTGCATGCCCGTGGCGGACGACGACCGGCTGGAGGCCTGGGCGGCCTTCCTGCGGGCGCACGCCCTGGTCACCGCCAAGCTCTCCAGGGAGCTCCAGGCCGAGCGCGGGCTCCCGCTCACCTGGTACGACGTGCTGCTGCAGCTGCGCCTGGCCGGCGGCAAGGCCCGCATGCAGGAGCTTGCGCGCCGGGTGCTGCTGTCCAAGAGCGGCCTCACCCGGCTCGCCGACCGGATGGAGGCCTCCGGGCTGGTCGAACGGCGCTCGTGCCCCTCCGACCGTCGCGGCACCCTGGTCGCGCTCACCCCCGCGGGCCGGCGCGCGCTGCGGGCCGCGGTCCCGGTCCACGTGCGCGGCATCCACGAGCACTTCATCGGCCGCCTGGACGAGCAGGAGCTGCGCGCGCTGCACGGCGCCCTGACCCGGGTGCTCGACGGCGGCGGCGCCGAGCCCGCGGGCGGCCCCGGCGAGGCCTCCGGGCCGGGGTGATGGCCGCCCGGGGCGGTCCCGCGCGGCAGCGGCTGCGGCGCGCATGGGCTGAGTTCCGCTCCATGCGCACCGCGCTGGTCCTGCTGTGCACGCTGGCGGGCGCGTCGGTCCTCGGCAGCCTGTTCCCGCAGCGGCCGGTGTCGCCCGACCGCGTCGACGGCTGGCTCGCCGCGCACCCGGGGATCGGGCCGGTGCTCGACCGGCTGGGCGTGTTCGACGTCTTCGGCTCCGCCTGGTTCAGCGCCATCTACGTGGCGCTGCTGGCCGCGGTGATCGCCTGCCTGGTCCCGCGCGGACGGGCGCTGGCGCGGCTGCTGGCCGCCCCGCCGCCGCGCGGGGGCGGGCGGCTGGACCGCTACCGCAGCGCGGTGGCGTTCCAGGCCCCGGGCACCCCCGAGCGGGCCGCTGCCACGGCCCGGCGGGTGCTGGCCGGCCGCCGCTTCCGCGTCGCCGCCCACGGCCCGGGCGAGCTGGCCGCCGAGAAGGGCTACCTGCGCGAGCTCGGCAGCATCCTGTTCCATGCCTCGTTCCTGCTGCTGCTGGTCGGGCTCGCGCTCGGCAAGGGCACCGGGTTCCGCGGCCAGATGAGCGTCGTGGAGGGCGACGAGGCCGCCGACGCGCGCATCAACTACGACGTGTTCACGGCCGGCCGGTTCTTCGGCGGCGGCCTGCCCCCGTTCACGCTGCGGCTGGACGACTTCACCAGCACCTTCCGCGCCGCCGGCCAGCCTGCCGGGTTCGGCTCGCAGCTCACCGTGACCGGTGCGGACGGGCGCGTCCAGCGCCAGCGGGTGACGGTCAACCGGCCGCTGACGGTCGACGGCGTGCGCGTGTTCCAGTCCGACTACGGCTACGCGCCCTGGGTCACGGTGACCGCCCCCTCGGGAGAGGTGCTCAGCGATGGCCCGGTCGAGCTGCTGCGCAACCCCGACAACGAGATCTCCACCGGCGCGATGCGGCTGCCGTCGCTGCGGCCCCAGCTCGGCCTGGAGCTGACCTTCTTCACGGGGCTGCGCACCCCCGCCCAGCCCGGCGGCGGGTTCCAGCTGGTCAACCGGCCGCAGCTGGACAACCCCGTGCTGGTGGCCTGGCCCTGGCAGGGCGACCTGCGCGCCAGCCGGGCCGCGAGCGTGTTCACCCTCGACGTCAGCCGGCTGCGGCGCGCGGGGCCGCGGCCGCTGGTGCTGCGCCCGGGCCAGACCGCCGGGCTGCCCGGCGGCGGGACGATCGCGCTGCGGTCGGTGCGCCAGTACACCGTGCTGACGCTCGCGCGCGACCGCGGCGTGTCGGTCGTCGGGGCCGCCGCCGGGCTGATCCTGCTCGGCCTGCTGCCCTCGCTGTACGTGCGGCGGCGGCGGGTGTGGGTGCGCGCCGAGCCGGCCCCCGGCGGCACGCGCGTGGAGCTGGCCGGGCTCGCCCTGCAGGGCAGGCTCGCGTTCACGGCCGAGTTCGAGCGCCTCGCCGGCGAGGTCCGCGCCGCCCTCGGCGCGCCCCTGTCACCGGCGCGGGCGCCGGCCGCGGGCGGCGGGGCGGGGGAGCCGGGACCGGCGGGCGGGGACGGCCCCGGCGGCCGGGAGCGCGACGCCGGGCTGCTGGAGGCCGCCCGGGCGCCCTCGTCAGGGACTACCCTTGCCGGCGACGAACCCGCCCGGGCGCCCGGGCGGCCTGCCGACCCGGGAGGGGACTGACGCTGGATGTCCGCCCACGCGCTCGCCGACCTCTCCGATCAGCTCGTCGTGCTCGCCGCGGCCGCCTACCTGCTGGCCGCGCTGCTGCTCGGCGCCGAGCTGGCCAGCCGCGCCCCGTGGCTCGGGCGCGCCGGGGTGGCGGTGGCCGTGACCGGGCTGGCCGCCAACGCCGGCGCGGCGCTCACCCGCGCGCTCGCGGTCGGGCGGGTGCCGTGGGGGAACATGTACGAGTTCAGCGTCACCGCGTCCGCGGTGATCGTGGCCGGCTTCCTCGCCTGGGTCGCCCGCCGCCGCGACGTCAGCGCGCTCGGGGCGTTCTTCGTGCTCCCGGCGGTGGCCGTGCTCGGGATCGGCCGCCTGGTGCTGTACGCGCGGCCGGGGCCGCTGATGCCCGCGCTGCAGTCCGGCTGGCTGCGGGTGCACGTGCTCGCGGCGATCGTCGGTTCCTCGGTGCTCCTGCTGGCGTCGATCTTCAGCGTGCTGTACCTCGTCGCCGACCGCCTCGAGCGGCGCGGGGCGGCGCCGCGGCCGCCGCTCATCGCCGGCGGCGCGCGCACCGCCGACCCGGCCGGGGTCCAGGCGGCGATCGCCGGCTACGCCACCGCCGAGGCGGGCGAGGACGCCGAGGCCCCGGACGTCGGAGAGGTCGCCGCCGCGCCGCGGCGGCGCCTGCCGGCGGCCGCGACCCTCGACGAGCTGGCCTACCGGACCGCCGCCTTCGGGTTCCCCATCTGGACGTTCGCGATCATGGCGGGCGCGATCTGGGCGCAGGCCGCCTGGGGGCGCTACTGGGGCTGGGACCCCAAGGAGACGTGGTCGTTCATCACCTGGGTGGTGTACGCGGCCTACCTCCACGCCCGCGCCACCGCGGGCTGGCGCGGGCGCGGCGCCGCCTGGATCGCCGTCGCCGGCCTGGGCGCGTGGGTGTTCAACTTCTACGTCGTGAACACCGTGCTGGTCGGGCTGCACTCCTACAGCGGGCTCTAGGCGGCGGCCCGGTGAGCACCCCCCTGAGCACCACCACCCGTGCAGCCGGTGCGCTGCGCGGCCGCACACGCAAGCTCGACCCCGGCGGCGACGTGCTGGACCTCGCCGGCGAGCGCGGGTTCGTGTGGCGCTCGGACCGGTACGAGCTGGTCACCCGCGGGGTCGCGATGCGCATCCCGCTGGGCACGGGGCCGGGACGCGTCGCGGCGGCCGCGCCCGACGTCGCCGCGGTGCTGCGGCAGATCCGCTGGGGCGGGCCGTTCGGCGCGCCCGGGCCGGTCGCGGTCGGGGCGCTGCCCTTCGACGACCGGATCCCCGGCGAGCTGGTCGTCCCCGAGCTGGTCGTCCGCCGCGACGCCGAGGGCGGGACCTGGGAGACGCGGGTCAGCTCGAACGGCGCCGCGCCGGACGTCCTGGCGCCGGTCGCGGCGGACGCCACCGCCTGGCCCGAGGTCAGGGGCGTCCGGCCCGGCCAGGACCGCGCCGGCTGGGACGCGATGGTCGGCCGCGCGCTCGCGGCGATCGCCGCCGGCGAGATCGGCAAGGTCGTGCTCGCCCGGGAGGTGCTGGTCGAGGCCGACCGCCCGTTCTCCCGGGCGGCGGTGCTGCGGCGGCTCGCCGCCCGGGACGACGGCTGCATGCTGTACGCGCACGACGGGCTGGTGGGCGCCTCCCCCGAGCTGCTGATCCGCCGGATGCGGTGGCTGGCCGTCTCCTGCCCGCTGGCCGGGACCGTGGCCCGCGGCGGCGCCTCGCCCACCAGGGAGGCCGAGCGGCTGGCCGGCCTGGTGGCCTCCGAGAAGGACGCCGCCGAGCACCGCTTCGTGGTGGAGGCGGTGGCCGGCACGCTCGCCAGGGTGGCCTCGCGCCTGACCGTGCACCCCCGCTCGCTGATCCGCCTGGCCACGGTCGCGCACCTGGCCACGCGCATCGAGCTGGACCTGGCCCGGCCGGGGCACGACGCGCTCGAGCTGGCGGGGCTGCTGCACCCCACGCCCGCGGTCGCGGGCACGCCGACCGGGCGGGCGCTGGAGCTGCTCGCGGCGCTGGAGCCGTTCGAGCGCGGGCGGTACGGGGGGCCGGTCGGCTGGGTCGACTGGGCCGGCGACGGCGAGTGGGCGGTGGCGCTGCGCGGCGCGGAGCTGACCGGCCACCGGGCGCGGCTGGTCGCGGGCGCCGGGATCGTCGCGGGCTCGGACGCGGCGTCCGAGTGGGCCGAGACCGAGGCCAAGCTCGCCGCGATGCTGAGCGTGCTGACCTCCTGAGGCGCGCCGGCGGGGGTCGCGACCGCGCCGGTTGCGCCGGCAACGGATCGCACGGTGTGCGAGGAACGGCACGGTCCGGACCTATTCGACCGGAAAGGGCTCGTTGTCTTAGCATCAGCCCTACGCGCCGGTCCCGCGTCGCGGGCCGGCCGCTGTTGCGTCCCAGTCCAGCCGCCTTGTGAGGTGCCGCGATGGTGCAGACACGCAGTGACCTGGAGGACGCGGACACGACCATCCGGGCGCGTCCGGTCCAGTACGAGCCCATCGAGCGTCCCAAGCCGGGCCGACCCCGGGATGCCCGGGTCCACCAGGCGATCCTCGACACCACCCTGCAGATGCTCTCCGAGGTCGGCTACGGGCGGCTGACCATCGAGGGCGTCGCGGCGCGCGCCGGCGTCGGCAAGGGCACCATCTACCGGCACTGGCCGTCCAAGGGCGCGCTGGTCGTCGAGGTGATCTCCGGCCCCATCTGCCCGATCGCCACCGGCAAGTGGACGGTGCGGCTGGGCTCGCTGCCCGACTCCGGCACCCTGCGCGGCGACCTGCTCACCTTCGTGCAGCGTGTCCACTTCGCGTTCACCGCGCCGCTGGCCAGCGAGACCCTGCCGGGCCTCGCGATGGACCTCGCCCAGGACCCCGACCTCGCCGACCGCTTCCGCGAGTGCGTGGTCGAGCCCAAGCGGGCCTGCCTGGCCGAGGCGCTCGAGCGCGCCAGGCAGCGCGGCGAGGTCGGCGGCGAGGTCGACGTGCACCTGCTCTGCGACATGCTGGTCGGCCCGGTCCTGTACCGCAGCTTCCTGACCCGGCAGGCCGTCGACGACGAGGTCGCCGGCGAGCTGGTGGACCGCGTCCTGCGCACCCTCCCGCTCACCGTCTAGCCCGCCCCGGGCCCCGCCCCCGGGTCCGCTGTCCGCTCCCGCCCCGGGGATCGGCCGCCCTGCCAGCCCCGTCCCCGGGCGGTGCGCACCTGCCCCGAGGAGGCTCGATGCACCTTCCCCGCAGGGTCGCCACCCTGCTCGCCGCCGCCGCGCTCGCGAGCGCGGCGCTCACCGGCACCGCGTCCGCTGAGGACGACCCCCCGTTCGTCCCCTGGACCCAGCTCCTGCCCGGGCTGACCGGCGCGTACGAGCCGAGCAGCGCCAACCTCTGCAACCGCGGCGACCTGCGCTGCGTGAACGCGCTCATCAGAGAGATGACCAGGCGCTTCGACACGCTCGCGCCCACCTGCGACCACGACGCGGTGTTCGCGCTCACCTACCTGCGCACCACCGAGGAGTTCCGCGTCGCGACCACCACACCCGACTTCTTCAGCGACCCGCCGTTCCTGAACCACGAGGCCGCCGTCTTCGCCTCGTACTACTTCCAGGCCTACGACGACTGGCACGCCGGCCGCCGCAGCCAGGTCCCGCAGGCGTGGGTGATCGCGCTGGACGCCGCCGACCGCAGGCAGGTCTCCGCCGCGGGGAACCTGCTGCTGGGCATGAGCGCGCACGTCAACCGCGACCTGCCCTACGTGCTGGAGGCGATCGGGCTGGTCAGGCCGGACGGCTCCAGCCGCAAGCCTGACCACGACAAGGTCGACGAGTTCCTCAACCGCGTGACCATGCCGCTGATCGCCGAGATCTCGCGCCGGTTCGACCCCTCGGTCAACGGGACCAACGTCCAGGGCACCACGCTGGACGAGACCACGCTCTTCCAGCTCATCGCGGCCTGGCGCGAGACGGCCTGGCGCAACGCCGAGCTGCTGGTGAACGCGCCGACCCCGGCGGCGCGGGCGCTGGTCTCCCAGACGATCGAGACCCAGGCGGCGACCGTCCAGCAGACGCTCGAGCTGCAGAACGCCTACGTCCCGCCGCTCACCTCCAGCGCCGGCCGCGACGCCTGGTGCGCCCAGCACTGGGACGACGCGTAGCACCGCGGGTTCCCGCGCTCCTGATATCGTGATATCTTGCCATCGAGATGGCGACGACACGTGACGGCGGGTCCGGACCGCGACGGTCGGGCGGGACCAGGAACATGGTCCTGCGGCTCGACCCCGACCTGGCCGAGCGGCTCCAGACCGTCGCCGACGTCGAGGGCCGCTCGATGTCGGACGTCGTCCGCGAGGCGATCACCGAGCTGGTCGAGCGACGCCGCAAGGACCAGGCGTTCATCCGCCTGCTCGAGGAGAACCTCGCGCGGCACGAGCGGGTGCTGCGCGCGCTGCGGGACGGCGGGCAGTGACCCGGCTCGGCCTGGCCGACCTGGTCCTGATCGCCGCGCGGGTCCTCGACGTCCCCGCCGACCGGGCCGCGCGCCTGGTCGACCTCGACACCGCGGCGGCGGCGCTCGCCCGGGCCCGGGCCGCCGGCGAGCGTCCCGAGCGGTCGGCGGCGGCGCTGCTGGCCGGGCTGGTCAGGCCGCCCGTCGCGCGCCACGGCGCCGCCCGGGTCGCGCTCGCGGCCGCGGTCCAGCTCCTGGCGATGGACGGGTGGGACCTCGACCTGGACCCGCCCGAGGAGGTCTCGGAGCTGCTGCTGCAGGTCGCCGGCGGCGGGGTCCTGGAGGGGCAGCTCGCGGACTGGCTCGCGGCGCGGCTCGACCACCGCGAGCGGGCGCCCGGGGAGGTCCGCACCGGGGTCCACGGGACCGACGCCGACGGGACCGACGCCGACGGGACCGACGCCGACGAGACCAGGGAGGTCGGGATGTTCGAACGGCTCACCGGCCGCCGCCGCCCCCGCGCCGGCGGGCTCTTCCAGCGGTTCACCCCGCGCGCCCGGCAGGCGGTGGAGATCGCCCAGCAGGAGGCCCGGCTCCTGAACCACAACTACATCGGAACCGAGCACATCCTGCTCGGGCTGATCCACGAGGGTGAAGGCGTCGCCGCGAAGGCGCTCGAGTCGCTCGGCATCTCCCTGGAGGCCGTGCGCGCGCAGGTCGAGGAGATC
>DATFRI010000012.1:0-13292 GCA_035263405.1 Actinomycetes bacterium | reverse complement strand
GAGTCCTACGTGCTCGCCCACGAGTACGGGCACCACGTCCAGGACCTGCTCGGCACCATGCAACGCGTGGGCGACCAGCAGGGCCCCGAGAGCGGCTCGGTCCGGCTGGAGCTGCAGGCGGACTGCTACGCGGGGATCTGGGCCAACCACGCCGCCACCACCGAGGGGCCGGGCGGGCGGCCGCTGGTCAGCCGGCTCACCGAGGCCGACATCGCCGACGGCCTGGACGCCGCCGCCGCGGTCGGCGACGACCGGATCCAGCGGCGCACCCAGGGCCGCGTCGACCCGGAGTCGTGGACGCACGGCTCGGCGGAGCAGCGGCAGCGCTGGTTCACCACCGGCTACGAGACCGGCGACCTCGAACGCTGCGACACCTTCCAGGGGCACATCTGACCCGGCCGCATCCAGGCGTCGGGCCGGTGGTGGGCGGGGACCGTGGGTCACCGGGCGGCGGGAAGCAGCCGCTCCAGGACCTCCGCGACGCCGTCGTCGGCGTTGGACGCGGCGACCTCGTCGGCGCGCGCCAGGACCGCCGGGTGCGCGTTCCCCACGGCCACCCCGTGGCCGGCCCAGGCGAGCATCGGCAGGTCGTTGGGCATGTCGCCGAAGGCGATGACCTCGGCGGCGGCGACGCCCAGCTCGCCGCAGAGCCGCTCCAGGGCGAACGCCTTGGTGACGCCCGCCGCGGAGATCTCCACCAGCTCGAACCCGGACACGGTGGCCACGGCCTCCTCCCCGGCCAGCTCCACGGCCAGCGCGTGCAGCGCCTCGACCCGACCGTCGGGGGCGTGCGCGATCAGCTTGCAGACCGGCCCGCGCACCAGGTCCAGGGCGTCGCCCGTGCCGCCCGGGCCGCCCCCGTGCAGCGGGTGCTGCAGCTCGCAGCGCAGCTCCTCGCCGGTCTCGACCGCGAAGGTCACGCCGGGCGCGCGCTCGCGCAGCCGGGCCACCAGCCGCGCGGCGACCGCCGCGGGCAGCGGGTCGGTCGTGACCACCCGGCCCGCGCCCGGGTCGTACACGACCGCGCCGTTGGCGCAGATGACCAGCTCGTGCACGACGTCGTCGTCGAGCAGGCCGCGGATCCAGCGCGGCGGCCGGCCGGTGACCACGACCACCGTGATCCCGGCCTCGCCGAGCCGCCGCAGCACCGCCCGGGTCCGCGCGGAGACCTCGCCGTCGGGCCCCAGGAGCGTCCCGTCCAGATCGCTCGCGACCAGGCGGTACCCGCCCCGGCCGCGGCCTGTGCGCCGGTCCTGGCCCACGCCGCCCGCTCCCGTCCGCCGTCGTGCACCGGCCGGGCGCCGCGGCCCGGCCGCCCCCTCCGGCCGACCAGGCTACCGGCACCGCCGGCCGGCGTGGAGCCCGGCCGCGGCGGCGACGGGCCGCGGCCGGACCGTATGATCCGGTCGGTCTCCGCCGACCGGGCAGAACCGGTCTGCCGCTCGACCTCCGTCAACCGGCCAGAAGGAGCGTGGCGGCCTTGCCCAGACGACGAAGGACCCGTACCCGGTCACGGTCCCGGACGCGCCGCGGGCCGCGGCGCCGGTCGTCGGGCCTGACCGGCCTGCTGGTCGCGGTGCTGGTGGTCGGGGCCCTGTGGGTCCTGGCCGGCGGCGACCTGCCCGGGCGCGGTCCCGGCCCGGGGCCGGGACCGCGCGACCGTGACCGCCCGGACCGGACCGAGGACGCGCGCGCGAACCAGGCCAGGATCAGGCAGCTCGGCGGCGCGGTCGACTACGGTCACGTGAACGCCCGCACCGGGCAGCGCAGCGGCGTGACCGCCACGATCACGCCGCGGATGGTGCAGGCCGCGGCCGACCACCAGCTCGGCTCGGAGGCCGACGCCGACATCCGGCCGCCCGGGTTCGACCAGCTCCCGGCGCGCAACCGCGCGCGCGGGCACCTGCTCGGACGGCAGCTCGGCGGCTCCGGCGAGGTCGCCGGCAACCTGGTGGCCATGTACCAGTCGCGCGCCAACTCGCCGGTGATGCGCGACTTCGAGACGGAGGTGGCCGACACGGTGGAGCATGGCCAGACGGTGCGGTACGAGGTCCGCCCGGTGTACCCGAGCCCCGACTGGCGCGGGGCGCCGCGCGCCGTCCGGCTGCGCGCCAGCGGCGACCGCGGCTTCCGGCTCGACGTGGAGATCGCCAACACGCCGCAGGCCCAGGTCAAGGAGCTTGCGGGGGCGCCCGGATGAGCCGGGCGCGGGCGACTCCCGATCCGCTGGCGCGCCTGCGTGCGCTGGCTCCCCCGCCCGCCGAGCCGGTGGAGCCCGCCGACCCGCGCCGCTGGCCCGCGGTCGAGCAGGAACTGGGCACGGCGCTGCCCGCCGACTACAAGGCGCTCACCGCCGTCTACGGGTCGGGCCGGTTCGACGAGCTGCTGTGGCTGTTCAGCCCGTTCGCCCCGCGCGGCCCCGGCAACCTGCTGGACGAGCGGCGCACGACCCTGGACGCCTACGAGCAGACCCGCCGCAGGTTCCCCGCGCGGCTGCCGCTGCCGCCGTTCCCCGAGCCCGGCGGCCTGCTCCCCCTGGGCCGCAGCGACAACGGCAACGAGCTGTACTGGCTGACCGAGGGCGCGCCGGACGCCTGGGGGGTGGTGCTGTTCGGCGGCCGCTCGACCGACCACGAGGTCCACCGGCTGGGCGTGGCCGCGTTCCTGGCCGGCGTGCTCAGCGGCGGGACGCCCACCCCCCTGCTCCCCGACGACCTGCCGCGGCGCGCGGCGCACACGTTCACGCCGTTCACCTGAGTGAGGGTGTCCGCGATGCCCTCCTTCGGGACGTCTGCCTGCGGTCAGAGGGCATCGCGGACACCCTCACTCGCCGGGACCCCAGCCGGCACGGTCGCGCGCCCACGCCTGGATGGCGGGACGCAGCGCCCGGAAGGCCCTGCTGCGGTGGGAGGCGGCGTTCTTGGTGGCCGGGTCGACCTCGGCGCTGGTCCGGTCCCAGCCGGCGGGCAGGAACACCGGGTCGTAGCCGAACCCGCCGGTCCCGCGCGGCGCGCGCAGGATCGTGCCCTCCCAGGACGCCTCGGCGTGCCACTCCCCGCCCAGCGGGTCGGCGAGCACCGCGGCGCAGCGGAAGCGCCCGCCGCGCCGGTCGTCGGGCACCGCCTCCAGCTCGGCCAGCAGCTTGGCGAGGTTGGCCTCGTCGCTCGCGCCGGGCCCCGCGTAGCGCGCCGAGCGCACCCCGGGCGCGCTGCCGAGCGCGTCGACCTCCAGGCCCGAGTCGTCGGCGACCGCCGCGACGTCCGCCCAGGCCGCGTACGCGCTCGCCTTGATGCGGGCGTTGTCCAGGAAGGTCGCGCCGGTCTCCTCGACCTCGGGCGGGCGGCCGAGCCCGGCGCGGTCCAGCGTGACCAGCTCGACCTCCAGGCCCGCGAGGACCGCAGCCAGCTCGCGCAGCTTGCCCGGGTTGGCGGTGGCGAGCAGCAGCCGCGGCCGGGTCACTGGCGCGCCGGCCCCAGCGCCAGGCGCCGCAGCGGCGGGATCGGGACCTCCTCGAGCAGCGGGCCGAGCGCGCGCTTCTGCGCCTGGACCAGCTCGTCGATCCCGGCCGCGGCGAGGTCCAGCAGCACGTCCAGCTCCGCGCGCGCGAACGGCTCGCCCTCGGCGGTGCCCTGGACCTCGACCAGGCCGCCGATGCCGGTCATGACCACGTTCATGTCGACCGCGGCGCGCACGTCCTCCTCGTAGGGCAGGTCCAGGCAGGGGGTGCCGTCGACCAGCCCGGCGCTGACCGCGGCGACGTGGTCCTGGATCGGGAACTGCTTGAGGCGCCCCTCGCGGAGCTGGCGCGCGCAGGCCAGGAACGCCGCCACCCACGCACCGGTGATGGAGGCGCAGCGGGTGCCGCCGTCGGCCTGCAGGACGTCGCAGTCGATCCACAGCGTGGCCTCGCCCAGCCGGCCGAGGTCGACGACCGCCCGCAGGGAGCGGCCGATCAGCCGCTGGATCTCGTGCGTGCGGCCGCCGGGGCGGCCCTTGGCGACCTCCCGGGCGCTGCGCTCGGCGGTCGAGCCGGGCAGCATCGCGTACTCGGCGGTCACCCAGCCCTTGCCGCTGCCGCGCCGGAACGGCGGCGTGCGGTCCTCGAAGGTCGCCGCGCACAGGACCCTGGTCCTGCCGACCTCGACCAGCGCCGAGGCGAACGCGGTCTCCTGCCATCCGGGGACGATCCGGACGGGCCGCAGCGCGTCGGGTGCCCTGCCGTCTCGACGGTTCACGTGCCGCTCCCAAGGTCGTAGCTGTCGCCCTCGCGCGCCACCCGGACGGGCCGGTCGAAGGCGGCCCGGGCCCGGTCGAGGCTGGCGGCCTCGTCGGTGCCCGGGCGCAGGTGGGTCAGGACCAGTCGCCTGGCGCCGGCACGCGACGCCCACGTGCCGGCCTCGGCCGGACTGCAGTGGATCGGCTCGGCGCCCTGAGGGCGCTCGAGCCAGGCCGCCTCGCACACGAACAGGTCCGCGTCGGCGGCCAGCCGTCCGAGCGCGTCGCACGGACCGGAGTCGGCCGAGTAGCCGATGGTGACACCACCGGCGGAGGCGCGCACGCCGTAGGTCTCGACCGAGTGCTGCGTGGCGACCGCCGTGAGCGTGAGCGCGCCCACCCGGACCCGCTGCCCGTCGCGCAGCTCCCGCAGGTCGAACCGGTCGGCCATGGACGGCGGCCCGTTGAACGTGTCGCTGGTGAGGAACGCGGCCATGTGCTCGGCCCAGCCGGGGGGCCCGTACACCGGCAGGGGCCGCGACCGCCCGACGTCGCCGTAGCGCAGCGCGAAGTAGGCCACCGGCAGGTCGGTGCAGTGGTCGATGTGCAGGTGCGACAGCCAGATGGCGTCGAGGGTGTCGAGGCCGGCGTGGCGCATCAGGTTGGCGAGGCTGCCCGAGCCGGCGTCCACCCACACGCGCGCCGGCCGCGGCCCGGCCTCCGGCGCCTCCAGCAGGTAGCCCGAGCAGGCGCGGCCGGCGTCCACGTACGTCCCGCAGCTGCCGAGCACCGTGAGCCGCATCGTCACGCCTCCACGCGTCGCCGCGTCCGGTCGGTCATCGCCGGCCGCGGCCCGCGAGCCGCCCGGCGCTGCGCGTCTGGACCTCGACCACCTCCGGTCCGAGGAAGCGGGCGCCGAGCCTGCGGAACCCGCCGGGGTCGCCCGAGCACCAGAAGCGGTGGCGCGGGACGGTCGCGTACGGCGCGTGCAGGTCGGCGCGGGTCAGCTCGGCGAACACGTCGCGCGCGGTCCACTCCGCCGAGTCGACCAGGAACACGTCCGGGCCGGCGAGGTAGCCGATCACGCCGGTCAGCAGCGGGTAGTGGGTGCAGCCCAGGATCAGCGTGTCGATCCCGGCCTCCAGCAGCGGGGCCAGGTACCCGCCCGCGACCGTGAGGATCTCCGGGCCGGTGGTCTCGCCGCGCTCGACGAACTCGACCAGGCGCGGGCACGCCTGGCTGAGCAGGGCGACGTTCTCGTGCGTGGCCGCCACCGAGCGCGGGTAGCGGCCGGAGGCGATGGTCGCCGTGGTGCCGATCACGCCCACGCGCCGGTTGCGGGTGAGGCGGACCGCGGCGCGCACGGCCGGCTCGATCACGTCCACGACCGGGACGGGCGCGCCCGCGCGCAGCTCGTCGAGCGCCGCCGCCGAGGCGCTGTTGCAGGCGACCACCACGAGCTTGACGCGCTCGGCGAGGAGCAGCTCGAGGATCTCGGTCGCGAACCGCCGCACCTCGTCCAGCGGGCGCGGGCCGTAGGGGCCTCGGGCGGTGTCGCCGAAGTACAGGACCGATTCGTGCGGGAGCAGATCGATCACGGCGCGGGCGACGGTCAGCCCGCCGACGCCCGAGTCGAAGACCCCGATCGGTCTGGTGTCCATTCAGCAGACCTTATCGGTCGAAGGCGGCGGTGCCCACCGCTCTCCCTGGCCGCGCCTCAGGCCCACAGCTGGCCCTGCAGCCCGGCCTGCGCCGCGGCCTCGTCGGCGCCGTACACCCCGGTCGACAGGTACTTCCAGCCGCCGTCGGCGACCAGCAGGACGATCTCGGCGCTGTCCAGCCGCTCGGCCAGCCGCAGGGCCACGTGCAGCACCGCGCCCGAGGAGACGCCGGCGAACAGGCCCTCGGCGGCGGCGAGCTGGCGCGTGCGCCGCAGCGCGTCGGCGGAGTTGACCTTGACCCGGCCGTCGAGCAGGGCCGGGTCGAAGATCGGCGGCACGAACCCCTCGTCGAGGTTGCGCAGCCCGTACACGAGGTCGCCGAACTCCGGCTCGGCGGCCACCACCTGCACCGCCGGCCGGCGCTCCTTGAGGTAGCGGCCGGTGCCCATGAGGGTCCCGCTGGTGCCGAGGCCGGCGACGAAGTGGGTGATCTCGGGCAGGTCGCACCAGATCTCCGGCCCGGTCGTCTCGTAGTGCGCCTGCGCGTTGGCGGGGTTGCCGTACTGGTAGAGCATCACCCACCCGGGGTGCTCGGCGGCGAGCCGCTCGGCGACGCGGATGGAGCCGTTGGAGCCCTGCTCGGCCGGCGAGGGCACCACGCCGGCGCCGTACAGCTCCAGGAGCTGCCGGCGCTCGGCCGAGGTGTTCTCCGGCATCACCACCACCAGCCGGTAGCCGCGCAGCCTGGCCAGGAGCGCCAGCGAGATCCCGGTGTTGCCGCTGGAGGGCTCCAGCAGCGTCGCGCCCGGCCGCAGGCGGCCGGCCTTCTCGGCGTCGTCCAGCATCGCGCGCGCGATGCGGTCCTTGACGCTGCCGGTCGGGTTGGCGCTCTCCAGCTTGGCCCACAGGCGCACGCCCGGCCGCGGCGCGAGCCGGGGCAGCCCCACCAGCGGGGTGTTGCCGATCGCGGCGGCGAGGTCCTCCTCGCGCACCCGGCCTACCCCGCGGGCGCGCCGGCGGCGCCTCCGCCGCCCGGACGCCACCGTCCGGGCCGGATCCCCGGCGTGCGGGTGGCGCAGCCGCCCGCGACCGCGGGCAGGATCGCCAGCACGTCGCCGGCGGCGACCGGCGCGTCGAGCGCGCCGAGGAAGCGGATGTCCTCGTCGTTCAGGTACACGTTCACGAACCGGTGCAGGGACCCGTCGTCGTTGAGCAGCTGCCCGGAGATGCCGGGGTAGCGGCGGTCGAGGTCGGCGAGCACTTCGCGGACGGTGCCGCCGTCGGCCTGGACCTTCTTCTCGTCACGGGTGTACTTGCGCAGGATCGTCGGGATGCGGATCTCGGGCATCGTCAGCACGCTCCGTTCTCGGACAGCTCGGCCGGACGCTCAACGGCTCGCCCGGCCGCCCGGGGCGGCGGGCCGACATCGGCCGTAGCGTGCCGCGGGCCCGCGCCGGTGCCACACCGGGCTGGCCAGGTACGTCGGCTGGCCCCTCACCGGTGCGACGCCTCGGGCTCGGGGCCGACGGTGAGCCGCAGCTCGGCGACGTCCCCGTCGCGGATCCGGAACGCCCGCAGCGCGGGCGCCCCGGGATCGGCCAGCGACAGGATCAGGTAGGCGGCCTCGGGGTAGAACGCCAGCTCGACGTCGGTGCGCGAGGGGTAGGCCTCGGTGAAGGTGTGCGAGTGGAAGACCCCCACCAGCTCCCGGTCGTCGTCCTCGATCTCGCGCATGGCGTGCAGCTGCGCGCGCGGCTCGACCACGTAGAACGTCGGGCTGGCCTCGGCGTTGGGCAGCGGGTAGACCTTCTCGACCGTGATGGCGTCCAGCGAGCTGCCCCGGCCGGCGAGCAGCGCGCAGGCCTCATTGGGGTACTCGCGGCGGGCGTGCGCGACGAGCAGGTCGTAGCTGTCCTGGTCGAGCGTGAGCATCGGCCTCGTGAGCGGTCGGGTCGACGGCGGCGGCCCGGCCCTCGAGCGCCGGCGACCTGCCCGACCAACAACATAGCATCGAGCATTCGCCGCCAACATCGCCGCCGGCTCAGCCGGCCGGCAGGCTCGGGACCACCCGGATCCGGCCGGGCTCCCCGGCCGTCACCTCGCCGATCGTCGCGGCCGGGACGGCACGGGCGCGCAGCGCCGCCAGGAGCGCCGCCAGCCTGCCGGGCGCCGCCGCGAGCAGCAGGCCGCCGGAGGTCTGCGCGTCGTGCAGCAGGGTCGCCGTCGCGGCCGGCACGGCGGGGTCCACGCGCACCCGGGACTCCAGGTAGGCGGTGTTGCTGACGGTCCCGCCGGGGACGAAGCCCGCCGCGGCCAGCTCGGCGGCGCCGGGCAGCAGCGGCACCTGCGCGGCGCCGATCACGGCCGCGGCCCCGCTGGCCCGCAGCAGGCGGTGCAGGTGGCCGAGCAGCCCGAAGCCGGTCACGTCGGTCGCGGCCCGGACCCCGGCGGCCAGCGCCGCCTCGGCCGCCGCGTCGTTGAGGGCGGTCATGCTCTCCACGGCGCCACGGACGGCGGCCGGATCCGGCCGGCCGCGCTTGATCGCGGTCGCGATCACCCCGGTCCCGAGCGCCTTGGTGAGCACGAGCGCGTCGCCGGGCCGGGCCGCCGCGGCGCGCAGCAGCCGCTCCGGCTCGGCCAGGCCGACCACCGCCAGCCCGTACTTGGGCTCGGCGTCGTCGACCGAGTGCCCGCCCGCGACCACGCACCCGGCCCGCCCGGCGACCTCGGCGCCGCCACGCAGCACCTCGGCCAGCAGCTCCAGCCCCAGCGTCGCCGCCGGCCACGCGACCAGGTTGAGGGCCAGCAGCGGCCGGCCGCCCATCGCGTACACGTCCGACAGGGCGTTCGCGGCCGCGATCCGGCCCCAGGCCGCGGCGTCGTCGACGATCGGGGTGAAGAAGTCGGTCGTGAGCACCAGCGCGCGCCGCTCGTCCAGCCGCCACACCGCCGCGTCGTCGCCGTCCTCGAGCCCGACCAGCAGCCGCTCGCCGGCGGCGGCCGGCGCGCCGACCGCGGCGAGCAGGCGGTCCAGCGCCGCGAACGGGAGCTTGCAGGCGCAACCGGCCCCGTGCGACAGACTGGTGAGCCGGACCGTCGGTGCGCTGGCCGCCATCGGACCTCCCTGGACGCGGACACCTGCTGGGAACCCACTAGGATAGGCCGGCGGCGGGCGCGTCTCCCGTCGACACCCTGCGACGGAGGCGAGCTGCCCTGTTCCGCGACATCGTGCGCGACGCCTGGCGCCAGTACCGGCACCGGCCCCTGGCGATCGCGCTCACGGCCGCCGTGCCCGCGCTGACCATCCTGGTCGCCGCCGCGCCGCTGGCGCTGCAGGCCCTGGTGCAGGTGGCCGCCCTGGTCCTCGGGTTCCTGCTCGAGCTGTTCCTGGTCGCCTACCTGGCGGGCGCCCTCGGGGTCCGGGCGCAGCCCGCCCCGGACCCCGGGGACCAGCCCCCGCCCGCCGCGGACCCCGGGCGGCCGCAGCCGGGCGTGGCGGAGGCGTGGGCGGCGACGCGCCGCTCGATCCTGCCCGGCCTGCGGGCGGAGCTGCTGCGGCTGTCGTACGTGCTGGCCGCGATCCTGGGCAGCCTGCTGCTGCTCGGCGGGGTGCAGGAGGACTCCGTCGCGCAGCGCACGCGGCTGCTGACCGGCTCGAGCCCGCTGATCGGGTTCATGCTCGCGTTCCTGGTCGTGCTGCGGCAGCCGATCGTCCTGCACGGCGAGCGCCGCGTGCTCGCCGCCGCCGCGCTCAGCCACCGCGTCGCCAGCTCCTGGTTCCCGCTGTGCCTGGGGATCGGGCTGATCGACGCGGCCGCCGTGGCGGTCGGCAACCTGCCGCTGCGCACCGGCATGGTCGTGCTCCTCGGCGCGGCCGGCGCGCTCGCGCAGCCCTACCTCGTGGGCATCAGCAACGCGCTCTACCTGCGCACCCGTGACCAGGTGTCGCGGCCGCGGAGCTAGGCGGCCGCCGTCAGCCGAGCTGCGCGCAGCTGAACGTCCCCGGCGGCAGCGTGGCGGCGCCGTACCAGACCAGCGCCAGGGACGCGGCGACCGGCACCGCGAGCGCGCCCAGCTGCGCCAGCGGCCGCCTCGGCACCGCCTCGAGCAGCCAGACCGCGACCAGGCCGCCCACGAACCCGCCCACGTGCGCGAGGTTGTCGATGTTGGGGATGCTCAGGCCGAAGACCAGGTTGATCGCGACGATGAGGAGCACGCTCCGCAGCTGCGACATGCCACCCCGGTCCCGCCGCCGCCACAGGAACGCCACCAGCCCGCCGAGCAGCCCGAAGATCGCGCCGGACGCCCCCACCCCCAGCGTGGTGCGGGTGAACGCGAAGCTCGCCGCCGAGCCCGCGAACCCGCCGACCAGGTAGACCGCGGCCATGCGCAGCGAGCCCAGCGCCCGCTCCATCAGTGGACCGAAGACCCACAGCGCGTAGCTGTTGAGCGCGAAGTGCAGCACGCCGCCGTGCAGCACCATCACCGTGAGCAGCCGCCACCACTGCCCCCCCTCGGCGATCGCGGCCGCGTTGAGCGCCCCGAGGCGGCACAGGGCCCGCGGGCTCGGCTCGACGAACCCGCTCGACCCGCCGCTCAGCAGCGCGGTCACCACGAGCATGACCGCGTTGACGGCCAGGACCGACCAGGTGACCACCGGCACCGGCGGGCGCGGCGGCGGCGGGCGCGGCGGCTCCTGGCGCGGCGGCTGCGGCGCGCCTTCGCGCAGCCAGGCCGGACGGTCGTCCGGGGCGGCAGGGTCGGCCACCGGTCACGCTCCTCGCCTCGGGGACCCGCCGGCGGGGATGGACCGCCCGCCGGCCTCGCCGGCCCAGCATACCGAGGCGCCGGCCGCCTCCTTGCGGGTCAGCGCGCCAGGAACCCGGGGATCGCCGGGATCCTCGCCTCCGGCGTGGCGGGCGGGTCGGCGCCGCCGCGCACCGCCTCGACCGAGGCCACCAGGTGGTCCGCGACGGCGTCCCAGGACAGCGGGGTGACCGCGGCCTGCCGCAGGGAGCGCCGCCGCTCCCGGTCGCGCTTGCGCGCCCCCTGGATCGCGCGCGCGAACTCGCCGGCGTCGCGGGCGGTCCAGACCAGCCGCCGCAGCTCCTCCACGCCGGCGACGGCCGTGGTCACGACCGGCAGGCCCGCGGCGAGGTAGCCGTACAGCTTCTCGGGCACGACCGCCTTGGTCGCCTCGACGACCAGGTGCGGCGCGATCGCGACCTCCGCGGCCGCGAGGTGGTCGGGCAGCTGCCGGTACGGGCGGGGCCCGATCACGTGCACGTTGCGCACCCCCTCGACCAGCGGGACCAAATGGTCGGCGTGCGGGCCGACGAACACGAAGCTGTGGTCGGCGAGGCGCTCGGCCGTGCCGCGGATGAGGGGGACGTCCAGGTCGGCGCGCATCGAGCCCGCGTACACCACCAGCGGGCGGGGCAGGTCGGCCAGCTCCTCCGCCGGCGTCCCGCCCGCCAGGCCCTGGTCGGCGCCGACGGGCTGCAGCACGGTCCGCGGGTTGCGGGCGCGGAACTCCTCGACCAGCGGCCGCGTCCCGGCCCACACCAGGTCGGCGCCGGGCACCTGGGTCGCGTACAGCTCCTCGAACCGCTCCCGCTCGCCGCTGCCGGAGTCGTGGGCGGCGCGCGCGTCGCGGCGCGCCATGGCCAGCCGGAACACGCCGCGCCCCCCGAGCCGGCGGGCGATGTCGGCGGCGAAGGGGTGGGTGAGCGTCTGCAGCAGGACCAGCGGGCTGGCGAAGGCGCGCTCGCGCTCGAGGAACTCGACGGTGCGGTCCAGGGCGGCGTCGGGGCGCTCGGGTGAGGTCCGCGGCGTGAACAGCAGCACGCCGCCGTCATCGTCGCCGCGCAGCCGCCGCAGCTGGCCTTCGAGGTCCTGGTCCCAGCGCGGGTCGCGGAACCGGGTCCGGAACCCGGCGGGGTCCGCCGGAGGCTGCACGTGGAAGACCTTGCCCACCTTGGGATGCTTGGCGAGCGCACGGCAGAGCAGCTCGTCGCCGCGCCCGTACAGGCCCCAGTCCTCGAACGCGAACGTCTTGAGCACGTTGAACGCCGGCTGCTGCTGGGCCACTGGCTCCTCCGCGGGCGGGGGGTCGGGGCGTGCATCCTACGACCAGCCGGCGGGCGGCCTGCGGACGGGACGTCGCGCCGCAGGCGGCGGGCGGGTTCGCTAGGCTCAGCGGATGACCTCTCCGGACGCCGGCGCCGCGCCACCGCTCCCCCGCTACGGGGAGCGGTCCCTGGCGGACCTCACCCCTTCGATCCTGACCGCGCTGGACGTGCCGGGCTTCGCCGACCCGCTGGGGATCGAGCCGGCGCGCCGGGCACTGCTGCTGGTGGTCGACGGGCTCGGCGAGGAGCTGCTGCAGGCGAACCGGCGGCACGCGCCGGTGCTGGCCGGGCTGGCCGCGGCCAACCCGCCGCTGACCGCGGGGTTCCCGGCCACGACCGCGTCCAGCCTGGCCTCGCTCGGGACCGGGCGGCCGCCCGCGGGCCACGGGCTGACCGGCTACACGATGGCGCTGCCCGGGCTGGACCGGGCGTTCAACTGCCTGCGCTGGGCGACCTACGGGATCGGCGGCGGCAAGGACCTCTGCGACCGGGTGGTGCCCGAGCAGCTCCAGCCGCAGCCGACGGCGTTCGAGCGGGCGGCGGCCGCGGGCGTGGAGGTGAGCCTGGTCGGCCCGTCGGGCTACGCGCGCAGCGGGCTGACCCGGGCGGTCCTGCGCGGCGGCCGCTACGAGGACGCCGTCTCCCTCGGCGACCTGGCCGCGGTCGCGCTGCAGCGGCTGGCGGCCGGCCGGCGCAGCCTGGTGTACGCCTACTGCTCGGACCTGGACCTCACCGGGCACGTGCGCGGGCCGCACAGCGCGGCCTGGTCGCTGCAGCTGGCGCAGATCGACCGGCTGGTGGGCGCGCTGGTGGAGCGGCTGCCCGCCGACGCGGTCCTGGTCGTGACCGGCGACCACGGGATGGTCCGCCTGCGGCCGCGTCAGCTCGTCGACCTGGCCGACGAGCCGCAGCTCGCCGAGGGGGTGCGCCTGCTCGCGGGGGAGGCCAGGGCGCGGCACGTGCACGTCCGGCCCGGGGCGGCGGACGACGTGCTCGCCAGCTGGCAGGCGCTGCTCGGCGACCGCATGTGGGTGGCCGCCGGCGAGGACGCGATCGCCCGCGGCTGGTTCGGGCCCGGGATGCCCGGGGAGGTCCGGCGGCGGGTGGGCGACGTCGTCGCCGCCGCGTCCGGGCCGGTCGGGGTCGTGCAGCGGGAGGTCGACCCGGCCCAGGCGCGCATGCTCGGGCACCACGGGTCGATGACCGCGGCCGAGCAGCTCGTGCCGCTGGCGCTGGCGCGCCGCTGAGCGCCGGGGGCGCCGCGGACGGCAGGGGCCCGGGAGCG
>DATFRI010000011.1:0-81282 GCA_035263405.1 Actinomycetes bacterium | reverse complement strand
GTCAGGCGCCAGGCGTTACCGTTGTAGAAGCCGATCTGGTTGGTGGTGTGGCCGCCGACGAACCGGTCGCCCGCGACCCACAGGCCGCCGTCGTTGTTGTTCGACTGCAGGCGGCCGTTGACCACGAAGTCGACGCTCGATCCACCGCCGCCGGCCACCGTGAGCTTCGCGCCGGGACTGGTCGTGCCGATGCCGACATTGCCGTCCCGGCCGACGAACACTCTCGTCGTCCCGTCCACCGCCTTGTCGTGGGTCTTGACGTGCAGGCCGTTGGCGATCGTGCCGCGTTCGTCGAATTCGATGGAGTACCCGTAGTTCTCCTGCCAGGCCCACAGCTTGAGCCCGCAGCGGTACGCGTTGCCCCCGGCGACCTTGAGCGCCAGATACCGGTTGCGCGCGTCGAAGTTCCCGATCTCCAGATCGTTGGCCGGCGCGGTCGTGCCGATCCCGACGTTGCCCAGTGCCTTCAGGGTCCCCTGGACGGTGAGCTCCCCGGTGCCGCCCCACTCCTTGCCGATGACCACGCCGCTCTTGTTCAGCAGGTACAGCAGCTCCTCTCCGCTGATGTGCAGCCGGCCGGCACTGGAGATCTTCTTGGCGGCCGCCAGGGCCAAGTCACCGTCGATGCCGACATCGCCGGCCACCGTGAGCTTCGCGGCGGGAGTCGTCGTGCCGATGCCGACGTTGCCGTTGTTGAGGACGGTCAGGCGCCAGGCGTTACCGTTGTAGAAGCCGATCTGGTTGGTGGTGTGGCCGCCGACGAACCGGTCGCCCGCGACCCACAGGCCGCCGTCGTTGTTGTTCGACTGCAGGCGGCCGTTGACCACGAGGTCGATGTTCATCCCACCGCCGCCGGCCACCGTGAGCTTCGCGCCGGGACTGGTCGTGCCGATGCCGACATTGCCGTTCCAGCCGACGAACAGCCTCGACGTGCCGTCCGCGTTGCGCTCGTGCGTCCTGACGTGCAGGCCGTTGCCCGTCGCCGAGCGCTCGTCGTACTCGATGGAGTACCCGTAGTTCTCCTGCCAGGTCCACAGCTTGAGCCCGCTGCGGTACTGGTTGCCTCCGGACACCTTGAGCGCCAGATACCGGTTCTGGGGCTGGAAGTCGCCGACCTCCAGATCGTTCGCCGGCCGGGTCGTGCCGATGCCGACGTTACCGTCGACGGTCAGCGAGCCGCTCAGCCTGACCTGGCCGGCCGGGGTCGCGCGCAGCGCCGGCGTGTCCGCGGCGGTCCCCGGCAGCCGCACGCCGGAGTACTCCCGCTTGCTCAGGTCGACGGTGACCGTACCCTGGTTGTCCAGGGCCAGCTCGGCCAGGTCGACCAGCGGCGTCTTGCCCTTGAACGACTCGTTGGCCGCCAACCGCACGATCTCCGGCCGTTCCAGCCAGCGCGTGTCGTCCTCGCTGCCCTCCCTGGCCTGCCGGTCGACGGCACTCTCCTGGTAGGTGAGCGCGATCCTGACCCCGCGCTGGTCGTTGAAGGTCTCCGCGGGCAGGTCGACCGTGGCCTGCTCGGCCAGCACGAGCTGGCGGCCGTCGGCGTCGATCGCCGAGCCGGGCGCGACGGTCACGCTGTTGGCGCCGGCGGCCGCGACGGCCAGCCCCTCGGCGACGCCGGCGACGTGCAGCAGCCGGTTGTGCCTGCGGACCCGGTCCAGGTGGTACTTCTGCTCGTCGACGAAGTCCTGGTCCTGAAGGAACTGCCCGTCGAAGAAGCGCACCCGCTTCTCCACGTCGCCGACCAGCTCGTAGTTGGCTGCCATCGGGCTCCTCTCCGCTTCTGTCTACGGGCTCGTGTCCGCGACGCCGAGCACGGTGTTCTGGCCGAGGATCAGGAGGGGCGGTGCCTCGTCGGTGTCGGGGTCGCGCTCCTTCTCCTGCAGCTCCAGGGAGAGCAGCCGCATCGTCGGGGTCGCGATCTGGAGCGCGTAGAACGTGTGCGCCGGCTTCTCCTGGTCGATGATCGCGCGGGCGATCTGCTGGGTGCGCCGGATCAGCCCCGGGTCCGCCACCAGCAGCCGGAGGCGCACCTGGAAGTAGTGCGGCAGCTGGTCGAACCCGTCGTCGATCTCGACCTCCCTGCCCGTGTACAGGTTCAGCATCCGGCGCAGGCCCTCCTTGGTCCCGCGCAGGCCGTACAGGGGCACGATCTGGCCGATGAAGTTGCGCCGCGTCGCCACGTTCCAGTCGGCCCGCAGGCTGAGCGCCACCCAGCTCGCCAGCCACGGCAGGAACTCGGGCTCGGTGCTGTCGGGATCGAGGTACCTGGCGATCGTGGCGACCTTGCCCTGCAGGCCGGGGGCATCGGGGCCGGTCCCGGTCAGGACGGTCTCGAACGCCAGCAGGAAGCGGCCGGCGAACGGATCCTGCCGGTACGTGGCGGGCAGATGGTTCAGGTAGGTGCTCACGGCCTGGTCGTCGTCCATGTCTCCCTGCCGCTACTGGTGTGGCTTACCGTCGACGTCGTAGGCCACCAGCGTGGCCGCCTCCAGGCGCACCAGCTCGTGGGCGTCCAGCTCGATGCGCTCCACACGGCCGTCCTCGCCGCTTCGCAGCCGGTCCGAGCCCGCGGGTGTGGACAGCTGCACCTGCTCCACGTGGTCGATCAGGGCGACCCCGTCGAGCGCGGCGTACACCTCCGAGACGTGCACCGCCCGGCCGAACGGCCAGCCGGTCGCGTCCGGGCCGCCGGTGTACGGGTCGAAGAACGCCGCCAGCGACGCACGCGCCGCGGCGAGCCCCGCCTGCGGCGGCGCGTCCTCGCGCAGCCCCAGGTCCGCGGCCACCTCGACCGGCACGTACCCGGGCCCGACCACGTGCAGGCGCGTGGTCAGCGCCCTGCGGGCGTCGAGGAACGACCACAGCTTCCCGCGCAGCTCCTCGCTCGGCCCCGGCCCCGCCTCCGCCTCGACGCCGGCCTCCGCCGGCTCCGCCGGCTCCGCCGGCTCCGGCAGGACCACCAGGCTCACGTGCGCGGCGGCGGGGGCGGCGCGCACGGCGGCGTCGGCCGCGGCCAGGTCCCGTCGCGGCACGCAGCGCACGCGCCGCAGCCGGCCCGCGGGGCCGAGCTGCGCGGCGTCCTCGGTCCCCGGCCAGGCGTTCAGCGCAAGCCACTCGTAGTCCTCGGCGGTGACCGCGCGGTAGCGCGCGCGAAGGGCCAGCACGGTCTCGCGCACGGCCTGGTCGAGGCTGACGCCCTCCGGACGGGACCAGCCGGAGCCGTTGAGCAGGCCGAGGAAGACCTCGACGTTGGCCGGCGGCACCTCGTTGACCTGGAACAGCACCATCTCGGTCAGCCAGGCGAGCAGCTCGACCAGGGTGATCCCCGGGTCGCTGACGTTGTGGTCGGTCCACTCCGGGTCGAGCGCTGGGATGAGCGCCCGCGCCTGCTCGGTCAGCTCGGCGTAGGTGCGGTCGTCGAGGTTCGGAAGCGGTATCGGCATCGGCGGGTCCTCGGGTCCTCAGGGCGTGGTCATACGAGTGCCACGTCGATCTCGTGCTGGCTCGGGTACACCAGGGCACGCTCGAGCCAGCGGCGCAGGTCCTGTTCGAGCTCCGGCTGGCCGACCGGCTGCCGCAGCGGCCTGCGCAGCAGCCCCCGCAGCGCCAGCCGGCGGTTGGGATCAGTGGTCTCGGGCTCCAGGGCGAGGTCCAGGGAGCGGACGCTGTCCACGCCCTCGACGGTCTCCACCAGCGCGAACAGGTCGGAGCGGTGGGGGGTGCGGCCGAACGGCCAGCCCTGGCCGGTCGCCCCGCCGGTGAGCGGGTGCAGGAAGCGGTCCAGGGTGGTCCGCACCCGTTCGGCGAGCGCGTCCGCCTCCTCGACGGAGGTGGCCGCCACCGTGGCCGTGACCGCCACCGCGATCCACTCCGGGCCGGCCACCCACAGGTCCGCGGTGGGCGGGCAGCGCCGCTCGAGGTGCGCCTTGACCTGGCGCAGCAGGCCGAGGCTCGGGGTGGGGCGGGCGGCGGCGGTGCCCGGCACCACGACCACGCCCATGCGGCCGGCCTCCACCAGGGCGTGCGCCTCCCTGGGTGGCGCGCCGGGGGGCACCCACAGGGCCAGGGGGTTGGCCTCCGGCACGATCGCCGCCACCCGGGCGACCTCCGCCGAGGCGGTGAGGGCCAGGTCCTCGAGGTCCGCCGCGGTGATCGCGCGGTCGCGGTGGCGCAGCGTGCGCGGGCCGCGCTCCTTCAGCCGCTCGATCGGCTCGCGCGCTGCGCCGCCCTGCGCCGGCTCGTGGTTGTCGACGCTCTCCAGGAACGGGATGCCGGCCTTCAGCTGCACGATCGTGCCGGCGGCGCGGTTGCCCCGCTCGCCGCCGCCGGCGCGGTAGTTGATGCGGACGTTGTTCTGGCCCCGCGGCGGGACCATCCCGGCGACGCCGTCGCCGAAGCTGACCTGGCCGCTGAGCGCGTCGAGGACGTAATGGCGGTCGCGGGGGCCCGAGGCGTAGAAGTCCGCCACGGCGTGCCAGCGCACCCGGATCTCGTCGGGCTGGCCGGCCGCGTCCAGGGTCACGCTGACCGCGCCGGGGCCCTCCTCGGCCGCGAGCGCCTCCTGCTCGGGCGCGCTCGGCGGCTCCGGCTCACCGACGAGCAGGACCTGGCCGGGCTGCACCGGGGTCTGCGCGGTCTGGAACACCAGGCCGGGGTTGCCGTTGCCGGAGCCGAGGATCTCGTCGGCGACGGTGGTGACCTGGGCCGCCCAGGTGGTGTTCGGCAGGACCCGGCGCAGGCGCGGCGGCAGCGGGAACGCGCCGCGCTGCCAGCGGGCGCGCAGCCACCACAGCTCCTGACGGAAGCGCGGGCGGGCGAGGTGGTCCTGGGGCCCGACGAACCGCACCAGGCCGCGGCCGCTCAGCTCCTGGGTCTCGTCGACCGCGCCCAGCGGCCGCCAGCCGTCGGCGCCGTCGTAGTCCCAGGTGACGTGCGCCGCGTCGGCCGGGTCCAGCTCCGCCAGGCCCTCGGCGGCGACCTCCTCCGGCCGCGGCGGCTCCACCTGGAGGTAGAGCGTGACCGGGCGCGGCGCGAACGGCCGGTCGAAGCCCAGGTACAGCGCCGGCTCGGAGTCGGCCGTGGGGGTGAACGGGGTGAACGCCGTGCCGCTCGCGGCGGCGGCCGTGCGGTCGGTGACGGTGAGGTCGTTGTCGGTGAGGCAGCCCGTCGGCGCGGTCTCGGCCGGCTGCGCGGCCGTGCGCACGGTGACGCGCTCCACCCGTGGCAGCTCCCAGTCGTAGGCGGCCTCCAGCGCGGCGATCTCGGGCGGGGTGGTGTAGGCGCCGCTGCTGACCTCGACCCGCAGCCAGCGGGCGATGCGGGTGCGGTACAGGGTGCGCGGCCAGTCCATCGGGACGTGGAAGCTGACGTCGCCGTCGCGGGTGAGCCCGCGCGTGCCGTCGCGCAGGTCCAATGCACTGCTTCCGACCTGCTCGGCGGCGGCGCCGGACTGCCCGAGCTGCCGCCACTCGCTGCCGACCTGGTAGGACCAGGTGAGCTGGACACCGCTGCCCGCACCGGGCCGGCGGAGGCGGACAGCCGCCGTCAACCGCGCCCCGGCCTGGGCGAACGCGTCGTCGGCGGCGAGGTAGAAGCGCTTGACGGAGCTGTCGGCGGGGAACGGCTCCAGCGGGAGCGCCAGGTCCTGCGGGTTCCTCGCGCCGATCCCGACCGACCCCGGGAGCTGGCCGGTCTCGCCGGGCGCCAGCCGCAGGTCCAGCTGCGCGCGCAGCCAGCGGGCCTCGACCCCGCCGACGGTGTGCGGGGTGAGCCACGGCAGCCCGCGCAGCGTCACGCGCCAGGCGCGCGTGCCGGCGCTGCCGCTGGCGGCCGCCTGCCGCCAGGCGGTGCCGTCCCACCACCACCAGGTGACCGGCCAGTTCTGCCACTGCCAGA
Organism: Actinomycetes bacterium; assembly: GCA_035263405.1. GTDB lineage: Bacteria > Actinomycetota > CALGFH01 > CALGFH01 > CALGFH01 > DATFRI01. The sequence continues at coordinate 75,384 of DATFRI010000011.1, read as the reverse complement.
GGTCAGCCGTCTGGAGCGTGATGGTGACGTCGCCGGGCGCGGGTGGCGGGGGGACCGGCGGCGGCTGCTTGGCGGCCTGCGCCAGCGCGGTGGCCTGCTGCGCCAGCCCGGTGGTGGTCTGCTTGAGCGCCGCGAGGGCGGCCTGCGCCTGCGCCAGGGATGTCTGCGCCTCCGTCAGGGTGGCGGTCTTGGCCTCCGGCGACGCGCTGGCGGCCTGTGCCAGAGCCGACCCGGCGGCCTGGAGCAGCGCGTCGGCCTCGTCCGCCGGCTCGGCGGCGGGCTGCTCCTCCGGCGGCTGGGTCAGCAGCGGGTCGCAGGCGAGGTAGAGGCGGTGCGGCGAGGGCCGGTCGGCGCTGAAGACCGCGAACGGCTCGTCGATCTGGCCGGTGGCCTGGGCGGTCCGGTCGGCGTAGGCGTCGGCCTCGGTGTCGCTGACGAGCACGGCCTGGAGCGCGGCGCGGTGGACGACGAGGTCGCGCTCGGTCTCGAACGGGACCTCGTCCTCCTCGCCCTCCAGCGGGGGGGCCGCGACCGGGGTGCCGGCGTCGACGGCGGCGTCGACGGGGCTGTTCTCGGCGAGGTGGAAGGTGAGCGGGACGCGCGCGGGCTGCGGCGGCAGCAGCGAGGTCCCGATCAGGTTCAGGAAGGCCAGGTAGCTCTTCTCCGGCGCCCGGTTGAGCCGCTCGATCACCAGCTCGGCGAAGCGCCCGAAGACGCCGATCAGCGCGGACCCGGCGTCGGGCCGCCCGTCGGGCGCCGGGCGCCAGCCGCTGACGAGTCCCGCGGGCGTCTGCGTCTCGGTGAAGCGCTCGGCGAGCGCCTGCGTCTCGGCGACGATCTCGTCGTAGCCGCGCGGGTCGATCGGTGGAGACTGCATCGCTCAGTCCAGGTAGAAGGGGTAGACGAGGTTGGAGCGGCTGTTGTCCGAGCGGATCTGGTAGTTGATCTCGACCAGCAGCAGGTTCGGGCGGGAGGCGTCGGGGGCGGCGTACACGTCGAGCACGTCGACGCGCGGCTCCCAGCGCGCCAGCGCCGAGCGCACCGCGCCGGTGACCGCGCTCGCGGTGCGGGCGTCGTTGACGCCGAAGACGAGGTCGTGGATCCCGCAGCCGAAGTCGGGCCGCATGACGCGCTCGCCCGGCGCCGTCGACAGGATGGTCCAGATCGACTTGCGGATGCCCTCGTCGGGGCCGGGGGTCCGCTGGATCTGGCCGCCCGCGTCGAGGCCGAGCGGGAAGTCCCAGCCGCGGCCGAGGAAGCCCGGGGCGGTGTCTGGCAGGCCGTTGCTCATGCTGTCACCCGATCATCACGGTGCTGGCGGCGACGACCACCTTGCCGACCGGCGCGTCGGACGGGTCGTTGCAGGTCATGGCGGTGTCGCCGGTGCGGGCGGCGGGCTTGTTGTTGATCATCACCGTCTGGCTGCCGACCTGGATCGTGCCCTTGTTCGACGGTTGCTTCTGGAAGCTCACGCCGTTCGGGATGTGCGACGGGGTGTTGTCGGCGGTGCTGCCGACGACCGCGGCCGGCTTGCCCATGATCTTCACGTTCGTGCTCAGCCCGCCGCTGATCATGCCCGCGAACGGGTGCGGCAGCGGCGTGGGGGTCTGTGTGGGACCTGTCTGCACCATGACGATGTGCGTGTCCACGGCGACGATCCGATCGCCCTGCTTGGCAGCCGGCTGCCCCATCCCCTCATCCCCCGTCAGTTGATGTTGACCATCTGGCCCTTGACGTTGAGCTGCGCGTTCGCCTTGAGGTCCAGGTTCTGGGCGGCCTCGATCTTCACCGCGCCCTGGGCTTTGACCTCGACGTCCTTGCCGCTCAGGGCCAGCTTCCCGTTGGTCGACTTCACGGTGATGTCGGCGTCGGCGGCGATGGTGATGGTGTTGTCCTTGGTGCTGATGACGATGCTGTTCTTGCCGGACTTGTCGACGATCTCGATCATCTCGGCGCCGGACTTGTCGGTCAGGCGGATCACGTGGCCGCTGCGGCTCTTGAGCGCGCGCACGTCGTTCTTGCCGTCGGCGTTGCTCTCCGGCGGCTTGTCCTTGCCGTTCCACAGCCCGCCGAGCACGTACGGCGAGTCGGGCCGGCCGTGCTCGTAGGCGACCAGCACCTCGTCGTCGACCTCGGGCAGGCAGTACAGGCCGCGCTCCTTGCCGGCCATCGGCGTCACCACGCGCGCCCAGTCGCTCTCGACCGCGTCGCCGAGCCAGGGCAGCTTCACCTTGACCCGGCCGAGCCCGTCGGGGTCCTTGTTGTTGGTGACGATCGCCATCGCCACGCCGCCGAAGCGGCCGGCGCTGCCGTCCGGCGCGCCGAGGCGCGAGAACACGTCCATCAGCTGGCGTTCCTCCGTACGTTGAAGCTGGTCTGGTAGCCCTGGTCCTGGCTGAGGGTGTGGGTGACCGAGGTGACGTAGTAGGGCCCGCTGAAGCTCTTGCCGGCGCCGTCGATGTCCACGACCGTGCCGGCGCGTAGCTGCGGGCGCCCGTCGCAGGTGGCGGTGCCCTCCACGTAGGCGAGCGCCTGCTGATCGAAGCGGCCGAGCGCGACCTGGTCGGCCGCGGCCTTGCTGCGCACCGGCTCGTCCACGACGCTGGCTGCGGCCCGGCCGAACGCGCGCTTCGCGGCCGCGGGCCCCGTGGCGCGGCCCATCGCCGCCGACTCCTGGCCGGTGCGCGCCCTGCCGACGATCTCCTTCTTCTCCTTGAAGTCCCAGGCGCGCACGTCCACCTGGTCCTCCTGGCCGAGCGCGCTCAGGCGGGGGGTGAACTCCGTGACCTCCTCGCCGAGCGACAGCCGGACGGCCGCCTTTGCCCCGTGCCCCGGCGGCTGGAAGTAGAGGACCTTGTCCCTGACGAAGACCTCGTAGCCGATCAGGCCGGCCCGCTGCCGCAGGAACTCCAGGTCGCTCTGGTTGCTCTGGAGGACGTACGGATGGATGACCTTGGTGTCCCTGGCCTGGGCGCGCAGCCCGGCGGCACGCGCGATCTGGGACGCGATGGCGCTGTCCTTCATCTGCAGGAAGCTGCGCGTCCTGCGGCCGCGCAGCATGCGGTGGCGGTGGTCGTAGCCGCGGACGGTGAGCATCGGCGGCTGCTCGCTTGTGAACGCCGGCTCGAGGCTGGCGATCTCGCCGACCATCACCCTGTGCAGGTCGTCGATGAAGCCGAGCCAGATCTCCACCTCGCCGCCGAGCGCGAACTGGCGCGAGTCCGACCACGACACCCTGAGTGCCTCGTCGTCCCAGTTGTACAGCTCCAGGCTGAACATGCTGAGCGCCTCCAGGTCCTCCTCCACGGTCACCGTGCGCACGTCGCCGAGCGCCGCCTGCGACAGGCTCGCGCCGTTGACCTTCACGGTGAAGTCGGGGACATCACTGGGCGGCAGCGCCGTGCCCAGCGACCCGCCGCCGGGGGCCCAGGTGCTGGTCATGGCCGCAGCCTCGGGATCACGAGGACCGTCCCGGGCTTGAGGTCGCGCGGGTTGACGACGCCGTTGGCGCGGGCGATGTGGCGCCACAGCGCGGGGTCGCGGTACTCCTCGGCGGCGAGGCTGTGCAGCGTGTCGTTGCGCCGCACCACGCGGGTCTTGGTCACGTCGGAGGACTGCAGCTCCTTGGCCTTGTAGTCCATGCTGAGCCCGAGGAAGCTGCACGTCAGCGTCGCGCGCACCGGGGTGCCGTCGTCGAGGAACAGCGTGAACCGCTGGTCCAGGCTGGTCATCACGCCGGTGAAGATGTCGAAGGCGCCCCAGCGTAGCTGGCACAGGGGCGGGCGGTGCAGGTGCTGGTCGACCTCCACCAGCTCGGCGACCTTGCGGGTGTGGCGGCGCACGTCGGTCGACTCGCGCTGCGACAGCACGGTCGGCACGAGCGCGACCAGGGTGTCCTTGAAGGACATCGCCTTCCGCGACTCGTAGGTGTCGAAGAACAGCTCGATCGAGAGCGTCTCCGCCGCGACCGAGCGGAACTCGAGGTCCACGGTGGCCTCCGTCTGCCCGGCGTAGCTGGCAGGGATCTCCTGCTCCCAGCTCGCGGACCCGGACACGCTGATCTCGTGGGGGTTGAACAGCGCCTCGAACGGTTCGCCGCGCTCGCGCTCGATGGTCAGCCGTTGCAGCACCCCGCCGCCGGTCCCGATCCCGAGCAGCTCCGACGCGAGCCTGGCCTTGTTGACGCTCATCGCGCCGTCCCCCTGCGCTCGGCATCGATCGCAAGCCGGTGCAGGAGCTTGCGCTGGACCTTGTCGACGATGCGGTCGACCTCGCCGCGGGCCAGCGCCGCACGTTGCGGGCGAGCCTGCGGGCCGCCGCCGCGGCCGGCCTCCCGGCCCCGGGCGGCCGGCTCGGCCGCGATCGGCGGCCGCGTGCCCGCAGCGGCCGGCGGTGGCTGCAGCACGGCCTGGCCGCCGGCGGCCAGGACCTCGGCGGCCGTGCCGGTCCCCCGGGCGGGCGCGGGCGCCAGGGGCAGCGCGGCGGGCACGGCGCCGGCCGGCGGGAGCCCGGTGGGCATCGCGGCGGCCGGCGGGAGCCCGGCGGGTGCGCCCAGCGGCCACGCGCCGCCCGGGGCGGGTGCCCGCACGACCTGCTCGCGCACGACCGGCAGCGCGGTCGGACCGGCGAGCCAGGTCACCGTGCCCGCCGCCGGGCGCAGCGGCGCCGCGGCCCCGTTCCCGTGGCCGTCCGGATCGGCTCGGACGACCGGTCGGGAGGAGGACGTGCCGGCCGGCGGCGCGGCACCCGGCCGCACCCCAGCCCGCGGCGGCGGGGTTCCGGGGGGGACGGGCGGGGCCGCGGTGACCAGCACCAGGCTGGGCGCCCCTGGCGGGCGGCTGGTGCGGGCGGCGGGCCGGACCACGGGCCCTGCGGGCGGGGCCGCGGCCGCGGGCGCCTGGCTGCCGCCGGCCGTCACCGGCGCGGTCCCGGTGCGGGAGGGCGGTGTCCCCGGCGGTGCCGCCGCCGGCCCGTCCGGGACCCGGAGAGCGGGCGCGGCCGCATCCGCCGGGCCACCCCGGGAGCGGCCCGGGGCCAGCGGATCCGGGCCGGCGGGCAGGGGCGCGGCCGGCTCGCGCCAGGGCAGCGCCTGGCGCGAGGCGGGCGCCGAGGCTGCGCTCCCGGCCGGCGGCACCGGCGGGCCGGCCGGCGGGGGCGCGGCCGGGGCCGGCGGGGGCGCGGGCGTGGCGCGCACGACCGGCCGCGGGGCCTCCCGGCGGGCAGGGGCCGGGCGTCCGGCGTCCGGCCGGGAGGCCCCGGGCCGCCCCTCCGGCCCGTCCGCGCCGGGCTGGGGCGGCCCTCCCGGCCCGGTGGCGCCGGACTGCGGCGGCCCTCCCGGCCGGCTGGTCGCGGAGCGCGACGGCGCGTCCGGCCCGGTGGCCGGGGGCTGCGGCGGCGCGGCGGGACGGGCGTACACGATCGGCGCCCACGCCCCTCGGCCGTCGGCGAGGATCTCGGCCCGGCGCTGGAGCAGCTCCGCCAGCGGCAGGCCCTCCACCATGCGCGCGTGGCGCTCGAGGATGGCCTGCGCCTGCCACGGCAGGCAGAGGCCCGGCCGCTGCGCGCGCCGCAGCAGCCGGCGGACGAGCGCCGGGTCCAGCGCGTCCCGCCAGGCCTGGCCAGGAGGACCAGGGGGTCCGGGAGACCTGAGCATCTGCGGGTCCCCCGGTGGATCAGGGCTCTGCGACCGCATCGACCCCGCCGCCTACCCGGCCGCCGCCGCGATGCCCTGCGCGAGCCCGAGGGCTCCGCTGAGCAGCGGCTTGGTGAGGCCTTCGTGGGCCAGCTCCAGCTCCTCGACGCCGACCTCGCCGCTGGTCGCGTTGAAGGTGGGACCGGTCCAGCGCACCGGCAGGGCGTTGCGGAAGTTCCACCACATCACCGGGATCTGGCGGGGACTGAGCAGCATGATCGTGCCGTTGCGGCGGTGGATCGCCCCCTCGGTGGTGTGGTGGTACCAGTCCCAGAGCGAACCGATGCCGGTGAGGCCGTGGCGCAGCACCAGGTTGGCGTAGCTGGTCTTGCCCGGCAGCTTGTGGACGAAGCCGTTGTTGCCGCCCTCGCGGTACTCCTCCATCTCGATCGTGCTCTCCAGGCCGTTCACCTCGGTGAACCCGCCGACCAGCATTCCCTCGATCTCGACCGCGAAGTTGAAGGTCTGGTACGGCGGCAGCGGCGGCACCCCCAGCCACGCCAGGGCCGAAAGCCCCCAGCTGAAGCCCAGCGGTATCCCGGTCGACCTCATCGGCGCACACCTCCTGCCTCATTGAGCCGCTGGTTGATGCGGGCCACCTCCGCCACCCAGCGCTGCCGCTCGGCGTGGTCCAGCCGCAGGACCTCGCCGTATGACCAGTGCAGATGAAAAGCCAGGTACGCTACCTCCTCGTGCAGCCGGTCCGAGGGGTAGCGCGTCATTCCCCCAGGCCGGCCGTCTCCACCTCGAACTCGCCCTCGCAGTGGGGGCAGGCCACCTGCAGCCGGCTGTGGCCGTTGGCGTTGATGCGCTGATAGAAGTCCTGTAGGAAGGCGAGGTCCGCCGCGTACAGCCGCTCGATCGCGTGCGTGTTGACGTGCTCCAGGCCGCCCAGCCGGGTGATCACCCGCGCGAGCAGGATGACCACGAGGTAGCCGGGGTTGGCGCGCACCCGCGGGTCCTTGAGCGGCTCGATCTCGTCGAACGCCGTGGCCAGCCGCATCGCGCCCTCGCGGTGGACGTTGCCGTCCGGGTCGGCGAGGCCCTGCGGCAGCGTGAACGGGAACTCCGCAGGCGCCTGTCCGTCGCCGTTCAGCTCCACTCGTCGACCTCGACCCGCTCGCAGGCGAGGACGAGCTGCTCGATCGCGAGCTCGTCGGCGGTGGCGTTGAAGCTCGGGCCGGTCCAGCTCGTCGGCCAGCACTCGTACAGGTTCCAGGTGATCTTCGGCTGGCCGAGGTCGTCCAGCAGCGTGATGGAGATGTCGTGGCGCTCGACGCCGCCCTTCATCGCCTTCTCGCGCCACTCCCACAGCTTGGTGTCGCTGGTGACGCCGCGGCTGAGCGTGATGTCGCCGTGGGTGACCAGGCCCGGGATCTTGCGCACGCTCAGGTTGCGGTCGGTGCCCTCGCGGTACTCGCCGGCGTTCTGGCTGTTCTCCAGGCCGGAGCACTCGCGGAAGCCGGCGCGGGTGATGCCGTCCAGCTCGACGGAGAAGTTGTAGCCACCGTAGGGATCGAGCCTTGCCATGGTCGGACCTCCTCGTGCGGGTTCAGGGAGCTGGGCTGACGCTGACGCCGCTGGCGCCGGCGATGACGCGGACGACGACGAACTCGGCGGGGGCGGCCAGGGCGAGACCGACCTGCGTGACGACCTGGCCCGCGGCGCGGACCTCGGGCGGGTTGGTCTCGCCGTCGCACTTGACGAAGAACGCCTCCTCGGGCGCGCGGCCCTCGAGCGCACCGCGCGCGAACAGGCCGTCGAGGTAGGCGGCGACCTCGCGCGAGATGCGGACCCACAGGCGGACGTCGTTGGGCTCGTGGGCCAGGCCCGTCATGAACCGCTCCAGCCAGCGGCCGACGGTCAGCAGCACGCGCCGCCCGCCGACGTGCGGCCAGGCCGCGTCGTCGCTGAGGGTGCGCGCACCCCACACCCGGATGCCACGGCCGGGCAGGGCGCGCAGGCAGTTCACCCCGCGCTCGTACAGCTCGGCCACCATGGCCGGGTCGAGGTCCACGCGCACGTCGAGCGCGCCCTCGATGACCTCGTTGGCAGGCGCCTTGTGGACGCCGACGCGCTGGTCGCTGCGCGCGTAGGCGCCGGCGACGTGGCCGCAGGGCGGGACGTGCGCCGGCTTCCCGGCCAGATCGGTGATCCGCAACCACGGGTGGTAGAGCGCGCCGTCGTCGCCGGTGAGCTTGCCGCGCTGCGTCTTGACGGTCTCCTTCTCGCTGGTCAGGACGGCGTCGAGGATCGCGAAGCGGCCGCCGGTCGTGCGGCAGTCGTCCAGGATCGCCTGCTGCAGCGGCGCGAACCGGTCGGGGTCGGGCTCCTCGTTCGGGTCCGCCCCGCGCATCACGTCCGGCGCGCACACCAGGTCGGCGGCGTCGAGGTCGGCGACCGCCGCCAGCCCGTCGATCAGCTCGTCCAGCGGCGCGTCGCCGTCCTGGAGCGCGACGACGTAGCAGAGCGACCCGCCGTTCTCGAAGAAGCCGCGCACCGCCGGGCCCAGGTAGCCGCCCTTCCGCGGCGGCGGCCCGAAGCGCTCCTCGAACTGCGGCCACAGGGTGAGCCGCTGTGGCACGCCGAGCACCTCGTGCTCCTCGACCGTCGCCTCGTCGGCGTAGCCGAGGAACACGGGCACGCCGGTCAGCAGGACCGGTTGCGGCGGCGGGACGACGTGCTCGAGGTAGACCCCGGGCGTCCGGTGCACGGTCACGGTGGTGTCGGTGTCGTCGGGGCCGCTACTGGGCCGCGCCGGCCCACTGGCTGAGCCGGAAGATCACGAACTCCGCCGGCTTCACGATCGCGACGCCGACCTCGGTCACCACGCGGCCGAGGTCGCGCACCTCCTGCGGGTTGGTGGTCTCGTCGCAACGCACGTAGAACGCCTGCTCGGGCGTGTTCCCCAGCAGCGCGCCGGCGGTCCACTGCGTGGTGAGGAAGGCGCCGACGTTACGGCGGATCTTCGACCACAGCTCGGACGCGTTGGGCTCGAACACGACCCACTGCGTGCCCTCGTCGATCGACTCGCGCAGGAAGTTCACCAGCCGGCGGACGTTGACGTAGGTCCACTCCGGGTCGCCCTGCGGGTCGGAGGCGAGCGTGCGGGCCCCGTACACCTTGATGGTCCCGCCGAAGGCACGGATGCAGTTCACCCCGACGGGGTTGAGCAGGTCCTGCCGCGACTTGCTGACCGGGTAGTGGGTGCCGAGCGCGCCGAGCACGATCTCGTTCGCGGGTGCCTTGTGGACGCCGCGCTGGGCGTCGCTGCGCGCGTAGATCCCGGCGACGTGGCCGCTGGGCGGGACCGCGAGCCTGGCGCCGACGTCACCCAGGGGGTCGGCCACCTCGACCCAGGGGAAGTAGAAGGCCCCGTAGCCCTTGGGGTTGGACGGCCGCCAGATGCCCGTGGCGTCCGCGCTCAGCACCAGGTTGCCGTCGGCGATGTCGCGCGTGCTGTCCAGCACCGCGACCCGGTCCGAGGTGCGCTCGCAGTGCGCCACCAGGGCGGCGTGCACCGCGTTGAGCGCGGCCGCGTCGAGTGTCGGCGGCAGCGGCGCCGCCACGATCGCGATCTCGTCCTTGGCCTCGAACTCCTCCAGCACGTTGTCGAGGTTCTCGGCGAGGTCGCCGACGGCGGCCAGCCGCGTCACCCAGCACTGCGTGCCGCCGTTGTTGAAGAACCCGTAGACCGCGTGCGCGAGGTACTGGTTGCTCTCCTGGATCTCGCCGAACTTCTGGGTGAACTCCGTCCAGCTGGTGATCAGCTGCGCGCGCTGCGCGGGGGCCTGCGTGTAGGCGTCGCCGGTGGGCCCGGCGGGCATCCCGGTCTTCTTGGCGGGGTCCCAGGCGCGGGTGATGTTGGCCGAGATCCCGATGAACCCGGCCGTGCTGGTCCCCACGCCCGCGATGGGCTTGACCGCCGCGGGCACTTCCTCGACGTACACGCCCGGCGCCAGGTAGTTCGGCATGGCTGTCGCTCCTTTTCTTCCCGGCGCGTCGGCGCCGCCGTCGTCGCTCGCTGGAGGTCGTGGGCTCGGGGGTCGGTCTCGCTCGGGTCAGGTCTGGCTGAGGGTGATGGACCGTTCGGTCACCTCCGGCCCGACCTCGGCCGGCTCGAACACGTCGACGCTCAGGGTGAGCGCGTACTGGAGGGTGGCCTTGGGCTTGCCGCCCATCGCCGACCAGAAGTCGGCGAGGCTGTGCGCCTCGCTCTCGACGACGACGCGGGCGCGCAGCGGCGGCTCCTGCCCGACCAGCTCGCCCCGGAGGTGCTCGGCCGGGATGCGGCGGTGGCGCAGCAGCACCTTCATGACCTCGCCGAGCAGGCGGTGCTCGTCCTGCGCCGGGTCGGGGGCGCTCTCGCTGGGCCAGGCGGTGATCAGGTAGGAGCAGTCGACGCGCACGGGCGGCCGCTTGCGGGTGATCATCCCGTCCTCGCGGCGCTCCAGCTCCCACTCGTTGGTGCGTAGGTCGGTGTTCTCGCGCATCTCGAAGAGGAAGAACGAGATGGCCGGCGGGTTCACGCCGGGCGGCGGGAACTGGTCGTCGGGCGCGACGAAGCTGACGGTGACGTTCTCCACCGCCAGCTCGCCGTCGAGCAGTGCCGCCAGGGTCGCGTCGAGGTCGTGGAACATGTGCTCCGGTCCGTGCGGGGCTTGCTCAGCTTCTGGTCAAGACCAGACAAGCCCCCGAGGGTCGCCGGGGCGTCTGCCGGGGCGTCTGCGCCCGCGTCGCGGGCCGGCCGGATCGGCGGGGGCAGCCCCGGGTGCGCCGGGCTCTCCGGCGCACCCGGGCACCCGCGGTTCCCGCCGACCCGTCCATGGGCCCTTCATTGGCCGGTGATGTGACGCAGGCGTTTGGTGAACGAGGCTCGCACCTCGGCGACGTCCCCCGGTTCCAGACCCGCGGTGGCCCGGTCCAGCAGGCCCTGGCCATAGGCGGTCCCCAGCCAGGCCACTGCCAATTTCATGCCGCTCGCCAGCCATTGCTTGGTCTTGGCCTTGTCCAACGCCTTGTTGACGGTGGCGACGTCTCCCGCTTGGAGGTCCTGGGCCATCCCCTGTTTGATGGTCTCGACGATGTCGCCGGCGACGCCGAGGAAGTCGCCGGCCCGCAGCTTCTGCGTCCAGGGCTGCGCGGCCCAGTCCCGATACGACTGGTCGCTGGTGATGATGTGCCCCGCGGACGTGGTGAGTGTCTTGAACGCGAGGGACATGCTCGTGTAGACGTTGTCGATCAGGCGGATGGTCTGGTTCGCGTTGTCGATCTTGAAGTTCTCAGCGTTGTACAAGCCGGTCAGCCGATCGCGATTCCCGGTGAAGATGTCGATCGCGGTGAATCGCCCGAGGGCCTCCACGAACTCCGGGTTCTTGAGGAAGACCCTGATGGGGGATTGATCCTGCACGCGCCGCCGCCCGAAGGACTTCCCCTCGGTGTGCGCCTGCGGGGCGTTGCCCCCGCCCCTTATCAGTTCTTTGAACTCCTCCCCGGGGGCGAACTCGTACACCATCGTCCCGCGCTTGTCCGCGTTCTTGATGATCCTCTGGCCCTTGGGGTCGCCCCAGACCAGGTTTCCCACGTACACCTTGATCTCCTTGCCCTCCTGGGTGTCGACCATACGGACGTTCGGGGCGTCGAGGCGCCACGCCCCGCCCGGATTGAGGCGGTGCAGGTTCGCCGCCATGAGGGCCTCGGGCGGCGCTTCCTCTCCGCCCTTCACGACCAGTGGCTCGTCCCCGGGGACGTCCCTCACGAACACGACGCCGCCACCGCCTCCGGAGCTGGACTTGGCGTGCTTCGCGTCTTTCCACGTGGTGTCCCTGAACGACAGCTTCCGCTGAATCGAACCGGTGCCGCCGCCCGTCGTGGCGTCGGTCCGCGATGCCGGGGTGGCGGTGTCCGGTCGCCCTGCTCGCGGCGGCGCCGAGCCCTGCTGGACCACGTGGGTCAGCTCGTGCGCCAGCAGCCCCCGGCCCGCCGGCGTGCCGGGCGCGTACCTGCCGGCCCCGAAGAAGACGTCCGCGCCCGAGGTGAAGGCTTGCGCGTGGAGGTCGCTGCTCAGCCGCACCGCCTGATCCCCCGTGTGGACCCGCACCGCGGCGAGGTCGGCACCGAGCGCCGGCTCGAGATCGGCCCGCACCGCCGCCGGCAGCGGCTGGCCCGACGCTCGGGCGGCGTGGACCCTGCGCTCGACGTCGTCGGTCGCCTGGAAGCCTCGAGCGCGGCCGTGCTCCGGGGACCCTGCCGGGCCGCCAGCCCCCTCATCTTCACCTCGCTGCCGCGGTTGCCCGGCGGGCAGACGCATCACCTGCTCGGCCACCCGATCCGCTTCGCGCTCGTGGGCGTCGCCCGCTGGGCCGACGACGAGCTTGGTCTGCACTGGCGGGCCGGTGGGGAGGGCGGCCGTCCGTCGGGCGCGTTCGACCACCTGTTGCACGTACCGGTTGCCGTGGTCGCGCTGCAACCGCAGCAGGACGGCGCCGGTCGCGGTCGGCACCCCGGCCTGCGTCCCCGGTCCCGCCGTACGACCGGGTTCCGGGGTGCCGGCGGTGCCCGGGGCCGGCCCGGTCGACCGGGTGGCGGCGGGACCGAGCAGTCCTCTGCGGGTCGCGCCGGGCCGTCCGGCTTGGACCTGTGCGACGCTGTCGAACTGGCGTCTGCCCATCTCTCGCTCCTCGCGTCTCAGGCCGGCGCCCCGGGGAGCTCCCCGGAGGTCAGGACCTTGCCCATCTTCTGGTACTCGCGCTGGGTGGCCCGCAGCAGGTGGGCCATGGTGACCACGCCGCCGTCGGCGGCGGCCAGGAACGCGCCCGCCACGGCGATGTTGCGGATGTTGCCGCCGGCGACCTCGACCTGCCGGGCCAGCAGCCCCAGGTCCAGGTCCGGGGCGCGCGGGGTCTCGGCCGGCCAGATCCGCTCCCAGATGCGGCGGCGGTCGGCCACGCCGGGCACGGGGAACTCCACGGTCGCGTGCAGGCGGCGCACGAACGCGTCGTCCATGTTCTTGCGCAGGTTGGTCGCCAGGACGACGACGCCCTCGTACTCCTCCATCCGCTGCAGCAGGTAGCTGATCTCGACGTTGGCGTAGCGGTCGTGGGCGTCGCGCACCTGGGTGCGCTTGCCGAACAGCGCGTCGGCCTCGTCGAAGAACAGGATCGCGTTGCTGGTCGCGGCCTCGGCGAAGATCCGGGCGAGGTTCTTCTCGGTCTCGCCGATGTACTTGGAGACCACGCTGGACAGGTCGATCTTGTACAGGTCCAGGCCGAGCGCGCCCGCGAGCACGTCGGCGGCCATGGTCTTGCCGGTGCCGGGCGGGCCGGCGAACAGGACGTTCAGCCCCTTGCCGAGCGCGAGCTTGCGGTCGAAGCCCCAGGTGCCGTAGACGACCGCGCGGTAGCGGACCTGGTCGTGGATCTCGCCCAGCTGCTCCATCCGGTCGGGCGGCAGCACCAGGTCGTCCCAGCCGTAGCGCGGCGTGATCTTCTGGGCCAGCTCCGCGAGCTTGCGGTTGGACTGCAGGCGGCAGGCGGCGAGCAGGTCGGCCCGGGTGATCCGGGGCGCGGACGGGTCGCGCGCGAGCGCGAGGTTGCGGGCGGTGGCGGCCGCGTCGCGGATCTGCCCGCCGCTCAGCCGGAACGTGCCCGCCAGCGCCGGGAGGTCCGGCGCGGGGTCCGCGGCCTCCGCCCCGACCCCGGCGAGCGCCGCGCTCCACAGCTCCAGGCGCTGCTCGTAGCCGGGCTGCGGCAGCTCCAGCCGGACGAAGGCGGCGCCGTGCAGCGCGTCCACCGGCTCCCAGGTGGCCTCCCCCGCCAGGAAGGTCAGGCCCGGGCGGGCCTCGAGCACGCTGAGCAGGACGGCCAGGTGCGCCGCCCGGTCCTCGGCGAGCAGCGCGTCGAACCCCTCCCAGTGCAGCAGCGCCCCCCGCAGCCGGGCCTCGCGGTCGGCCAGCCGTGCCAGGGTCTCGAACTCCCCCGGCTCGCACCCGGCCAGCCGGCCGCCGTCCACCACCAGCAGCTCATGGCCGAGGGCGCGGCCGAAGGCGGCCGCCACGGCCTGCTTGCCCACGCCGTAGGGGCCCTGGAGGTACAGCACGAGGCGGTCGCCGCCGGTGCGCGCGTGCTCGGCCAGCGCCGCCAGCCGCCGCCGGAACCGGTCGGGGAACGCCAGCGCGTCCAGCTCCTCGCCGGCCGGCGCGGGCCGGGCGAGCGGGCGCAGGCGGTCGTCGATCTCGTCGTCCTCGAGCAGGAAGCGGGCCACGCGCGGGTCCAGCCGCAGGGTCCGGCCGAGCAGCGGCACGCCGGGCTCCTCGCCCAGCTCCACCAGCCGGTGGCGGAGCAGCGGCGCCGCGGGCGTGAAGCGCGCGCGCGCTGCGAGCCCGGCCTCCAGGCCGGGACAGAGCAGGTCGACGACCAGGCCGACCGTCGGCTGGCGGCAGGTCACGTCGTCGTGCAGGTAGGCGTACAGCCGCTCGTAGCCACGGTCCAGCTCCGGCGCGAGGCAGGCGAGGACGACGTCGGCGTCGAACTCCGTCAGCTCGAACAGGTGGGTGAGCAGCACCAGGCGCAGGGGGACGCCCTGGCGCAGGCTCGCCGCCGCGCTCGCGGCGATCGCCTCGCCCATCCGGTCCAGCCGGGCCTGGACGCTCTCGAGCAGCTCGGCCGGCAGGGGGACCGTCGCCCAGGTGGGCATGCCGACGGCCTTGTCCAGCAGCGCGTCGGGCTCGGCCTCGGGGATGTAGAAGGCGGCCAGGTCGTCGCCGCGGTCCTGCTGCCGCTGCCGCGCGCGCCACACCTGGACGCGCAGCAGCAGGTCCAAGCGCTCCAGCTCCGCGAGGACGTGCTGGAGGGAGGTCATGGAGTCGCCCATCGGGCTCACCGGACCCTCAGGGCGTCTCGTGGACCGTCTGCCGGGGTGTCTGCAGGCTGTCTCGCAGCACCACGCTGAGCAGCGTGAGCTGGTGGATCTGGTCCTTGAAGGCCGACATGGTGGCCTGGATGTGGTCCAGCCGCACCTGCAGGTCGGCCAGCAGCCGCGCGTCCGCGACGCCGACCGGGGGCGGCGGCGTGACGGGGCCGAGGCCGCCCTCCAGGTGGCCGGCGCGGATCTGCCGGTAGAGCCAGATCGTCTCCTCCGAGGGCTCGAGGTTGAACTCCTTGGCCACGGCCGCGGCGCAGCGCTCGTACTGGCGCAGCGCGGTGGTACGGTCGCCGGCCTGGTGGTAGAGGCGCATGAGCTGGCGGTGGGTGCACTCCCTGGCGGGGTCGTGGCGCAGGATCCGCTGCCCGTACGCGACGCCCCGCGCGTAGGCGCCGCGCGCCTCGCACCAGCTCATCAGCTTCTCGAGCATGGCCAGGTAGGTGAGCTGCAGCCGGTCGCGCTCGTAGATGCACCAGTCGTGGTACCAGGCCTCGATGAGGTCGCCCTGGTAGAGGACGACGGCCTCCTCCAGGGCCTGCGCGTGCGCGTCGGTGAGGTCGTGCCCGGGGAGGTCGCGGCAGCGCGTGTAGGCGTCCTCGAACGCCTCGACGTCCAGCCACCAGCCGGCGCCGGGGTTGAGCCGCACCCAGCCGGGGTTGAGCAGCAGCAGCCCCTCGGCCGCGACCTGCCCGTTGCCGTTGCCGTTGCCGTTGCCCGCGGCCGCGCCGCCGTTCCCCCGGCCGTCGTCGTGCCTGGTTCCGTCGCCGTCGCCGGGCTGGCTCCCGAGCGTGGTCTGGAGCTGCCAGAGGGTCTGGCGCAGGTACTTCTTGGACAGCGGGTAGGAGGCCTCGGGCCAGAGCACCCCGGCGAGCGCCTCCCTGGTGTGCGCGCGGTCACGGTAGACCAGCAGGTAGCACAGCAGCTCGAGCGCCTTGGCGGAGAGACTGGAGACCGGCCGCCCGTCCTGCTCGACGAACACCTTGCCGAACAGCCTGACCTCGAGCGCCGCCATCGGCAGTCCCCCTGCGTCGACCGGTACACAGTGATGGGTCTCCAGCCGGCTCGCCCCTGCCGAAGCCGGGCCGGCCGCCGTCGACGCCGAGGCGCGACAGCTCCCTTCGCGACGAACGTAAGAATGGGGTGATCTTCCACGCTCGCGGTCAGGATGTCGAGGTTTGCTCCGAATGGTCCGTCAGGATGCCCGCCCGATCGGCGCGCACGCGCAACTCGGGTTGTCGACGCACCTCGTGACGCCGCCGCCGATCTCCTCACCAGTGCTGTCGCCGGTGGCCGTGGAACGGTCGCTCGCGATCCGTCGCCGCACGCGGCCCGCTCCGGCGAAACCACGCATGCGGAGTCACCACCCGGCGTTTCGGCAAGACCATTCGGGCGTGTTTGCGGCGTGAAATTGCTCACCCACCCGGGACACGGGCGTGGACCAATCTGCCGACTTGTGTGGATGCCAGGCAGGACTCCGGTAATCCGTCAGACATTTCGTGTCCAGCCACAATTGACGTCATACCGAAGTGGCGTAACTGTTCCAATTGACGGTCTGATCTGCCGCCTGATCTGCCACAGGTCTGATCTGGCGCTTGTCCACGAGTTCTGCTGCTCCTGGCTTGCTCGCCCCAAGCCGCGACAGGCCCGCCGCCGCGCCGTCTCGCCCGATCGTAGCGGGCGGGGTCTCCCTCACAGGCCCGGCGAAGGAGCGGCCACTCTGCGAAGGAGCAGCCATGCGAGTGGCTCGGCCACGCACGCGGACGCCGGGTGCCTGGCCTCTCGCCAGGGGCGTGGCGGCGGGGCTGCGCCTCCTCACCGCCGGCGTGCTGGTCGCGACCGTGCTGCTCGTCGTGATGCTGTGGGACCAGGGGCTGGCCAGCGCCAAGGGCGCCGGCACGCAGGAGCGCGGCACCGACGACCCGGCGGCCTCCCCGCTCCCGCGAGCAGCCGGCCCGGCCCGAGCGCCGCGGCCCGGCCTGGAGCGGGACCTCGTGGATGCGCGCAGGGCCGCCACGGCCCAGCTCGGCGTCGCCGGTCCCGGAGGCCGGCGGGCCGCCACCGCCGACCGCACCCTGCCGCCGCGGCCGCCCGGTTCGAGATCCCGGGGCGGCACCACCCCGCAGCTCGGTCACATCCTGGTCGCGCAGGGCCCACGCCCGGAAGGGGAGGACGACCGCCCCTTCCCGAGGCCGGCATCTCCAGACGGCGAACCTGACCCGGAGACCGTCACCGACATCGAGCCGCAGCCGCTCCCCTCGACACCGGGACCGCCGCCCGAGGCCGCGCCCGAGGTGCCACTCCAGGTCGGAGCCTCCACCACGGCGGGCCCGCCGGCCCCTCGCCAGACGACCCGCGCCGGTCCGCGCCGGTCCGGCTCCACCGCGGCCCACGCTGCCAGGACGAAGGGCTCCAGGCACCCCACCACGCGCAGGCCTCCGGCCCGCAGGGCGCCGGCCGCGGCCCGCCCGGCCCGAGCCGGCGCGCAGCGGCCTCGGGGGACCGTCGCCGTGGCCACCCGGCCGCGCGGCGCCGCAGCGCAGGGGCGGCCCTCGCGAGCCGCCGCCGGCCCCGGGCGCCGTGCGGCGGCTCGCCCGGCCGGCTCGCCCAGGCCCGCAACCCGTCCGTCCGCCGCCAAGCGGCCAGCCCGGCCCAGCGGCCCCGCAGCACGCGCCGCCACCCCGCCGGGGACGGCCAGGGGGGGCGCCGGGCGAGCGCCCGCGGTGAGCGCAGGGGCGGCCAGGGGCCGGCCGGGGGCGGAGCAGCTCACCCGGAGGCCGGGTGCCACGCTGCCCAGGACCACCGTGTCCAGGTCCCGCACCCCAGCGCCCGGGCGTGCCTCGACCGCGCCGAAGGCCGGGACCCGCGACCTCGGGCGCGGCGCGGGAGGCACCCGGACCGCGCCGCGGCCCGGGACGTCGAGGGCCAGGCCCACCCCCACGCCGAGACCCACACCCCGCAAGGGTCAGGCACCCGCGGCCAAGGGGCGGACAGCCCGGGGCAAGGCGCAGGGACCTGGGACCAGGGCCCGGACACCTGGAACCAGGGGTCAGGCACCCCGGGCCAAGGGCCGCGGGCGTCAGGCGACCCCGCCGAGGACCGCCCGGACGCCCAAGCCTGGCAGGCCCCGCCCGGAGGCCCGGAAGCCCGTCTCCCCTCCGGCCCCGGTCGTGACCGCGCCGGACACCGAGGTCCGCGAGCCCGGGGAGGTGGTCGTCATCCCCAGGGCCGACGAGCTGATCGGGCCTCCGCTGCCCGGCGATCGAGGATCCGGGCGCGCAGGTCTGCAGGTCGACGACGGCGTGCTGAGCCCGCCCGAGCGCGACGGAGCGTCCCAGGAGCTCAGTCCGGACGAGTACATGAGGATCTACCACCCCGGTGCCTTCAAGCAGCTCGACCGGTGGCTGCGGGCCTACCGCCCGAGGGCGTTCAGGGCGCCGGTCACGCGCGACTACCCGAGGCCGTTCTGGATCCCGGAGGCCGTGTGGCCGTACATCCACCCCGACACGAAAAGCGTCATCGCCAGGGAGACGTTCCCGTTCACGCTGCAGAGCATGGTGTTCAGCGGCATGTCCATGCTGAACAACTTCTACGCGTTCGGTCAGCTCGGCATGGGCCGCGTCATCTACCCGATGACCCAGATGCCGGGGTCGGTCCTCCGGGACCTCGCCGGGCAGACCATGTACGGGCGCCCGGTGGTCACCGACCGCCACGTGAACACCCTCCTCAGCATCCTGATGGCCGGGGGCCTCGCGCACGGGACGGAGTGGGGCGCGAAGCTCGTCTCGAACAAGCTGCTCAACGCCGAGCGCTGGAACAAGGTCGTCCGGCAGGCGATCAACGTCTTCGGGCGCGAGCACAGGATCGTGGGCGCGCTGGAGTCGATGCGCGGCATGCCGCTCGCGAGCGGCGTCCCCTGGACGATCGCCAAGGTCAACGCCGGGTTCCAGGTCATCGGCTGGCTCAAGGACTTCACCACCACGCCGACCCTGGACATCGCCGGCAAGGTCGTCCTGAACCCGGTCGGCGTCCTGGTCCCGGACGAGTACGTCGAAGGCCGGGCCGTCTACCACAGCAGCCTGAAGTACTGGGGCAGCAAGCTCTGGGACGCCTTCGCGGTCGGGTTCCCCTACGGCTTCTTCATCGCCCGCTCGACCGAGGGCGATCTGCGGACCAAGCTCGTCGTCTTCCTCACCACCGCGCCGGTCGTGGGCGGCATCATGCTGGTCACCAGCGTCGCCACCGACCCGCCGCAGCCGGGCGATCCCGTCATGCGCGCGATCGAGTACACGGGCATCCCCCCGCTCTGGCGGTACATCTCCAACGCGTGGAACCACCCCACCCCCGACAGCTTCGACGAGAACCTCACCAGCCTCGGCATCAACGGCGTCGAGCTGGGCGCGAGGATCCTCTACGAGGCCGGCCGCTGGCCCTTCTGGCTCCAGAGCAGGAACGCGATCACCCAGAAGGCCCTGGAGGCCAGGTCGCGCGGCGACCACAGGGAATCCGAGCGCCTCCTGGCCGACCCGGACAACGCCTGGTTCGACCCCAAGGCCGTCGCCGCCATCACCGCCACCCACACCCGCGCCACCGCCGCCTGGAAGGGCGTCCTCGACAGCCAGCCCGAGAGCCGCATCGCCCGCGCCGTCCAGACCCCGCTCCTCGCCGCGGACCTCGTCGACAAGGCGCCGCAGTACCTCGGCCACATCGCCGCGGAAGCCGTCGAAGGGCGACGCCTCAACCCCCCGCAGCGGGACCGGCTCGCCGGCGCCATCGGCCGGGACGTCACCAAGCTGCGGCGCCAGCTGGGTCTCGACGACGCGACGACCGCCCAGGCGCTCGCCGGTGTGTCCAGCGTCCTCGGCCCGGCCGACGCCGCCGCCGCCCCGCCGCCGGGATCCTCGCCGCCGCCCGCCGACCTGCGAGGCGCCCTTGGCGGGGTCACGGGCACCGGGCGCACGGGCGCACCGGGCGGAACGCGCGGCGGCACCGCGGCGGCGGCCGACCTCACGACCGGGAGCGGCGGCGTCACGGACGGGACCGGCATCCGGACGCCGACCGGCAGCGGGGACGAGAACCCCACGGAGGGCGCGACGGGCACCGGGGACCAGACGGTGGCCGGCACGGGGGGCCTGGGGGCCGCCCAGGCCGCGACCTTCACGCCGCCGGCCGACCGCACCACCCGGCCCCCCGCGAGGTCGGGGCGCGGCGACCGACCGATGCCGCCGGACCCGGCCGGCGGCCGGCTCCAGGCGCCCGCCGGCAAGGACGAACCCAACGATCAGGGCCAGCCCGCCGCCAGGCTCGCCCTGGAGGTCCCCGACCGGTTCCGTCTCCACCCGAACGGCATCATCGAGATCCTCCAGACCGACCTCTACCCGGACTGGCCCGTGCCCCTCGCCGCCGGCACCACCATCGACTCCGGCACGGGCGCCATCACCGCGCCCGACGGCACCCTGGTGGGCAACCTCAACGCGCCTCCCGTCCCGGGCCGCGACGACCCCGCTCCCACGGCGGCCGACCCTGCTCCCAGGGCGGCCGACCAGCCCCCGGCCGCCGCCGCGGACCCGCCGTCCGGGCAGGCGCCAGCAGCGCCCGTCCCCGACCAGCCCGGGCGTACCTCCAGCCTGCTCGACGGCCAGCCCTCGTCCGAGCCGAGCAGCCAGGCGGCGACCGACCTGTCCGACCCCCCCGGCGGCTCGTCCACGACGGTCGCGTCGCTGGGATCCGTCAGCCGGAGCGAGCAGGGCGGCAGCCTACACGGCGACGGCGCCTCCGGCGCCGAGGGAAGCCTGAGCGACCTGGGTAATTCAGGTGCCCTGAGTAATTCAGGTGCTTTGGACAGCTTCGGGAATATCGATGGCATTGGTGATTTCGGCGATCCCAGCGGCGGGTCCGCCAACGCATGAAGCAGGACCGATGCCGCGCTCGCCATGGACGGAGCCTGGTAGGCTACCGACCTGCGGCTGCGAAGGTCCTGGGCGTCAGCTGACGGCCTCGCCGGACCGCAAGGCGGCGAGGGCGCTCCCACGCTTGGCGGCGGAGAACTGACCAGGGCCCTGCGGCCGCAGGGCTGCCCTCGGGGCCTTCCGGGTGGGAGCCGGGTGATGCCCGACGGGCGCCGTCGGTTTCACGATTGGAGTGGCGGGGCTGTGATCGTCCACAATTGACGGCCTGGTCCGCCCAGACGCTAGCGTTTCCCTCCTCACCAGCACCAATTCGTTCAGACCTTCCTTCAGAGCTTCCAGAGACACTCCGGTCCCGACGCAAGGCAGACCGGGCCCGAGCTGGCGGTACGGCCCGGTCAGGGAGCCGGCGATGGACGTTGTCCACCAAGACTCGGAGCGCGGACGCGCCAGCGCCACAGCCCGCGCTGTGCGCATGGCCGCCGCCGGCCTGCTCATCGGTGTCCTGCTGCTCCTGGTCGCCCTGTGGGGGCCGGGCGTGGCATCGGCCAAGGAAGCCGGCACGAAGGCCGGCGGCAGGCGGGGCGCGGCCGCCGCCTCAGGGACCCCGCGGGCGGCAGCCGTCCAGACCCTGCCCGTCCCGACCGCAGCGGCCGACGAGCGGCAGGCGGAACAGGCCGTGGTCAGGACGCTCCAGGGCCTGTCGGCCTCCGGAGCGCCACCGCTGGTCGTCGTCAAGCTTCCACCCCCCAGCGACGACAACCTGCCACGGCCGACACCCGGCGGTCGGACCGTGGCGACCGTCCCGCCGCTGGTGCTGCTGAGCGAGCGGGACCTCAGGCGCAACGGCCTGCTGCTGCCGGCGGCACCCGAGGGGAGCGACGGCGGCGGACGTGACGCCCGGTTCCCACCGCCCGGCGGCGGGATCCCCCTCGGCCTGCCCGACCCGGTGCCGCTGTGGTTCCTCGCCGACCCGCAGGGGGCCCGTATGTGGGTCAGCGAGCTTCCCGGTGAGCCCTGGCAGTCACCCACCTCTGCGGCGATCCTCGCGGCCGGGGACGCGTTCGGCGTCGACCGCGACGTGTTCCAGAACCCGATCGGCGTGTATCCCCGCCAGCGGCGGGGCAAGGACGGCTCCCCGGATCAGAACTTCTGGGAACGCATCTTCGCCTACCACGCCGAGGAGGTCTGGCACCGCAACCGGTCCCCCTTCAGGCCGGTGAGCGTGCTGTACGCGCTCGGAGCCCAGCTCCCCAACACGTTCAACCGGTGGGCGTCAGGCCGGGGGTGGACGTACGCCTACCAGCAGATACCTGCCTCGATCATCCGGGAGACGATCCTGCGCAACGGCCTGGAGGAGCCGATCCTCGAGGACCCGAACTTCAACGCCGGGCTGGACGTCGCCATCTGCCTGGGAGCCGCGTGGGGGACGGAAGCGGTCATGCGCAGGCTGTCGCTGTCCAGCGGGATGTGGGGGACGATCTTCGTCATGAACGGCAGCGCGGTGGTGCTCGGCCGGCTCAAGGAGGTGCTCGCGCAGGACACGTTGGACACGCCGTGGTCCGGCCAGGTCGCCAACCCGCTGAAGATCCTCCCGCAGCCCAACCGGTACGGCGAGAACTACGAGCCGATCTTCGACAACTGGTGGGACTACGACCTCGACCTGCTTGCCGGCGCCTTGGCGGTCGCGATCCCGGCCGGGGCCGGCTGGGCGTACTCGTACCAGGGTGGTCCTCCTCTGCTGAGGGTCGCCGCCGGGGTCGCCACCGGTGTGGTCGTGGCGATCAACTACGCGATCACGCGCGGCTACGCGAACCCCCCACCGAAGGACGAGCCGGTACTCCGCCCGGTTCTGCAGCTCCTTCACCTCTCCGGCATCCCGGGCGCGTGGCACGCGATCAACCGCGTCCGGCACGAGCCCGACCCCGACAGCTTCGGCGAGAACCTCGCCAGCTTCGCCGTCAACAGCACCCTGCACGACTTGACGCTGCTCAAAGACGCCTGGGACTGGGGGTGGAGCTGGACGGCGCAGCGCAACAAGCTGTTGGATGAGGCGCTGGAGGCCCGCTTGCGGGGGGACCACGAGACCGAGCAGCGACTCCTCGGCGACCCCCGCGCCGGCTGGTTCGACCCCGAGGCGGCCGCCAGGCGCGCGCAGATCGGCGACCAGGCCTGGCGCGCCTGGAAGCGCAGCCTCGACGCCACGGCCACCACCCGCCTCGAACGCATCGCCCAGAGCTCGATGCTCCTCGCCGACATGGCCCTCGGCGGCAGCTTCTGGCAGAACCTCAGGAAGCTCGGGGAGAACGCCGGCCTGGTGCAGCCCGCCGGACGCGCCTCGCCGCCACCGACACCCCCCGGGCCGGCCGACCAGCTGGCGCCCGACGGTCTCCCCGAGGAGCCCGTCCAGCCTCCCCCCTCCGTACCACCCGGGCCGGAGCCACAATGGCCGGAGCCGCAGTCGCAGCCGGTGGCCCGCGTCAGCCTGGGACTGGAGATCACGTTGGACAACGGGACGAACGTGCGGGTGGGCGACCCCAAGGCGTTCGAGGACCCCCACGCCGGCCCCGAGGTCCCCGAAGGGGAGCCCGCCGGCGCCCGCGGCGAGCCGGCCGCGCCGCAGGCCGCCGGGGTGCCGGCCACCTCCGAGGTGGGCGAGCGGCCGCCCACCTCTCCCCCTCCTGAGGCGGCCGGCACCCTCCACCTGTCACAGGTCGACGAGGACCGCTCCGAGGACCGCTCCGCACCTGCCGACGACGGCCCGGGCCCGAGCGTCCTCGACAACAGCGCCCTCGGCGACGACGGCCTCGGGGCTGATCTGAACTTCGACCCCGACGTCAGCAGCGTGGCCGGCTGACACCTCCGCACGCGATGGTCCACCGAACCGATCGGATCCTGTCATGATGGCCGGGCCCGCCGCGGGTGGACCCCGTGGCGCCCACGGACGCGGAGGGAGCACCTGTGAGAGACGGTCGAGCCGGTGGCAGCCGAGCCTGAGCCACCCGCGCCGCCGGCAACCGAGCCGCCGGCGCCGGAGACCGGCGTCGCTGCTCCCGGCCTGGTCAGCAGCAACCCCTTCGACACCGGCTTCGGCGGCGCCTCCAGCCCGAGCATCGCCGAAGGCAACGCCGGCGCCCCCGGCCTGGAGGGTGGCTTGAGCGACCCGTTCGGCAACGCCCTCGTGGCCCCCGCTGCCAGCCCCCGCCCCGATCCCGGCGCGGGCCTGCTGGACCAGGGGACCTCCTCCACCCTGGACTCCGACCCCGGCGGTCCGCCCGCCGTCGACTCCGGTCCCGGCGTGGGCGACACCGACCTGGGTGAGTTCGGAACCGGCGAGGTCGCCGCCGGCGAGCGCTGACCCGGACCTGCCGCCCCGCAGGTGCCCGTGCCGGCGGGGTCGTGGACCCGACGGCCTCAGCTCAGCTGGGGGTGTGGTCCTCGTTCCACAGCCGAAGGGCGGTCAGCGCCGCGCTCAGGAGGTTGGCGCCGTCGGAGGTGAGCGGCGAGACGCCGGTCAGCTCGTGGATCCGCCGGAGCCGGTAGTCCAGCGTGTTCGGGTGGACGTGCAGCGCGGCCGCCGCCTTGCGGCGCTGGAAGTCCGCGTCGAAGTAGGCGACCAGGGTGGCGATGAGGTCCGGCCCGGTGTGCAGCGGCTTGACCAGCTCGACGAGGCGGGCGTGGACCCGCGCCGAGCGCGCGATCGCGGCCTCGAGCAGCACGTTGTCCAGGACGTACACGCCGGGCGGACGCCCCAGCTGCTTGACCAGCCAGAGGATCTCCCGCGCCTCGGCGACGGCGTCGGGAAGCTCCTGCCGCGTCGGGCGCCAGGCGACACCGCCGCTGCCGGTGCCGCCGAGGGCGCCGGCAAGCTCCGCGACCAGCTCCCGGATCCGGTCGTACAGCGCGTTGGGGTTCTCCTCCACGGGCAGCAGCAGCAGCCCGCCCGACTCGGTGAGGAGGCCGAGCGCCTCGCTCGCGTGGCTGTGCAGGACGTGCTCCAGCGTCCGCCGCCGGGCCGCCGGCTTGCGGTCCGACCCGTTGTCCCCCGCGTCGTCACCGGGGGTCGCGATGCTCAGCGCCACCACGACGTAGCTGGTCGCCAGCTCGACGCCCGCGTGGTCGGCGAGCACCTCGGTCCGGTTCCCCTGGACCAGGCTCTCGGCGACGGCCTGGACGGAGGTGCTCCGGCTCTGCCGTAGCCGCTCCCACTCCGCGAGGTAGGCGGAGCTGAACGCCTCCGTCATCACCTTCGCCAACCCCATGCTGCTGGCCACCAGCCGCTGGCGCTCGGCATCACCGGTCTCGAGCCAGACGGCCTCGACCACGCTCGAGACCGCCGCGTGCAGCGCGCGCAGCGGCACCTCGAGGGGGATCTGCTCCGCCGCCGCCCGGGCAGCGGTCGTCCGGACGGGGGTGAGGTCGAACTCCTGTCCGGCGTCCTCGGGCCATCCCGGCAGCAGCACGGGCAGGTTCTGCGCCACAGCGGTGACGATCCCCTGGCGGAGGACGTCGGCGTTGGGCGGCAGGTCTCTCGCGATCGCCGCATGGACCTGCTGCGCGATCGTCGCCCGCTGATGCTCGATCCGTTGTGCAGACGGTGGGGGTCGCATACGTCACATCCAAGCACCGCAGGGTGCGTGGTTCGGAGCGAAGACCGTGCGATCGTGCACGCGTGCAGGGCATCGCCTGCTGGTCGGCCGATGGCCGCAGTGACCGACCGTTGCGATGCTTCCCCTGGCGGGCCGGAAGCACTGAATTCGCATGGAAGATGCCGCTGGAAGATGCCGCGAGCAGCCTAGCATCACCGGGGACATCGAGGACGGGGTAGTAGTCACCACTCAAAACACCCGATGCTGTCGTCAAGAATTCGAGAGCCACTGGCCGGAACGGCCCGAGGTTCGGGATTATCGTTTCCTGCCAGCTCGTGGCGGTGGCGACCCGCGCGTTCGCCGCGCAGATTCACGCGAACGACGAAGCGTCGGCCGATCACGATTGCGTCCGGCAGGCGCCGCCACCGGTGACGGGAGGTGCCCGGACATGACCGCCGGCGATTGGCCGGCGAGATCCCCTTCGAGCTGGTGACGACGGGCCGGGTCGGCGTCGACCTGCAAAAAAAGCTGCCGGCACCACCCCGGGCGGGTACAGGATCTGAACTCAGATGGTACGAGTTCTGAACTCGGTGGTACGGGATCTGAACCTGCCAGGGCGGGACCGCGCGGGCGGTCGAGGAGTCGGGACGTGACCCTGAAGATCGGGATCATCGGCACCGGGGTGATGGGCGGGGACCACGCCCGCAGGGTCGCGACCGGCGTCTCCGGCGCGCGGGTGGTCGCGGTCAGCGACCCCGACACCGGGCGGGCCGAGCGCGTCGCGGGCGCCGCCGGGGGCGCCCGCGTGCACGCCGACGGCCTGGCGCTCGTCGGCGACGCCGAGGTCGAGGCCGTGCTGGTGGCCTCACCCCCCGACACCCACGAGGCGTACGCGCTCGCGTGCGTCGCCGCCGGGAAGCCGGTGCTGTGCGAGAAGCCCCTGGCGCCGACCGCGGGCGCGTGCCTGCGCGTGGTCGAGGCCGAGGCGGCCGCGGGGGGCGGGCGGCTGGTGCAGGTCGGGTTCATGCGCCGCTACGACGAGGGCTACCTGGCCGTGAAGGCGGCCCTCGACGGCGGGCTGCTGGGCCGGCCGTTGCTGGTCCACTGCGTGCACCGCAACGCCGGCGTCGGCCCGGGGTTCACCGGCGGGACGATCATCCTCGACTCCGTGGTCCACGAGATCGACGCCGCGCGCTGGCTGCTCGGGCAGGAGATCGCGGCCGCGACCGTGCTCGCCCCGCGCCGCAGCGCGCTGGCGCCCGAGGGCCTCGACGACCCGCAGCTCGTGCTGCTGGAGACCGGGGCGGGCGTGCTGGTGGACGTCGAGATCTTCGTCAGCTGCCAGTACGGCTACGACGTCCGCTGCGAGGTCGTCGGCGAGCGCGGGACCGTCTCGCTGCCCGAGCCCGCCGAGGCCCTCGTCCGCCGGCAGGGCCTGCGCGCGCGCCGCGTCTCCGGCGACTGGCGCCGGCGCTTCGCGGGCGCCTACCGCGGCGAGCTGCAGGCCTGGGTCGACGGCGCGGCACGCGGCGGGATCGCCGGGCCGAGCGCCTGGGACGGCTACGCGGCCACCGCGGCGGCCCAGGCCTGCATGGCCGCGGTCGACGCGAGACGCCGCACCACGGTCGAGCTGGCGCCACGGCCCGGCCTGTACGCCTGAGCCCGCGGCCGGGCGGCCGCCGGTCCCGCTCCCCGGGCGGACGGAGCGCCGCACCCCGGGGGGAGCGGGCGGGCCGGGGATGGTTCACTGGCCCGGTGGACGCCGACCCCCGCGACGGCGGGCTGCTGGACTCCCTGGTGCGGATCGGGAGGGCGGCGGCCGGTGGCGCCGTGCGCGACCCCGCGCCCGCGGTGCTGTCGGACCGGACCGGGGGCGTGGTCGTCCGCGTCGGGGACCTGGTGGTCAAGGCCCACCGGCCGGGGAGCGTCCCGGCGGCGCTCGAGGCCCGGCTGCGGATCGCGGCGCACCCGCTGCTGCGTGACGTCCTGCTCGCGCCCCTGCGCCCGCCCGGCGAGGCGGCCGGCGGGCTGTTCCTGCGGGTCGGCGGCCGGCTGGTCACGCTCTGGCCGGCCGGGGAGCCGGTGCGGCCCGAGGAGCCGGACGCGGCACCCTGGGAGCAGGCCGCGAGGCTGCTCGCCCGCCTGCACGCGGTCCCGGTCGGGCGCCTGCCGCAGCCGCCGTCGGCGGGCGGGCCGGCGCGGGTGGCCGGGGCGCTGGCGCGCCTGCGGGCCGCCGCCGCCGCGCCCGCGCGGGCCGGGATCCTCCGGGCGGCGGCCTCGCTGCCGGCGGCGGCCCGCGGCGGGCCGGCCCCGGCCGGAGCGCCGCAGCGGCCCCCGCCGGGCGTCCGGGCCGCGCTGGTCCATGGCGACTGGCACCTCGGGCAGCTCGTCCGCCGGCCGGGGGGCGACGGGCGGCGCCGCGACCGCTGGCGCCTGATCGACGTGGACGACCTCGGCACCGGGGATCCCGCCTGGGACCTCGCCAGACCCGCCGCGCTGTTCGCCGCCGGCCTGCTGGCGCCCGCCGACTGGGGGAGGCTCCTCGCTGCCTACCGCGCGGCGGGCGGGCGGGCGCTCCCGCCGGACGGCGACCCGTGGCCGGTGCTGGACCTGCCGGCGCGGGCGCTGACCGTCCAGCTCGCGGCGCAGGGGGCGCTCGCCGCCGGCCGGGAGGGCCGTGCGCCCGACGACGAGGAGGCGGCCCTCGTCGCAGCGTGCCGTAGGTTCGTCGACACTAATTCGCCAGGTACGTATCGTGAAGGGCGGAGTCCCCGGGGTGGACGGCGGTCCACCGCCGGCCGCCGGAGGAGGTCCCGGCGCTCCACGCGGAGCGCCCCGCGACCCGCGAGGCCGTACGCCACGACCGACAGGGGAACGCCGATGATGCAGTGCCCGAAGTGCCACGGATCGATGCGCGACTACAACCGCAACGGGGTCCAGATCGAGCAGTGCGAGAACTGCCGGGGGATCTTCCTGGACTACGGCGAGCTGGAGCACATCTCCCAGATGGAGGCCCAGTGGAACCAGCAGGCCCCCCAGCCGCCGCCGGGCCAGCCGGGGTGGGGCGCGCCGTCGCACCACGGCCACCAGAAGCGCCGCGGGTTCGGGCGGATGCTGTTCTCCTCCTGAGCGCGGCCGACCGGGCCCGCCGGCCTCGCGGTCCGGTCCCGGCGGTCAGGACCTGAGCAGGCGGCCGATGGCGGCGGTCGCCTCGGTGAGAAGCTCCTCGCCGCGGGCGCCGTCGCCGGCCGCGTCCCGGACGCAGTGGCGCAGGTGGTCATCGAGCAGGGCGACCGCCACGCTGCGCAGCGCCGCGTTCACCGCGGACACCTGCGTCAGCACGTCGATGCAGTAGGCCTCCTCGCCGACCATGCGCTGCAGCCCGCGGACCTGCCCCTCGATCCGCCGTAGGCGGGTCTGGAGCTGCTCCCTGCTCTGCGTGTACCCGACCATCCGGCCTCCCACGGACGCACCCCCGACCTCCCTGGCACTATACCCCCCTACGGTATGGTGCCGGTGCTGGCCGGGGAACCCGGAGTAGGGAGGGAGCATGCGTCCCGTTCCGCCCTGCTGGTGGTCCGGTTCCTGCGCACCAGGGGTCCCGAGATGCTGCGCATGATGCGCTGAGGTCAGCCCACGCCGACGCTGGAGAACGAGGTGTCGTTAGTGAACGTGTCGCTCCCCAGGTCCGTGAACATGTCGTTGTCGAACGACGGGGAGCCGGTGTCGCCGCGGTCGCTGTCGTGGTCGGCGTATGCGACGGTCTCGGGCGGGGGTGCGGGCGGGGCGTCGGCTGACTGGACGCCTTCACTCACAGGCGGGGTGATGGCATCGCTGGTGACGGCCTCGCGCTGAGCCTCTGGGGCGGCGGGCTGGACACCGCCGCCATCGGCAACGTCGACGGTCGGTGGCGCCGTGCTCGCGAGCGGCGCGCCTTGGCCGAGCTCGAGGGAAAGGCTGGCACGGTCCGGGTCCTCGGGCAGGCTGCCGGCGTGGAGCACCGCGGTGTCATCGGCACGCTGCTCGGGAGCCACGCCTTCGTCCTCGGTCCCCGCACTGGAGGCCGAGCGGTTGGCAGGCGTCGTCGGCCGCGCGCCGGCGCTTCCGCTCGCCTCCTGCTCGGCCCAGTCGGCCGTTTCCAGTGCGGACGCCGCTCGTTTCCTGACATCGGTGGCCGCTTCCCCGTAGAGCCTGGCATCTGCCGTCGCCTGCCCACCGAGCGCGCGGAGGCCCTTGATGGCGTCGGTCAGATGCTGGCCCGTCGGGTCGCTCTCGAGGGTGACGGCGAGCTTGGCGGCCCCAGCGTGCCAGGTGATGTCTGTCAGAAGCTTTGCGGTCTGCCGGTGGTCGCCGAGGTCGGGAGCGACCTGCTTCGTGGTGTCGCTGATCTCCTTCGCCAGCGTGGTCGCCTGGTCGATGACCTTGTCGGCGATCGAGTCGATCGACGGCGTCTGCGACGGGTCCTCGACCGCGCCACGCTCCGTCGGAGCACCGGCGAGCGCGGCACGAGCATCGCGCTCGGCGGCGGCGGCCGTCGCCTCCGCGTCCCGAGCGGCGTTGTGGAGCCGCTCACTGCCTGCCTTCAGGTCGTTGGCTGCGATCTCAGCCAGCGCGCTGAGCGCACGGAGGTCGGCCGCGGCGGCCTTGATCTCCTGCAATGCCGTTTGGTCGCTGACCGGGACGCCCTGCATGCCTACCCGCACGTTGGCCGCCCCTGCGTGCTTCTGGGCCGAGGCCAGCAGCTGGGCGGGGTCCTGTGTGTTCCCGGGTTGGATGCTGCCGGGGTCGATCCGCATTGCGTGCTTCTCGACCCAGGTCCGCAGCTGGGCCGGGTCCAGTGCGGATTGGATGCGGTCGAGGTCGATCCGCGGCGTCCCGGAGAGCTGCTGCATCCACGTCGAGAGGCGATGGGCATCGCCTGTGATCTCGGCCGTGAGGTGGTAGACGTTGCTGGAGTTCCGCTGCCGCGGCGGCGCCTTGCTCGTCTCGTCGACGGTCACGCCTGCAGGCGCAGACGTCCCGGGCTTCGGCCAGTTGTCGGGAGGCTCGGGCTGACCCGCCGCTTCCGCGACGACCAGCTCGCCGGCGATCTTCGGCCGTGCCGGCAGCGGCCCCGGCAACCACTGGAGCGCGGCGCTGCTAGCCGGGCCGGGAGTGCTGTGCTCGCCCGCATTCCGGCCGCCGGCCGGTGCCGGCAGGTCCGCCGACGAGTCGAGCACCGCCAACCTGGAGGCGACCAGGGCGTCCACGTACTCCGCGTACAGGCTCTTGGTGATCTGGTCGGGAGGCAGCGCCCGCGGCTCGGCGCGCACCGCCTGGCTACCGGGCGTCCCGAGGGAGGCGCCGTCGCCGCCGGCCCCGCCCTGCGGCGTGACGGTCAACGGCTGGGCGATCGCGGCGCCCTGACGGACCAGCGCGACGATCAGCAGCACCGCGCCGATGAGGAGCGCCGCAGCCAGTGGCCGCACGACCCTGGCGGCCCCCGCTCGGCCGCCCCGGACGCCGACGGACCTGAGGCCCCCGACGTCCCAATCCACTCCGTCCACCGGTCGCCCCTTTCGCCGCGAGCGCGCACCGTCCACTGAACGCCCGCTCCACAGTGGGCGCGGGGATCAGCGGGACCGGGGGAGGCGCGCACCAGGAGCGGAGGAGGTTCTGGCGTCGGCCGCAAACCAGCCGAGCGACGCCACGAGATCATCAGGTGGCGCAGATCACACGGACGGCTCCTTTCGGGCACGCCTCGGTCACATCCTCACCCTCCGCGGTCGCGGAGTCCAGTCCCGTCGTCACAAGCCGCGTGCGAGCAGGACCGCGACCGCCCGCCAGCCGGCGGTGCGCGGCCCGGTCGCATCCCGGCACGGGGCGGCGCGGCCGCCGGACCGGGAGCCCCCGCCGAACCCGCCGGAACATGGGCAAACCCGGTCAAGTTGACAATCGCCGTGCGGATGCGAGTGGATCCCTGTCACCGGGGCCGGCGAGTTCGGCCTTGGAACCAATCCGCACGGGCGGCACGGCCGAATCGACGGTCGACAACCCGATCCACCCAGGGTCGGGATCGAGCGAGGGAGAGCCACCCGTGCCGATCCGATCGTCCGGCGATCAACGCCGTCGACGTCTTGGGCGCGACCTGACCATCGCCGCACTCGGGCTGCTGCTCGGGGTCGGCGGCGCGTTCGCGGTCCGGTCGCTGACCCAGCGGGGGCCGGAGTCCTCTCCCTCTCACCTGGCCCTCCCAGGGCTGTCTCCGGCCGCGGCACCCGCCGGCCCCGCGGGGGCCGCGGCCACTAACTCACCGTCCCCCACCCCCCCGGTGCGGCCCGGCAGCGCCCGGGCCGCGCTCGCCGCGTTCCTCGGCGCGCAGGCCAAGGGCGACTTCGCCCGCGGCTACGCGCTGCTGGACCGGGCCGGCCGCGCGCGCTACCCGACCGTGGAGGACTGGGTGGCCGCGCAGGACGACCGGTTGCAGCCGACCACCTGGCAGGTCGGCGCCGAGCGCGCGGCGGCCGGCGGCGCCGTCGACGTGCGGGCCGACGTGCTGCACCGGGCGGGGGTCGACCCGTTCAGCGGCCTCACCCCGGGCCGCACCGACGAGCTGTGGCGCCTCCAGCGCGAGCAGGGCGCCTGGCGGGTGGCCGCGGATCCCCTGGAGCAGGCCCCGGTGCTGCCGAGCGACCGGCTGGCACCGGCGGCGGTGCAGTCGTGGCTCGACCGCCTGGCCGCCTGCGACCAGGCGGGTGCGGCCCGGCTCGAGGCCGGCGGCGAACGCTACGGGCCCGAGAGCCTCGCCCAGCTCCCCTGCCGCGAGCACGGCCGCTGGGCGGCCGGCGCCGCGGCCGGCCTCGACCAGGCCACCGACGCGTCCTCGTACGTCGCGGCGTTCGGGCCCGACGTGCAGGACTGGGCCCGGCTCGTCCCGGTCCACAAGGAAGGCACCCGGTTCAACGTGGTCGTGGCCCCGCTGGGCGACGGCTGGCGGGTGCTCGGCACGGATCCCGCGGAACCTGCGGGCTGACCCCGAGGAGGTGCACCCCCGCCCCGATCGTGTCCCCGCGGCTGCCGGTCCGGCCGCATCGTCCCAACCTGGAGGAAGACTCCGTTGTCCATGACCCGCAAGCGACTGACGTTCGCGGCGGTGGTGGCGATCATGGCGTTGATCGCCACCTTGACCGCCCTGCTGCCGTCGGGCGCGTCCAGCCACCGAGAGGCTCCAACCATCTCGGACGACCCGGTGGCGGACAACACGGACACGTATGCGTTCGTGAGCCCCGACCGGCCGGACACCGTCACCATCGCCGCCAACTGGATCCCCCTCGAGGGACCGGCCGGCGGCCCGAACTTCCACAAGTTCGGCGACGACGTCCGCTACCGAATTTACGTCGACAACAATGGTGACGCCATCCAGGACGTCACCTACGAGTGGCGTTTCCGCACCATCGTCCGCAACCCGAACACGTTCCTCTACAACACGGGCCAGGTCACCTCGCTGGACGACCCGGACCTGAACATCCGCCAGACCTACTCGGTCGCGCGGATCAAGGGCGGCAAGCGCACCGTGCTGGCCAGCGGCCTGCCGGTCCCGCCCGCGAACGTCGGGCCGCGGTCGACCCCGAACTACGACCAGCTCGCCGCGGCGGGCGTGAAGGAAGTCGGCGGCAGCAGGATGTTCGCCGGGCCGCGCGACGACGCCTTCTTCGTGGACCTCGGCTCGGTCTTCGACCTGCTCGGCCTGCGCCCGCTCAACCAGGCGCACGCCATCAAGCTGCCGGCCGACAACGGCCGTGACGGCGTGGGTGGCTACAACACCCACACCATCGCGATCCAGGTCCCGATCACGGACCTGACGTCCGACGGCAAGGCTCTGACCGGCCCGAAGGACCCCCGCGCCGTCATCGGCGTGTGGGCCACCTCCGACCGCCAGCAGGTCCGCGTCCTGTCGGCCAAGGGCAACAAGCCGCAGTCCAAGGGCAACTGGGTCCAGGTCTCGCGCCTCGGCATGCCCCTGGTCAACGAGGTCGTCATCCCGCTCGGGCAGAAGGACACCTTCAACGCCTCGCGCCCGCGATACGACGCCAAGTTCGGCAAGTACGTGCTCGACCCCGAGCCGGCACGGCTCATCAACGCGCTGTACGGGCTGAAGGTCCCACCGGCACCGCGCAACGACATGGCGGCGATCTTCCTGACCGGCATCCCCGGCCTGAACCAGCCGCCGAACGTGCGTCCGGCCGAGCTGCTGCGGCTCAACATGGCCGTCCCGCCGACCCCGGTCGACCAGCAGGACCGCCTGGGTCTGCTCGCTGGGCAGAACGACGGCTTCCCCAACGGTCGCCGTCTGGTGGATGACGTCACCGACATCGAGCTGCGTGCGCTGGCTGGTGGCACGCCGTTCACGCCCGACTTCAACGTGGCGCCCAACAACGCCCTGACCGACGGCGTGGACCGCAACGACACCAACGACGGCAAGTTCATGGCGCAGTTCCCCTACCTCAACACGCCGCACCAGGGGTACGACCACCCTGGCGAGCGGGTCGGCCCCTGACCTCCAGGACACGCTGATCCACTCGACCCGAGGCGGAGGCTCCGCCCTCCGCACACCCCGGGACCGGGGGACCCAGCACCGCGGGTCCCCCGGTCCCCGGGGCCGGGGACCGCGCACCGCGGGTCCCTGAACGACCGCCTTCCGGCGGCACCGGTCCGGTGCCGCCGGACCGGCGGCGACAGCCTGAACGTCCAGGGCAGCACCCTTCGGAGGCCGGCAGTGGAGACCACGGCGATCAGCCCGCCAGCACCGGGCGGCGAGCCCGCCGCGCAGCGGCGGCGGTCCCTGCGGCCCGTGGCGATCCTGCTGGTCACGGTGCTCATGGGCCTCGGGCTCGGCCGCTTCGCCCTGGCCGGCAGCGACGGCCGTGACGATGCCGCGCAGCCGCCGCCGCGCGCCCGCGCCGAGACCGCCACCGCCGCGGTCTCGCGCCTGCAGGCCCAGCTCCGCGAGCAGCCCGACCAGCCGCGGCTGCTCACCCAGCTCGGGCTCGCGCAGCTCGCCCGCGCGCGCGAGACCGCCGACCCCTCCGCCTACGGCGCCGCCGAGCAGGCGCTGGAACGCGCCCGGAGGCTGCAGCCGGGCGACCCCGGCACCCTCACCGGGCTGGGCACCCTGGCCCTCGCCCGCCACGACTTCTCCCAGGCCCTGACCTGGGGCGAGCAGGCGCGCCGGGTCGCGCCCGACGCGACCGAGCCGCTCGCCGTGATCGCCGACGCCCAGGTCGAGCTGGGCCGCTACCCGCAGGCCACGGCCACCGTCCAGACGATGGTCGACCGCCGCCCCGACCTGCGCAGCCTCAGCCGCGTGTCCTACCTGCGCGAGCTGCACGGCGACCACGCGGGCGCCGTGACCGCGATGCTCGAGGCCGCCGTCGCGGGCGCGGGCGCCCCCGCCGACCGCGCCTACGTCCGCACGCTGGTGGGCGACCTGCACCTGGCCGCCGGGCAGCTCGACAAGGCACGGGCCGCCTACGAGCAGGCCGTCGCCGAGGACCCGACGGCGTCCACGGGCCGGCCGGGCGGTCCCGGGAGCGGCTACGCCCCCGCCGAGGTCGGGCTCGCCCGCGTGGCGGCGGCCCGCGGCGACCTCGCCGGCGCGGCGGCACGGCTGCGGCCGGTGGTCGAGCGGCGGCCCGAGCCGGGCAGCGTCGCGCTCCTCGGGGACCTGGAGGCCGCGCTCGGGCACGGCCGGGCCGCCTCGGCCCAGTACGGGCTCGTGCGCGCGATCGAGCAGCTCAACCGGACCAACGGCGTCGCGGTCGACCTCGAGCTGGCCCGCTTCGAGGCCGATCACGCCCGCGACCGCTCGGGCGACCCGGCGCGCGCGGTGGCGCTCGCCCGTGCGGCCATGCGCCAGCGGCCCACGATCTTCGCCGCCGACACGCTCGGCTGGGCGCTGCGCCAGGCCGGGCGCGCCCGCGAGGCGCTGCCGCACGCGCGTGCCGCGGTCCGGCTCGGCACGCTCGACGCGCAGCTCTGGTACCACCTCGCCAGCGTCGAGGCGGAACTCGGCCGGACCGCCCCCGCCCGGACGCACCTGGCCCGGGCCCTGCGCCTGAACCCCTACCTGACCGTCAGGGACCTGCCCGAGGCCCGCCGGCTGGCCGGCAGGCTCGGGCTCCCGGCGCCCGCCGGCGGAGCGGACCGGTGAGCGGTCGCCGGCTGGTGCGGCGCCTGCTGGTGCTCGCGGCGATGACCGCGGGGCTGCTGGCGCTCGCGGCCCCGGGCGCCGGCGCCCACCCGCTCGGCAACTTCACCGTCAACACCGCCAGCGGCCTGCGGCTCACGCCGGACGCGGTGGTCGTCGACCAGGTCGTCGACATGGCCGAGATCCCCACCTTCCAGGCGCGCACGGAGCTGGACCGCGACCGCGACGGCCGGGTCAGCGCCGCCGAGACCGGCGCGTGGGCCGCCGGGCGCTGCCGCGACCTCGCCTCGATCGCGGACGCGCGCGTGGACGGGCGCCGGCTCACGTTCACCGCAACCGCCAGCCAGGCCACGCGCTCGCCGGGCAGCGGCGGCCTGGACGTGCTGCGGCTGGAATGCCGCCTCAGCGCCCCCGTCGCGGCCGGCTCGGGCCGCGGCGGGCACGCGCTCGCCTGGCGCTCGACCGCCTACGCCGACCGGGTGGGCTGGCACGAGGTCACCGCGGTGGGCGACGGCGTGACCCTCGCCGCCAGCGACGTCCCGGCCGTCAGCCCCAGCGCGCGCCTGACCAGCTACCCCGCCGGGCTGCTCGACAGCCCACCCGCGATCCGCGGGGCGGACGTCCGGTTCACCCCGGGCGGCCCGCGCCTGGCCGCGCCCGGCGCGCCGGCGGCCTCGCCCGCGGCCGCCCTGCCGGGCGCGCCCGGCGGCGTCGACCGCCCGGCGCGGGCGCTGACGAGCCTGGTCGCCCAGCACTCCCGGACCGCGGGCGGGGTGCTGGTGGCGATCCTGCTCGCGATGGCGCTCGGGGCCCTGCACGCGGCGTCGCCCGGGCACGGCAAGACCGTCATGGCCGCCTACCTGGTCGGGCTGCGGGGCACCGTCCGCGACGCCGCGGTGATCGGCGGGACCGTCACCCTCACCCACACCGCCGGGGTCCTCGCGCTCGGGCTCCTGCTCGGGACCGCGCGGGCGCTCGCCCCCGAGCGGCTGTACCCGTGGCTCGGGGTGGGCAGCGGCCTGCTGCTCGCCGCGCTCGGCGTCGGCGTCCTGCGCCGCACGCTCCGCGCCCGGCACGGGCACGACCACGCGCACCCGCACGACCACGCGCACGCACATGACCACGCTGACGGGCACGGGCACCCGGCGGGCGACGGCCACGCGCACGGGCAGGGCGGCACGCACGGACGGCCGCGCGCGCGGGACCTGGTGACCCTGGGCTTCGCCGGCGGGCTCGCGCCGAGCCCGTCCGCGCTGGTGGTGCTGCTGGCCGCCGCCACGCTCGGCCGCGCCTGGCTGGGCGTGGTGCTGGTGCTCGCCTACGGCGCCGGCATGGCGACCACCCTGACCGCGGCGGGCCTGCTCCTGGTCCGCGTCCGGGGACTCGCCCGACGCCGGCACGCCCGCGGGCGGCGGCCCGCGCCGTGGCTGGCGAGGCTGGCCCGCTTCGCGCCGGCGGGAACCGCCGGGCTGATCATGCTCGGCGGCGTCGGCCTGGCCCTGCGCTCGGCCGCGGGCCTCCTGTCCTGACCGGCCGGGGCCTGTTCAGGCGGCGTCGGCAGGGACGCGGCCGACGGGGCCGCGGCCCGCGCGGGTCAGGACGCGGGGCTGAGGTCGCGGCGCCGGAACCCGGCCAGCCCGGTGGCGGTGAGCACGGCCCCGACCGCCAGCAGCCAGGCGAAGGGTGCCGCCTGAGCATCGGCCCCGGGGAGCTTGGGCAGGTGGGTGAACGGCGACAGGTCCAGCACCGCCTGCCCGAGGTTCAGCAGGCCCCCGAAGGTGCTGATGAACACCGCGACGGCGAGCACCCCCCAGGCGACCGGGACGGTGGCCCGCGGCGCCAGCCCGAACAGCGCCAGCGCGACCGCCGCGATCAGCCACACCGCCGGCACCTGCGCCAGCGCCGCCGCGAGCACCCTGGGCAGGTCGGTCGCGAGGTCGCCCGTACGCAGCCCGTGGGCCAGCCCGGCCGCCAGCCCGGCCGCGGCGAGCACGGCCACCGAGCCGGCGAACGCGAACAGCACGTGGCTGCCGGCCCAGCGGATCCGGCTCACCGCCCCGGCGAGCACCGGCTCGGCCCGGTTCCCGGTCTCCTCCGAGCGCAGCCGCAGCGTCGCCTGGACGGCGTAGATCGCCACCACCGCACCGATCCAGCCGAAGATCGCCGCCAGGTACAGGTCGACGACGCTCCCGGTCGAGCCGGTGAACTGGGCGAACGTCTCGCTGATCTTGGGGTCGCCGCGCGCGAACGCCTCCATGTCCTTGGCGATGCCGCCGAAGCTCGCGCCGGTCACGGCCAGCGCCAGCGTCCAGCCGAGCAGGCCGCCGCGCTGCAGCCGCCAGGCGAGGGCGAGCGGGCTGCGCAGCCACGGCGGCGCGGCCGCCTCGCCGGGCTGCTGGGACAGGACCCCGGCGCCGACGTCGCGGCGCCCGATCAGTGCCCCTGCGGCGACGAGCAGGCCGAGGGCGAGCGCGAGCGGCAGCGCCAGCGTCCACCAGCGCTCCCCGGCGTACGGGCGTAGCTGCTCCGCCCAGCCGATCGGCGAGGCCCAGGTCAGCCAGGACAGCCAGGCGCCGCCGGCGGCGTTGGCGGCGGAGTCGCCGATCGCGCGCAGCAGGAACGCCAGGCCCAGCAGGGCGCCCGCGATCCCGGTGGCGGTGCGCGCGTGGTCGGTGAGCTGCGCGGCGAGGACCGCGACCGCGCCGAAGGCGATGCCGCCGAGGCCGCAGCCGAGGGCGGTCGCGACCGACCCCGCCAGCGGCAGGCCGTAGGCCACGAAGCCGAGCACGGTCAGCGCCGCCAGCACGGCGTTGACCAGCAGCACGTACACCAGGGCGGAGGCGGGCAGCGCGTACCGGCCGACCGCGCCCGCGTGCAGCAGGTCCGCCCGCCCGGCCTCCTCCTCGGCCCGGGTGTGCCGGACCACCAGCAGGATGCTCATCAGCCCGATCAGCGCCGTCTGGAAGGTCATCACCTGCCAGGCGGTGAGCCCGCCGTAGGTCCCCGGCTCGAACACCGGCCCGGTGAGCGCCACGATCGCCGGGTTGGTCCCGACGGTCCCGACCACGCGCTCCAGCCGCTCCAGGTCGGCCTGCGTGGGGTACTGCGCGAAGATCCCCGAGGCCTGGCTGACCGCCTGCGCCGCCAGGGCCAGGATCCACACCACCGACCGCACCCGGTCGGTCCGCAGCGCCAGGCGCACCAGGGCGCCCGTCCCCGCGAGCCCGCTCACCGGCCGGTGTCGGACCGCGCGGCCTGCCCGTCGGCGCTGGCGGGCGCGACCGCGTCGCGGGCCTCGTAGTGGCGCAGGAACAGCTCCTCCAGCGTGGGCGGCTGGCTGACCAGGCTGCGGATCCCGTGGTCGGTGAGCAGCCGCAGCGTCGCGTCGAGCCGGCTGGTGTCGACCTGGCAGCGCACGCGCGTCCCCTGCACCTCCAGGTCGTGCACGCCCTCCAGCCCCTCCAGGCCCTCGGGCGGGCGCAGCAGGTCGGCCTGGATCGAGGTGCGGGTGAGGTGGCGCAGGTCGGCGAGCGAGCCGCTCTCGACGATCCGCCCGGCGCGGATGATGCTCACCCGGTCGCACAGCTTCTCCGCCTCGGCCAGGATGTGGCTGGACAGCAGCACGGTCCGGCCGGCCCTGCGCTCCTCGGAGATGCACTCCTGGAAGACCGTCTCCATGAGCGGGTCCAGCCCGGAGGTCGGCTCGTCGAGCACCAGCAGCTCGACGTCGGAGGCGAGCGCGGCGACCAGCGCGACCTTCTGCCGGTTGCCCTTGGAGTAGGTGCGTCCCTTCTTGCGCGGGTCCAGCTCGAAGCGCTCCAGCAGCTCGGCGCGGCGGCGCGGGTCCAGACCGCCGCGCAGCCGCCCGAGCAGGTCGATGACCTCCCCGCCCGACAGCGCCGGCCACAGGCTCACCTCGCCGGGGACGTAGGCGAGCCGGCGGTGCAGCGCCACCGCGTCGCGCCACGGGTCGCCGCCGAGCAGCTCGGCGCGGCCCGAGTCGGCGCGCAGCAGGCCGAGCAGCACGCGGATCGTGGTCGTCTTGCCCGCCCCGTTGGGCCCGAGGAAGCCGTGCACCTCGCCGGTGCGGACGGTCAGGTCCAGGCCGTCCAGGGCGCGCGTCCGGCCGAAGGTCTTGACCAGCCCGGACACCGAGATCGCGGCGTCCGCCGCGGCCGTCGTCGTCATGACGTCGTCCACGCTACACGCATGCCTCCCGGGCGGGCAGAGTGGCCGGCCGGGTTGGCGACCGTCGCCCGGCTCGGCCCCCTCGGGACGCGCAGGTTGCCGCGCCGGCGGAGCTGGCGGCGCAGGCGCTGGGCCGCCTGCCCGGCACCCAGGCCGTCCAGCAGCCGCAGCGCCTCCAGCAGCGCCTCGTCCTCGTCGCCGCAGGCCAGCGCCCGCGCCCGCTCGGAGGGGCAGCCGAGCGCGTCCCACGCGGCGGCGGCCGCGCGCCAGTCGCCGGCCAGCAGCAGCCGGTACGGCTCGGCCGCGACCGCCGGGCGCGCGCTCGAGCAGGTCCATCACCGCCGACGCTACGCCACCGGGCGGAGCCGCCGGCCAGCCGCGACGTGACGGCCTGGCGATTCGCGACTTGATCAGCCTGTGCGCCCTGGGGCACGCTCCGTCCGGCGTGTGGCGTCCCGGTGGGCGCGCCACGGACGGCGGCGAGCGGAGAGGTGCTTCATGGTCAGCGGCGACGGTGGCAGGGATCCCGGGTCCGGGGCGGAGGGCGTCGACCGCCCCCAGGACGAGATCGTCTCCCGCCTGCGGCCGGATCCGGCGCAGCCGCCGACCGCCGGGCTGACCTTCAGCGGGTTCCTCGGCGACAGCGACCGCCCCGGGTTCCGGCGCCTGTACTTCACCCGCGACCTGGACTCCTACGCCGAGTTCCGGGTGGAGGACGTGCTCCACGTCACGGCCGTCCCGGCGTCCGCGGAGCCGTTCGTCGGCGACGAGGCGACCCGGCTGACGCTGCGCCGGGACGCCGCCATCGACTACACGCGCACGCGCAGCGGGCGCCCGATCGACGAGTTCGACCTCAACATCCGGCTCGCCGACCCGGAGGTGGTCGAGCCGGGCGGGGCGGCACCGACCGCGACCCTGCAGCGCACCTGCATCCCGACCTGCGTCGGGGGGACGTGCGACGAGCACGACACGTGCCTGCACTCCGCCTGCCACCCGTAGCCGTCCCCTGGCGACCCGCCCTGGACCCGCGGCGGCGTGGGCCGGCCCTGACGGTCGCACGCGAGGTGGTCGCCCGGGCGACCGACCCGGAGCGCATCGCCCTCGGGCTCGCCGCCGCGCGCAGGCAGACGCGGTACCCGCAGACGCTGCGCCGCACGCCCTACAGCCTCGCCGCCGGCGACGCCGGCCTTGCGGCCCTGTGCGCCGCCGCCGACGCCGACCTGCCCGGCGAGGGGTGGGACGCCGCGGCGCACGGCTTCCTGGCGGCGGCCGCGCGCGCGGCGGAGCGGGCGCCCGTCCTGCCGTGGGGCCTGTTCGAGGGGCTCGGCGGCCTGGCTTTCGCGACCATGCTGCTCAGCCGCGGCGGAGCACGCTACCGCACGCTGCTGGCCACGCTCGACGCGGCCCTGGCGAGGCCGGCGGCGGCGTTCGTCGCCACCGGCGACGGCGGCCGGCCGGGCCCAACGACCGCCTTCGATCTCGTCTCCGGCGCCGCCGGGGTGGGGGCCTACCTGCTGACCCGCGACCCGCACGGTCTGCTGCCCGGGATCCTGCGCGGCCTGGTCGCCCTGGCCCGACCGGCGGGCGGGCTGCCCGGCTGGTGGACGCCGCCGGCACCGACCGACGACGCGTTCACGGCGCGCGCGTACCCGCACGGCAGCCTCAACTGCGGCCTGGCGCACGGCGTCCCCGGGCCGCTCGCGCTGCTGGCGCTGGCGCTGCGGGCGGGCGCCGAGGTGCCCGGGCAGCACGACGCCGTCCAGGTGATGGCCGCCTGGCTGGTCGCCCAGCACACCGAGGACCGGTGGGGGGTCAACTGGCCCGCGGCGGTGCCGGTCCCGCCGCCGGGGACGCCGTGGCCGCAGCCCGCCGGGCTCGAGCCCGCCCGCGCCGCGTGGTGCTACGGCAGCCCCGGCGTCGCCCGCGCGCTGTGGCTCGCCGGCTGCGCGCTGGACGACGCGGACCTGCGCGACCTCGCCGTCGAGGCGATACGGGCCGCGCTCCGCCGCCCCGTCTCCGAGCGGCGGATCGACTCCCCGACCTTCTGCCACGGGGTCGCCGGGTTGCTCCAGATCGTGCTCCGCTTCTGGCAGGACACGCGGCTGCCGGCGCTCTCGCAGGCCGCCGCCGGGCTGGTCGACCAGCTCCTCGCGGTCTACCAGCCCGAGCGGCCCTTCGGCTTCGCGGCGCTGGAGCCCGGGGGCAACCCGGTGGACCGCGGCGGGCTGCTCGACGGCGCCCCCGGCGTCGCGCTGGCCCTGCTCGCCGCTGCGACGCCGGCCGACCCGTCATGGGACCGGCTGTTCCTGCTGGCATGACCACGCGGGCGGAGGCCACGCGGGGCGCCGGGCATGGCCGCCGCGCCGCGCCCCCCGCCGGGCTCTACGGGCCGGCGGGGTGGGTGGTCGTGCGGGCGCCGCTGCTCGAAGCGACCCCCGGCGGCGAGGCCGGCGACGCGGACCCGGACGGCGGCTCGCTGCTGCCCGACGACCCGCGCGTCCGGGCGGCGATCGGCGTGGCCAGCCCCGACCTCGCGGCCGCCCTGGCGCGGACCCGGCCGGGCGACGCGGGCGCGCCCCGGCTGCGCGGCAAGCTGCTCCGCTACCGCCTGCGCATGCGCGCCCGGCCCACCCCGTACGGCCTGTTCGCCGGTGTGGGCCTGGCCGGCTGGGACGCCACGACCGAGCTGGCGCTCGCACCCGGGCCGCCGCGGACCCGCACCCGCCCGGACATGGGCTGGCTGCTCGGCGCCGTCGCCGCGCTGGAGCGCGACCCCGCCGTCCGCTCCGAGCTGCGGCTGGTGGCCG
Source organism: Actinomycetes bacterium (assembly GCA_035263405.1). GTDB lineage: Bacteria > Actinomycetota > CALGFH01 > CALGFH01 > CALGFH01 > DATFRI01. Next base: position 33,097 of record DATFRI010000011.1, on the reverse strand, counting down.
ACAGGAGCGTCCTGGTCGTCGGCGGCCGGGCCTTCCGCTGCGGCGGCACGGCGGCGGCGGCCTCGCTGCGGGCCACGGCCGCGGTGCGGCGGGTGCTCGCGCTGGCGCGAGCCCCGGTCCCCTACCGGACGCTCGCCGCGCAGCTCGCCGCCACGCCGGGCGCGACCCCCGCGAAAGTGGAACGGCTCCTCGACGACCTCTGGCGCCTCGGCTTCCTGCATTCCGATCTGCTCCCCCCGCTGACCGGCGGGGACCCGTTCACGCACGTCCGCGAGCGCCTCACCGGGATCCCGGCCGCGGCCGCGACCGCCCGCGGCATGGCCGCCCTGTCGGCGTCGCTGCGCGCCTGGGACGCGCTGGCACTGGAGGACCGCGCCGGCGCGTGGCCGGGCCTGCTCGCCGAGGTCCGCGCGCTGCACCCGGCGGACGGCAGCGCCGATCTGCTGCAGACCGACATGGCGCTGCCGCTGGCGGGCGCCAGGGTGAGCGCCGAGGTCGGGCTCGAGGCCGCCCATGCCGCCGAGCTGCTGCTCAGGCTCGGCGCCCACCCGCACGGACCGCCGCACCTGGACGCCTACCGGGACGCGTTCGTGGCGCGCTACGGGCCGGAGCGGACCGTCCCGCTCCTGGAGCTGCTCGACCCGAACGTCGGGCTCGGTCCGCCGGACGGCCACGCCCATCCCCCGTTCCCGCGGCGGGACGCGGCACTGCGCGCCCTCGCCGTCGCGGCGGTCCGCGACCACCGGCTCGCCGTCGAGCTGGACGACGAGCTGCTGGAGCGGCTGGCGACGTGCGCCCCGCAGGCGCGCACGGCACCGCTGTCGGCGGACCTGCCGGTGCTCGTCGCCGCGCCGTCGCCGGCCGCCCTGGACGCCGGCGACTTCCAGGTCGTCGTCGGCCCGAACGTCGGGTCCGGCGCCGCCGGGTCCAGCCTGGGCCGCTTCGCCGACCTGCTGGGCCCGGGCGCGCGGACGGCCCTGGCCGGGGTGGCCGCGGGCGAGCAGGCCGCCGACCCCGGCGCCGTCCTGGCCGAGGTGGTCTACCTGCCGCGGCGGACGCGCATGGCCAACGTCGCCGTCCGGCCCGGCGTCCGGAGCCGGGAGATCGTGCTCGGCGCGCGACCCGGGGTGCCGGACGGGCAGGTCGTGCCGGTGGACGAGCTGGCCGTCGGCCTGCGGGGCGGCCGCTTCGCCGTCACCTGGCCGGCGGCCGGCGGCGCGCAGGTCCTCGGGGTCCAGGGGCACATGCTGAACCCGCAGGCGGCGCCCGCGGCGGCCCGCTTCCTGCTCGACGTCGCCGGCCACGGCCGCTGCCAGCTCCTGCCGTTCGACTGGGGACCGGCCGGCGCCTTCCCGTTCCTGCCCCGCGTCCAGCGGGGACGCGCCGTCCTGGCGCTCGCGCGGTGGCGGATCGACCCGGCCGACGGCGAGCTGGCGGCGGAGCCGGCCGGGCACTTCGCCGCGGCGCTCGCGGCGTGGCGGGCCCGCTGGCGTGTGCCGCGGCGCGTCTACCTCGCCGCCGGCGACAACCGGCTCCTGCTCGACCTCGACGACGCCGAGCACGTCGAGCTGCTCCGGGACGAGCTGCGCAGGTCCCCGGAGGGTCGCCCGGTGCTGCTCCAGGAGGCGCTGCCAGGCCCGGAGCACGCCTGGCTGCCCGGGCCGGGCGGAGGCCACATCCCCGAGCTGGTCGTCCCGCTGGTCCTGCGCGGCCCTGCCGCGGCGGCCGCGGCCGGAGGGGCCGGCGGCCCACGCCGGGCGTCCGTCGGGCCGGTGCCGTCCGGGCTGCGCCTGCGCCCGCCGGGCAGCGACTGGCTGTACCTCAAGCTCTACGCCCCGCGGCCGTTCCAGGACGAGCTGATCGCCGGACCGCTGCGCGGCTTCGCCGACTTCGCGACCAACGCCGGGCTGTCGGACGGCTGGTTCTTCGTCCGCTACGCCGATCCCGACCCGCACCTGCGGGTCCGCTTCCACGGCGAGCCGCGGACCCTGCTCGGCCCGCTCCTGCGGCACGCCTGCGACTGGGCGGCCGAGCTGGTGGCCGACGGGCGCTGCCGCACGTTCGCCGTGGACACCTACCAGCGCGAGGTGGAGCGCTACGGCGGCGAGCACGGGATCGCCGCGGCCGAGGCCGTGTTCATGGCCGACAGCCGGGCCGTCGCCGAGATCCTCGCCCTGGCGCAGGCCGGCACGCTCGGGGTCGACGCGACCACCCTGGCCGTGCTCACCGTCGACGACCTGCTCGGCGCGCTCGGGATGGACCAGGACGAGCGGTCCGCGCTCTACCGCCACGCCACCCCCCGGTCGCCGCGCGGCGGCGTGGAGCACCGCCGCCGCCAGCGCGAGCTGCGTCGGCTGCTCGGCGACGCGGGAGCGCTCGCGGGGTCGGACGGCCTGGGGCAGCTCGGCCGCGTCCTGGCCGCCCGCCGCGCGGCGCTCACCCGCTCGGCGGCCTGGCGCGCCGCTGCCACCGGGGGCGACCTCCCCCGCGACGGGCACGCCGACCTCTGCCGCAGCCTCGTCCACCTGCACCTCAACCGGCTGCTCGGCGCCGACCCGCGCGGCGAGCAGCTCACGCTGGAGCTGCTCCGCCGCACCCGCGAGAGCCTGCGCGCCGCCCCCCGGGCCGGGTCGCGACCGGCCGCGGCCGGCTAAGCTTGCCGCGCTCGGGACGGACGGCCGGCCGAGGAGCCTCGGCCGGGGGGGCAGTCCCGAGCAGTCCGCCAGGCATCCGAGGCAACCGGGAGAGGACGGTGCGCCAGCACATGGAGAGGTACTTCCTGGACGAGGAGCACGGGGAGGTCACCGAGATCGGGGTCATCAGGATGCGGCTCCTGGTCCCGAGCGCGGAGACGGGCGGGACGTTCACGGTGGTCGAGCTGCGCGGGAGCGAGGGCCCCTGGACCGTGCCCCACATCCACCAGCGGACCGAGGAGTCCTTCTACGTGCTCGAGGGCTCGTTCCAGTTCACCGTCGGGGACCAGGAGGGCGAGGTGACGCCGGGCACGGTCGTGCGGGTGCCCCGGGGGACGCGGCACATCATGCGCGCAGGACCGGGCGGCGGGGCGCTGCTCACCTACTGGGTGCCCGGTGGCCTGGAGGAGATGTTCCGCGAGCTGGGGCGGCTCCCCGCGGCGAGCGTCACCGACCCCGAGGTGCGGGCCGAGATCGCCAAGCGCTACGACTCGATCCCCGCGTGACCCGGCCCAGGCGTAAGGTCCGGGGCAGCCGCAGCGCCAGGTGCGGCGCCCGAGCCGGGAAGCCCCTCGCCGTTGGAGCCCTGCCGTGCGGATAGCGACCTGGAACGTGAACTCGGTCAAGCAGCGGGTGCCTCGGCTGCTGCCGTGGCTGGACCAGCGGCAGCCCGATGTCGTCTGCCTCCAGGAGACCAAGCTCGCCGACGCGGCGTTCACCGAGCTGCTCGGCGAGGAGCTGACCCGCCGCGGCTACGCGGTGGCGCCGCACGGGGAGGGCCAGTGGAACGGCGTGGCGATCCTCTCCAGGGCGGGGCTCGGCGACGTGGTGCGGGGCATCGCCGGCGCGCCCGGCTTCCCGCGCCCCGAGGCGCGGGCGGTGTCCGCGGCCTGCGGCGGGATCCGGGTGCACTCGGTGTACGTGCCGAACGGGCGGGCGCCGGACTCCGACCACTACCGCTACAAGCTCGCCTGGCTGGCCGCGCTCCGGGACGAGGTCGCCGCCGGCCCGCAGGCCGCGGTCGTCTGCGGGGACATGAACATCGCGCCGACCGACGCGGACGTCTTCGACCCGGACGCCTACGTCGGCCAGACCCACGTCACACCGCCCGAGCGCGCGGCCCTCGCCGAGCTGCAGGCGCTCGGCCTGCGGGACGTCGTGCGGGACCGCTGGCCGACCCGGCGGGTGTTCACCTACTGGGACTACCGGGCCGGCATGTTCCACAGGGACCTCGGCATGCGGATCGACCTGGTGCTGGCTTCGACCAGCGTCGCCGGCCGGGTGCGGGCGGCATGGGTGGACCGGCAGGCGCGCAAGGGCAGCGGGCCGAGCGACCACGCCCCCGTGATCGTCGACCTGGACCAGGCGCCGGACGGGGACATCGGGCCGGTCGTGCCGCCGCCGTCCGCGACGCGCGCCGAGCGGGGCTCGGCCAGGCTGCCCCAGTCGCGCCCGTAGCCCGCCGGTCCGGAATCACCCGCCGCGGATGATGCCCGCCCGTGCCAGGTTCCCGATGATCGGCTCCAGGACCGGACAGCGGCGCTGACGGTCGCCTCCGGCCGCGGACGAGGCTTGCTCGGACGCGGGAGCGGGAGCGGGATGCCGGCAGCCGACGTCGCAAGGAGTCGACCACGTGGTGTTGCGGCACCGACCCATGATCGCTCTCCCATGAGCCAGGGAGCGCGCACCGGCGCTCCCGAGCGGGCAACGGGCGGTCCACGGCTGGCCGTCCTGCTGGCGATGGCGATGTTCGTGCTCGTCGTCGACACGTCGCTGATGAACGTCTCGATCGCGGCGGTGGTCCGGGACCTCGGCACGACCGTCAGCGGCGTCCAGTCGGCGATCGCGCTCGAGGCGCTGGTGTCGGCCGCGTTCATCCTGATCGGCAGCAAGGTCGGCGACCTCTTCGGTCGCAGGCGGGCATATGTGCTGGGGCTGCTCGGCTACGCGGTCGGCGCCCTCGCCATGGCGCTCGCCCAGGGCCTCACCGCGATCATCGTCTTCTGGGCGCTGGTGGGCGGGATCGGCGCGTCGCTGCTGCTGCCCGCCATGCAGTCCCTCATCCACGGCAACTTCGCAGGGGCGGCGCAGAAGCAGGCCTACGCGCTGGTCGGGGCCGCGGCGGCGATCGCCGCCGCGGTCGGACCGCTGCTCGGAGGCTTCCTCACCACCTATCTGTCGTGGCGCGTCGGGTTCCTGCTCGAGGCGGCCATCATCGCGATCGTGCTGTCCGGCATCAGACTCGTCCACGACGTGCCCTACACGGGACCCCGGCACATCGACGCGGTCGGCGCGCTGCTCTCGGTCCTGGGCATGGGCGGGATCGTGCTGAGCATCCTGGTGTGGCAGGAAGGCGGCGAGTCCGTCGCCGCGCTCCTGGCGATCGGAGCGATCGCCCTGGCGACGCTGGCCTCCTGGCTCGTGCGGCGCAAGCGTCGGGGGAAGCCGACGCTGCTCGACCCGGACCTGTTCAGATCCAGGATCTACAGGTTCGGGATCTCCCAGCAGCTGCTCCAGCAGATCGCCCTGGGCGGCACGATGATCGCGCTGCCGATCTACCTGCAGATGGTGCTCGACTACAACGCGATGCAGGCAGGGCTGTCCCTCGCCCCGCTCTCGCTGAGCATGTTCGGGATGGCGATCCTCGCCGGGAAGAGGGCGGGAACGCGGCGCCCGAGCAGCATCATCCGCCTCGGATTCGCGCTCCTCACGGTCGGGATGGTGGCGCTGATCCTGACCGTGCCCAGGGCGGACTCCGGCTGGCACCTGGTGATCCCGCTGGTGATCGTGGGGTCGGGCCTGGGGTTGCTGGTCTCCCAGCTCAACAACTACACGCTGGCCCCGGTCTCGGAGGAGCGGGTCAGCGAGGCCGCCGGCGTGAACTCGGCGGCGGGGTCGTTCGGGCTGTCGTTCGGGTTGGCGTTCGCCGGCGCCATCATGCTGGCGACCCTCTCCGTCACCTTCACCGACAAGGCCGAGGCGAGCACGGTGCTCCCCCCGGCCGATCAGCAGCGCGTCGCGCGCGCGCTGGAGGACGACGCGCAGGTGATGAGCAACACCCAGCTCGAACGACTGCTCGCCGAGCAGCCCGAGAAGATCCAGGACGAGATCGTCCGCATCAACACCGAGGCCAGGCCGATCGCCCTTCAGGTGGCACTGCTCGTTCCGTTCCTCGCCGGTCTGGTCGGGCTGTTCAACGCGTTCCGCATGATGCGCCTGCCGGACCCCAGGCCGTCCGGTCCTGTCGAAGGGATGGCCCTGGGCTGACCGTGCAGCCACCCGGACGGGACCGTGAGCCTGGCCTGTGACCGTCGGCGGCCGGGAAGGGTTTGGGAGCATGGCGCAACGCGGAGGGGCGGCGGAACCCTCGGGTGGGGTCGGGAGATGGATCCCCGGCATCCGGACGCTTCGCACCTACCGGCGATCCTGGCTGGCCCGCGACGTGATGGCCGGACTCGTCCTCACCGCGCTGCTGGTGCCCGCCGGCATGGGCTACGCGGAAGCCTCGGGGCTGCCCCCCATCCACGGGCTGTACGCGACCATCGTCCCCCTGGTCATGTACGCGCTTCTCGGCCCGAGCAGGATCCTCGTCCTCGGCCCCGACTCCTCCCTCGCGCCGCTGATCGCGGCCGCGATCCTCCCCCTGGCCGCCGGCGGCCCCACCGAAGCCGTCGCCCTGGCCGGGATGCTCGCGATCCTCTCGGGCCTGCTGTGCGTGCTCGCCGCCCTCGCCCGGTTCGGGTTCATCACCGACCTGCTGTCCAAGCCCGTGCGCTACGGCTACATGAACGGGATCGCGCTGACCGTGCTGCTGAGCCAGCTTCCCAAGCTCTTCGGCTTCTCCATCCACGCCGAAGGCGTGATCCCGGAGGCCGCGGCGTTCGCGCGCGGTGTCGCCGACGGCAGGACGAACACCGCGGCGCTGATCATCGGGGTCGCCTGCCTGTGCGTGATCCTGGGGTTCAAGCGGTGGCGCCCGAGGATCCCGGGCGTGCTCGTCGCGGTGGTCGGCGCGACCGTGGCCGTGGGCGTGTTCGGCCTGGCGCAGCGCTACCACCTGTCGGTGGTGGGACCGCTGCCCAGGGGCCTCCCGTCGTTCGAGATCCCCAGCATCTCGGCGTCCCACGTCCAGGCCCTGGTGGCGGGTGCGGTCGGGATCGCCCTGATCTCCTTCGCCGACACCAGCGTGCTCTCGCGGACGTTCGCGATCCGGGGCGGCTACCGGGTCGACCCGAACCAGGAGCTCGTCGCCCTCGGCGCGGCGAACGTCGCCACAGGTCTCTTCCAGGGGTTCTCGGTCAGCGCCAGCTCCTCGCGGACGCCGGTCGCCGAGTCGGCCGGCGCGAGGACGCAGGTGACCGGCGTGGTCGGCGCCCTGGCGATCGCCCTGATGCTGCTGTTCCTCCCCAACCTCGTGCAGGATCTGCCGAATTCGGCGCTGGCGGCCGTGGTGATCTCCGCGGCGATCGGGCTGATCGAGGTCGTCGGCGTCCGAAACCTGTACCGCGTGCGCAGGACGGAGTTCGCGCTGTCGATCGTGTGTTTCCTGAGCATCGCGGTTCTCGGGGTGATCGAGGGGATCTTCCTCGCCGTCGGCCTGGCGATGCTGGATTTCATCCGGCGCGCATGGCGTCCGTACGACGCCGTCCTCGGCCGCGTCGAGGGGCTGAAGGGCTACCACGACGTCAGCCGTTACCCCGAGGCCCAGCGCATCCCCGGCCTGGTGCTCTTCCGGTGGGACGCGCCGCTGTTCTTCGCCAATGCCGAGGTGTTCGCCGATCGCCTCGGGCTGGCGATCGCGTCGTCGCCACCGCCCGTGCGCTGGGTGCTCGTGGCCGCCGAGCCGGTGACGGACCTCGACACCACCGCCGCTGACGTCCTCCAGCGGCTCGACGAGGACCTCGCCGCCGACGGCATCGACCTGCGTTTCGCCGAGATGAAGGACCCGGTGAAGGACAGGCTGAAGCGCTACGCGCTCTTCGAGCGCTTCGGTGCCGACCACTTCTACCCCACCATCGGGGCCGGGGTGCGTGCCTACCTGGACGCCACGGGGGTCGACTGGACCGACTGGGAGGATCGCGCAGCGGCCACGCACGCAGGGCCTACCCCAGAAGATGGAAGGTGACCGTGGTGGTCCCGTCGGGCTGGGGATCGATGTGGGCTTCACCGCGTGCGTTCTGGAACTCACCGGTGCCGCCGGTGACCATGCCCACGGTCGGGTCGGGGAACACCGGCGAGGCGTCCACCGAGAGCTTGCCCCGCCCGGACAGCTCGAAGACCCCTCCACACACCGCCACCCGGTCGAAGCTCTGCGTGCAGGCGATGTGCAGGTCGCCGATCGGGTTTCCGGCGCGGTCGGCCAGGGTGCTGGCGAAGACCAGCAGGTCACCGGGCGAGGGGCCGGGGTCTCCCAGGTCCACGTGCTGCTGCCGGGGCGGGCTCTGGACCAGGACCAGGGTCCTGCCCGGATGGCGGCCCGGCGAGGCCGATGTGCTCCTGACGCCCGTCGCTGCCAGGACCACCGCGGCGCAGGCCACCACACCCACCGTCCAGATCAGCTTTCGTCGCATCTCCCCTCCGTTCCTCGAGTGCTTGGCGGTGGGCGCAGCCTACGGACCGTTGTTGGGGGAACGTTGGGGAGACGTTGCGCGACCGGACGGCCGCAAGCGACGGCGTCAGGGCGCGGACAGGAGCTGGAGGTGGAGAGCCTGCATGGCCGCGGTGGGTGCGACACCGAGATCGGCGTCCAGGCGCGCGCGGCAGCGCTCGTAGGCGAGCAGGGCGCTGGCGCGGTTGCCGGCGGCCGCGTGCGCCCGCATGAGCAGCTGGCACGCGGACTCCCGGTAGGGGTCCAGCTGCAGGACGGTCTCGGCGTCGCGGGCGGCCTGGCCGGGGTCGCCGGTGCGCCGCCACACCTCGCTCAGGCACTCCAGGGCGCGCAGGCGGACGTCCAGGAGCCGGTCGCGGCGCCCTCGGGTCCACGGGCCGTCACCGCCGGCCAGGAACGGCCGGCGGCTGATCATGCTGGCGACCAGCGCCTGGCCGCCCGCGGTGTCGAGCTCGCCGCTGGCGAGCGCCGCCTCGGCGGCGTGCACGGCCGCGCCGGCGGTGTCCAGGTCGACCATGGCCCCGGCCGGGAGGTTGAGCTGGTAGCAGCCCAGGGCGGCGCCGATCAGCTCCTGGCCCGAACACCCGGCGACCGGCTCGAGCAGGCCGCGCAGCTTGCTCACCAGCGCCCGGACCGCCACGTCCCAGCTGGCCGGTGGGCACCCGTTCCACACCTCCTCGGCGAGCTGGTCGCGCGCCAGCGGCGTGCCGTGCTCGGCGGCGAGCATCGCGAACACCACCCGGCCCTGCGGACCGGGGAACGACCGCTGCGGGACCAGCACGCCGCCGGCCTGGACCGCGACCGTCCCGGTCAGGTAGATCCGCAGCGCAGGCAACCCCATCCCAACCTCGCTCCAAGCTCGCCGGCGGAGGCTCCGGCCACAGGAGACTGCCATGATCCTGGTCATCGAGTGCGAATGCGGCTGGTCGTACCAAGGACCCGAGGACGAGCTGGTCGCGGCCGCCGTGCGGCACGCGAGCGAGGCGCACGGCCTCCAGCTCACCCGCGAGCAGGTGCTCGCGGCGGCGCGTCCGGACGGTCCGGGGTGAGACCCGCGGCGGCCTCCCGGTCATCCGCTGCCGGGTCGGCCGGTGGTGCGGCCTGCTCGTCCGCACGCGGCACCTGGGGTACAGGACACACGACGCGCAGTGGTCAGCGATCGACCACCCCCCAGGCGAACTCGTCCTGCTGAGAAGGGACCGTTCTCGCTCGGGTGGCGGCTCCCGTCACTCTGGCAGCGCCTCACCGGCCTAGCGCGGGACCGGCAAGTGCTCCATCATGCAGTTGGTTGCACGCGCAACCGTCGCCTGACCGTCCGCCGGAGGAGCAGCCCATGCCCGCGGTGACCGCAGACACCCTCACCCTCCAACGACTCCCCGAACCCGGACCCGACGCCACCGACCGCCCCGTCCGCACGGTCACCACCGCCCCCTCCGGCCTGGAAGGCGAAGGCTTCCCCGTCCGCCGCGCCTTCCACGGCGTCGACCTCGCCGACCTCGACCCCTTCGTCCACATGGACCAGATGGGCGAGGTCGACTACGCCCCCGGCGAGCCCAAAGGCACCCCCTGGCACCCCCACCGCGGCTTCGAGACCGTCACCTACATGCTCGACGGCATCTTCCAGCACCAGGACTCCAACGGCGGCGGCGGCCTCATCACCGACGGCGACACCCAGTGGATGACCGCGGGCGGAGGGATCCTGCACATCGAGGCCCCACCGGAGGAGGTCGTGGCCAAGGGCGGGCTGTTCCACGGCTTCCAGCTGTGGGTGAACCTGCCCGCGAAGCTGAAGATGACCCCGCCGCGCTATCAGGACATCCGCGGCAAGCAGGTCTCGCTGCTCAGCTCGCCGGACGGTGGCGCGCTGCTGCGGGTGATCGCGGGCGAGGTGGCCGGGTTCAAGGGTCCGGGGATCACGTACACGCCGATCACGTTGCTGCATGCGACGCTCGCGCCTGGTGCGCGGCTCCGGTTGCCGTGGCGGCGGGACTTCAACGCGCTGCTGTACGTCCTTGCCGGCGCCGGCACCGTGGGGGCCGAGCGGCGGCCGGTGCGCATGGGCCAGCTGGCCGCGTTCGGGCCCGGTGACGTGGTGACCGTTGCGGCGGATGCGGGTCAGGAGAGCCGCAGTCCCCAGCTGGACGTCCTGATGCTGGGCGGGGCGCCGATCCGCGAGCCGGTGGCGGCGTACGGGCCGTTCGTGATGAACACCAGGCAGGAGCTGATCCAGGCGTTCGAGGACTACCAGGCCGGGCGGCTCGGCACGGTCCCGGCGGAGTCACACCCCGGTCATGATGTCCTGAACGAGGCCACTCGCTCGCAGTAGCCCGGGGCTCACGGGCGACTGGTGGTCGTCGCCGGGCTTCCAGCGACCCAGGTGTGTGGGGCGGGGGTTCGGGCGTGGCGGGTGGGTGTGGAGGCGCCGGGTCAGGCCACGGCGGCGTCCGGCTCCGCCTGGTCGGGGAATGCGCTGAACACGCTGCCGCCGGATGTCGTGTCGCCGCCGTCGTCGCCGGAGGTGGGGTCTGGCAGGCTGGAGGTGCGCTCGGCGTCCGGTGGCGTGGTGGCCTGGACCTGGGAAGGGTCGGCGGCGTTGCCCGTTGAAAGGGTCGCGGCCCTGCCCGGATCCGCGGTCGCGGCTGGCAGCGGCTGCTCGCCGGGTGCCTCCCGGCTGGTGGGAGCGGCTGTCTCCTGGCTGGTGGGAGCGGCTGTCTCCCGGCTGGTGGGAGCGGCTGTCTCCTGGCCGGGGTCGGGGCTGGTGCCGGTGGCGCGGCTGGAGCGGCCGGCCGGCGCCGGGGTGGTTGCGTTCGGGTCGTGGTCGTCGCCCGAGGGCTGGGGGGGGTCGCCTCCGACGATGGAGCCGTCCGTGTGCACGAGCGTCCAGTCTTGCCGGAGGAGCGCCGTGCGGCCGTCCGCCAGTTCGTAGACCGGACCGTCGAGGCTTTCGCCGACGTAGGTCGCCTCGGTGCCGTCGGGGAGGACGACCGCGACGCCGCCGGGACGGTCGCTGTCGGGTGCGAGCAGCGTGACGCGGAACCGCATGTCGGAGGCTGGCTGCTCCTGAGGCAGGTCGCTGCGCTTGACACCACCACGGGAGGTGGCCGGCGGGGTGGTGCCCTTGGGCGCGGAGCCCCGGCCGCCTCCGGTGGTGGCGAAGTCCGGGGTGGCCGGCGGGGGCGGGGGGGAGGTGGGGGTGGTCGCGTCCGCCGGCAGGATGGTGCCGTCCACCGGCAGGGTGATGCTGCCCCGCGGCAGGGTGATGCCGTCCGTCACCTCGGCACCCTCGGGCAGCCGGCTGGGCGTGACCTTCGGCGCCGGGGACCGCTGCCCCAGGTTCAGCTGGTCGCGTATCGCGCGCTCCACGAACGGCGGGAAGCCCAGGAACCTGAGGACATCGGTCGGGAGAGTCTTCTGTCCGACCTGCTGCGACGATCCCGGCTCGCCGAGTCGGCGGCGCTGGACGCTGTCGTTGCCGGCCCGGGTGCCGTTGCCCGAGGCGGTGACGACCGGGGGCGGCTGGCGGCTGGCGGCGCGGCCGGACGTGCGGTTCGTGGCGGGTGCGGCGTCACGCCGGCGCTTGTCGGGCGTGCCGAAGATCATGTGGTAGAGGGCTTTCTGGTCCGCCGTCATCCGGTCGGCGTCCGCGTGGATCCTCCACCTGATCTTCGGGATCTGCACGGCGGGTCGTTCGTCGTGCTGGTTGAGGTCCACGACCTTCGCGATGTGCTGGTCCACCAGGCGCAACGCCTGGAACGTCATGTCCGCCTGGTTGGCAAGGTGGTGCACCACGATCTTGTCCCACGTCTCCGGGGTGGGCAGCTGGACCAGGTCAGGCCAGACGTCGCCCTGCTTGGTCGGTGCCCGGTCCCACGCGTCCTTGCTGAGCAGCCAGTGGAGTTCCTTCTTGCGCTCCTCGTACTCGGCCAGGTCCAGCGGGGTCCTGTTCCTCCGCGCGTTCCATCTGGCCTCGAACAGGGCCACGTACCGGTTCATCTGGAGGAGCGGGTTGAACGCTCGGTAGACGAAGCTGGGGATCGCGCGGCGCACCAGCCACCAGCCGGCTTCGGCCACCCAGGCCGCGTCGTTGGCGAGATCCGACCACAACAGCTCGTAGACGTCGGGTTCCGGGCGGAAGCGGATACGCTCGAACTCGGCCAGCGAGTGGCGGTCGGTGGCGAGGTCCGAGGCCAGCTTGTACCCGGCGCTCAGGAGCGCGATCTGCAGGGCGACCTTGCTCTTTGCCATGAGGCCCACCTGCTTCGTGGCGGCGAACACGGAGCCGATGAAGGTCGGCAGCCCGATTCCGAGGAAGGCGTCGTAGAGCTTGTGCAGGCCGTAGTGCGCGTTCTTGGCGTACAGGGGCTGCCCGTTGTCGTCGATGTCGATCGGCTGCGGCAGGGGGAGCTCGGGCTTGACCAGGTTGATCATGATCTGCACGCCGGCGTTGATCCCGATGATCTGCAACGGGATACCGGAGTGCAGCTGCTTGCCCCTCAGGAATGCGAGCACGTCGAGGCTGCGCAGCACCGCCCACGAGGGCGGTGCGGCGAACCTGATCCGCAGATCCAACAGGCGCTGGCTGAGCTGCTCCCGGGTGGGCATGGTGCTGGCGAGCGACTCGAGGTAGCTGCGCAGCACCGGGTTGCTGGAGTTGGCCCGGAGCGCGGCCAGGAGCTGGTCGAGGCGCTCCCGCCCAGCCAGCATGGCTGAGGCCACGCCGATGGTGAGCCGCCCGAACTCGCCGCGTGGGGGGGTGACGAACCTCTCCCGCCAGCGGCTCACGATCGGGTCGAAGTTGCCCGGTCTGAGGAACACCGTGCCCGCGTAGCCGATCCCCTCCCAGAGCCAGACGTTGGCGGCGTTGATCGAGACGTTCCACATGAGGTTGTCGAACGGGTCCTCCCTGGTGGGCCGGCCGATCAGGACCTGCCCGACGATGTCCCGGGCGAAGACCGTTGGAGCGTTCCCGATCGCGTAGGGGAGATCCTCCCTGAGCACGTTGCCGTAGAAGCCGATCCCGGTGCTCAGAACCGTGAACAGGAAGCTCTGCCAGGTCAGCAGCGGGGCCTCGCCGCGCCAGACCCGCTCGGTGAACTCGTGCCAGTTGTCCGGGTCGGTTTCATCGTCGCCGAAGTACCTCCTCGGGAACGGGCGGGTCAGCGGCGGCGGGGGTCCGTCCGCGCGGGGCTTGGTGCGCTCGGTGCGCTCGATGCGCTGGCCCGTGACGACGGCGTCGGGGCTGGGCGTCTTCCCGGGGTCGTCTGGCGACAGGCTCGCCTGGGCGAGCCGGCTCCTCTGCTCTGGCGACAGGTGAACCGTCCGCCCCGGGGTCAGGGGCTCCGGCTCGGCGACCGCGGCCATGAGCGCCAAGGCCAGCCAGGCGTGCCGCTCCCCCGCAGGGGCGCGAGCCGCCATCGCGAGCAGTTGGGTCAGCGGCTCCGGGATCTCCCGGGCGGACCCGGTCACGGGGGCTGTCGCCGGCGACCGGGGGTCGCTCCCGCCGGGCCGGCCCTCGCCGTCGCCGGTCGGCTGGGTGCGTCCTCGTTCCTGCTCGGCCTCGGGGTCCCGCGGAGGCAGCAGGTGCGACAGCGGCTCGTTCGGCAGTGGCCTGCGGTGACCTGACGGGTCCGGCGCCCCGCCGGCGCCCTGGGCAGGTGCGTCCGCCGTGCCGGTCTGCTGCACGGTCGAAGCCAGGGCCTGCGCCTCGGTCGTCGGGGAGGACCCGGCCAGCATCTGCCGGGCCTCCCGCGACAGCTCCAGGTACGCGGGCAGCCGTGTACGGTCGACAACCTCCGGGGACGGGCGGGGCGCGGTGGTCGCCTCACGTGGGGATGCCGGGCTCCGACCATCCCAGGCAGGCAGCTCCTCCGCGGCCGCGACCGCCGGTCCCCACAGGACGATCAGCACCGCCAGCGCACCGAACAGCCCTGCGACGGCCGCGAGGCGACGAGCGCCCCTCCCGCGCACCGCAGCCCCGCAGGCCGGGCTCCGCGCCCAGGCTTCAAGGGCTGAACGGTCCGCCGGCATCGCTGGCTCCTTCGCCGAACACCAGAGCTGCAACCGATCCGGAACCACCGCTGGAACCGGCGACAATCCTACCCAGAGGTGCGGAGCCCACGGGGTACGACTGTGCGGGCGACGCCAGGTGACGAGGAAGGCGACGCCGAGCGACGAGGGCAACGGATAGGGTCCAAAAGTCACAGTACCGCACAAGGGCACCAAGTCGTCTATTGTGCACGAGCACAAAAAGTCATACATCAGCTTGACCAGGGCGAATGGATCTGTGCGGCGTCTCGGCTGGCTCCCCGCGCCGGGAGTCAGGACCGCTGTGCCTGCTGCTTGCCTGACGCGAGCAGGCCGTCGCGGGCGGTGGACTCCAGCCGCTTGGCGAAGTGCACCGCGGTGCCCTCCTTCGGCGCCTGCTCGAAGCGCAGGTCGTCCACGAGCGCCCGCATGAGCAGCAACCCCCGGCCGTGCTCGCCCTCGGCGGAGGCGTCGGCCAGGTCCGGCACCTCGGCGGTGCCCGGCCCCAGCTCGGTCACGCGCACCGAGCACTCCACCTGGTCCAGGGAGACGGCGATCTCGTACGTGTCGGACTGCTCGGCATGCTGAAGGACGTTGGTGCAGGCCTCGCTGAGCACGACCGCGATCTCATGCGCGCAGGAGGCGTCGGCCCCGACGCTGTCGAGCGCGGCGCCGACCAGGTGCCGGGCCAAGGGGACCGAGCGGGCCTCGCTCGGCAGCGACAGCGTCAGCTCGATGTGCACCAGTCCGCTCCTCCTCAGTTTGCAACGTCGGCGGCCGCGCGTGCGCTCACCTGCCGGCTATCCAGCCAAGCGGCGGTGCACACCCGCGAGTCCGCCGCCGTGTCAGACGCCAACGCAGGCATCGCCGGTGCTGCTGCACGGCGGCCTGGCCGACCGTTTGGGAATGGCGGCGGTAGCTCTGGAGGCGCCCAGACCGCTTCGACGCCGGGTCCGGAGCTTTCTCCGGGCTGCGCGGCGGCGAGCCGGCCGCCGGGCTCGACGGCCGGGCCTCATGCGGCCTGGTCCAGAGGAGTGTCGATGAACGTGGTCTCGACCGCAGCGGTCTCGACGGCAGGGTTGTCGGCGACGGGGGTGTCGGCGGGGGGGGGCTCCGCGGCTGCGGTTTCGACGTTGGGTGTGGCGGGGGCGGCCGGCGCTGCCTGGTCGGTGACGTCGGGCAGGCTGGAGGTGCGTTCGGCGGGTGGCGGGGTGGGGACGGCGCTCTCCTGCTCGGTGGTCGGGTCCTGCTCGGTGGTCGGGTCCGGGGACGGCGCCGGGGTCTGGTTGGCCGGGTGCGCGTCCCGGCCTGGCGGTGCGGCGGGTTGGGTGACCTCGGGGGCGGGCCGGTGAGCCGGCACGGTGGTCGCCTGGTCCCTGGCCCCCTCGCGGCCGGTGGTGTCGTCCCTGTGGCTGTCGTCCACGATGGGGTCCTCCACGCCGGTGTCGTCCTCGCTGGTGTCGAGGCCGGTGGTGCCGTCCAGCTGCTCGAAGGAGTTGTCCGCTTCGTTGAACCGCAGGACGCGGCCGTCCTCGAGGACCAGGGCGGGGCCCTCGGCAGTCTTCACCTCGTAGCCGCGCGTGCCGTCGGCGTGCAGGACCAGGTTCCAGCCCTCGCCCTCGGCCGTGAGCGAGAGCTTCAGCGTGGGCTGTGAGTCGTCCGGCGGCCTCTTGGGGGTGTCGGCCGCGTCCGTGGGCGGTTGGCGCCGGGTGGTCCGCGGGTTCGCGCCGCGGGTGGTGCCGGTGGCCTCGTCGACGCCGGTCTTGGATCCGCCGTCCGCCGGGGCGGGCTCGCCCTTCGGGCTGCTGCCGTCGGGCCCGACGGTCGGGACGGGCGGGTCGGTGGCGGCCGCGGGTCTCGACCCGAACCAGCCGCCGGACCCGTTGGCCTGGATCCACTGCTTGAGGTCGTCGATCGCCCTGGTGGTGTTGCGGTACAGGGCGGCGGCCCCCTGGCTGATCCGCCGGCCGTTCTGGCCCAGCCTGGCGGCGGCGACGGCGCGGTCCTGCTCGGCAGGCTGTCCGTTGGGCCTGACGTCCAGGCCCAACGACTGGAGCTGCAGCTCGACCCAGTTGCGGATCGCGTCGTCGGCGTTGTCGGCCATGTGGGCGAGGATCGCGGGGGTGCGCTCGGGGAGCGGCTGGCTGACCTTCTCCTGCCACGACTGCTCCTTGCGGACCTGGGCTTCGACCACCTCGTGCGCGGCAGTGCCGAGGCGACGGGCGGCGCTGTTCGCGATGCGGATGGCACCGTCGCGCACCAGGAGGGTCCGGGCGGTGATCCCGTCCCAGAGAGCGATCTGGTCCTCGGTCATCCGGTCGGCGTCCTTGTGGATCCTGTTCCGGATCTGCTGGATCTGGAGGTTGGGTGGCAGATCGGACTTGTTCAGGTCCACGAACCTGGCGATGTGCTGGCCGAGGAGGAGGGGCCCCTGGGCGGTCATGTCCGCCTGCTGGACCAGGTGGTGGACGACGATCCCGAGGCCGTGGCCCGGGGTCGCCAGCTCGACGAGGTCCTGCCAGGCCCGCTCGGCGGCTCCCGTGGAGATACGGATCTGCTCCCAGGTCTCCTTGCTGAGCATCCAGTGGAGGTCGTCGTCGGGGTCAGCCGACCACCTGCCGCCCGGATGCCCGTTCCACCACCGCCGGACGGCGAGCACGGGGTCCATGGCGCGGGCGCCGGCGTCCAGGACCGCCAGGCTGGTCCAGGTCAGGGTGTTGAGCACCTCCGACGCCAGCAGCTCATGGATGACGGGCTCCGGCCGGTAGCGGAGGCGGTCGAGCTCGTCCAGCGAGTGGCCGTCGGTGATCAGGTCCGAGACCAGCTTGAACACGGCGCTCAGGGCTCCGATGTACAGGCCGACCCTGCCCTTTGCCAGCAGGCCGGAGTGCCGCGTCGCGGCGAACACGGTGCCGATCCCGGTCGGCAGCCCGACCCCGAGGACGGAGTCGTAGAGCTTGTTGATCAGGTAGTCGAGGTCGGTGGCGAAGCGCGGCTGCCCGTTGTCGTCGACGGCGACCGGGAGGGGCAGGCCGAGCTCCGGCTTGACCACGTTGATCATGAGCTGCACGCCGAGGAGGAGTCCGACGTTCTGCAGCGGGATGCCGGTGTACATCTGCTTCCCGCGCATGAACTCGAGCGCGTCGAGGCTCTTCTGCAAGGCCAGGGTGGGCGGCCCGGCGAGCCTGATCTTCAGCTCGGTCAGGACCGGCGTGAGGCGGTCCACCCTGCCTCCCAGGCGTTCGAGGACCCTGAGGGTGCGCGCCAGCAGCGGGCTGGTCGGGGGGCTGGAGTACCTGGCGCGCAGGTTGTGCAGGAACGGGTCCATGCGGACCGGGTCGACGAGCCACGAGCCCCCGTAGCCCAGCAGCTCCATGAGGCCGACGTTGAGGCTGTTCAGCGCGACGCTCCACACGAGGTTGTCGAACCGGTCCTCCCTGAGCGGCCGGCCGAGCAGGATCTGGCCGACGAGGTCGCGCGCGAACGAGGTGGGGATGTTCCCCAGGGCGTAGGGGATGTCCTCCCGGATCATGTTGCCCTTGAAGCCGAACGCCCCGCTCAGGATGGTGAACACCAGGCTCTGCCAGGTGAAGAAGGACGCCTCGCGCCTGCCGTCGGGGCCGTGGCGGAAGAGGCGCTCGGTGAACTCGTGCCAGCCGTCGGGGTCGGTCTGGTCGTCGCCGAAGAACTCCCTCGGGAACGGGGTGGTCAGGGGCGGCACGTACAGGCGCATCTCGGGGCGGGCCTTGGCGCGCTCTTGGGCGAGCATGGCGTCCGGGGTCTGCGGGAACCGGCGTTCGCGGATCGTCGGCTGGACGGCCCCGGCGAGCAGCTCGCGGTCGGAGGCCGACAGCTCGATGGTTCCCTCGTGGCCGACCTGCCCCTCGGTGACTGCGGCCGCGATCGCCATGATGAGCAACCTGAGCTGCTCGTCCTCGTTGGTGGCCTGCCTGGCCGCGTCCAGGAGCTGGCGCGCCGTCTTCGGCAGGGGCACGCCGGCCGGGCCCGCACCGTTGCGGTGGCCATTGTTGGCGTCTGTGGAACCCAAGCCGGCCACCCGGGGTCCCGGGCGGGGTTCCGGCGCCTGGTCGGCGGCCGGCTGCCCGCCGCCGCGCAGAGGCTCGCCGGTCCTGTCGCGCGGCCCGTCGCCGCCAGGCTCGCCGCTGCCGTCGCCCTTGGCGGCGTTCGCCTGGCGGATCCCCGGGGATCTGGGCGGCAGCGCCCGGGACAGCTCGGGCACGACCGGCTGGGATCCCTTCGGACCCTGCCCGCCAGGCGCGTCACCGGCTTCGGGAGATCCGGGCGGCGCGGTCGCCTGGGCGGGCTGCCCGCCGGCGCCGTCACCCAGCCTGGCCGTCTCCTGCCCGCCCGGAGTCCCGGCGACCGCCGCGGGGGATGCCGCCAGCAGCACGCGCGCCCGTGCGGCGTCGGCCTCGTAGTCCTCCCGCGAAGCCTCCTCGACGGTCGTTCCCGCGCCACCCTCCCCGCGGGTGCCGTCGTGCCGGTCGTTCCCGTCGAGGACGCCCGGGCGCTGGTCGCCGGGCGCGACGCGTGCCTCGCCCGGCGCGGCCGCCAGGAGCGTGGACGATTCGAGGCCACCCTTCTCCACAGCGAGCGCGGCTGTGTGGCCCCACAGCACGATCAGGAGCGCGACCATCGTCACCAGCGTGCCCGCCGTCGCGATCCGCAGGTGGCGCGCCGCGCGGCCAGCCGTCCGCCCAGGCTCCGCCCCCTGGTGATCCAGGTCAGAGACGAGAGCTGGCATCGCTGGCTCCTTCGCCGCGCCAGTACTTGGCCCGACCCAGGTACGCCAGCGGGACCAGCGACCTCGAGCCACCGTCCCAGGGCGGTAGGGGCGGCGCGACGAGGAGGCGAGGCGGCTGGATGGAGTTAAGTAAGACTTTAACTCACAAAGGCACCAAGTCGTCCATTGTGGACAACTACAAAGACGACTCCGGCGTCGGGTGTCCACTTGGGCCGGCCGCCTACCCCAGCCGCTCGGAGAACGCGCGCTTGCGGGACTCAGGGTGCCGGTCGCAGCGGGCCGTCGCCGGCCGCACGGCGGCCGTCTATCCTGGGCACACCGGCATCGCTGCCGGCGTCGGCGCGCGCCGGACCGGCGCGCCGCGGGGTCGGGGCGTGGGACCGGTCGGACGAGCCGGAGGGACGGCCATGCTCACCGACGCCTTCCGCCGCGAGCTGCGTTCGGCCCTGGGCCCGGGAGCGGTCCTGGACGACCCCGCCCAGCTCGCCACGTACGAGTGCGACGGCCTCACCGGCTACCGGGTCACGCCCGCCCTGGTCGTCCTGCCGGCCTCCACCGGGCAGGTCGCCACGGTCGTGCGCGCGTGCGCCCGCGAGCGGGTCCCGTTCGTGGCGCGCGGGGCGGGGACCGGCCTGTCGGGCGGCGCGCTCCCCCACGCCGACGGCGTGCTGATCGTGACCTCCCGGATGCGCCGGATCCTCGAGATCGACCTGGCCAACCGGCGCATGACCCTGGAGCCGGGCGTCACCAACCTGGACGTGTCCAAGGCGGTCGCCGGGGACGGCATGTACTACGCGCCCGACCCCTCCAGCCAGGTCGTCTGCACGATCGGCGGGAACGTCGCCGAGAACTCCGGCGGCGCGCACTGCCTCAAGTACGGGTTCACCACCAACCATGTGCTCGCGTTGGAGGTGGTCCTGCCCGACGGCGAGGTCGTCACCCTCGGCGGGGACGCCCCCGACCCGACCGGCTACGACCTGCGCGGCTTCTTCATCGGCTCGGAGGGCACGCTCGGGATCGCGACCAGGATCACCGTGCGCCTGCTGGCCAGGCCCGAGGCGGTGCGGACGCTGGTGGCCGACTTCCCCTCGCCCCACCACGCCGGCGACGCGGTGAGCGCGATCGTCGCCGCCGGCATCGTGCCCGCGGCGATCGAGATGATGGACAACCTCGCCATCCAGGCGTGCGAGCGGGCGACCGGAGCCGGGTACTCCCTGGACGCCGGGGCCGCCCTGGTCGTGGAGGTCGACGGGCCGGAGGCGGACTGCGGGCCCGCCTTCGAGCAGGTCCGGCGGCTGTGCCGCGAGACGGGCGCGACCAGGCTCCGGGACGCCGGCGGCGACGGGGAGCGCGCGCGCATCTGGAAGGGCCGGAGGGCCGCGTTCGCCGCGATGGGCCGCATCAGCCGCGACTACTTCGTGCAGGACGGCGTGATCCCGCGCACGCGCCTGGGCGAGGTGCTCGAGCGGATCGGCCGCATGGGTGAGGACGCCGGTCTCCGGGTGGCGAACGTGTTCCACGCCGGCGACGGCAACCTGCACCCGCTGGTCCTGTACGACGAGCGCGTCGAGGGCGAGGCGGAGCGCGCCGAGCGGCTCTCCACCATGATCGTCGAGCTGTGCGTGGAGCAGGGCGGCTCGATCACGGGCGAGCACGGCGTCGGCCGGGACAAGCAGTGCTCGATGCCGAAGATGTTCGACGCCGACGACCTGGCGGTGATGGACCGCGCCCGGGCCGCCTGGGACCCGCAGGGGATCTGCAACCCGGGCAAGCTGCTGCCGACCCCGCGGCTGTGCGGCGAGCTGCGCGGCAGGTACCGGCCGCACCCGCTGGAGGCCGCCGGTGTCATCGGGCGGGGGTGAGCCGCCGTGCGCCGTGACGTGCTCCGTCCCGCCTCGGCGGCGGAGGCCCGCGACGCGCTGGCCGGCGCGGCCGCGTCCGGCCGGTCGGTGCTGATCCGCGGTGGCGGCACCAAGCTCGACTGGGGCGGCGCCGTGGAGGCCGACGTCGAGCTGGACACCCGCGCGCTGGATCGGCTGGTCGCGCACAACGCCGCGGACATGACCGCCGTCGCCGGTGCCGGCATGCCGCTCGCGCGGCTCCAGGAGCAGCTCGGCGAGGCCGGCCAGTGGCTCGCGCTCGACCCGCCCGGGACGGACGAGGGGGCGACCCTCGGCGGGATCCTCGCCGCCGGGGACGCCGGTCCGCGCCGGATGCGCTACGGGAGCGTGCGCGACCTGGTCATCGGCAGCACGTTCGCGCTCGCGGACGGCACCGTCGGCCACTCCGGCGGGCTGGTCATCAAGAACGTCGCCGGCTACGACGTGACCAAGCTGCTGTGCGGCTCGCTCGGCACGCTCGGTCTGGTCACGCAGGTGGCGGTGCGACTGCACCCGCTGCCGGGGGCCAGCCGGACGCTGCGGATCACGACGGACGCGCGCGACGCCGCCCGGCTCGCCGCCGGCCTGGCGGTCTCGCCGGCCGAGCCGAGCGCGGTCGAGTGGGCCGGCGACCCGGGCGGGACCGGGACGATGCTGGTCCGCGTGGAGGGCGTGCGCGAGGGCGTCGGCGCGCGCACGTCGGCGGTCCAGGACCTCGCCCGCGGCCACGGCCTGGACGCGCGGCCGCTCGGCGGGGAGGAGGAGGCGGCCGCGTGGCGGGAGCATGCCGGCGCCGTGGGCGGGGACGACGGCGAGACGGTCGCGCGCGCCGGCTTCCTTCCCGACCGGCTGCCGGAGGTCGCGGGGGCGCTGGCCCGGGCCGCGGCCGAGGCGCGGACGGGCGCGACGCTCACGGCCGGCGCGTGCCTCGGCCTCGCCACCTGCCGGATCAGCGGGCGCGACGCCGCCGCCCACGCCGCCACGCTGACCGGCTGGCGGCGGGCGGTGGAGGGGCTGGGCGGCACGGTCGCGCTGCGCCGCCGCCTGGCGGGCGTCGACCAGCTCGCCGACCCGTGGGGCACGCCGCCGTCGGCGGCCGCGCTGATGCGGGCGCTCAAGCGGCGGTTCGACCCCGACGACCGGCTCGCGCCCGGCCGGTTCGGGTCCTGGCTCGGCGGTGCGGAGCAGGCCGGGCAGGCGCGGGTCGCCCGCCGGGCGGGGAGGGTCGACCGGTGAGCACATCCGAGCACGAGCCGGCGACCGCGCCGGGGGCGGGGGGGCGTGACCTGGCGGCGCGACCGGAGCAGGACGCGACCGGGATCTTCGACACCCACCGGCCGCCCGACCCCGACCGCATCGCCGACTGCGTGCACTGCGGGTTCTGCCTGCCGACCTGCCCGACCTACCTGCTCTGGGGGGAGGAGATGGACTCGCCGCGCGGGCGCATCTGGCTGATGAAGCTCGGGCGGGAGGAGCGGGTGGGCTGGAGCCCCGCCTACGTGCAGCACTTCGACCGCTGCCTCGGCTGCATGGCGTGCGTGACCGCCTGCCCTTCGGGGGTCCGCTACGACGAGCTGATCGAGGACATGCGGCCGCAGGTCGAGCGGCACGCCGGGCGCGGGCTCGCCGAGCGCGCGTTCCGCGGCCTGGTCTGGTGGCTGTTCCCGCAGCCGGGGCGGCTGCGCGCGCTGTCGCTGCCCTTGTGGGCCTACCAGCGGCTCGGCGTGCGGGCGCTGGCGCACCGGCTGGGAGTGCCCCGCCGCCTGCCGGTGCGCCTGGCCGCCATGGAGGCGCTGCTGCCGCCGGTGCGCCTGCGCGACCTGGCGCGGCGCGGGCCGGAGCGCTGGCCGTCGGAGGGGCCGGCGCGGCGCCGGGTCGGGCTGCTCACGGGGTGCGTGCAGCGGGTGTTCTTCGGGCGGGTCAACGACGCGACAGGGCGGGTGCTCTCCGCCGAGGGCTGTGAGGTGGTCGCGCCGCGAGGGCAGGGCTGCTGTGGCGCGCTGATGGTCCATGCCGGTGAGGAGCGCGGCGCGCTCGCCCGCGCGCGGGCGCTGATCGACACGTTCGAGGCGGCCGGGGTCGACACGGTCGTGGTCAACGCCGCCGGTTGCGGCTCCACCATGAAGCAGTACGGGCGCCTGCTCGCGGACGACTCCGCGTACGCCGAGCGGGCGGGGGCGTTCGCCGCCAAGGTGCGCGACGTCAGCGAGCTGCTGGCCGAGCTGGACCCTCGCGCCGAGCGGGGTCCGCTCCCCCCCGGCCTGGGAGATGCACCGGGGGGTCCGGGGGATGCACGGGGGGGTCGGAGCGCAGCACCCCACAGCGTGGGGGAGGACCGGGGGGGTCCGGGGGGGCGGAGCGCAGCGCAGCCCCCTCGGTCGATCAGGATCGCCTACCACGACGCCTGCCACCTGCAGCATGCCCAGGGGGTCACGGCGCAGCCGCGGGCGCTGCTCGGCGCGATCCCGGGGGTGACCGTCGTCGACCTCGCGGAGAAGGAGATCTGCTGCGGCTCGGCGGGGATCTACAACCTGCTGGAGCCCGAAGCCGCCGAGCAGCTCGGACGTCGCAAGGCGGAAGCGGTTCGAGCCGCGGAGCCGGACGTGGTCGCCACCGCGAACCCGGGCTGCCTGCTGCAGCTTCGCCGCCACCTGGGCGACTCGGGGATACCGCTGGTGCACCCGGTCGAGCTGCTCGACGCCTCGCTGCGCGCGGGCAGGTCCCCGGACCGGCCGGGCCGCCGGGGAATGCGCGCCGCCGGCGGCGCGGCCGCGGCGCTCACGCTGGCTGCGACGGCCGTGTGGGCCTGGCGCCGGCACGCGGCGGCGGCTACCCGGCGGCGCTGACCTCCCCCAGGCCCGGGTCGCCGGCGGGACCGCCGCCGGCGTCGCTGTGCCGCTCCGGCGGCGACTGCACCGCGGCGGCCGCCGGTTCGTCAGGCTGCGGGCTGTCCTGCTCGACAGCCGGCGGCGTGTCCGCCTCGCCGGAGCGCTCGGTGCCGCCGCCGCCGCGCGGCACGCCGGCCGTGTCGGGAGCGTCATGGCGTCCCTGCAGCTCGGTGACGGTGCCCAGGTCGGTCCCGTCGGGCGCCACCACCACCATGTCGCCGCGCTGCGCGTCGGGCACGAAGCGCGTCCCGGCCGCCACCGACAGCCGGTCCATCACTGTGTAGGCCTGGACGCGAGCGCCGTCGTCGTCGACCAGGAGGTTCCCGACCTGGAGCGTGAGCCCGGCCCGGAGCGGCGTACCCGTGTCAGGGGCCGCTAGTACCCCCTCGCGGTGCTCGCCGCCGGGCGCCTGCGGTTCGAGGGCCGCCTGCCGGTCGAGGACCGCCTGCCGGGTGACCGCGGGGGGGTCCGCGGCGGGCGGCTGCGGCTCCTCCGGCTCCCCCGCGCCCGCCCACCAGCTGCCGGGCTGCCAGGCGGGCGGCAGCGCCGCCCCGACACCGGGTTCGTCCACCGGCGGCGAGCCCGGCGGCGCGACCACGACCCCGGCCGACGGCGGGACCATCACCCCCGCCAGCGGTGGCAACACGGCCTTGTCCGGCAGCGGCGCCGCCTCGGCGACCCCCCGCCCCCCCGCAAACGCCGCCCACAGCTGCGCCCGCGCCGCCGCCACCAGCTCCTCCCGCGACCCCCCACCCGCCGGCGCTGGACCCGGCGGCGGCTGCCCGGCCGGACGCGCCGGGGCGACCCACGCCGCCAGGCCACGCACCGCCCAGCGCATCCGCGACTCCGCCACCACTGACCGCACCTTGACGTCGGAGGGGACGAACTCCAGCGACGGATGGTCGGCCGCCCGCCGCATCCCCTCCCTGTCTCCGTTCACCGCCGCGACCGTGAGGCGGCCGACCTGGACCATCCGCTCCAGCGCCTCCACCGACCCCAACGCCACCATGACCGGCGACCCGACCACCTGGACGCCGTAGCGGACTCCCTCCCAGCCCGTCAGCCACGCCCACTCGACCAGGTTCAGCGCCAGGCTGGCCGCCAGCTCCAACGGACGCTCCCGCGACGGCGCCCACCGGATCCGGTCCACCACCGCCGACATCTCCCGCAGCACGCTGCCCAGGTAACCCGGCGGCGGATGCGCGATCAGCTCCGACACGCCCTTGCCGAACGCCGCCAAGCCCGCCGCCGTCAGGGCGTATCTGATCTCCGACCAGCGGCGGATGGCGGACAGCCAGCCAGGCGACTGGCGCGAGGTCATGTACCACCTGGTGAGGTCGACAGCTCCCCACGACAACCGCGAGACCCACCCGCGGACCGGCGGCGAGGCCGCGAGCCCGTACCCGCCGCGCGCGTAGTAGTCGAGCGTTCCCATGACCGCCAGGGTCGGGAGGAAGTGCGCGCCCATGTCGTAGAGCCAGTTCTCCCAGTAGTGCAGCGCGGTGTCCGGCGGGGGAAGCAGGCTGTGCTTGAGCGGGCCGTCGAGGACGATCTGTCCGCCCGCGATGAGCGAGACCGCCAGCGGGCTCCGCGGCGCGAAGAAGGGGAAGTCCGGCAGCGAGGCGCCGCCCATGGCGGTCCAGATGCGGCTCAGCCGGTAGCCGGTGTCCATCACCCGCCGGTCCAGGAACGTCTTCTGGTTCGCCCAGTTCATCGCGAACACGCTGGCGGTGATCAGCGCCCAGGTCTCCAGGGCGGCGCGGTAGCTCTGGGCGACCTCGGGATTGCTGATCGCGAGCTGGGTGAGCGTGTCGGCCACCATCAGGCCGGGGAGCTCGTCGAAGGGGTTGGGCCGGGTGAAGCCGAGGTCCCGCGCGAACTTGCGGTGCAGCGCGGCGTAGAGCAGCGCCTGCACCCACGCCGAATGCGTGCTGTGGGTGACGGCCCCGGACGTGGTGGAGGCCGCGGCGAGCCGGGCGCCCGTCCCCGGGTCCCCTGCGACGCCGGCGAGGCCGGGGAAGCCGGGGAAGCCCGCCCCGAGGGGCCTGGCCCGGAGCGCCGCGAGGTCGGATGAGGGCTGGACGGGCAGCAGGGCGACCGGTGCCGCGCCCGCGTTGCCGTCCATCGGGTCGCCGTCGCCGGGTCCCTCGGGACGTGGCCTCGGCAGACCGCGCTCGATCCTGACCTGCGGCACGGCCCAGCTCAGCGGTACCGGGAGCGGGGCGCTCCCGCGCGACTGACCGCCCGGGCCGGACCCGGCCCGCTCCCCCGCGAGACCCCCTGCCAGGGCGGCCGCCCGCAGTCCCTCCGGCACCAGCGACGGGTCGAGCGCCCCCAGCGCCTCCAGCGCCTGCAGCTCGCTGACCGGGGCGCCCCCCTGGGTGCCGGCGGCCGGCGGCGTCGAGGAGCGGCCGGCGACCGCCATCCCCCCGGCCGCGGCCGACGCCCGGCCGACCCAGACCACCATCAGGAACACGCCGGCCAGGAGCAGCAGCCCCCCGAGCAGCAGCGATGCCGCAAGCGACCGGGCAGCGCCGGCGAGCGCCCTCGAGGTCGCCGGTCCCGGCGTCATCGGGGGAACCGGGCTGACGCCGCGCACGCCGGTGTCGCCGTGCATCGCTGCTCCTCTCTCATCGTCGAGCGGGGGGCATGCTTGCAACGGCTCGACCGGGAAGCCGCTGATCAGGGAAGACGAGGACGCTCAACGCCAAGGGTGAGCGTTGAACGCAGCATGCGACGAAGCTTCTCATGCCAACGTCACGATTCGGTGACGATGCTCGGACGGGCGATCCGCGCTGCTCCATGCCCGGGTCGCTATCCGGTGTCGGCGAACGGGATCGATCCGAGGTCGCCACCGGGGTCGTCGGTCCCGGACGGGACTGGGCTGCTGGTCACGGTGGAGTCGGAGTCGGGAACATCCGAGGGGTCGGCGGCGACGCTGGGGAGGAGTACCGGCACCGGGCCGACCGGCGTCTGCTCGGCGGCGCCGGTCGGCCGGGCTGGCTGCGCGGCGGCGCCGGTGAGCTGCTGCCGCGGCGGCTCGGCGGCGGCGGGCAGGGCGGCGAGCCGGTCGTCCGGCGGTGTGGCGTCGAGGCCGCTGTGCCGTTCGCCGGGCGCGGGCGCCTGGACGGCCGGCGTGGCGCCGGCGTCCCGCGGCTCGGCGCCGGGTTCGACCACCGCTTCCCGCGGCAACCGCGTGCCGTCGTCGGCTTCCCGCGGCACGTTCGCGCCGTCGTCCGCGTGTGCCGGGACGGCCGGTCCGGCGCCGGGGGCCGCCCTGCGGGCCACCAGCTCCGCGAACGTGCCCACGGGGTTCGTGCTGCCGGGCGGGTACACGTTGTCGTTCGGGTCGATGACCGTGCCGCGCTGCAGAGGCAGGCCGGAGACCACGGTGTCCTTGGTGATCACGAACCAGCCGCCCTCGGAGACGAACGAGTCCGTCCGGATCCAGAGGATGGTGACCTCGAGCCGGTTGTCCGCGGTGCGTCCGGGAACCTGTCCCGCGTCCTCGCCGTCCCGTGCTCCGTCCCCGTCCCCGCCGCCGCCATCGGTCGCCAGGGTCGGGGCGCGGCGCTCCAATCCCGGGACCGGGCCGCGCAAGCTCACGAGCCGGCCTGCCGGCGCTGCGGCCGTCCAGCCGCTGACCTCGGCCGCGAGCGCTTCGAGATCGCCGGAAGGGGCCAGGACGAGCTGCGCGTCTGGGGTGGACCGCACCGGCTCGCGGCGGTGGCCCTGCTCGGGCGACGCGACCACCGCCTCCGCCGCCGCCAGCCCCTCCGCAACCGCCACCTGCACCTGCGCCGCATCCCTCGCGATCCGCGCCCGATCCGCCGCCACCCGCGCCTGCGCCGCCGCCACCCGCTCCTCCCGCGACCCCCCACCCGCCGGCGCCGCCCCCCACCGGGCCAACGCCACCTCCACCTTCGCATCAGCCAGATCCACCACACTCATCCCCAACCGCACCACCCGACCCACCACCTCATCCGGCTCGGCCGCCAACGCCGACCGCCACGCCCGATCCGCCCGCGCCAACGCCGCCGTCGCCGCCGCCTGCGTCTCCCGCCCCACCACGTCGAACACCCAACTGTTGCCCAACCACTCCACCGTCGCGCGATCCCCCCGCCACGCCGCCCACCCCATCCACCCCGTCGCCCCCAACCGCGCCAACGCCAACGGCACCCCCGTCACCAACCACCCGTTCCACCCCACCGCCTCCAACCCCACCGACCACGCCGCCTCCAGCTGATTGACCACCACCCCACCCAACAACTCCCAGAACCCCGCCCCCGACCGCACCACCCGCACCCCATCCACCACCGCCGAGGCATGGAGGATCCGGTCGCCGACCCGGCCCGGAGGCGGGTGGGCCACCAGTTCGGACACTCCCTTGCTGAACGCGGCCCAGAGCCCCGCGGTCAGGCCGTACCGCGCCACCGACCAGCGCATCGCCGCCAGACCCGCTGACGGGTTGCGGCCCCAGGTCCGGGCCAGCTCACCGGCGGACGGGCGGAGCTCGAGCCGCCGGATGCCGCGGTACGGGGTGGAGAAGACGACGCGCCCGCTGTCGGTTGCGTGGAGGATCCGGTGCTCGCGCCGGCGCTCGGTGAAGTCGACCGCCCCCGCGACGCCTCCCGCGACGAGGCCGTGCACGATCATGTCGTGGAGCAGGTTCTCCCAGTAGTGCAGCGGGGTGTCGGGGTAGGGCAGCTGCCCGGTGCTCTGCTCCAACCGCGTGAGCGGTCCCCCCGCGAGCATCAGCAGGCCCGCGGTCAGCGCGGTGGCCTTCGGGCTGCGCGGCGCGAGGAACGGCAACTCCTGGTCGGGGACCTGCGGCCGGATGTTGTGCAGCAGGCGCCTCAGCCCGGGGTTGTTGAAGTGCAGCTCGTTCGCCCGGGTCATCCCGTACACCGCCCCGGTGACCAGGGCCGTGCCAAGGACGGCCTCGGCCAGGCTCGGGAGCACGCCCACCGGCGGGTCGCTGATGAAGTACTGGGTGACGGCGTCGGCCAGGAACAGGCCCCAGAACTCCTCGAGCGGATCCCTCCGGGTGAAGCCGAACATCTTGCGACCGTACTGGTGGAGACCGGCGTAGACGACCGGCTGGGCCAGCGACCGGGACCTGCCGTGGAGAGCGCCGACGGACGCGGCGGACTCGACCGCCGGCCAGCCGGCCCCGGCTGCCCAGGCGTCCGGGATCCCCTGGGCGAGCGCCAACGGGGCGCCGGATACGGCCGGCGGCGGTCCCACCCGATCGCCGGTGGCCGGATCGCCGGCCGGGAGGTCGTCCGCGCCTGGGTGCTCGCGCGGCAGGCCGCGCTCCACCCGCACCGGGGGCAGCGCCCAGGCGAGCGGCACCAGCGGCAGGGAGGGACCGCCCTCGGGAAGCCGCCCGTCGGGGCCGGCGCCGCCCGGCCGCGCCCCGGGGTCGCCCGCCGGCCGGTTCGCAGGCACCGCCTCGGAGGCCGGCGGGCCGGCGGTCGCCCGCAGGGTCTCCAGCCCCTCGAGCCGCCAGGCGAGGAACCTGTCCCGGGCGCTGAGCGCTGCGGCCGGTCCGGCCGCCGGGGGGCCCGCGAACCGGCCGGCGCCCGGCCCGGCGGCCGCCGCGGCGGCGCGACCGGTCGGGATCAGGAGCAGCAGCAGCGCGGCGGCCAGCAGCAGCACGCCGAGGAGCACCACCGCCGCCAGTGCCTGGACCATGGCTGCGCCGGCCGGCGCCGGGGACCCCGGCGCCGTGAAGGCACCCGGGGCTGCGCTGCGCACGTGGGCGTCGTTGCGCATCGCTGCTCCTCTCGTCGGTGAGGGGGCACGCTGGCAACGGCTCGACCGGAGAGCCGTCGAGGAAGGGGCGTTGACGAGGACCCGAAGCGGGATGAACCGGGCTCAGGACGCAAACACCTTGCGTGAGCACCGGACGCAGCATGCGGCCAGTCCGGTCACGGAAGCGTCACGTGTCGATAACGATTCGAATTCAGGGAGATACCGGACGACGCGGTCCCGCATGCCTGCGCACGGCCGCGGACCTGGTGGCGGCGAGCCCGGCGAGGAACCCGGCTGCGAGGATCCAGACCCGGCGGCGGCTCCACGCTGGGCTGCTGTGGGGATGCCCGACGGCGCGTCAGTCGTTGTGAACCCTCCCAAACCGTCGACCTGCCCCGTTCCGCCGCTGTCATCCTCCGTGCCGTCGTCGGCCTGCCCCTGGGACGCCTCCTGGAACGTCTGGACGTCGAGGCCTGGCTCCAGCGACCCGGCGCCCGGGGCGGGCCCTCGCGGCCGGAACGCGGATCTATGCCGATCCTTCAGACCTCCCTCAGGCCCTCCACAAGCTCGGGAGCGATCGTGAGGAGCCCGCGCCCGGCGGCGCGCTGTCGGTGTGCGCGGGCTGCCCCTGATGCGGAGGCGTGAAATGATGCACAGACTCCCGACCAAGCAGTTCCCCCAGATGAGCAGCCGTCTGCCTGACGTCCTCGTCGTCGACGACGATCCGGCCATCCGCGAGGCACTCGAGCGCGCCCTTCGCCTCGAGGGCTTCGCGGTGCGCGTCGCCGCCGGGGGCCAGGAGGCGCTCGGCGCCGCCGCGGGTCGGCCGCCGGACGTGATCGTGCTCGACATCGCCATGCCCGACGTGGACGGGGTGACGGTCACCCAGCGCCTTCGCGGCGACGGCATGGACGTGCCGATCTGCATGCTGTCCGCCCGGGGCGAGGTCGACGACCGCGTGGCGGGGCTCGCAGCCGGTGCCGACGACTACGTGGTCAAGCCCTTCGCCCTTCCCGAGCTGGTCGCCCGCCTGCACGCGCTGCTGCGGCGTCGGCCGGAGCCGGCCGCGCGACCGCTGGTCGTCGGCGACCTCGTCGTCGACGAGGCCCGCCACCTGGTGCGCCGCGGCGGGCAGATCCTGGAGCTGACGCGCCGCGAGTTCGACCTGCTGCGGACGCTGGCCGAGCATGCCGGGATCGTGCTCAGCCGGACCCAGCTGCTGGAGCTGGTGTGGGGCTACGACTTCCGGGTCGACGGCAACGTCGTCGACGTGTTCGTCGGCTACCTGCGCCGCAAGCTCGAGGCCGGCGGCGCGCCGCGGATGCTGCACACCGTCCGCGGGGTCGGGTTCGTGCTGCGGGCGCCACCGTGAACGCGAGCCTGCGGGCGCGCGTGGCGCTCGCCGCCGCCGGCGCGGTCGCGCTGGTCGTCGCGATCGCAGGTGCCACGCTGCTCGCCGACGTCGTGGACCGCGAGCGCGCCGACGTCGACCGCACCCTCGCCCGACGGGCCGACCGCGTCGCCGCGGCGTTCGACGCCGCGGCGCGCGCCGGTACGCGGATCGACGTCGACACCGACGGGCGCGTCCTCGCCATGGCGGTCAACGCGCGCGTCCTCGCGGGCGACGAGGTGCTGCTGTCGGTCGGCGACCTGCCGGCGGCACCCTTCCCCCCCGCGCCCGAGCGCGGGTACATGACCGTCAGCCCGAGCGGGGACCCCTGGCGCACCTACACCCGGCCGCTGTCGGGCGCCGTCGACGGCAAGCCGCTGCGGCTGCAGGTCGCGGTCCCGCTCGACTCCAGCCGGCGGACGATCTCCTTCGTGCGCCTGCGCATCGTCCGCAACGGCGTGTTCGCGCTCGGCATCGCCGCCCTGCTCGGCTGGGTGTTCGGCGCGGCGGCGCTGCGCCCGCTGGCGCGGCTGCAGGCCGCCGCCGAGCGGGTGGCCGTCACCAGCGACCTCGGCGTGCGCGTCCCGGCCGGCGGGCCGGAGGAGGTCGCCGCGCTCGCCGCCACCCTCAACGACATGCTGCGGCGGCTGGAGGCGTCGGCGGCCACGACCCGGGCGGCGCTGGAGTCCTCGCGCAGCTTCGCCGCCGCGGCCGGCCACGAGCTGCGCACCCCGCTGACCAGCATCCACGCCAACCTCGACGTGCTGCGAGCCAATCCCGACCTCGGCGCCGCCGAGCGCGGGCGGGTGCTGCACGACGTCGCCGAGCAGCAGCAGCGGGTGGTGGCCCTGCTCGACGCGCTCCAGGCGCTGGCGGCCGGGGACGCCGCGGCCGACCGGGCCCGCGACCGCCTGGACCTCGGCGACCTGGTCGACGCGGAGGTCCACGCGCTCCAGCAGCGCCACACCGCCGTCGCCGTCCAGGTCCGCGACGGCGGGGACCCGGTCGAGGTCGAGGCGTTGCGGGACGGCCTGGAGCTGGCGGTCCGCAACCTGCTGGAGAACGCGGCGGTCCACGGGGGCGGGAAGATCGCGGTCGCCCTCGAGCGCGACGCGGCCGTGGTGCGCGTGATCGTGGACGACGACGGGCCGGGCGTCCCCGAGGCGGACCGGGGCCGCGTGCTCGGCCGCTTCGTGCGCGGCAGCGGCGCCCGCGGACCCGGCTCGGGACTCGGGCTGGCACTGGTCGACCAGCAGGCCCGCCTGCACGGCGGCCGGGTCGGGATCGGCTCGAGCCCGCTCGGTGGCGCGAGGGTCACGCTGACGCTGCCCGCCCGGGCCGGCTGAGGTCTCCTCAGGCGCGGTTCCCGGAGCATCCGGGACCGGCGGGCTCAGCCCTGACGGCGGTCGCGGTCCTTGTGGTCGTCACGGTCGCCGCTCTGAATCCCAGTACTGGTCCCACCACCGCTGCCAGTCCTGTTCATGGAGATAGCCCTCGCGCCCCCGGAAGGAACCATCGTCCCAGTCCGAGTGGCGCGAGGGCTCGCCCCTGGCGCTCTCGTGCGAGCTGCCCCATCCCCCCCTTCCGGGCGGGGGCTTCGCCCGGTGGTCGTCCCCCCCCGTGCCCGACTCCTGCCCCGGGGGACCGGGTTTGGAGCGCGATTGCTCGCCGGCCCCCCCGTCCACGCTGGTGTCCGGGCAGCTGCCCTGACAGGTCCCTGCGGGATCTGCGGTGGTGGGGGGAGCCGGCCGCTCGTGCCTGGGTGTGGTCGCGTCCGGCCGCCCGTGGAAGTGCACCGCCCCGGGGATCAGGAACGGCCAGGACGGCGCCGGCACCGCGCCGGTCGCCAGCGCCGCGCCGGTGATGATCAGCAGTGCCAGCACCAGCACGATCGCCACACGCAGCGACCTGACCCGCAGCATCCGCCCGCGGGGGCGGTGGAGCCGGCGGGCGCGGTCCGGGCGGGCGGCGGCCCGGAACGCCGCGCGCGCCTGCTCCTCGGCGGCCAGCTCGCTGGGCCGCGGGGGCGCGGAGACCGCGGTCAGGACGGCCGCCAGCCCGGCGAACGCCGGCGGCACGTCCCCCGGGTGCA
>DATFRI010000010.1:0-23007 GCA_035263405.1 Actinomycetes bacterium | reverse complement strand
GTCCAGGGGACCCTGAAGGCACTGGGCAACGTCGGGATCGGCACGGGCGCGCCGGCCAACGATCTGGAGATCGGTGACTACCAGCCGCAGAACCGGTATCTGGCGCTCAAGGTCGCCGGGGGCAACGCGTACCGCTGCGGGCTCAAGCTGTGGGCCTGGCAGGAGAACTACGGGTACTCCATCGAATTCGACGAACGCGGCACGATCGCCAATGGCCTGCATATCAAGACCCACGACAAGTCGGTGGACGGGACGCCGAGAGTGTTCGTCGGCCGGGACGGTAACGTCGGCATCGGCAATGTCAACACGGGTGGTCACAAGCTCCGCGTGAGCGGCTCCACGTGGCTCGAGGGCAACTGTTTCGTGAGCGGTCAGCTGGCGTACGCGTCGTCGGATGGCTGGAAGCGCCTCGAGTGGAGGTGGGCCGACATCACGGCCTCGGTGGGGAGCGGCGGGCCCTCGGACCTCCGGCTCAAGACCGCCCTGCGGCCCATCGGCCAGGCGCTGGAGAAGGTCCGGCGGCTGCGCGGCGTGCGCTTCCGCTGGGGCGACGGTGGCATGGACTACTTCACCCGGGACGCCGCCGGCCGCGTGTCGGCGGGCCCCGACGCCACCGAGGAGCAGCACGAGCAGGTGCGGCAGGCGGAGCGGCGGCGGGTCGTCGAGGCGCTGTCCGGTGACCACGTCGGCCTGGTCGCGCAGGACCTGGAGCCGGTGCTGCCCGAGCTGGTCCACGAGGACGAGGACGGCTACAAGCACATCCGCTACCAGTACCTGACGGCGCTGCTGGTCGAGGCGATCAAGGAGCAGGACGCGCTGGTCGCGTCCCTCGCGGCCAGGGTCGGCGCCATGGAAGCGATCTGATCCACGAACGAAGGGCACGGTGACAGCCATGCAAGAGCAGGTCGAGAAGCGCATCCGCGAGCTCAAGGCCGAGTACGAGGCGGGTCAGAAGATGCTGGCCGAGCTGGAGGCCAAGCAGGCGGAGCTGCAGCAGACCGTGCTGCGCATCAGCGGCGCGATCCAGGCGCTGGAGGAGCTGCTGGCGGCGGGCGAGCCGTCCGCGGGGAACGGCGGTGCGCCGGCCGGGACCGCCACCGCCCCGGCCGGCGAGGCGCTGGTGGAGGCGGGCGCCTGAGCGCGGCACCCGGGATCCCGCCCCGCCCGCCACCCCACGGCCGCCTGGCCGGAACCGACGCCTGACCGGACGGTCGCGCGGAACCCGATCGACCGCTCAGACTTCACATTCGGTGCCCGACCCGGCTAGCCTTCGTCCATGCCCGGCCAGTGGCAGCCGTCCGGTCGCTGCCTGGCCGGCGCACCGCCGGACGCCCGGTTGCTGCTCGCGTCCCGAGCGAGGTGCGCCGCCCGCCCGGGCGGGACGCGACCACAGGAGAGGAGCTGGACGTGAGCGACACGACGCCAGGCGAGGAGCCGGGCAGGCCGGTACCGCCGCCGGGTGAGCCGCCGCCGGGCGTGACGCCGCCGCCACCCCCGCCGGCCGGCGCGTCGCCACCGGCCCCGCCGCCGCAGCCGTGGGGACAGCAGTGGGGCTCACCCCCGCCACCGGGCACGGGTCCCGGGGCGCCGGCGCCGCCGGGCTGGTCCCAGCCGGGCTGGCCGCCGCAGGGCCCGGCCGGCATGGTGCCGGTGGACGCCAACGCCCGCCAGTGGGCGATGTTCGCCCACCTGTCCGCGTTCCTGTCCGCGATCGTCGTTCTGCCCTTCCTCGGTCCGCTGGTGGTCTACCTGGCCAAGAAGGACGAGCACCCGTTCATCGCCGACCAGAGCCGCGAGGCGCTGAACTTCAACCTCTCGGTGACCATCTACGTCTTCGCCAGCATCCTGATCAGCCTCACGATCATCCTGGCCCTCGTCGGCATCCCGGCGCTCGTGGTGATCCTGCTCGGCTGGATCATCCTCACGATCATCGCGGCGGTCCGGGCCAACAACGGCGAGGCGTACCGCTACCCGCTGACCATCAAGCTCGTGAGCTGACCGGGTCCGGCCCGCTCGCCTCCCCCCGTCCCGCGCACCGCTCGGCGCGGGGGCGTACGGCTGTGGCTGAGCCGGAAATGAGGCCCTCACCAGCGGGATCTACGGCTTGTGCCTCAGGTGGGAGGGACCGCCTTAGGCCTACCTTCAGTGGTGCACACACCGCTGACAGGAGGCCGCCATGACCACGTCACAGCTCTACCTCGGCGGGGCGCTGGTCGACCAGCACCTGGACGAGCTTCGCCACGAGGCCGCCCGCGCACGGCTGGTCCGCAGCGTCCGGCAGCACCCCGCGGCCCGCGGGACCTCCGGGCGCCGCAGGGGACGGCACCTCGCCGGCGACCGGTGAGCGCCGCCGGCGCCGCGCGATGGCCGTCGATCTCCGCCGCGAGGGCGGGCCCGGTACCGCAACCGGCCCGCCCTCGTTCTCTTGTCCCATCCCTGGGGCGATACTTGCCGGCATGGAGCAGGCGACCGGTCACCCCTTCATCGGCCGGGCTCCCGAGCTTGCCAGGCTGACCGCGGCGCTCGAACGGGCCGAGCAGGGCCGGCCCTCGGTCGCGCTGGTGGCCGGGGACGCGGGGGTCGGCAAGACCCGCCTGCTGGCCCAGCTCGCCGACCGCGCCCGCGGGCGCGGGGCCCGGGTGCTGGTGGGCGGCTGCATGGAGGTCGGCGACGTCGGCCTGCCGTACGTCCCGTTCGTCGACGCGTTCCGCGACCTCGGCGCCCGGCCCGGCGAGGAGGAGCTGGCCGGCCCGCTGCTCGCGACCGCCCCGAGCCTCGGCCATCTGCTCCCCGCGGCCGGGCGCCCGCAGCAGCGGTCGGCCGCCTCCGGCGACGGGTTCGAGCGCGTCCAGCTCTTCGACGGCGTGCTGACCCTGCTGGTGCGCCTGTCGGAGCTGGCGCCGGTCCTGCTGGTCGTGGAGGACCTGCACTGGGCCGACCGCTCGACCCGCGACCTGCTGGCCTTCCTGGTGCGGACCCTGCGGTCCGGGCGGATCGCGCTGGTCGCCAGCTACCGCTCCGACGAGCTGCACCGCCGCCACCCGCTGCGCCCGCTGCTGGCCGAGCTGGTGCGCGTGCCCGACCTGGAGCGGGTGGAGCTGGCCCCGTTCAACCGCGCGGAGCTGGCGCAGTACCTCGACGCGCTCGCCGGCGGCCGCGTCGCCCCGGCGGCTGTGGACCGCATCCTGGCCCGCTCGGAGGGCAACGCGTTCTTCACCGAGGAGCTGGTCGCGGCCGGCGCCGTCCGGGCCGAGGTGGCCCTGCCCGAGGCGCTCGCCGACGTCCTGCTCGGCCGCGTCGAGGCGCTCCCACGCCTGGCCCAGGACGTGCTCAAGGTGGTCGCCGTCGCCGGCCGCGGCGTCGGTCACGAGCTGCTGGTCGGCGCGGCCGGCCTGCCCGAGGCGGAGGTCGAGCGCGGCCTGCGCGAGGCGATCGCGGGCCAGGTGCTCGTCGCCGACCCGGTGTCCGAGGGGTACCGGTTCCGGCACGCGCTGCTCCAGGAGGTGGTCTACGGCGACCTGCTGCCGGGGGAGCGGATGCGCCTGCACGCGACCTACGCGCGCCTGCTGGGCGGCGGGCGGGACGGGCCGGGCGGTCCGGCCGCGGAGCTGGCGTACCACTGCCTGGCCAGCCACGACCTGCCCGGCGCGCTCGCGGCGCTGGTCCGGGCGGCGGCCGAGGCCACCCAGGTGTTCGCGCCGGCGGAGGCGTTCGTGCACCTCACGCAGGCGATCGAGCTGTGGGAGCGCGTCCCCGGCGCCGCCGGGGTGGCGGGGCTGGACAAGGTAGCGCTCCTGCTGCGCGCCGCCGACGCGGCCAGCGACTCCGGGGAGTGGCGCCACGCGGTCCGCCTCGGCCGCGAGGCGGCCGCGGCCGTCGACGCGGCCGCCGAGCCGCTGCGGGCCGCGGCGGCGCTGGACCGCCTCGGCTGGCACATGCTCGTCGCCGACGCGCCCGACGACGAGATGCTGGAGGCCTGCCGGCGGGCGGTCGAGCTGGTGCCGGCCGAGCCGCCCACGCCGCTGCGCGCCCGCGTCACCGCGGGGCTGGCCACCGCCCTGCTGAACGCGCGCCGCGACGAGGAGGCGGTGCGGCGCCTGTGCGACGAGGCGCTCGCGGTCGCGCGGGCCAGCGGCAGCGCCAGCGACGAGTCGCACGTCCTGGCGGACATGGCCGTCCTGGAGATGCGCCACGGCCGCCCCGACACCGCCCGGTCGCTGTTCGGCGACGCCCGCCGCCGGGCCGCGGCCACCGGCGACCGCGCGTTCGAGCTGCGGGCGCAGACCCAGCTCGGCACGCTGGAGCTGGATCTCGGCGACCTGGACGCCGCCCGCGCCGCCCTGGACGAGGCGATCGAGCTGGCCGACCGCTCCGGGCTGACCTGGAGCGCGTTCGGCGCCGACGCGAGGGTCCTGCGCTGCGTGGCCCGCTACCAGGCGGGCGCGTGGGACGAGGCCGAGCGGCTCACCGTGGCGGTCGACGACCGCAGCCCGGCCACGGCTCCCCTGTCGGCCGCCGGGCTGTACGTCGAGGTCGGCCGGGGCCTGGACCTGGCTCGCCAGCGGCTCGCGCGGCTCGAGCCGCTGCTGGACGACTCCTGGGTGGCGCACCTGGCGGGAGGCTGCGCGATCGACCTCGCCCGCTGGGAGGGCGACCTGGACCGCTGCCGCCGCCTCGCCCGCGGGCGCCTGGACCGGCTGGCCGCGGAGGGCGAGGCGTGGACGCTCAGCGTCATCTGGCCGTCGGCGCTCGGGCTGGCCGCGGAGGCCGACCGCGCCGAGCGGGCCCGGGCCGCCGGGGACCAGGCGGAGCTGGACGGGGCCACCCGCGCCGGCGCGGTCCTGCTGGACCGGGCGCGGGAGTCCGAGCGGCGCGCGCGGGCGCTCGCCCGCCATGTCGGGCCCGAGGCGCTGGCGTGGCTGGCCAGGGCGGAGGCCGAGTGGGCGCGCCTGGAGGGGCGGGCCGACGTGGACCTGTGGGCGGCGGCGGTCGACGCGTTCGGCTACGGCTACGTGTACGAGGAGGCCCGCTCGCGCTGGCGGCTGGCCGAGGCGCTGCTGGCCGCCGGCCGGCGCGACGAGGCGCTCGCGCCGGCCAGGGCCGCCCACGACGCCGCGGTGCGGCTGCGCGCCGGGCCGCTGCGGGCCGCGGTCGAGGCGCTCGCCCGCCGCGCCCGCCTGGACCTCGGGGCGGGCATGGCGCCGGCCGAGGGCGCCGCCGGCCTGACCCCCCGCGAGCTGGAGGTGCTGCGGCTGGTCGCCGCCGGGCGGTCCAACCGCCAGATCGCCGACGCCCTGTTCATCAGCCCCAAGACCGCCAGCGTGCACGTGAGCAACCTGATGGCCAAGCTCGGCGTCCACACGCGCCTGGAGGCCGCCGCCACCGCCCACCGGCTCGGCCTGGACGGCTCCGGCCCGGCAGCGGCGGTCCCGGACTCCCGCGGCGGCTGACGCCGCCGGCCGAGGGCGGATCCGGCCGGCCCGTCAGGTCCCGCCGGCGGCCGTCACCCCAGGTCCGCCGCATCGGCGACCGGTACGGGTCCCCTCAGCCGGCGAGGTCGGAACCCGCCCCCTGCCGGTCGGCGGTCTGGTCCGGCGGCATCGGCGTCCCCGCAGCCGGCTGCCCGGCGCCCTCCGCGTCCGTCGCGGGCGGCTGCCAGGTGCCCGCCCCGGCGCCCTCGGTCCGTCCGGCGTCCTCCTGCACGGCGGCCGGCTGCCAGGTGCTCTCCTGCCAGCTGCCCTCCTCGTCGGCTGCGGGCTGCCCGGTCGCCTCCCGGGCCGGCGGCCCGGTGGCGGCCTCCTCCCCGGCCGGCCGGTCGAGGGCGGGGACGGGGCCGGGCTGGGTGGCGTCGGCGGCGGCCGGAGCGGCGGGGCCGTCCGTGACGCTGCGGCCGACGGGCTCCAGCGTGCCGCCGGCCAGCAGGCGCACGACGGCGCCGTCCTCCAGCTCGTAGGCGCCGTCCTCGGTCACGCGTGCGGGGACGCCCCCGGGCAGCGTCGCGATGCGAAGCCCGGGTGCCTCGAGGCCGAGCCGCCAGGCCGGGCCGGCCGGGACTTCGGCGGGCTCGGCGGGCCCGCCGTCGGCGGTGCGCGTCGCGGCGGGATCCGGGAGGACCTGTGTGCCTGGTGTACCGCCCGCCGGTGCGGGGCGTGCCGGGGGACCGTTGGTGGCGCCGCCCACCGGGTCGGTCACCCCGTCCCGGGGCGCTCCGGGGAGGGTGGCGTCGAGGAACAGTTCGAACAGGCGGCGGAGGTCCCGCTCGACGCGGTCCGCGTTGAGGCGCGCGCGCGCCAGCGCCAGCCGGATCTGCGTGTCGGGGGGCTGGTTGGTCGGGTCCCGGTCCCACACGTACTTGGCGAAGGTCTGGTCCAGCGCGTTCAGCAGGTTGAGCGGCGCGTCCCCGGCGTTCAGGGCCAGGTGCGCGAGGACCTGGGACACCCCCTTGGGGTTGGGGAACTCCACCAGGGCGCGCCGTGCGCGCTCGGCCTGCTCGTGCAGCTCCTTGACCTCCTTCCAGGCGCCGGCGACGAACGGGGCCCTGAGGAGCTGGATGAAGCGGAGCATGTCGTTCACCCTGAAGCTCCACAGCAGCTCCCCGAAGTCGCCGCCGCGCGGCGTGCGCCGGATGCCCTCCAGCTCCCTGTAGGTGCCTATGCCCCTCAGGATGGCGACGCGCACCGGGTCGCCGGGCGGTGGCAGGTCGACGGCGACGTCGGACACCAGCTTGGCGACCCCGCCGGCCAGGCCGATCGCCACGCCGGCCGCCGCCCTCGCCAGCGGCGACCCGCTGGTCCGCCAGGCCGCGGGAAGCCCGGTCGCGAGCGTCGCGGCGCCCGCGTCGAACAGCTTGTTGCTCCAGTAGCCGCGGCTGGTTTTGAACAGCGGCGGCCCGCCGCGCGCGGGGAACGCCGGCGGCGGGATGGCGCCGGTCCACTGCAGCCAGTCCTTGACCGGGCCGATGAGGACCAGCTGCGCGCCGTTGGCGATAGCCATCGTCCCGGCGCCGGTGACGAGCAGGGCGACGCGCCCTCCCGCCAGCGCCGGCCCCGAGCGGGCCAGGGACAGCGGGAAGCTCCCCAGCCAGCTCCCGGCCCGGAGGGGGAACTGCAGCGAGTAGGCCAGTGCGGTGGTGATCCCGAGCTGGACGGCCAGGTTGACGTATGGGTCGGCCGCCGCCAGCGTCCCCCCCAGCAGGTGCTGCGTGGCCACGTCGTTGACGAACCGGACGGGGACCTGCCCGCCGGCTGGGTAGCCGTCGAAGCCCGTGAGCCGCCTGCCGATCAGGTTGACAAGCGCGTAGATCAGCGGCTGCACGAGTGCCGACGGCGCGTTGTCGTTCCAGGGGATCAGGCCATGACCGTACTGGATGCGGTGCAGGACGCTGTCCGGGCTGCCCGAGCTCTCCGGGCGCTGCAAGAGGGAATCGCCATTGGCGAGGATCAGCGGCCCCGGCGCGCCCGCCCCGGCGAGGACGACGACCACCAGCGGCCGGACCGCGGGCGGCCCGGGGTGGGCGGACGGTGCGGACGTGGCGGCGTCCCCGCCGGTGTCGGGATCCTCGCCAGCCCCTTCCCGCATCCCCGGTGGCCGCCGGCGCAGGACCCCGGACTCCTCCGGTCGCAACGCCTGGTCGAGCGGGGGAGCCGGCAGCGTCCTGCCGCCCGGCCGGTCGGGGTGCGTGGGTGTGTGCCGGCCGGTCGCCGCCTGCGGGGTCGCCCCCGTCCTCGGGAGCGCGGCTGCGGCGAGCCGGCGCGACGCCTCCAGCCCGCGGGTGTCCGGCTGCGCCACCTGGCGGGCCAGGTCGGACAGCAGCAGGTATCTCGCCTCCGGGTCGTCCTCCTCGCCCGGGAACAGGTCCGGCTCCAGGGGTCCGGGGACCGTCGCCGCCAGCGAGGCGGCGCCCGGCCCGGCGCCACTGGTCCCACCCCCACCCCCGGCGGGCTCGGCCGCGGCCGCGTGACCGGCGAGCGCCACGACCAGCAGCACGCAGCCGGTCAGCAGCGTGGCCGCCAGCAGGCGGATCGCGCCCAGGGGCAGGACCGCAGGTGCCCGGGTCCCGGACGGCTGCTCGATGCCTGCGTCGAATCCCGGCACCACCGCTCCCTCGACCTGCGTGTGCGACGCGGCCCGCCGCTAGGATCCTGCGGGACCGGAGGCGCCGCAACGGGGCTCGGGGCGCCGTGGCGCGAAGCGGGACGCGGCCCCTGACCGCAGGCGGGCACGTACACCAGCGGCACGGTACGGACCAGCGGCACGGTACGGATCAGAATCAGAAAGGGACACGCACAGCGACCGTACGGGATCCTCGTCCCCGGGGTGGATCACGGATGGGCAACATTCGGGGCGGGTCGCGTCCTGCGCCGCGCCCGCCGATCACTCCAGGCCGACGCCGAGCGAGTCGAGGTCCATCCCCCCGAGATCGTCCCCCAGCCCGCTCACCTCGCGCGGCGGGCTGACCGGGTCGGCGACCTCGGGGACGGCCGCCGTGTCGGGGACGGCCGCCGGTCCCGGGGTCTCCGGCCCGGTGGTGCGCTCGGAGGTGGGCGCGGTCGCGGTGACGCCCGGGGACCCGGCGGTGTCGCGTGCCTGTGGTGCCGGGTCCCCGAGGGGCCCGCCGCCGGCGTCCACGACGCGGCCGTCGGTCAGGACGCGGCTGCCGGCCTCGACCGTCCGGCCGTCCTCGAGGGTGGTCCTCGCCAGCACTGTGATCGTGCCGTCGTCCTCGACCCGGAGGCCGCCGCTCTCCAGGGACAGCCGCACTGTCGGGCGCCTGCCGCCGTCCCCGCCCTCGGCCGCCTGCAGGCCGGGCGCGGGGTCGGCGGCCGCGGCCGGGTCCACGGGTGCGGCCGGGTCGACCGGGACGGCGGGCGCGACCGGCCGGCCG
Organism: Actinomycetes bacterium; assembly: GCA_035263405.1. Taxonomy (GTDB): domain Bacteria; phylum Actinomycetota; class CALGFH01; order CALGFH01; family CALGFH01; genus DATFRI01. The sequence goes on along the minus strand of DATFRI010000010.1, from coordinate 14,123 downwards.
CCGGGCACGCTCTCGGCCGCGACGGCCGGGCCGGGGTCGGGTGGCGGGGGCGGCGCCTGGGCCGGGAGCGGCGTCGAGGTCGAGACCAGGGTCGGGAGCGGCGCCGGGGCCGGGGCGGGGGACCGGGACGGCGCCGGTACGAGGCCGAGGTCGCGGCCGATGCGGCCCACGTCGGCCCAGGCGCGGCCGAGTTCATTCCAGATCTGCTCGGAGGGCGGGGCGTCGGTCGGGTCGTGGTCGTAGACGTACGCGAGGACCTGGCCTCCGGTGACCAGCAGGCTGTGCCCCAGGTCGGCGAAGTTGACCGCGGCGTGGATCGCGCGGGCCGACGCGCCCGGTTCCGGCTCCAGCTCGACGGCCCGCCGCCAGGCCAGGGCGCTGCGCGCCTGCGCGCCGTGGATGGCGGCCCAGGCCTCGGGGCTCAGCAGGTCGTTGATCGGGTCGGTCCGCCGGGCGGTCGCGAGGTCCGGAGGGTTCGACGCCTCGGCGGAGGGAGGCTGCCCCGAGGACGCCATCCGCCGGATCATGAGGATCGGATCGAGGTTGCGGGTGAGCAGCTCCCAGACGGTCGTGGCGCCGATCTCCAGCTCGTTGAGCGAGGTGCTGGCCAGCAGCTCGCTCAGGTCGGACTCCGGCCTGACCCGCAGCCGGTCGATCCGCTGCAGCTCGTGCCCGATGTCCACGATCACCTGGCCGATCGGGTCGTCCGCCGGCGGCGGCTTGGTGATCATGTCCGCCAGCAGCCGGTTGAAGCCCGCCGTCCCGCCGGTGAACAGGCCGGTCAAGAGCTTCGCCCAGGGGGTCCCGCCGGCGGCCAGACCGTAGACCGCGCCGTTGGAGATCACGACGCCCAGGACGTCGTACCCCTCGTTCATCCAGTAGTCGAAGCTGCTGGCGAACAGCGGCCTGCCCTCCTCGTCACGGCCGACGGGGTTCGGCAGGAGGTACAGCGGGTTGGCGAAGGTGATCATCCGGCCCGTCGGAGCCAGCGGCATCGGGTGGGCGGTGCCGTCCAGGAGCAGGAGGGTCCCCACCGTGTCGGTGATCAGCTGCAGCTCGGGGAGCGAGATCGTGGGCGCCTGCAGCACCGGCTTGAGCAGGCCGCCGAGGATCTGGCCGCCGGCGCTCTTGATCGCCAGGCCGCCGGGCATGTTGCTGTGCAGCCGGCGCCCGGCCACGCCCTCGAGGGTCCGCAGCACCGGGTTGCCGGGCGCGAGGTAGGCCGACAGCCGCGCGATCAACGGGTCGAGGTTGTCGTGCGAGACCAGCCGGGTCATCCGTTTCCCGACGGCCTCGAGCCCGTAGGCGAGGAGAGTGTTCAGCGCGATGTTGAGGGCGGTGTTCGCGGTGCGGTCGGCGAGGATCGGCTGGTGGCTCAGGATCGAGCCGCCGAGATCCCGGACCGCTCCGATGGGCATGTTCCAGGTGGCGTAGCCGACGTTCGCCGCCCGGGTGTTGGTGTACCAGCCCCACAGCCGCTGGAAGACCGGGTACCAGAGCGCGTCGGTGGGGACCAGCGGCGCCTGCCCGCTGATGACCCGCTGGGTCCGCTCGTGCAGGTAGTGCGACCACAGCAGCTGGCCGGGCGTGCCGGCGGGGACCGCCGCCTCCCCCTGCGGCGGGCGTGCCGGCCCGTCGCCCGCCGCCGGCGGCGGGCCGCCGGGTGACGGCGCAGTGGCGTCGGGGAAGGCCGGCACGGCGCCGGGGGAGGCCGACGCCGTGCCGGGGCCGTCCGGCCGCGGCCCGCCCGCGCGGGCGGCCGGGCCGGTGGCGGGCCTGCCGGAGGGGAGGGCGGGCGCGGCCCCCCCCTCCGCCGGCGCGCCCCCCGTGGCGACGGGCTCGTCAGGCGCTGCGACCTCGACCGGCACCTGCGGCGGCACCGGGACCGGCACCCGCCCGGGCGCGGGAACGGGTGCGGGCGCCGGTACGGGTGCCGCGCTCGGCGGGGCGGTCGGCCGGGCCGGGGGGACCGGGGTGTCCGGCCGGTCGGGCGGCGTGGCCGAGGGGGGTGCGGCCGGATCGCCGGCGGGCTCGGGGGGCCGCGCGACCGGGGGGTGGAACGGCACGCACACGCTCGGCACGGCAGCCGGGGCCGAGGGTCGCGCCCCCGGATCGTCCGGGTCGCAATCGTCGTACCGGGCGGGGTCTGCTCGGTACGCCTCCGGGCGGCGCAGGTGCCCGAGGTTGGGGACCGGCACCGCCGCCTGCGGCACCTGCCTGCGCGGCAGGCGGCCCGGCCCGCCGGCCGGCTGCGACGCGGCGTCACCCTGCGGGCGCGCGGCGGCGGGCGCCCCATCCGATGCCGGCCGCGGGACCAGGCGGGCGAGCCGACCGGCCTCGGTGGTCCGGGCCGCGTCGAGGCCTGCGAGGACCTGCGCGGCCGCCCGCACGTCGTCCCCGTAGTACCGCTCCTGCGGCGAGCCGCCGGCCGGGCCCGCCGCGGCGCGCTCGGCGCGGCGGTCGGGTGGCGGCGGTGGCGGGGTCGGCAGCGCCAGCGCCGGCGGGGGGTCCCCTTGCCCGGGTCCCTCCTGCGCCGCCGCGATCCCCGTGCCCCGCAGCGCGACGAGCAGCAGCGCCACGACGACGACCAGGCCGGCGGTCGCCGTGCGCACGCATCGTGGCAGGGCCGACCACCGGCCCGGCCGGACGCTGTGTGCACCGGGGGTGTCGCGCGGACCGACAGGGTGCATCCCTTGCTCCTTGCACGGCGGCAGCGTCGGGGCCGCGGTGCCGGCGACGAGGAAGCGGAACCTGGACGAGGGCCGAGCCGTCACGGCCGGAATCAGGGGGAAGCCAGCGAACCTTCATCCAGCCGGCGACCTGCGCTGTTCGAGGCCGCGCCTGCAACATAGGCGGCGCGGTAAATGTCCTCGTGCAGTACCGGGGAAGCCGGGCGAAACAGCACGTGAACAGCTCGGGAAATACGCCCCTGGAGGCGTGTCGCGGCCGCTTCCCGGCCGCCGGCGAGCTGCGGGCACGCGACCCCGGGACGGCGTCGGCGGCCGCTCGGCCAGGACGTCTTCGTCCGCGGGCCGTGATGGAGGCGGCGGCCGGCGCGGTTGCGCCCCCAACCCCGACCGCCGCCCCACCTCCCGGGAATCTGGGGGTCACCACCCGGTGGAATCCAAAGACTCTGCGCCCGGTGCTTGTGGACCGTCTGAGACCAGCTTGAGGCCCCGGCAACGATTCACCCCATGGAGAGCAGGCCTTCACCGGGTCGGGGCGGTGCTCACCGCCTCGGCGGCCCGGCCCGCTGCCGCCCGGGCGCGCTCCGCCCTGCTGTTCAGCATCGACGCGCTGGCCATGGCCCAGGCGGCGTCGAGGCGCGCCGCGGCAGCCTCGAGGCGTGCCGCGGCGGCCTCGGGATCGTCCTGCCCGAGCATGCTCAGCTCGCGCTTGCTCAGCGTCACGGCGTGGGTGGCGATGACGTTGGCGAGGAACGCGGCCGAGAAGGCCTCCTCCTCGGCGGTCCGCGCCAGGTTGTCGGCGCGCCGCGCCGCGCTCCTGGCCTCGGCGAGCTGCTGCGGGTCGTCGCGGTCGGCCTTGCTGATCGCACGGTCCGCAAAGATTTCGGCGCCGCGGAGGGCGTTGTCGACCAGCCCGACGGAGACCGCGATGTTCCCGAGGGCGTCGTCGATGTTCTCCCTCGGCGTCTGCCTGGGATTGAGGCCGAGGATGATCCCGTCGATGGCTGTCGGCATGCCGGAGCCCTCTCCCTGCACGCGGGGGCCCACCGGGGCGCGCGTCGCGGCGAGCAGGCTGTCCGGGTCGCCGGGGTCGCCCGTGCCGGCGGCGGTCTCGCGGCGGGCGGCCAAGGACCGCTCGTCAGCCGGAGGGGCCTCCGGCAGGTCTGGGACCTCCGGCAGGTCGGCGACCTCGTTGCGGTCCGTGACCTCCGTGCGGTCGGCGCTCTCCGGGCGTCCGGTGGCCTGCGCGGGGTCGATGAGCTGCGCGAGCCTGTCGCCTTCGGCGAGGCCGGCGATCCCGGAGGCGTCGACGATCCCGGACGCGTCGGCGACGGGTCCGGCGCCGCTGGAGTCGCCGCCGCCGGGCTCGCTTCCCGCCAGCTCAACTCCTCCCGGCTCGCCTCCCGCCCGCTCCACGCCCGTGGGCTCGCCAGCGGGCTCGGCGCCGGGGGCGAGGTCCACGGAATCCGGGCCGGCGGGGTCGCCGTCGGCGAGTGCGGCCGGGAGGCCGACCGCGAGGCCGCCGGTGGCGAGCAGGGTCAGGACGAGCAGCGGGACGAGCAGCCGCCTGTCCGCGGTCGGGCGCACCATGAACCCCTCTCCCGGGCGCCGTCCGTTCATGGCTGCCCGTACGGCTGTGTCGGAAGGCGCCGACGCGGGCCGACCGGGCGGCCTGACGGCGCCCGGCGCAGGAGAGTCTTCGTGTGCGCTCTGTGGGATCCGTGAGAGCCGTTTGAGGCCGCCGCAACGATCCGGTCGCGTTCGGCCGACAGTCCGGCATTCCCGCCACCCGGATGAGCCGCGGGAGACGAGACCGGACCCTACATACGCGGAATCACCCGTTCACCTCGAGCGGGGCAGTTTGCGGGGGTCGTCCCCGGGTAGCCGGCGCGGCGATGGCCGTGACCAACCCGAAGCCGGTCTCAGAAAGGAGCGGCCGTGACTACCGCACTGCTGATCATCCTGATCGCCGCCGTCGCCGCCGTCGTCGCGCTGCTGGCGGCGCAAGCCGGACAGCGTCGGCGCTCGCAACAGCTGCAGGACCAGTTCGGGCCCGAGTACCAGCGCACGCTCGACCGGGCGGGTGACCGCCGGGAGGCCGAGTCGGACCTTGCCGAGCGCGCGCACCGGCGCCGCGAGCTGGACATCGTCGAGCTGGAGCCGGCGGTGCGATCCCGCTACCTCGAGGAGTGGCGGGCGACCCAGAACCGGTTCGTCGACGATCCGGAAGGGACGACCCGGGAGGCGGATCGCCTGGTCGCCCAGGTGATGCGCGACCGCGGCTATCCCGTGGACGACTTCGAGGCGCAGGCCGCCGTGGTGTCGGTCGACCATCCGCAGGTCGCCGAGAACTACCGGGCGGCGCACGCGATCTGGAAGGCGAACGAGGACGGGGGCGCTGGCACCGACGATCTCCGGCAGGCGTTCGTCCACTACCGCTCGCTGTTCGCGGAGCTGCTGGACACCGGTCACGCCGGCCACAGGGAGGCGCGCTGATGGACGAGCGCCGTAAGGAGCTGGTGGACGACCGTCCCGAGAGGCTGATCGACGACGACCGTCCCGAGAGGCTGATCGACGACGACCGGCCTGAGGACCGGGGCGGCACCGCCGGCCTGGTGCGGCCGCCGCAGGACGCGGCCGCCGATGCCGGCGCTCCCGCGGACGCGCCGGACGGACCCGGCTCCGAGGAATCCGCATCGGCCGACGCGGATCCCTCGGCCGACCCGACCGAGCCGCTGCTCGCGCCCAGCGACGGGGAGCGGTTCCAGGCGCGCTAGAGCGACGTCCAGAACGGCTTCGTCGATGCGCCCCGCCGTGCGGTCGAGCAGGCCGACGGCCTGGTCGAGGAGCTGATGCAGCACCTGACCGCGACCTTCGCCGACGAGCGGACGAGGCTGGAGAGCCGGTGGGCCCGGGACGAGGACGTCTCCACCGACGAGCTGCGCTCGGCCTTCCAGCGCTACCGCTCGTTCTTCGGGCGACTGCTCGCGACCTGACCCTCGCCCGCGCCGGCAGCGGCGCGCCGCTGCCCCGGTCAAGCTCGGCGATCCTCCCGAGCTTGACCGGGGCAACCCTCCTGAAGCATCCTAAAGCAGCCTGAGCAGCGCAAACGGTCCAACCGGGTTTCCTCACACACCACACCGCCTCGCGCCGTCCTCGACGGCCCATGGTCGGTCGCGTCAGCGACCGGTGCGAGGGTCGTGCTCGACCGACCGTTGCCGCAGCGGGTGGCGTCGATGCGAGGAGTGGTTGTGGAGTTCCGTCTGCTCGGCTCGCTGGAGGTACTCCAGAACGGCGGCTTGCCGGTCCGGCTCGGGGGGCTGAAGCCGCGGCTTCTGCTGGCTGTGCTGCTGGTGCACGCAAACCAGGTGGTGACGGTCGAGCAGCTCGTGGACGCGCTGTGGGGCGAGGAGCCGCCGGCGACCGCGCGCAAGACCGTCCAGTACTTCGTCCACGGGCTCCGCAAGACGTTCGGAGCCGCGACCGGCGTCCCCAGCAACCTCGTGGAGACACAGGCCAGCGGATATCTGTTGCGTGTCGGGACGGACGAGGTGGACGTGCAGCGGTTCGAGGCGTCGCTGCGGCGGGCATGGCAGGCGCAGGCTGCCGGGAACCAGCAGGCGGTCGCCGAAGCGCTGGTGGCGGGGCTGGCGGAGTGGCGGGGACCGGCGCTGGCCGACTTCTCCACCGAGCCCTTCCTGCAGCCGACCATCGCCCAGCTCGAGGAGCAGCGCAACGCTGCGGTCGAGGAGCTGGCCGAGGCCCGACTGGCGCTCGGCGACCACGCCGAGCTGATCGGGGAGCTGGAGGCGTTCCGCCAGTCATGGCCGCTGCGCGAGCGGGCGCAGGAGCTGCTGATGATCGCGCTGTACCGGTCGGGCCGCCAGGCCGAGGCGCTGGCCGTCTACCGGCAGTTCCGTGACCGGCTGGTCGAGGAGCTGGGCCTGGAGCCGGGTCCGGAGCTGCGGCGGCTGGAGGCGCGCATGCTCGCCCAGGATCCGACGCTGGCCGCGCCGGAGCGGCCGGGGGATGCGGCGCCGCGCGCGCCCGCGCCGGCCCGGCCGGAGGCGCCCGCCGCCACGACCGACGGGCCCGCGGACGCCACCCCGCCGCCGGTCGAGACCAGGCGGGAGGAACGCAGGGCGATCACCGTGCTGGTCGCCGGGATGGCGCCGGCCACGTCCGGCCGCGACCCCGAGGACGAGCGCGCCCGCAGCGGCCAGGCGCTGGAGCAGCTCCTCGCGGTCGTGAGCCGGTACGGCGGCACGGTCATGACCGTGTTCGGTGGGACCGTCCTGGCGGTGTTCGGCGTCCCCAAGGCTCGCGAGGACGATCCCGAGCGGGCCGTCCGGGCCGCCCTCGCGATGTGCGACAGCCCCCCCGAGGGGATGACCATCCGGGTCGGGGTGGAGACCGGCGAGGCGGTCGTCGGGCCGCGCGGCTGGGGTGGCGCCGGCGGCGGGCAGGTCGCCATGGCCGGCGGCGTCAGCGGGCTGGTGCTCGACGTCGCCGTCAAGCTCCAGAGCAAGGCCCCGGCCGGCGGGGTGCTCGCCGGCGACGCGGTGCACCGCGCCACGCACCCGTGGATCTCCTATGCCAAGGACGGCCCCCCGTGGCGGCCGGTGGAGCCGCGATCCCGGGTCGGGATGGCCGTCGCCCAGGACGAGGTGGGCGCCCGGCACGCGCCGCTGGTGGAGCGCCGGCACGAGCTGATGGTGCTGGAGAGCATGCTCGGCCGCATCCGCCAGGAGCGCCTCGCGCAGCTGGTCACCGTGATCGGGGCGTCGGGCATCGGCAAGACGCGGCTGGTCACCGAGCTGGCCCGCCGGGCGGAGCGGGATCCGGAGCTGATCACCTGGCGGCAGGCCCGGTCGCTGCCCTACGGGGGAAGCGACGGCGGCTCCGAACGCGGCGGCGTGGTGTTCTGGGCATTGGCGGAGACCGTCAGGGCGCAGATCGGCATCGACGACGCCGACACCCGGCTGGTCGCCGACGCCAAGGTCGAAGCCGCGGTCGGGTCCCTGTTCGACGACCCGGCGGACGCCGCGGCCATGGCCGACCAGCTCCGGCGGCTGCTGCGCCTCGTCCCCGCCGGCGAGCCCGAGCCCGACCAGCGGCAGGCGGCGTTCGCCGCGTGGGCGCGGTTCCTGGCGGCGGTGGCCGACGACCGGCCGCTGGTGCTGGTCTTCGAGGACCTGCACTGGGCGGACGGCGCCCTGCTGGCCTTCGTCGAGGAGCTGGTCGAGCGGGTCGGGCAGGTGCCGCTGCTGGTGGTGTGCACCGGCCGCCCGGAGCTGCTGGAACGCGAGGTTCAGTGGAGCGGCGGCAAGCCGAACACCGCGACCGTCTCCCTCGGCCCACTGTCCGCCGCGGGTGCCAGGGTGCTGCTGGACTCGCTGCTGGAGGTCAAGGGGATCGTGCTCGACCCGGCCACCCGCGACCAGCTCCTGGGCGCCGCCGCCGGCAACCCGCTGTTCCTGGAGGAGTACGTGCGGATGGTGCGCGACCGCTCGACCATCCAGGCGCCACTGCCGGTCCCCGAGACCGTCCACCAGCTCATCACCGCCCGGATCGACCAGCTCGATCCGGGCGACCGCCGGCTCCTGCAGGACCTCGCCGTGATCGGGGAGCCAGGCTGGAACGACCTGATGTCCGAGCTGTCGGGCCTCGGGCCGGCCGAGCTGGCCTCGGCCCTGGCGCACCTGGCCCGCCAGGAGCTGCTGGTGCGCGCCGGGCCCGGGCTGGGCGGCAAGGAGCCGGCCTACATGTTCCGGCACCCGCTCATCCGCGAGGTCGCTTACGGGCAGCTCGTCCGCGCCGAGCGGGCCGACAGGCACCGGCGGGTGGCCGCCTGGCTCGAGGCGCACGAGACCGACCGCATCACCGACCGGACCGAGCTGCTCGCCCACCACTACGAGCAGGCGCTGGAGCTGACCGGCGCGGCCGGGCAGCCGACCGAGGAGCTCGCCGAGCGCGCGCGCCTGGCGTTCCGCGCCGCCGGCGACCGCTGCCGAGCGCTCGGCGCGATCGCCGGCGCCGCCCGCTCCTACCGGGCCGCGCTGAGCCTGTGGCCGGAGGACGCCCCGGACCGGGCGGAGCTGCTCTACCAGCTCGGGCAGGCGCAGGCGTACGGGCAGCACAGCGGCGACGACATCCTCATCGAGGCCCGCGACGCGTTCGAGGTGGCGGGGCAGTCCGACCGGGCGATCGAGATCAACATCACCCTCAGCCAGCTCGCGCGCATCCGCGGTGACCACCGCGCCGCCCGCACCTACCTGGACCAGGCGCTCACCGGCGACACCCGTCCCAGCCCGCAGCTGGCGTTCGCGCTCGGCGCGCAGGCGGTCGAGCTGATGCTCAGCGACGAGTTCGACGAGGCGATCGCCGCCTCGAAGCACGCGCTGCGCCTCGCCCGCGAACTGGACCTCCTGCAGGTGGAGGGCCTCGCCCTGGTCGCCGACGGCCAGTCACGCCTCCACCTTGGCGACTCCAGCAGCCTCGCGCGGCTGGAACGCGGGATCGAGATGCTGGCGGAGGCCGGCCACGCCACGGTCAACTTCGCGCGCTTCGGCCCGCCGCTGGCCACCTGGTGCAACGGCGACCTTCGCCGCTGCGCCGAGGTCTTGGAGGAGCAGGCGCGCCTGGTCGACGCCAAGGACATCGTCTCGCGATGGTTCGACATCCCCCGGGCCACCCTGGCGTACGCCGCCGGCAACTGGACCAAGGCGCTGGAGCTGGCCGAGCGGTACCTCACCGGCGTGAGCGGCTCGCAGCCAGGCAACCATGAGCCCTGGGCGCGGGTCGTCCGGAGCCAGATCCGGCTGGGTCGTGGCGAGCTCGCGGGCGCGCGCGCCGACTGCGAGCGGGCGCAGGAGCTGGCCCGCATCGGGCGGTCGCGCCGCTACCAGCACATGAGCCTCGCCCTCGAGGGCCGCATCCTGGTCGCCGAAGGGCGTCCCGCGGAGGCGGCGCAACGGCTCGACCAGCTCCTGGAGGACCAGCGCGCCCACCCGCGCAGCGCGTTCGCGACCACCGACCAGGCCGCGCTCATGGTGGACTTGGACAAGCCGACGGCGCTGACCGCCGAGCTGCCGCCCACGCTGTGGCACCAGGCCGTCCGGGCGTTCGCGGAGCGCGACTTCGAGCTGGCAGCCAAGCGCTACGCCGAGCTCGGCGCCGTGTACGACGAGGCCGCCGTGCGGCTGCGGGCAGCGCGCGCGCACCTGGCCGCGGGCAGGTCCGCCGACGCCCGGCCCGAGCTGGAGCGCGCCACCCGGGTCTTCCGCACCGCCGCCGCCACCAGCCTCCTCGACCACGCCCGCAGACTCGCCGCCGAACTGGAACCGCAGGCCGTGAAGCTCTGACCCGTGGTGCCCGCGCCCGCGCCCGGTCGCCGGTCGAGCGCGCCTGGTCACCCCTCGCGTCCCTGCGACTGCTCGCCTAAGGAGGCCTGATGAGCAGCAGCCAGCTTGCCGACAGCTACGACCCGCTCGGAGCGCACCTGGACGACCCCTACCCGTTCTACGCGCAAGCGCGCCAGGTCGAGCCGGTCTTCCACTCCCCACGGCTGCGCGCGTGGGTGGTGACCCGCTACGAGGACGTCGACGCGGTCCTCAAGGACCCGGAGACCTTCTCCTCGGTCAACAGCCTGCGACCGGTCCGGGACCTGTACCCGACGACGTTCGCCGCGTTCGCCGAGGGCTACCCGCCCAAGCCCGACCACGTCACCTCCGACGCCGAGGTGCACCGGCGGATGCGCGCTCCCTACGCCCGGCGCCTGACCGCCCCGGGCGTCAGGGTGCTGGAGCCGGGGATCCGCGCACGCGCCGACGCGCTCGTGGACGCGTTCGCCGACGACGGGCAGGTGGAGCTGATCGAGCAGTTCGCGTCGCCGTTGCCGGTCGAGACCGCCTCCGAGCTGTTCGGGATCGACGCCGCGGACGTGCCGACGGCTCGGGCCGGCACCGAGGCGATGTTCCGGCTCGGCAGCGTCGACCTCCCCGAGACGGACGAGGTCCAGGCCGCGCGCCAGTACGTCGCGCTCCAGCACCTCATCGCGCGCTACGTCCGCGCCCGGCACGCGGAGCCGACCGGCGACCTCGTCAGCGACGTCGTCGCTGCACTGGCGCCCGGCGAGGGCGAGCTGACCTTCGACCAGGAGGCCGAGATCGTCGGCAGCCTGGCCGGCACCCTCGGCGCCGGCCACATCACCACGACCGACACGCTCGGCAGCGCCGTCCGGCTGCTGCTCGACCACCCGGACCAGTGGGAGCTGGTGCGCGAGAAGCCCGAGCTGATCCCCGGCGCGGTCGAGGAGGTCATGCGCTTCGACTCGCCGGTCCCGACCATCTTCCGCAAGGCCACCCGCGAGGTCACCGTCGCGGGCGTGACCGTGCCCGAGGGCGCCGACGTGCTGCTGGCGTTCGCCTCCGCCAACCGTGACGAGAGCCGGTTCGAGAATCCCGACCGGTTCGACGTCACCCGGCCGCCGACCCGCCACTTCGGGTTCGGCGCGGGCGTGCACACCTGCGTCGGCGCCCTCCTCGCCCGCACCCAGAGCCAGATCGCCCTGCGCGTGCTCGGCGAGCGGCTGCCGGACCTGCGGCTCGCGCCGGACCAGACCATCCGCGTCCGGCCCTCGATCAACGTGCGCGGCCCGCTCGCCCTCGAGCTGGTCTGGTAGGTCGCACCGGGAGACCACCACCGCGACCGGTAGCGCACCGTCGGTCTGGGGTGGCGAAGCCTGAGGCAAGCTTGCTGACCGGCTTGTCGCTGGAATATGTTTGAGGCCGTTTGCTACCAGCAGTAGGATTTGCTACCTACAAGGAGATCGGTGCGGTCGACGGTCCGAGGCCGGGATCTCCACAACCTCCGCCCTGATACGCCTGTACTGGACCTGTTGGGTGAGCTGCACCGGTCCTTCTGCCGCGACCCACGCGCCGTCACGCGGTCAAGGGTGGTCGACATGACGAGTCTGATCTCAGGCGGTCAGCTGTGGACGCAGCGTTCACCGCTCTTCTGGGATCCCACGACTCCCGTGTTCTTCGACGAAGCGCTCGACACCTGGCACGTCTTCGCCTATGACGACGTCCTGCGCGTGCTCAACGAGCGCGCAACCTTCTCGTCCAGCTGGCTCACGGACCTGACGGGAGTCAACCCGACGCTGGTCGGGCTGTGGGCCGCCGACGGTCGCCGCCACAGCGACCTGCGGGCCGCGGTCGCCGGGCCCTTCCGCGCCAGTGTGGTGCACGCGCTCAGCGACGAGGTGACTCGCCTGGCCGTCGACCTGATCGAAGAGGTCAAGACGACCAGCGACGGGCGGTTCGAGGCTGTCGCCACGCTCGCCCGGCCGCTACCCGGCCAGGTGATCTGCCGGGTCCTTGGCGTCGACCCCATCTGTGCCGAACGGATGCACGAGTGGCGGGAAGAACTCTATACGGCCGGGGCTGCGTCGACCCTGCCCGCGCAGCCCGACATGGCCGAGTTCTTCCAGCAGCTGATCGAGCGGTACCGGGTGTCCCCCCGGCCCGGGCGGTTGCACGAGCTGCTGCAGGCGCAGGCCGGCGGCTACGCCGTCGACGGCAGGCCGCTGAGCGACTGGGACATCGTGGGCTACCTGGCCATGCTGATCTGGGCGGGCGCCGAGACGACGGCTGCCAGCATCGGCGACGCGCTGCTGTTCCTGACCGAGTACGGTCACTGGGAGACGCTCCGTGGTGACCCGTCCCTGATCCCCGGCGCGGTCGAAGAGGTGCTGCGCTGGTATCCCGCGTTCCCGGGTTGTCGCCGCATCACGCTGGCCGACACCGAGATCGGCGGCCAGCGGGTGCGCGCTGGCCAGTGGGTGACCGGATGGCTCACCTCCGCCAACCGGGACCCGAGTCGCTTCCCGACGCCGAACGTGTTCGACATCCGGCGGCAGCCCAACCGGCACGTCGTGTTCGGCGCCGGCCGGCATCACTGTCTGGGCGCTCCGCTGGCCAGACTCGAGCTGCGCATCCTGGTCGAGCAGGCGACCCGACGCCTGCCCGAGCTGCGCTGGGACCCCGACCAGCCGCTGCGCCGTAGGGCATGGCTGGAGGACTCGCTCGACGAAGTCCACTTCCGCTACTGAAGCATCGCGAAAGGACGGCAATGAAGAGCCCAGGAGGCGGCGTCGAGGCGCCCAGGAACCCGGTCCCCGCCGCCGAGCCGGGGAGGACCGTGGAGTTCGAGCGGGTCGGGGTCGACCGCATCGACGAGGAAGCCAGGACGAGCACGCCGTGGACGTTCGCCGCCATCGTCCTCGGCGGGAGCGTGGCGCTGGGGAGCCTGATCTACGGCTGGATCCCGATCACCTTCGGGCTAGGCACCTGGGCGGCGATCGGCTCGATCGCCGTCGGGACCCTGATCGGGCTGCCGCTGCTCATCCCGCTGATCCTGATCGGCTCCCGGACCGCGACCAACAACGCGACCGCGAGCGGCGCGCACTTCGGCGTCCGCGGCCGGCTGATCGGGTCGTTCATCGGCCTGGCGATCCTGCTCGTCGCGGTGGCGATCGTGATCTGGACCGGAGCCGGCGCCACGGTCGCGGTGCTGGCCCGCCTGTTCGACACGCCGGTCAACGACGGGACCCTCGCCATCGCGTACGCCGTCATCACCCTGCTGGTCGTGCTGGTCGCCGTGTACGGCTACCACCTGCTGGTGCGCGTCACGACCGTGCTGATGGTTTCCGGTGGGCTCCTCATCCTGCTGATGATCCCCGCCTTCGCCGGCAAGATCGACCTCGGCTACCAGGGCGGCCAGTACATGCTCGGGAGCTTCTGGAAGACCTGGCTGCTGTCCACGGTCGCGGTGGGGATCGCCGGCGCGCTGCAGCTGGTCACGATCATGGGCGACTGGACCCGCTACATCTCGCCCCGTCGCCACCCGGCGTCCAGGCTCGTGCCGGTCGCCCTGCTCGCCATCTTCATCGGCTTCGTCGTCCCGCCCTCGGTCGGCGCGATCGTCGCGACGACGTTCGCCGACCCGTTCACCCCCTTCCCGCAGAGCCTGGCCACCGACTCGCCGACCTGGTACGCGGTGCTGCTCCTGCCGCTCGCCCTGTTCGGAGGGGTCGGGTTCGGCGCGCTGAGCGTGTACGGCGCCGGGCTGGACCTCGACGCCATCGTCGCGCGCCTGACCCGCGCGCAGGCGACCGTCATCGTGAGTGTCCTGTCCGCCGCGCTGGTGTTCCTCGGCTCGCTGGTCTGGGACGCGTCGGAGTCGATCGTCGCCGCCGCGCTGATCCTGCTCACGATCAGCGCGCCGTGGGCGGCCATCGTCGGGATCGGCTTCCTGCGCTCCCGGGGCCGCTACCTCCTCGACGACCTCCAGGTGTTCAACCGCGGCGAGCGGGGCGGCGCCTACTGGTTCAGCGGAGGCTGGGACTGGCGCGCGGCGCTCGCCTGGGTGGCC
>DATFRI010000009.1:0-21996 GCA_035263405.1 Actinomycetes bacterium | reverse complement strand
ATGCCCGCAGGCCGCGACGTCGGCTGGTCGGGTCCGGGTCCCTGACCCGACCCGACGACGGCGCCCCCGGCCAGGCTCAGCACACCAAGCCTGGCCGGAGGCGCCGAGCTCGCAGGGCCACACCGACACCGGTACCGCCAGAAGCCCCGCACAGTGGCGCAACGGCCTGACGGCGTCAGCGTCGGCGGCGAATCGGCTGCCATCCCATTGGGCGTGACTGAACGGCCAGCGCCGGCCGCAGGCCGTCCAGCCGACCGTCGACCCTGAGCTGTGGTCGACTGGTTGCGTTCGGGTCACTTCCACATGCCGGCGCCGGGCCCGATGAGCTGTCTGAGCGGCAGGTCCATGCCCCAGACGCGCATGCCCGGCGACCAGGCCCCGAGCATGAGGTCGTGGATCTGGTCCCCGGTCCAGCTGGAGAAGTCCTGCACCAGCTCGAGCATGAGCTCGGGGTCCGCTGAAGCTCTGCCACCCCACCTGGTCCGGCAGGATCATCAGCCACAGGTTCCCGTTGTCTTGCAGCTGCAGCATGAACTGCCAAGGCCTCCGGGGTCGTCAACACGATCACCGCGACGGTCCCGGACCGTGGGCGCGGGGGAGCCGGGGACGTTCGGCCCGCCGTTGTTGGCGGCGCAGGCCGGGCGTATGAGCGCGTAGCGCCCTGTGGTGTCCGACGACACGGCCGTCAGCAGCAGGCAGGGGAGTCCGGCGGTGCCCGGAAGCGGTGGCGCGGCGGGGCGGCGAGCTCGCAAGCTCGGCCCGGCTCAGGGCGGGGGCAGCGACGCCGCGTGGGACAGCAGCGCCAGGATGGCCAGGTGGATCTCCCGCTCGATCTTGGGGAAATGCTGGACCGGCGGCCAGTAGCCGCCTTCGAGGTTCTCCTCGCTGCCGAACTCGATGACGAACGCGTGCAGGGGCCTGAGGGTGCCCGGCACGAGGTTCAGGCTGAGGGCCCAGTCGGTCACCATGCCCGGCGCGGGGTAGATGTCCGCCGACGGCTGGACCGAGTAGCGGGAGCGCGCGACCGCTCGCGGGTCGGCGCCCGCGGCGCGCAGGATCGCGTCGCGCATCAGCCCGCCGACCAGGCGATGGGCGTCCAGCAGCCGGTCGGGGTCGGCGTTGGGGAAGAACTCGTCGTAGGGGCCGCCCGGCTTGCCGTCGCGGCCCTTGAAGACCCCGGAGCGGTTCCATTTCTGCTCGCGCCAGTGCTGCAGCGGATCGATGCCCAGGCCGTCGATGCCCCAAGGAAAGAGGATCAGGCGGCTGTAGGCGTGCGCGTCCACGAGGTAGTCGACCGGGCCAGCGCCGATCAGCCCCATGAGCGCCTTGACCTCCGGCTCCTCGGCGGCGTGCTGGCCGACGTAGTGGTGGAACTGGCAGGGGTCCTTGCTGGCCGAGAGGTACGCCTCCGCGGCGGCGCTGTAGTACTCGGTGAAGTCGGGCGGGACGGGGAAGTTGCGGTTGACGTCGACGCCTTTGCAGGTGGAGGGGGGTGTGGCGGGGCGGCGGTTCTTGCGCCACAGGGCGTTGCCCTTGTGGGCCTGGCTGACCGCGCGGCCGTCGGGGTTGGCGAGGGCGACCAGGTGGATGTCCAGGCGTTCGATGATGCGGCGGACGTCGTCGTCGGGGAGCTGGGTGGCGGGGTAGGTGACGGGGGTGGGTTGGGCGGACAGGTCGGTGTGGGCGGGGATGGGCAGGGGGGTGCCGTTGTCGTAGGCGGTCAGGAGGCGGCCGGCGAGGCTGACCAGGGCGTCGGGTGGGGCCCATTCGCGGGCGTGGAGGCCGCCGGTGATGACCACCACGCGCCGGGCCGGGCCGCCGGGGACCGCCTTGCCGATCTCCAGGCGCCAAACCTGGCGGCCGTTGTGGGTGGCGTTCGGCAGGGGGGTGATCGCGCAGGTGTCGGGGAAGGCGCCCGCGATGGCGCCGAGTTCCGCCTCGATCGTGCCGGCCGAGCGTGGGTAGGGCATCAGAGCGGGTCCTGCGGGATCTGCTCGCCGGGCGCACGCTCGATCTGGCCGAAGAGCGTCTCGAGCTGCGCGTCCAGGGTGGCGGCGTCGACCACCACCTCCACGGTGAGCCCGCGCTGCTGCACCTGCACGACCGCCGGGTCGCTCGCATACGCGGTGACGCGGCGGTCCCCGCCCGGCAGCGTGCGCGCGCTGTGGATCGCGACGTGCAGCCCGTCGACGTCGAGCAGGCCCTGCACGAGCGCCTCGGGGCCGGAGATCCACACGATCTGGGTCACGGCCCGCCCACCACCGGCTCGAGGGTGTCGAAGCGCAGGCGCAGGGCGGGCGGGGTGAGCAGGGGCCGGCGGCCGCGCTGGGTCCACAGCACCGGCAGGCCGTCGGTGCGCCGGCCGAGCACCGCCCGGCGCTCCAGGACGAGCCCGTCGGTCGGGATCGCTGCCGGCTCGATCTGGTGGACCGGCGTGCCCGAGCGCGTCGCCGGGTCGGTGTAGAGCAGGTCGCTGTCCGGCTCGGGCGCGAGCACCGCCGGCGAGGCCGTGAGGTCCGCGGCGCGCGCCTGCACGTAGCGGCGCCGGCCGGCGACCTGGTCGACGGGGTAGGGGTGCCAGCGCGGCGGCACGTCGGCGGTCGGCACGTAGGCGAAGGCCGGCGGCGCCTGCGCCGGTGCCGACGCCGGCGGCTGGGGGAGCGGCGGGCGCTCGCTGGGCACCTCGCGGCCCGTCACCCGCCGCTCCACCGCCCACAGCAGGTTGGCGTCCTCGTCGACCCCGAGGGTGACCTCGTCGATCGCCGAGCCGACCAGCGGCGTGGCGACCGTCGGCCAGACCACCAGCGAGCGGTGGTCCAGGCCGGCGACCGAGAACAGGCTCCAGCCGTCGGCAGGTGGGGCGAGTGTCCAGGTGTCGCCGAAGGAGTCGTGCACGACCACCTCGGTGAGCGTGAGGACGTGCCCGGCCTGGGTGTCCACGGGGAACGTGAACCAGTCGTCGGAGTGCGACAGCACCAGGTCCAGCAGCAGCGTGGTGGCGAAGTGGGCGGGGTCGGGCGGGTAGCCGCCGATGTCGACCCTGGCGCGCTCGATCTGCCACCAGCGCGGCGCGGGGGCGCCGGGGTAGGTCGCGCGGGCCGCCAGCACCGACACCGGCCGGGGCGGCGTCGGCGCTGGCAGCGGGCCGCCGGCGTCCACCGAGTACCAGTCCAGGTCGCCGCCGTCGTGGCGGCGCAGGGCCAGGCCGACCCCGGCGGCGCGGAAGTCGGCGTCGTAGACCAGCTCCGCCGGGTCCCACAGGTCGGCGGGCTCGGGGACCGGCGGCCGGTCGCCGAACCAGGCCTCCTGGAGGTTGAGCTGGGCGCGGCGGCGCCACAGCTCGCGGCCGTCCAGCCCGCTGCCGTCGAGCAGGTCGTAGGGCACGGGCAGGCCGTGCAGGACCAGCGCCGGGTCGGCCGGCAGCGGCCGCCCGGCCGCGGCCAGCGCCGCGGCCACGCGCCGGCCGGCAGCGACGCGCCGGCCGGCGGTCCAGAAGTCCTCCGGCTCGGACTCGACGATCGCCTCCGCGGGGACGACCCGGGGGTCCAGCCGGGGGTCGCCGTCGTACGGGTCGACCGGGACCACGGAGGGCCGGTACTCCACGCGCACCGGCGAGGACGCGTCCTCGCCCAGGTGCTCGCCGAGCTGCCACTGGCGGCCCAGGAACCAGGCGGGGTCGGCCGCCTCGGCGGTGAAGCCGCGCGCGAGGTCCTCCAGGAGCGGCTCGGCCTCGAGGCGGCGCAGCTGGTCGTACACGAAGGCCATCTGGTCTCCTACGGGATCGGCTCCAGCGGGATGCGGGTCGGGCCCTTGCCGGGCAGCAGCGCGGTCGGCAGCAGGGCGCGCACGCCGGCGAGGTCGGCGGGCCGGGCCATGCGCGCGCGCGCCAGCGCCCGGGTCTCCTCGACGACGGCGAGGACGCCCGCGGCGTCCAGCGGCGTGCGGAGGTCGGGCGGGACGGCCAGCAGGATCGCCTGCTGCGCCCGCGCCGCGGGCGCGTCGAACCCGAACACGACCGAGGTCGCGTGCGCGGTCGCGGGGATCGTCTCGGCGAAGCGGTCCAGCAGGGCGACCGCGACCTGCTGGTCGGGCCGGGTCGCGGCCAGGTCGAGCGCGCCGGGCGCGTACACCGCGACCAGCCGGCGGGCGTCGCGGTCGTCGGTCTGCCAGGGGTCGGCGGGCCGGTTGGACCAGGCGGCGAGCGCGGGCCCGGAGGCCTCGCGGCTGGCCGCGGCGAGCTGGTGGGTCTCCAGGCGGGCCAGCGGCGCGCGCACCGCCGCGACCACCGTCAGCCAGGCGTCGTCGAGGCCGGGCGCCCGCGCCAGCCCGGCCGGCAGCGCGGCGCGCGGCAGCCGGCCGAGCACCGCCAGCTGGCCGGTGGCCGACACCAGGCCGACCAGCGCCTTCACCAGATCCTCGCGCTCCAGCGCCGAGGGGTCGGCGGGCGCGGCGGCCAGCCGCGCCTGGAGCAGCTCGGCGGCGCGCGCGACGCGCCCGGCGAGGTCGCCCGGGTCGGTGGGCGGTCCCTCCGGCACGATCCCCCAGCGGGTCACGGCGGTGAGGGCGGCCGCCTGCTGCGTGGCGCTGTCGGCGGCGGCCGCCTGCAGCCGGGCCGCGAGCGCCGCGCCGACCGTGCGCGCCAGGGTGTAGCGGTCCCGCAGCGCCGTGTCGTCCTCGTCGCCGGCGTCCCCGGAGACGGCCTCGGCGACCGCGGCGGGCGGCGCGGGCGCGCGCCCCAGCAGGCCGGCCAGGCGCGCCGCGCGGCGGTAGCGCTGGGAGCCGTCGCGGCTCACCAGGTCGCCGCCGGCCGCGGCGGCCGCCAGCCGCTCCAGGTCGTCCAGCGGCAGCGCCAGCGCGTCCACCGGCTCCAGGCCGAGCTGGGCCAGGGTCACCGGCGCCCCGCCCGCCCCCCAGGTCCAGGCCGACGGCGCGCCGAGCTGGCCGCGCAGGAAGTCGGCGAACGCGGGCTCGGCGACCGTGCCCGGCGACAGCTCGCTCAGCAGCTTCGGATCGGCGGGCGGCACCGGCGGCCGCCCGGGGGGCAGCGCCACGACGCAGCTGGTCGCCACCCCGCGACCCTCGCGGCGGGTGCGCAGCACCGACAGCTCCGGCGGGCGGCCGAGCCCCGCGGCCGCGTCCATCGCCGCGCTCGCGGCCTCGGCGCGACCCTCGACGACGTCGTGGACGGCCTCGGCGACGAGCAGGTCGCCGTAGGCGTCGACGGCCACGCGCAGCTCGTCGAGCTTGGCGAGCACGGCGGCCGGCAGGCTCAGCGTGGCGGGCGGGGCGGCGAGGACCGCCTGGCCGTCGCACACCCGGCGGCCCTCGTGCTCGCTGCGGATCGGGAAGTCGCGCCGCAGCCGCTCGACCGTGGCCTGGTCGCCGACGGCGCGCTCCACCTCGCGGCCGAGCGCCTCGGCGAGGTGGTCGCCGGCGCGCACGGCGGCGCCGAGGCGGTCGGCGGCGCGCACCGCCGTGGAGGTGAGGTTCAGCCGCCAGCGCGCCGCCTCCGGGTCGTTGACCGCGCGGTCGCGCAGCACCATGGCCGTGACCGCCTGGGTCGGCGACGGCGCGTGCAGCAGGCCCGCCGCGGTGGGGCCGGGCTTCCCCGGTCGCGGCGCGTCGACCCAGCCGTAGGCACCCAGCCGCCAGCTGGGCCGCTGCGGGGCCACGGTCAGGTCCAGCAGCCGCCGCGCGGCCGGTCCCGACACCCACGGGTCGACGCGGTGGGTGGCGCTGTCGACGGTGGCGCGCAGCAGCCGCTCAAGGCGCTCGGTCGACAGGTCGGCGAGGTCGGCGAGGGTGCCGAGCGCGCCGTGGACCCGCTGGAACGCCGTCGCCTCCGGCGTGCTCCCGGCGAGGTCGGCCACGGTGGCCGCGTTGACCCAGGTGGCCAGCCGTCCCGGCGCCGCCGCCGGCCGGGACACCGGCTCCAGCGCGGGCACCGGCTCGTTGAGCCTGACCCGCCCGACATCGCCGACGGCGACCTGGAGGGAGCGGATGGCGAGCTTCAGGAGCAGGCTGCCGGCCCCGCCGAGGATCTCGGTCTGCAGCTTCACCGTGTCGGCGAGCAGCACGGGCGTCTTCTTCGCGGCGTCGAGCAGGGCGCGCAGCAGGCTCCCGACCGTCTGGCCGGGCTTGAGGTTGGCCGGAACCACCAGCGGCAGGGCCACCGCGGCGCTGCCGCCCTTGGCGGCGTAGCGGCGCAGCGGCGCCAGCCCCAGCGTGCCCGCCAGCGGCGCCGCGGCCGACCAGGCCTTGTCCAGGTCAGGCCAGAGGAACGGGTAGCCGAGGTACATGAGCCACAGCAGCCACAGCTCAAGCGGCCAGGCGGAGCGGTGCCGGTAGCCGGGCGCGGTCGGCACCTGGCCCAGCCGCGCCATCAGGCCGCCGGTGTCGACGCCCTCGATGGTGCCGCGCGCCTCGGCGGCCTTGACCCATTCGGCGCGCAGGGCGATCAGGGCCGGCAGGAGTTTGGCCTCGACGGCCGGGTCGCCCTTGCCGGGCACCCAGGCGCCCAGCGCGGTCGCCGGCAGCAGCCCGTAGGGCTGGACGCCGATTCGAAGGGTCGGGAGTGGCCCCTCCGGGTAGAGGGCCTGCGCCACCCAGTCCAGCGCCTGCGCGGTGCCCGGCACCGCCCAGACGTCCCTGCCGGCGAACCCCCACAGCGCCGGCCACAGGCCGGTGACGGCCGCCTGCGACCAGGTGGTGTGGGGCTCGACGTCGCCGGGCAGCGCGCCCAGCGCGCCGGGCCGGCCGGTCAGGACGCCGCCGAGCTGCGCCTCGGCCGCGGACGGGGAGGCGGTCAGCAGCGCCAGCCAGCGGTCCGGGTCGTCGGCGAGGTCGGCGGCGGGCGCCCCGTCGACGGTGTTGGTCGGCCGGCCGGGAGCGAGCAGCCCCAGCCGGCCCGCGTCCCGATGGGCGCCGAACAGCCTGGCCGGGTCGCCGCCACCGATCCCGACCACGTAGAGGACGTCGATGTCGCCCGGATCGGCGCCGAGGTCGATCTCTCCGGCCAGCCCGGCCGCGACCGCCTCGTCCCAGGACTCCCACCAGCGCCGGTCGTCCGGCCTGGTCGGGTCGGGCAGGTCGGCCCGCAGGCGGGCGAGGTCGACCGCCAGCTTCAGGGCCGGCGCCGGCGGCTTGCCGCCGCGGGCCAGCCACACCTGGAGCTCCTCGGGGAAGTCGGGCAGCTCGGGGAAGCGGGGCTCGGTTCGCAGCACCGGCGGGCGGGTCACCCGCAGCGTGCCGTCGGGGTCCTTGTGGGTCACGGGGAAGGTGCGCGCCAGCCACGCCGCCCGCGGCCCGCCGTTGACCTGCGCGGCCAGCTCGCGCCAGGCGGGCACCGCGGCGGGGCTCCCGGGGTCGCCTCCGGCCGCGTTCCACCAGCGTTCCAGCGCGTCCAGCTCACCGGCGGCCGGTACCGGGTCGTGCCGGTCCAGCCACGGCTCGTCGGGCACCACCCGCAGCCGCAGGCGGGTGCCGGTGAAGCGGGTCTCGATCCGTAGCGGCAGCAGCACGCCCAGCACGGCCGCGGGCGGCAGGGGGGTGGTGGTCACGGGGTACCTCCCGGCGCCAGGCCGTCGCCGCGGATGAGCACCCGCACCGGGTCGGCGAAGGAGAGGTCGGCGAAGTGCGCCCCGTCGGTGGCGGTGGCCGCCGCCGTGACGTTGTTGAAGAACCGGTAGCCGTGCGGCGGCTCCTCAAGCGACACCCAGTACTTGCCGATCTCGGTCGCGGGGACGTCCTGGAAGCCGAAGAACAGCACGTCACTGCCGATGCGGCCCTGGAAGCTCGGGGTCAGCGGCACGCTCCCGGGCGCCGGGTCCTGGCCGAAGTCGGGCTTGGTGCCGTGCACGGCGGAGACCAGCGACAGGATCGTGGCCGGGTAGCGCAGCAGCAGCTGGCCGCGGATGACCAGCACCAGGTCGGTCCCGCCGACGTCGTCGGGCTGGTGCTGCGGGTCGCCGAGCCCGCTGTCGTCGGCCCAGCTGCGTACGCCCCGCAGGTCGTCGACGCGCTCGCCGCTGCCGGTGCTCACGCGGTCCCAGAAGACCCGCATCGGCGTGCAGCCGCCGGCCACCCGGATGTTGCGCCAGCGCAGCTCCGACAGCAGCTGGGTGTTGAGCCCCGCCATGAACGCGTCCATGAACTGCGGGTTGGTCTGCAGCCCGATCACCGTGTCGTCCGCGAGCGCCCCGACCCCGGGCAGCAACCACTCCGGCGCCAGCCGGTTCAGCAGCCGCCACGCGGGCAGGTCCATGCCGGGGCAGGTCTCGGGCGGGACCCCGGTCGGCGGGTCGAGCCCCTCGATGTGCTGGAGCACCCGCTTGCCGGCGGGCCCGTCCTGGGTCGGGTTGGCCTTGAACGTGAGCTCGTGGAGCACGCCGAGCTGCACCGGCGTGCACGGCTCCGGCGGCCCGACCGGCTGCACGGTCTCGCTCGCGAGCCCACCGAGGTCGGCCGCGGCCTCGACCGGCTGGCCGGGGGTCAGCAGGGCGGCCAGCCGCTGGATCTCGTTCTCGTCGCGCCGCGGCGGGGGTGTCTGGAGGGCGACCAGCCAGGCGGCCAGCAGGCTCCACGGCAATGGCTCCCCGCGCTGCACCCGGCCGGTCATGTCCGCCAGGACCTGCCCGATCAGCTGGGCGTGGGCGGGGTCGGCCTTCTGGGCGGCGGCCAGCGCGGCGAGCAGCCGGTTGGTGTCCCCGGCGCCACCCGCGGCCGCGGCGGCCAGCCGCTGCTCGAAGTCGCCCGCGCCCAGGCCGCCGAGCGGCACGCCGGTCTCGACCGGCGGGTCGGGAGCGGGGCACTGGTTGGCGGCGCCGAGCACGGCCCCGGGGTCGGCGGCGCCCGGCGCCGCGCGCGCGGTCCGGGCTGGGCCGGGGCGAAGGATGCGGCGGGCGGCGCCCGAGAAGATCCCGCGCGGCAGCGGACGGCCGTCGGCGGTGGCGAGGTCGGCGAGGACGCCCTGGGGGCCGACCGTGCGGCGCAGCGTGGGGCCGAGCACCCACAGCCGGCGCATCGGGCTGGTCGGCAGGCGCCGGTTCCACAGCGACGAGGCGGCGGCCAGCCCCAGCGACAGGTGGCGGACGCGCTGGGCCGCGATCCCCAGCGCGCCGGCGCGCCGCAGCGCCTCGTCGGTGAGGAGGTCCTGCTCCAGGACCCCGATGTGCAGCCCGAGCCCGGCCGCGCCGCGGTGGCGCGGGTCGCTGTTGAGGGTGTTGCCCCACTCCGTCTGCTGCGGGTCGTCGCGCCAGGCGATGCCGTAGCGGGGCAGTCCCAGCACCGTCCGCCCGCGCGGGTCGGGTGGTGGGAAGGCGAGCCCGGCGAGGTCGCTGGCGACCGCGTTGGGCTGCGGCAGGTCGAAGGAGCCCACCGGCGCGAGCGCGCCGCGCGCCAGGAGCTTCGGGGCGCCGGGCACCCGCGGGTAGGCGATCGGCGCGCTGCCGGTGATCGGGCTGGCCTTCCCGGGCTTGAGGCGCCCGGCCAGCGAGGGGAAGTCGCCGCCCGCGCCGGTGCGGAAGCGCCACAGGTCGTAGACGGGCACGATCGCGCTGCCGCTGCCGGTCCAGGCGTCGGCCGGCGGGCCGGAGGCGTCGGCCGCGAAGGCGCGTACCAGCACCGCCAGGTAGTCGGTGTCGGCGTCCAGCGGGCGCGGCGACAGGATACGCGCGGTCCGCTTGCCGGAGCTGTCCTGGACGTGCGCCCAGCGGTGGGACTCGGCCAGCTTGTGGGCCTGCTGCACGGTCTCGCCGACGGCGACCTCGTCGCCGGTCAGCAGCAGCTCGTCCTCGGTGCCGACCAGCAGCACGATCCACGGCCGCAGCTTGCGGTCGCCGGGCGAGGGGTTCTTGGCGGGGGTGTAGCGCCAGGGCAGCCCGGGCTCGACCAGCTCCACGTACGGGCACTTGGTGGTCTCGGCGTCGACCGTCCCGGGCGCGGGGTAGCGGCGGGTGACCGCACCGGGCCGCATCCCGATGACGTCGGGCGGCCCGGCGAGCAGGAAGGAGAGCTGGGCGGTGTCGGTGCCGGTCGTCTTGCCCTTCTTGTCGGTCGCCGTGAGCGTCAGCTCGACCGCGGCGCGGGCGCGTCCCTGCTCGATCCCGGTGACCAGCTCGCCCGACGCCGGGCGCACCCAGCCGCGGAAGTCGATGCTCTCGGTCACGCCGCCGTCCTCCCTCTTCCGGCTGGTCCGGGTCAGATGCCGCTGGTGGTGTTGAGCTGGTCGCCGTCGGCGATCGCGATCGCGTTGTTGGCGCGGGCGAGCTGGTGGGCCTGGGCCTCGTCCAACCCGCCGGCGAGCACGCTGCCGTCGGGCCGGATGACCAGCCAGACCTCGTCGGTCACGGTCAGGGTGGGCGCGCTGGGGACGCCCTCGGTGCCGTCGCGGCGGTTGAGCGCGGCCAGCAGCCAGCCGGCGAACCCCAGCGGGACCCCGGGGGTGGGGGTGGTGGCGGGGAGGCGGACCTGCTGGACACCGACGACATGGGTGCGGGCGGTGGAGGCGACCTCGCCGGTGTCCGGCCCGAGGCGCACCCCGGCCTGCAGGCGCTGGAAGGCGCGCTGGTTGAGCGCGTCGGAGTCGCCGAGGTCGGCGAACCCACCGGGCGCGAACCAGTCCTTGACCTTGCTGGTCACCTGCGCGCCGGAGGGGGTGATGGTCTCGGGCTTGGCCAGCGGCTGGGTCTCGAAGCGTTGCAGGAGCAGGCCCAGCGGCGCGCGGGTCTGCTGCCACACCAGCCGGCCGGCCGGCGCCAGCACCGGCAGGCTGGTGGCCTGGTCGGGTGGGGCCAGCTGCACGCGGGGGTCGCCGCCGCCGGTGGCGTCCAGGTTGCCCGGGTCGCGCAGCTCCTCACCCAGCGGGCCCAGCGCGCTGGGCACGGTGGTGACCGGCGGCGGGACCTTGGAGCCGATGCTGACCTGCCCGCTCCAGGAGATCTCGAAGAACAGGATCTCCACCGTCACCGTCCCGGCGAAGGTCAGCGGTCCGGGCCCGGACAGGGAGCCTTCGACCCGCACCCCGGCCAGGGTGAGCCCGAACACGCTCACCCGCAGGCTGGCCCGGAAGCTGAACTCGAAGTGGAAGGGGCTGAACCGGATCAGCGCGTCGAAGCCGAGGAACCCTTCGGCGCGGATCGGACCGGCGTTCAGGATCACCTGCAGCGCGGCGCCGAACTGCAGGGTGTTGGTGGTGATGGCGAAGTAGGCCTCGAACCGCAGGTACAGCAGGTCGGACGGCTTGCCCCGGGTGAGCGCCACCCGGGTCAGGCTGGACGGGAACGACAGGGGCGCGGGGTCGTAGGCGGGGTGGAAGCCGCCGATCGACAGCACGATGTACGGCTGGGCGCCCCAGGACAGGCGGAACGCCGCGCCGCCGGTCAGCTCGAACAGCTCCAGCAGCTGCGAGTCGACCAGGACCGCGTCGAACTCCAGGGTCTTCTTGGCGAAGTCCAGCACGCCCAGGATGTCCAGGCGGATCTGCAGGTAGGGCTTGCCGCCGCCGGGCTTGTCGATGCGCGCGCGCGCGGAGCCCAGCAGCGCCACCCGCGCGGGGCCCGGGAGCTCGAGGAACACGCCCACGTCCAGCTTGACCAGCTTGACCCAGGTCAGCTGCACGGTGGGCCCGACCAGGGTGGTGCCCTCGGTGACCGGGAACGTCTGGTCCAGCTCGGCCAGCAGGACGGGGGCGTTGCGGATGGGGTCCTCGGGCGCCAGGATCCGCCCCGCCGCGCCGGAGGCGAACCGCTGCCGCAGGCTGTCGACGTCCAGCCGGCGGTTGAGCCCGATCAGCCCGCCCACGCCCTCCAGCGCCAGCCCGAACCCGACCTGGATGGGCGGGAAGACCCCTTGTAGGATCGCCAGCAGGGCGAATCCCGGCTGGCCGCCGGGCAGCCGGGTGTCCAGCAGCCCCAGCGC
Organism: Actinomycetes bacterium; assembly: GCA_035263405.1. GTDB lineage: Bacteria > Actinomycetota > CALGFH01 > CALGFH01 > CALGFH01 > DATFRI01. The sequence continues at coordinate 10,080 of DATFRI010000009.1, read as the reverse complement.
GCGGATCCCGATCGTGCCGGCCTGCACCTCCAGTACCCCCGAGTACCGGCCGGTCGCGTCGTCGTAGCCGATGAACCCGCCGCCTTCCAGCGGCCCGGCCGCCAGCTGCAGGCCGAGGCCCTGCGGAGGCAGGAACCGCAGCGCCAGGTCGACCGGGCCGAGGTTGCCCTGCTGGAAGGCGAACTCCGCCGCGGCGCCGACGCCCTGGACGGTGGCGGTGAGCGGTCCCAGCGTCAGCCCGCCGGTCAGCCGCGCCTGCACCGCGACCGCCGCGGCGACCTGGAAGGCGAGGTCCAGCCGGTCCAGCCGGATCGGGCCCAGGCTCACGGTCAGCGGCACCGCCAGGCCCAGGCCCGCGCCGCCCCGCAGGCTCAGCTTGCCCTGGCTGGTCCAGCGCACCCCCAGGTCGAAGGTCACCGTGGTCGACGACGGCAGGAACCGTCCCAGGAAGGAGTCCGCCGACGCCAGCGACACCACCAGCGCACCCTGCTTGCCCTCCGCCTCCACGATCGCGTCCGCGCGGACGCCCTTGGGGGTCTGGGCGAAGCGCGCGCCGAGTGCGGCGCGCAGCCCGCGCGCGGTGAGGCGGGTCCCGGTGGGCTGGCCGAACAGCAGGATCCCCTTGCCGCCGGGATCGGGCCGCTCGATCGACAGCGTGACCTCGCCGTCCACGCTGCCCGGGGCGGAGATGATCGGCTCGATCGTCGCGGGGGGCAGGATCCGGGCGGCGTTGAACCCGAGGTTGCCGCTGCCTTTGAGCCGCGCCTGCCACACCTGCGAGCGTAGCGGCAGGACGATGTCGGTGTTGCTGAGCGTGCTGAGCCGCAGGCTCAGCTCCAGCGGGGTCGGCGGGCCGCCGGCGTCGGGGCGGAGGGTGAGCATCCATGCCCGCAGCTCCGGGCCGGTCGCGCCGGTCTCCAGCGCCACCAGGTGGCCGATGGTGACGAGCAGGTCGCGAACGCGGCCGAGCAGGGCCGCCGCGTCGAGCGCCGTGCTGTGGTCCCCCCAGTGGAAGACCTGCTCGGCCACGATCGCCGGGTCCTTGGCCAGCGCCGCGAGCCGGTCCAGGCGCACCGCCCGCTCGACGTAGGAGGGACGCTTGTCCTGGTTGGGGACGGGGGTCGAGTCGACCAGGCCGAGCAGCGCGAGGACCTGCGCCAGGATCGGGTGGTAGCCCTCCAGGTAGGAGACGACGAGGTAGCCGAGCAGCCGCTCGGGGAGCTGGTTCAGGATGGTGGCCAGCTCGGACGGGACCTGGCCGCCGGCCTGGTAGGCGTTCCGGACCGCCGACGCCAGCGCGGACGCCTTGGTGAAGCCGCTGCTGGCGGAGGGGATGAGCGCGGCGGCGGCCGCGCCGATCTGGGACTCGTTCCCGGTGCTCACCGCGGTGGCGAGCGCCTGAACCTTCGTGGCGACGTCGCCGAGCGCCCCGAGCGCGTCGGTGATCGCGTTGAGGACCGCTGGCGCGCTCTTGACGTCCGCCGGAAGCGGGAGGCCGAGCTCCTCGAACAGGCCGGGAGCGTCGCCGTCGGCGAGGCGCTGCTGGAGCGGGGCGAGCAGGCGGCCAAGCTCCAGCGCGAGGAGGTCGGAGGTGGCGGGCACGCGGCGGGTGGCTAGCGCGCGACCCAGAGGGCGCAGGAGGGCAGGAACACCGTCGGCATCGTGTCGCTCCCGGACTCGTCAGCGCGCACCCGGCGCTGGCTTGGTCTGCTGCTCTCAGGGATCGCGATCTTCTCGCAATCCGGGCAAGTAAGTCAAGAGAGAGAAAGGGAGAAAATACCCTCATCCCGACTGCTTTTCGGTGCCCGCGCCCCGGTCCTCCTGGTCGCCCGGCGGACACCGTGCAGCTCAGGACGGGGACGAGCCGGGCCGACCCCGGGCGGTCATGTGGGTCGGTGATCTTGGGCGTGGGTGCTTTCCGGGCGACCGTGCGGCCAGGGGTCAGCTGCCTTGCGCCTGGTCGCGGTGTGCGCTTGGTCGCGGGTCGTGTCATGGTCTGGGACCGGCGTCGCCTCGGATGCTTGCGCGACCTTGCCGTGCCTGGGTTCGCCTGGTCCTGGTGCGACGTCTGGTTGCTCATCGGGTCGGGGGCTTGGGTGGACGCCTGGGAGCAGGATGAGCACGAGGACGGCGAAGGTCAGCGAGGCCGCGGCGCTGACGGCGGCGGCCAGGTGCAGGCCCTGGGTGAACGCCTCCCGGGCCGCGTCCAGCAGGGCCGCGCCGAGCCGGTCGGGGAGTTGGCCGGCGACCGCGACCGCCGCGCCCAGGGTGTCCGTGGCCGCCGTTGCCGCTTGGTCGGGGACACCGGCCGGGACCGCCTGGGTCATCTGGGCGCGGTAGACGGCGGTGCCGACCACCCCCAGGACCGCGATGCCCAGCGCGCCGCCGAACTCGGCGCTGGTCTCGGTGATCGCCGAGGCGGCGCCGGCCCGCTGCGGCGGGGCGGCCCCGACGGCCAGATCGGTGGCCAAGGTGTCCACCGGGGCCAGGGCCAGCGAGAAGATGACCGACCCGGCCAGCAGCAGCGGCAGCCCGCTGCTGCTGGGGAGCTGGGTGAGTAGCCCGAAGCCGGCCGCGGCTAGGGCCAGGCCGGCGGCCATCACCATCGCTGGCGGAGCCCGGCGTGCCAGCAGCGGGGTCACCATCGACCCCAGGATGAACGCGGCGGAGGACGGCAACGACCACAGCCCCGCCTCCAGGGGCGACAGTCCCAGCACCAGCTGCAGGTACTGGGCGGTGTACAACAACGCGCCGAAGCCGACGAAGAAGCTGAGCAGGTTGGTGGTCAGGGCCGCGCTGAAGGCCCGGTCGGCGAACAGCCGCACGTCGATCAGCGGGTCGGCCAGCCGGCGTTGTCGGCGTATGAACCCCACGGCGACCAGCAGTCCGGCCAGCAGGCAGCTGACCGCCAGCCCGCCCGGCCCGTCCTGGGTCAGCTGCTTGAGTCCGTAGATCGCCGCCAGCACCGCCACCAGCGACAGCGCCGCGCTGCCGAGGTCCAGCCGCCCGGCCGCCGGATCGCGGAACTCGGGCAGCAGCATCGGCCCCAGCACCAGCAGCAGCGCCATCACCGGCACCGCCACCAGGAACACCGAGCCCCACCAGAACCACTCCAGCAGTACCCCGCCCAGCAGCGGCCCGACTGCGCCACCGACCGAGAAGCTGGTGATCCACACCGAGACCGCGGCTGTGCGCTGGTGTGGGTCGGCGAACATGGTGCGGATCAGCGACAGCGTGGAGGGGGCCAGGGTCGCCCCGGCCACCCCCAACAGCGCTCTGGCCGCGATCAGCATGCCTGCGCTGGTCGACCAGGCGGCCAGCGCCGAGGCGGCGGCGAACGCGGCGGCGCCGATCAGCAGCAGCCGGCGGCGGCCGATCCGGTCGCCGAGGGTGCCCATGATGACCAGCAGCCCGGCGACCAGGAAGCCGTAGATGTCCAGGATCCACAGCAGCTGCGCGCTGCTGGGCTGAAGGTCCTCGCTGAGCTTGGGCACGGCCAGGTTGAGCACCGTCAGGTCCATGGCATAGACCAGGCACGGCAGGGCGATCACGGCCAGCCCTGCCCACTCGCGCCGCCCGGCCCTTGGCGTGGTGGAGGCGTCCGTCAACGGTCGGTCACCTCGCGGTCCGGGCGATGACGACCCGCCCGAGCCCGTCGAGGATGCCGGCCCAGCCACCCGTGAACTCGTCTCGGAGGCCAGGGGTCGGGAAGCCGCTTTGGACGATCCTCAGCCGCGTTCTGCCGTCCTCCTCCTCGAAGGTGACCTGCATGCGGGTGTCGACGCTGGACCCGTCCGGCATCGTCATGGTGGATGCGTAGACCAGACGCTGGGGCCGGTGGACCACCTCGAACACGTTGGTCTCGCGCGCCGGCGTGCCGCCTGGCGGCCCGAATGCGATGGTCCACCGGCCCCCGACCCGAAGGTCGCACTCGGCTTGCACGATCCAGTCCGGCGCATCGGCATACAGCTCCTTGTGTGCGTCTGGGTCGGTGAAGGCGTCGAAGACGACCTCCGGCGCAGCGTCGTACAGCCGCTCCAGTCGCAGGTCGTGGCTCACCGGGGTGCTCCCTTCTGCCGCTCCAGGTAGCTTCCGAGCCGGTCCAGCCGGCCCTCCCAGCGGCGCTGGTAGGTCTGGATCCACTGCGCCGCGTCGTGCAGGTGCTCCGATCCGAGCCGGCATTGGCGGGTCCGTCCCTGCTTCTCGGTGGTCACCAGGTCTGCCTGCTCGAGGATGCGGACGTGCTTGAGCAGGCCGGGCAGCGAGATCGCGAAGGGCTGGGCGAGTTCGCTGATGGTGGCGGGTCCCAGCGCCAGCCGCTCCAGGATGCGGCGACGCGTCGGGTCCGACAGCGCCGAGAAGGTACGGTCCAGCACAGAATACCTAACCATTTGGTTAAAAGTAGCGTCTGGGGGATCAGGAGGTCAACCGCACGTCGTTCCCCTCCAGCTGGTGGCGTACTGCGCGATCAGCGCGCATGCGCTCCCGCGTGCGCAGGCGCCCAGCCGTGTCGGCCGGGGCGTGCCGGATCCGGTACCGGCCGCGCTGCGGGGCAAGCTGGCGCTCGATCGCCGGCGCCAAGGCAGCGGGCTTGGCCGGTGGCCGCTGCTGGACGCGCTGGAGCGCATCGTCGTGGCGAGCGAGAGCGGTCCTGCCGTGCGCGCGATCGTGGTCGACGCTGCCACCGAGCGCGGGCGGAGACCGGACCTCCCGGACAGCGTGAAGAGCCATCCAGTGGCCTGGTCTCCGCAACCTTCACGCAGACGCCCAAACGAGCATCACGGACACCCTCAGTCAGGATCGCCTGCGGTGCTGTCACCAAGGGAGACCGACGAGGTAATCAGCCCGCCCGGCCGTCCACTCGGCCCAGCTTTGGGCCGAGGTAGCGGCATCTTGCGCGTCGCGGTCGCCTGGACCGGCGGCCTGAGCGGCGGCGAAAGCGGCATTCGCGGCGGCCTGGGCGGCATTCGCGGCGGCCTGGACAGCGGCAGCAACCTGAGCAGCCGCCAGGGGAGCAAGGGTGCCTACTTGAACGTCCTCTGGAAGGAGGATGAAACCCGCGACGCCACCGGCATATTGGGCGGCCGCGTCAGCGCTGTTGGTGGCCGACGCGACGCCCCGCGCCTGGGCGCAGAGCAGCAGCTTGGGAGGCCTGTTTGGCGTACTCCGCGGCCTGTTCGGCGTACTCCGCGGCGCGGTCGGCGGCCGCTTGGGCCTCGGCGATCTCGGTGGCGGTAAACGGAGCGGCTTGGGCCAAGGTCCCTGCGTCCTCGCCGGGGGTAGGTACGTTCTCGGCACGCTCACCATCACCACCGGCCGCGATCTGATCCTGGTCTTCAATCGACCGGCCGTTCCAGGGGGCGGTCAACGCTCGGACGGCCTGGGCCAGCGGGTTGGCGAGGCGGTCAAACTTGTGGTTGCTGCCAGCATTCGTCATCGGCGGGCGCATGGGCTGCGCTCCGCAGCCCAGCCGCTCGCCACGGACGCAGCCTGGGGGCGCTGTTTGTGGAACCGTTGAGAGTCGGCTGTGGCCACCGTTCCGGTTGGGTTGCGGTGGGTTATGGTCTGGCGTCCTTCGCCGTGACCATCCAGGCCGTCACCGCCTGGCGCAGACGACGTCCTCCCAGTCATCCCCGACGAACAGCACCCTGTGGGTGCCAGAAAGTGGCCCTGGAGCGCCCAGCCTCGTAGTGCTCGTATTGGCTTCAGCGGGCATCGCTGCTACGCCGACGTGGCCTCCCGCTCGCGCGTCGGCAGGGTGGTGTGGAGGCCGATTCGCGAGGTGATCCCGAGTTTGACGAACACCTTGCGCAGGTGCCACTCCACAGTGCGCGGGCTGATGAACAGCCGTGCACCAATCTCCGGGTTAGACAATCCGTCCCGGGCGAGCCGGGCAATCTGCTCCTCCTGCGGCGTGAGGTGTTCGCGCGTCTCGACGTTGCGTTCGCGCACCTTCTCGCCGGTGGCCAGCAACTCCCGGCGGGCCCGCTCGGCGAACGCCTCCATCCCGATCGCCTCCAGCAGGTCGTAGGCCGTACGCAGCTGCTTGCGTGCGTCGCGGCGTCGGCGCTCGCGGCGTAGCCATTCGCCGTAGAGGAGATGGGCGCGGGCGAGGTCCGGCCGGACCTGGGTGTGGCTCAGCCGATCGATCGCCTCGCGATAGAGGTCGTCGGCGGCCCCATCGTCGCTCAGCAACGCCCGGCAGCGGGCCTCGAGGCCGAGTGCGACGTCCGTGTCGAAGGGCTGGGTCGTCTTGGTGAGCCGTTCGAGCGCCTCGCGGGCGAGCTCGGGGTCTCCTGCGCGCGCGGCCGCCTCGACGAGCTCGGGCAGTGCCCACATGGACGGCCACGGGAAGACGGTATCCGCGGTGGCGTGCCGGGCCGCCGGCGCCGCCTCCTCGTAGCGGGCGAGGCCGTTGTAGAGGACCGCGGTCGCCCAGTGCGCGTAGCTCGCCGCCAGCCCGTGCCCTCCGGCTGCGGCTTGCTCGATCGCTGCGGAGGCCTCGGCTTCCCTGCCCCGTAGGGCCGCGAGCCTCAGCGCGGCGGAGGGGTCGAAGTGGCTCCCGGTCGCCGCCGCCACGCTTTCGGCCTCCGCGATGAGCGAGGCGGCTCCCGCGAAGTCGCCCATCCAGGTGGTTGTCAAGCACAACCCGTTGAGGAACAGCGGCAACTCCGCGAGCGCGCCGGCGGCCCGGGCGAGCTGGGCCTGCCTGGCGGCGATGGCGTGCATGCCGTGGACATCCCACGCGGCGGCGCTGGCAGAGTAGGCCAGCCAGCCCCATCGCAGGACGTCCTCGATGGGAATGCTGGTGAGGGCCTTGGCCGCTTGCTGCAACGTCGGAGCCGCGGCGGCGTGTCCATCAGTGATCAGGAGCGCTTGGCCGTCCAGCAGCAGGTCGAGAGGACTCGGAGCACCGGGCGGGGGAAGGAGGGCCTGGACGGCGCGGCAGATCTCCAGCAGCACGTCACGTTCAGCCAAACTCCCCGCGAACCCCGCCGCGGCCCAGGCGACCAGGTAGGTCTCGCGGGCCAGCTCCAGGTCGAACGGCTCGAGCCGCCTGGCGGCCTTCAGCAGCAACGGGGGCGCATCGCGGCCGAGGCCCGAGGCGAAGGCGACGTGGGCGCGCACCAGGTCCACCCGGGCGCGCTGGAACTCATCCAGCGGCCCGGCCTCCGCCGTGGCCAGGAGCCCGAGCGTCGCGTCGAAGGCGCCGGCTTGGAGGCTCACCCGGGCGGCGGCCAGCGCGCGCTCGGCCCGCCGGATTGGGTCGACGGTCAGCGCGGTGGCGCGCTGCAGGAACGCGGCTGCGGCGGCGACCCCGCCGCGGGCCTGGGCGCGTCCGGCCGAGCGCTCGAGCTCGGCGGCGACGTTCTCGTCGGGTCCCGGCGTCGCTCGGGCGAGGTGCCAGGCCCGCCGATCGGGGTCGGTCTGGGCGTCGGTGGCTTCGGCCAGGGCGCGATGCACGTGGTGGCGGTCGTCGGCGGCCGCCGATCGGTAGGCGGCGGATCGGACGAGTGGGTGCGCGAACTCCACGCGCCCACCGATCTCAAGCAGCCCCGTGTCCACCGCAGGGTCGGCCGCAGCCATGTCGAGCCCGAGGGTCTCGGCGGCACGATGCAGCATTACCGGGTCGCCGAGGGGTTCGGCGGCTGCGGCCAGGACGAGCAGCCGCGTGTCGGAGGGGAGCCGGCGGAGGCGCTGAGCGTAGCTCTGTTCGATCCTGGTGACGACCGGATGGCTTGCGGGCAGCCCGAACCCGCCGGCGAGATCTGTGGCCCTCCAGGTGCGCGGCAGCTCCAGCAATGCGAGAGGATTGCCGTGGCTGTCCGTGACGATCTGGTCATTGACGGCCGCATCGAGCGGGCCATGCACGTTGTCCAGCAGCAGCGCGCGCGCATCGCTGTTGCTGAGCCCACCGATGGGCAACTCCGGCAGCCCGGCGAGGACATGGTCGCCGATGCCGGTGCGCGCAGCGCAGACGATTGCGATCCGCTCGGCGAGGAGCCGTCGGGCGACAAACCCCAGGATCTGGGCCGAGGCCTGGTCGAGCCACTGCGCGTCCTCGACGATGCAGACGAGCGGTTGCTCGTCGGCGATCAGGGCGAACAGTGTCAGCGTCCCGAGTCCCACCAGGAACCGGTCGGGCGCAGGCCGGCTGCTCAGTCCGAACACCGTGGCCAGCGCGTCGCGCTGGGGGACGGGCAGCCGTTGGAGGCGGTCCAGCAGGGGTGCGCAGAGCTGGTGGAGGCCGGCATAGGCCAGCTCCATCTCCGACTCGACGCCCGCGGCCCTGGCGACATGCCAGCCGGCGACCCGCTCCGACACATAGCCCAATAGGGCGCTCTTGCCCGCGCCGGCCTCCCCGCGCAGGACGGTGGCGCGGCTGTGACCGGCGAGCGCGTCGGTCAGGAGCCGGTCGAGCGCCTCGCATTCGGCCCGCCGTCCGAGGAGCTTCATCGGCGCCCTCTCTGCCTCCGAAAGACCCCCTGCCAACGATCCTACCGACCAGGGTGTCAACCAGGGAGTCCCCTGGTGCGACGCAGCGGTCCAAGCGCGAAGGTCTCACACGACTCAGGAGACAGCCATCAGCACCCACCGAAGCGCCCAACCACGGGAGGTCGGCATGAGCAGTCCCGTCGAGACCGCCGTCGAGCTCCGGCCCTTCCGCGTGAGCGTTCCGGAGGAGAATCTGGTCGAGCTGCGCCGACGCATCGCGGCCACGCGCTGGCCCGAGAAGGAGACCGTCGCCGATCAGTCGCAGGGCGTGCAGTTGGCGACGATGCAGGCGCTCGCGCGCTACTGGGAGACCGAGTACGACTTCCGGCGGTTGGAGGCCAGGCTGAACGCCCTCCCGCAGTTCGTCACCAAGCTCGACGGGCTGGACATTCACTTCATTCACGTTCGCTCCCAGCATGACGACGCGTTGCCGCTCATCGTCAATCACGGATGGCCGGGCTCGATCATCGAGCAGCTGAAGATCGTCGATCCACTGACCGACCCCACCGGGCACGGCGCCAGCGCCGCCGACGCGTTCCATGTGGTGATTCCCTCCATGCCGGGCTACGGGTTCTCCGGCAAGCCGACGAGCACCGGTTGGGGCCCCGAGCGCATGGCCAGGGCCTGGGCGGCACTGATGGGCCGCCTCGGCTACCGCCGCTACGTCGCTCAAGGTGGCGACTGGGGTGCGTTCGTCGTCGACCAGATGGGCCTGCAGGCACCTGCGGGCCTGCTCGCGATCCACACCAACATGCCAGCCACCGTCCCAGCCGACGTCGACCGGGCCTCCCTGGCCGGTGACCCGCCGCCAGCCGGTCTCGCAGCCGAGGAACGACGCGCCTACGAGCAGCTGATCAGGACGTACAAGCAGGTCGAGTACGCCAGGATGATGGCCGCGCGCCCGCAGACCTTGTACGGCATCGCGGATTCCCCCGTCGGCCTGGCCGCCTGGCTGCTGGACCACAACGACGCCGACGGCCAGCCAGCCGCAGCCGTCGCCGCGGCGCTGGACCGAACCACCAGCACCGCGGGCGAGCTGACGCGTGACGAGCTCCTGGACAACATCACGCTGTACTGGCTGACGAACACCGGGGTCTCGGCGTCTCGCCTCTACTGGGAATACAAGGGTGGCTTCTTCAACACCAAGGGCGTCTCGGTTCCGGTGGCCGTGACCGTCTTTCCTGGCGAGCAGTACCAAGCACCGCGCAGCTGGGCCGAGCGGGCCTACCCCAACCTCATCTACTACAACCAGGCCGACAGGGGTGGCCACTTCGCCGCCTGGGAGCAGCCGCAACTCTTCACCGAGGAGCTCCGCGCCGCCTTCCGGTCACTGCGCTAGGACCGAGGTCGAGACTTCAGCATGCCCGGGCTGCCACAACGCAACATCGCTGAGGATGTCCGCCTGGCCGGTGCCCAGCAACTGGCCAGCGAGGTCAGCCTGCCGCGCGGGTGAGGTAGCGGGCGGCGAAGCGCCTCTCGACCTCCCGGTCGACGTCGCCGAGGGTCCAGCCGTTGCGGGCGGCGAGGTCGACGAGCTCGTGCCGGTCAGGGTGGCGACGCAGCGGCGAGGCGTCGACCGCCTCG
>DATFRI010000008.1:0-13772 GCA_035263405.1 Actinomycetes bacterium | reverse complement strand
GACGGCCGGGCCGACCACGTCCACCGGGCCGACCACGTCCACCGGGCCGACCACGTCCACCGGGCCGACCACGTCCACCAGGCCGACCACGTCCACCAGGCCGACCACGTCCACCAGGCCGACCACGTCCACCAGGCCGACCACATCGACCGGGCCGACCACGACGACTGGACCGACCACGACGACCGCGCCGGGGGGACCGGTCGAGCCGGGCGTGGCGACCGTGACGCTGACCGTGCGGCCGCCGAAGCCGGGGACGATCCACAACCTCGTGCGCGTGACCTCGGACACGCCCGACCCCAACCCGGCGAACAACAGCGATGACGAGCCGACCACGGTGCTCACCGCCGACCTGCGGGTGACCAAGACGGTCACGCCCAACCCCGTGGTGGTGGGCCAGCCGCTCACCTGGACGATCAAGGTCACCAACCGCGGACCGGCGAGGGCCACGAGCGTGCGGCTGGTCGACACGCTGCCGACCGGTCCGGTCACCTCGATCACCACCAGCCAGGGGAGCTGCAGCCTGCCCGGCGTCACGGTCACCTGCGAGCTGGGCGCGCTCGCGGCCGGCGCGCCGCCGGTGACGGTGGTGATCCGAACGACCGCCCCGACCACCGCGGGCACCGTCGTCAACTCGGTCACCGTGGCCGACCGGCGGCTGCCCGAGCCGACCCCGGCCGACAACACGGCGACGGCGCGCACCAGCGTGATCGTGCCGCTGCTGAGCCTGGACCCGCCGCTCGGCCCGCCGGGGTTCGTGACGATCGCGGTCGGCGAGCAGTTCCCGAAGAACGCGCTGGTCCAGCTCGCCTGGGACCAGGGCCTCAACGCCAGCCCCGACCCGCTCACCGTCCGCGCCGACGCCCAGGGGCGGTTCAGCCAGCAGGTGCTGGTCTTCCCGCGCGACCTGCTCGGCCCGCGCAAGCTGCTCGCCACCATCGGCGGGGTGCAGGTCACCAGCGCCGACTTCCTGGTGGTGGCCCGCCCGATCGGGCCGCCCGACTTCAAGCAGCTCCCCGATCCGTAGGGCGGGATGCCGAGTGATCCACGACATCGACCAGGCGCTGCTCACGCTGATCCGCCGGGAGGTGCCCGGCGCCAGCGGGGTCGAGGCGGTGCTGGACGCGCCCACCCGCGAGTGGGCCGCCCGGCGCAACGCGCCCACCATCGACCTGTGGCTGTACGACCTGCGCGAGGACCTGCGCCGGCGCGAGCGCGGGGTGATCAACGCCTACGACGACGACGGCCTGGTGGCCTCCAGGCACCTGCCGCCGCGCTACTTCAAGCTGTCGTACCTGGTCACCGCGTGGACCCAGCGCCCGGAGGACGAGCACCGGCTGCTGTCGGAGGTGCTCGACTGCTTCCTGCGGCACGACAGCCTCCCCGAGGACGTGCTCGGCGGGCAGGCGGCTGCGACCGGCCTGCCGGTGGTCCTGACCATCGGCCTGCCGCCGCCGGAGGACCGCGGCTTCGCCGACGTCTGGTCCGCCCTGGGCGGCGAGCTGCGGCCGTCGCTGGACGTCGTGGTCACCGTCCCGGTCGACACCGGCCAGCAGCTGCCGGTCGGGCCGCCGGTCAGCGAGGAGCCCGTGATCAGCCTGCAGGGCGACGCCGCCGAGCGCGCCGAGCAGGAGGCCGAAGCGCGCCCGGCACGCGGCGGGATGCGGCGCACCCGCCGGCGGGCCGCCGGCTGATGGACGCGCCGCCGTCCCGCGGCGAGGACCTGGCCGACCTGCTCGGGCCGCTGGCGGCCGTGTGGACGCGGGTCGCGGCCACGGTCGCCAGCCGCCGCGCGGACGACCCCGCCCCCGACGACCCGTTCCGCGGCCTGTACCTGTCCGACGAGCACGTCGACCGGCTGCTCGTGCACGGCAGGACCACCGGCGAGGAAGCGGCCGGCGCCGACGCGGCCGGCGCGGGAGCGTCCTCCGGCCGGCTGGCGGCGCTGCGGGTGGCGTTCGGGCTTGAGGCGCTCGACCTGGAGCTGCTGCTGGTGGCGCTCGCGCCCGACCTCGACAGCCGCTTCGAGCGGCTGTACGGGTACCTCAACGACGACGTCACCCGCAGGCGGGCGAGCATCGGGCTGGCGCTGGAGCTGGCCGGGCGGCAGCTCGCCGACGCGGCGGCGCGCGGCCGGCTGCAGCCGGGCGGGCCGCTCGTCGACCGGGCCCTGGTGCTGGTCGAGGACCCGCAGCGGCCGTTCCTGAGCCGGTCGCTGCGGGTCCCCGACCGCGTGACGCAGCACCTCCTCGGCGACGCCCGGCCGGACCCGGCGGTCGCCGCGCTGCTGGTGGAGGTGCCGGACGTGCCGCTGGGCGAGTGGGCGCCGCTGGCCGCCGCGCTGCGCCGCGGCGTGCGCCTCGCGTACCTGCGCGAGCAGCCGGGCGGTAGCGGCCGGGCGCTGGCCGCGGCCGCGCTGGGGGCGGCCGGCCTCGGCGCGCTCGGCGTGGACCTCGGCCGCGTCGGCGACGACCACGACCCCGCCGCGCTCGCGCGGCTGCTCGCCCGCGAGGCGGGCCTGGGCCGCGCGGGGATCGTCGCCGGCCCGGTGGAGGTGCTCGCCGAGCAGGGCGCGACCGCGGTGCGGGCGCTGGCGGAGCTGCCCGCGCCGGTGGTGCTGACCGGCCGCCGCGGCTGGGACCCCGGGTGGGCCCGGGCGGCCCCGCTGGCCCTGGACGTGCGGCCGCCGGCGACCGAGGAGCGGGTGCGGCTGTGGGCGGTCACCCTGGACGGCGCAGCGCCGGAGCTGGACCTCGAGGCGGAGACCGCCCAGTTCGTGCTCGCCCCCGAGCAGGTGGCGCGGGCCGCGGCCGCGGCCCGCCTCGCCGCCGGGCTGGACGGCGGCGAGGTCACCGCCGAGCACGTCCGCGCGGGCGCCCGCGCGCAGAACGCGGCCGGGCTGGAGCGGCTGGCGCGCCGGATCCGCCCGGCGGTCGGCTGGGACGACCTCGTCCTGCCGCAGCGGACGCTGGTGGAGCTGCGCGAGCTGGCCGCGCGCGCCCGCCACCGCGACCTGGTGCTGGGCGACTGGGCGATGCGGCCGGGCGGCGGCCGCGGCCGCGGCGTGATCGCCCTGTTCGCCGGCGACTCCGGGACCGGCAAGACGATGTCGGCGGAGGTCATCGCGGGGCACCTCGGGCTGGACCTGTACACGGTCAACCTCGCGACGGTGGTGGACAAGTACGTCGGCGAGACCGAGAAGAACCTCGAGCGGATCTTCGCCGAGGCCGCCCACGTCAACGGCGTGCTGCTGTTCGACGAGGCCGACGCGATCTTCGGCCGGCGCTCGGAGGTCCGCGACGCCCACGACCGCTACGCCAACATCGAGAGCGCCTACCTGCTGCAGCGCATGGAGTCGTTCGACGGGCTGGCGGTGCTGGCCACCAACCTGCGGGCCAACCTGGACGAGGCGTTCACGCGCCGGCTGGACGCGATCGTGGAGTTCCCCATGCCCGACCAGGCCGAGCGCCTGCGGCTGTGGGACCGCTGCCTGGGCGCCGGCCTGCCGCGCGCCGGGGACCTCGACCTCGAGTTCTGCGCCGCGGCCTTCGAGCTGCCCGGCGGCAGCATCCGCAGCATCGCCGTGACCGCCGCCTACCTCGCCGCCGACGCGGGCCGGCCGGTCGGCATGGTCGACCTCATCCACGCCGTCCACCGCGAGTACCGCAAGCTCGGCAGGCTCAGCCTGGAGGCGGAGTTCGGCCGCTACCACCACCTGCTGGCCTGAGGCCTGCCCGATCAGGCAGCGCCGCCCACCCCATCGGGGGCACCGGCGGCCGTTGCCCGCCGCCCGCCCGGGGCCGACACTCGCTGCGGCAGGCACCCGGCGCGCACGCGCCGCCGCACGCCGCGCGCCGGCGCCTGCCCACGAGCCACGCAGCGGAAGGGAGCAGCCGTGCGCGAGCACGAACACGATCTCGGTGACGGGCTGCGGACCAGGCCGCCCGGCGCCCGCCAGCTCGACGACGCCCCGCGGGGCATGCAGCTCGCGCTCGGCGCCGGGCGCCTCGACGCGCTCGGCGCGGACGGGCTGCTGCGGCTGCAGCGGCTGGCCGGCAACAGCGGCGTGGGCAGCCTGGTCGGCGAGGAGGAGTCGCCCGTCAAGGACGTCATCGCGGGCCAGGGGCAGCCGCTGGAACCCGAGCTGCAGGCGGACATGGGCGCCCGGCTCGGCGCGGACTTCTCCGACGTGCGGGTGCACACCGACGACCGCGCCGGCGCCTCCGCGCGCTCGGTGAACGCGCACGCCTACACGGTCGGCTCGCACGTCGTCTTCCAGCGCGACGCGTACGCGCCGGACACCGACGCGGGCCGTCAGACGCTCGCCCACGAGCTGACCCACGTGCTCCAGCAGCGCCAGGGTCCGGTCGACGGGACGCCCGCGCCGGGCGGCATCAGCGTCAGCCACCCCTCGGACCGCTTCGAGCAGGAGGCGGCCCGCAACGCCGAGCGGGCGATGGCCGCGCCCGCGCCCGCCGGACCGACCGCCCAGCGCGAGGCCGGACCGACCGCCCAGCGCGAGGCCGCCGAGGAGGAGGTGCCGGAGGAGGAGCCGGGCGCGACCGCCCAGGGGCTGTTCGTCCAGCGTGCCGAGGACGAGGAGCTGGAGGAGTAGGCGCCGCGGCCGGGCGGCGCCGAGGCCGACATGCCCAGGGCGACCGAGGAGCTTGCGTCCCGGCGTCCCGCCCGCCCGCCCGCGCGAGTGGCCGCCGAGGCGGCACGAGCCGAGGACGGCGGCCACGACCCGGCCGCCGCCGGCCGCGCCGCCGCCGCGACCGTGCTGCAGCTCCAGGCCGCCGCCGGCAACAGCGCGGTGGCCGCCCTGCTCGCCCGCCGCCAGGCCACCGTGCAGCGGCTGGCGGCCGACCCCACGGCGCCGCCGGTGGTGCCGTCGCCGCCCGAGCCCGAGACCGACCCGCGCTTCACCACGGTCACCGGCAAGGTCGCCAGGCAGGGCCGGGCGCTGCGCAGCCACCCTCCCGCCCGCGCGGAGGTCGCCAAGGCTCGCGCCGCCGCCAAGCCGCCCCCCAACGACAAGGCGAGCCAGGCCAAGGCCGGCCAGGCCGAGAAGATGCACCAGGCCAAGCCGGGCGAGTTCAACGAGGCGGCGTTCATCGCCGAGGTCGAGAAGGCGATCGCCGCCGCCGCGCCGAAGACGCTCTCGGAGGCCGACAAGCTCGGCTCCTCGGGCAAGACCGCCGCGGTCAAGAACCAGGTCATGGGCAAGGTCACCGCCGGCAAGCAGGCCTCGGCCCAGGACGTCAAGCAGGCGACCGGTGCGCCGCCGGACGAGTCCAAGGCGGTGGACAAGCCGGTCACGCCGCTGGCGCCGGAGCCGGGCCCGCCCCAGCCGGCCGATCCGGGCGCCGCCGGCGCGATGCCCGCCCCCGCGCCCGAGGAGCAGACCAACCTGCAGTCGGGCAAGCACGAGACCGAGCAGGAGATGGCCGCCGCGGACGTCTCCGAGGAGCAGGTCGCCGGGCAGGGCGAGCCCGAGTTCGACCAGGCGGTCGCGGCCAAGAAGGAGGGCGAGCAGCACTCGGCCACCGCACCCGCCCAGGTCCGCGAGGAGGAGCAGGCGGTCCTCGCCCAGTCCTCCTCGGGCGCGGCCGGGTCCGCGAAGACCAGGCTGGCCGCAATGGCGACCGCCAAGGCGACGGGGACCGCGCGCGTCGGCGCGGACAAGCAGGGCGCCAAGGCCACCGAGGAGGCCGAGCGCGCCAAGGTCGCCGGCAGGATCGAGGCGATCTACAACGCCACCAGGACCGACACCGAGGCGATCCTGGACGGCCTGGACGCCAAGGTCGCCAAGGAGTTCGAGACCGGCGAGGCCGCCGCCCGCGCGGCCTTCGAGGAGTCCCACACCCGGGAGATGCGCGCCTACAAGGAGGAGCGCTACTCGGGGCTGCGCGGCAAGTGGCGCTGGGTGCGCGACAAGTTCAAAGGGCTGCCCGAGGAGGTCAACCGCTTCTACGAGCGCGCCCGCGACCTGTACCTGGCCCAGATGAAGCAGGTCATCGCGCGGGTCGCCCACCTCATCGGCGGCGAGCTGACCCGTGCCAAGCAGCGCATCGCCGCCGGCCGCCAGGAGATCGCCACCTACGTGGCCGGCCTGCCCGCGAGCCTCAGGAAGTTCGGCGCCGAGAAGCAGAAGGAGGTCGCCGAGAAGTTCACCCAGCTCGAGAGCGACGTCGACAGCAAGCAGCAGGACCTCGTGCAGGACCTGGCCAAGAAGTACGTCGAGGCGCGCAACGCCGTCGACGAGCGGATCAAGGCCATGCAGGAGGAGAACCAGGGCCTGTGGGACAAGGCCAAGGCGCTCATCAAGGGCGTCATCGAGGCGATCAAGAAGCTGAAGGACATGCTGCTCGGGCTGCTCGCCAGGGTCGCCGGCGCGGTCGGCAGGATCATCAAGGGCCCGATCGCCTTCCTGGGCAACCTGGTCAAGGCGGTCAAGGGCGGCCTCGGCCAGTTCGTCGGCAACATCGGCAAGCACCTCAAGCAGGGCCTGATGGGGTGGCTGATGGGCAGCATGGCGTCGGCCGGTGTCGAGCTGCCCGCCAAGTTCGACCTCAAGGGCATCATCCAGCTCGTCCTCAGCCTGCTCGGCCTCACCTGGGCCAGCATCCGCGCCCGCCTGGTCAAGGCGCTCGGCCGCAGCGGCGAGCGGATCGTGGCGGCGCTGGAGAAGACCTTCGAGTTCGTCAAGGTCCTCGCCACCGAGGGCCCGCTCGGGCTGGTGCGCCTGCTGATGAACAAGCTCGGCGAGCTGAAGGCGATGGTCCTGGACAAGATCAAGGAGTTCGTGGTCGTCAAGGTCATCACCGCCGGGATCACCTGGCTGGTCTCGCTGCTCAACCCGGCGGCCGCCTTCATCAAGGCGTGCAAGATGATCGTCGACATCGTCATGTTCTTCGTCGAACGTGGCAGCGAGATCATCGAGTTCGTCAACACCGTGATCGACTCGATCGGCGCGATCGCCTCGGGCGCGGTGGCCGCGGCCGCCAACGCGATCGAGAACACGCTCGCGAAGATCCTGCCGCTGGCGATCAGCTTCCTGGCCAGCCTGCTCGGCCTCGGCGGCATCGCCGGCAAGGTCAAGGCGATCTTCGACGCCGCCCGCAAGCCCGTGGACAAGATCGTCGGCGGCCTCATCAAGGGCGCGGTGAAGGCCGGCCGCAAGCTGCTGTCCAAGCTCTTCGGCCGCGGGAAGGGCAAGAAGGGCAAGGCCAAGCCCAAGCCCGACCCCACGAAGGTCAAGGAGAAGGTCCGCAAGGCGCTCGCGGGCAAGCTGCGCGGCGCCAAGGACCCGCAGCGGCTGCGCGCGGTGCTCGCCAGCGTCCACGCCAAGTACCGGCCGGAGGGGCTGAAGACCCTCCACATGGCCAAGGTCCCCAACAAGCCCGGCGCGTTCCAGGTGCACGCGGTCGCGTCGCCCGGCGAGCCGGTCGCGGACCACGTGGTCGAGCCGCACCTGAAGGTCGACGACATCCAGCTGCAGTACGGCACGACCCTGTTCGCCACGCTCAACGGCACCTCCCTCGGGAGGCACCAGGCCACCAGCAACACCGTGGAGGGCCACGCCGAGACGTGGCTGCTGACCTTCCTCACCACCGGGACCTGGATGCGGTATGCCAACCGGTCCGAGCCGAACCAGCTCGTCCTCAGACTCACCCGCAGCCCCTGCCCGCGCTGCGCGCGCCGGCTGGACGACTTCGTCCGGAGGATGCGCCAGATGGGTTACCCCACGACCCTGCAGCTGCAGATCCTCAGCCTCTACCAGGGGGGTCGGGTCGCCGCCGGCTTCAACGCGCTGCGCGTGCTGCGCGAGCGCGGTCACGAAATCACGACCTTCAACGTCCTCGCGGACATCAAGCAGGTCTTCGGGGAGGACGTCGACGAGGAGGAGCTGCGCAAGCAGGCGGCCAAGGTCGAACCGCGCGTGCAGCAGGCGCGCGCGGTCCTCGACGTCATCGAGCGCGTCCGGGTCGGCTGAGCCGCCTGCCCGTTGGGGCACGCGCGCATGCCCGCATACCCGTCCGCCCGGCCGTTGGCGCCGACCCCGCCCGGCGCGACGCTTCGACGAGGGAAGAGCGCGAGGGGGCCGAGGGGCCCCGCTTCGAGTGAGTCCAAAGGAGGCCCCCGCATGCCCACCTACCTGTCGCCAGGGGTCTACGTCGAGGAGGCCGAGGCCGGCTCACGGCCGATCGAGGGCGTGGGGACCGCGGTCGCCGCGTTCGTCGGGCTGGCCGAGCAAGGGCCCTTCAACGCCCCGACGCTGGTGACCAACTGGAACCAGTTCACCCAGACCTTCGGCGAGTTCGTCGAGGGCTCCTACCTCGCGCACGCCGTGTACGGCTACTTCATGAACGGCGGCGGCGCCTGCTACGTGGTCCGGATCGGCGAGGGGGACGGCGACGGGGACGCCAAGGCGCTGCCCGCGACCCCGAGCGCGCAGCTCGGCGGCTGGCGCGTGCGCGCGCTGGACGCCGGCGACGGCGCCAAGGCCCCCAGCGTGAGCGTGGAGGTCGCCGACGCCGGCGGGGACGACGCGCCCGAGGGCAGCTTCAAGCTGATCGTCCGCCGTGACGGCCGGGTCGCCGAGGAGTTCGACCGGGTGACCGCCACCAAGGGCAGGCAGAACGTCGTCACGGTGGTCAACACCAAGTCCAAGGTGGTCCGCCTGGAGGAGGCCGCCACCGGCGGGGCGCTGGCGGTGCCGGACAAGGGCACCGTCCAGCTGGCCGTCGAGACCCCGGCCCCGGCCGAGCCGGTGCCCGCGACGCTCGGGCCCGACGACTACGTGGGCGACTCGGCCGACCGCACCGGCTTCGGCGGCCTGGAGGCCGTCGACGACGTCACGATGGTGTGCGTCCCGGACCTGATGGCCGCCTACCAGCAGGGGCGGATCGACCTGGAGGGCGTCCAGGCGGTGCACCTCGGGATGATCGCGCACTGCGAGCTGATGGGCGACCGGGTGGCGGTCCTGGACCCGCCGCCGGGCCTGAACGCGCAGCAGATCAAGGAGTGGCGGGTCGACAAGGCCGGCTACGACTCCAAGTACGCCAGCCTGTACTGGCCGTGGATCAAGGTGTTCGACCCCGCCAGCGGCCAGAACGTGTTCGTGCCGCCGTCGGGGTACGTGGCCGGGATCTGGGGGCGCAACGACGACACCCGCGGGGTCCACAAGGCGCCGGCCAACGAGGTCGTGCGCGGCGCGATCGCGCTCGAGGTGCAGATCACCAAGGCGGAGCACGACCAGCTCAACCCGGTCGGGATCAACTGCCTGCGCGGCTTCCCCGCCCGCGGGATCCGGGTGTGGGGCGCCCGCACGCTCTCGTCCGACCCGGCGTGGCGGTACCTCAACGTCCGGCGGCTGTTCAACTACCTGGAGGAGTCGATCCTCAACGGCACCCAGTGGGTGGTGTTCGAGCCCAACGACGACGCCCTCTGGGCCAAGATCCGCCGCACGATCAGCGCCTTCCTGGTGATGGAGTGGCGCAAGGGCGCGCTCTTCGGGCTCACCCCGGACGAGGCGTTCTACGTCAAGTGCGACCGCGAGACCAACCCGGCCGAGGCGATCGACGCGGGGCAGGTGCTGTGCGAGATCGGCGTCGCGCCGGTCAAGCCCGCCGAGTTCGTCATCTTCCGGCTGTCGCAGTTCTCCGGCGGCACGAGCCTGGTCGCCGAGTAGCGGCCCCGGACAAGCAGGAGGTGGATCCACATGCCCCTTCCCGATCTCGACTCCAGCGTCGGCCACTCCTTCGGCCTGGAGTTCGACGGCGTCATGATCAAGCAGATCACCGAGGTCAGCGGCCTCAAGATGGAGCAGGACGTCGTCGAGCTGAAGCAGAACACCAACGACGGCAAGTACATGATCAAGAAGCTGCCCGGCCGGCCCAAGGCGGGCGAGGTGACCCTGAGCCGCGGGCTCACCGCCGACAGCAGCTTCGAGAAGTGGATCAAGTCGTCCAACTTCGGGAAGATGTCCGACGCCCGCAAGGGCGGCGCGATCATCGTGTTCGACTTCGAGGGCTCGGCGATCAAGCGCTACAAGCTCACCAACGCCTGGCCCAAGAGCCTGGAGATCGGCAGCCTCAAGGCCGGCGACACCTCCGTCCTGACCGAGAAGCTCGTCCTCACGCACGAGGGCTGCGAGGTCGAGTGAGATGCGCCGGGCGATGACCGTGCCGCAGCCGCCCGCCGGCGGGACCGCGGGCGTGGCCGACCGGGAGCCGGCCGCGGAGGAGCTGCGCACCGAGTTCGCGTTCGAGCTGCCCCGCGGCTACGTCGACGGCGACGGCACGGTCCACCGCCAGGGGGTGATGCGCCTCGCGACCGCGCGCGACGAGCTGATCCCGCTGCACGACGACCGCGTGCGCGAGAACCCCGCGTACCTGACCGTGGTCCTGCTGTCGCGGGTGATCACCCGGCTCGGCGCGGTCACCGACGTGCACCCCGGCGTCGTGGAGAACCTGTTCGCCTCCGATCTGGCGTTCCTGCAGGACCTCTACCGGCGGGTCAACACCGAGGGCGACGCCCGCGCGGCGGTGACCTGCCCGTCCTGCGGCCACGGGTTCGCGGTCGACCTCGCCGGCGGCCGCCTGGGGGAATCGTGACGTACGCGGCCGACCAGCTGTACGCCGAGGTCGCGTACGTGGCGTACCACTTCCACTGGTCGCTGGCGGAGATCCTCGACCTCGAGCATCCGGTGCGCCGCCGCTTCGTCGCCGAGATCGGCCACATCAACCGGGGCGGGTGAGGCGCGATGTGGCCCTTCGGCCGGCGGCGGCCGGATCACCCCGCGACCCGGGGGAGCGCGGCGGTGCCCGGGCGCCCGGCGGGCGTCGGTGCGCACGTGGGGGCGTCTGCGCCGGTGCGCCCGCCGGGCCGGGCGTGGGCCGGGCTGCCGCCCATCCAGCGGGTCGTCGGCCA
Source organism: Actinomycetes bacterium (assembly GCA_035263405.1). Taxonomy (GTDB): domain Bacteria; phylum Actinomycetota; class CALGFH01; order CALGFH01; family CALGFH01; genus DATFRI01. The sequence continues at coordinate 2,837 of DATFRI010000008.1, read as the reverse complement.
GCCGGCGCCGGTCGTCCAGCCGGCGTTCGACCGCTTCCTGGCCTCCCACCGCTCCCCGCAGCGGCTGGCGCCGCTGGCGCACGCGCTGTCGCCCGCCGGACCGGCCGGGACCGTCCTCGGCCTGGCGGTGCCGGTCGAGCCCGAGCCGGCGCCGCCAGCGACCGACGGGCCGCCGGCCGGCCCCGGGCCGGCGCTGCCGCTGCAGCGGGCGCAGCAGTTCGCGCCGCGCCGCTCCCTCCCGGTCGCCGAGGCCGCCGGCCCGGCGCCGTCGCTGGTGCTGGCGCGGCAGCCGGACCTGCCCGTCCGGGCCCTCTCCGCGATCGCGGGCACCGCCCCGGCCGGCGACCCGCCGGTCCTGCAGGCACTGGCCGTGCAGGCGCCGCCCGTGCAGGCGCTGGCGGACCTCGATGCGCCGCCGTCGCCGCCGGCCGAGGCGGCCGCGCCCGTGGAGATCCCCGGCGAGGACCCCGGTCCCGCGGCGACCGTCCCCGCTGAGGCCCCGCCCGCCGACGCCGACCGGCCCACGCTCGCCGCCGCCGTGTGGGGCGCGGCGGAGGCGGATGCGGCCGCGGCGGCCGCGGAGCCGGGCACGGCGCCCGGACCGGTCGCGCCTCCCCTCGGCACCGTGCAGCGCGAAGGGGCGACCGAGCCGCCGGCGTCCCGCCCGGGCGGGGGCAGGCCCCTCGGGCTGGGCCGCCCGCTCGCCGCCCGGCCGCCCGCCCTGGCGCCGCCGGAGGCCGCCAGCGGCGGGACCGTCCAGCGCAGCGGCCCGCCAGGTGGTCCCTCCGGGCTGGGCGCGCCCGGCAGCCCGAGCGCGCCGCCCGTGCAGCGGGCGCAGGAGCAGGACCCGCCGGTCCCGCCGCCGGCAGCGGCCGACCCACCCGCGCAGCGGGCGGCGGACCTGCCGCCCACCGCTCCCGGTCCCGCTCCTGGTCCCGCGCCCGCTCCCGAAGCCCTCGAACCGGCGCCCGAGCCCGGGGATCCCACGATCCAGGACTCGATGCAGGGCTCGCCCGGCGAGCCGCCCGGCAGGCCGTCCGCCGCGACCGGCGAGGCGCCGCTGCTCGGCGACCGGCCGGCCCCGGAGCCTGCGGTGCAGCGGTCGGCGGAGGGCCGGGAGGACCCTCCGGGCGCCAGCCCGGCCCGGCCCTCCGCCGTGCAGCGGTCGGCGGAGGGACCGCGGGAGCCCGCCGGCGGCGGGCAGCCGCCCGCGCCGCTGCCCGTCCAGCGCAGCGGGGTCGCTCCCGGCGGCCCCGTCCAGGTCGGTCCGCAGGCACCGGGCACGGCCGAGCCCACCCGCTCGATCCTGCCGTCCGGGGGACCCGACGCGCTGCTGGTGTCCCGGTCATGGGGGAGCCCGGGGGAGCCGGGAGCGCCGCCGCCGGGCGGCGTGGCGGCTCCGACAGCAGGGGACCCCGCGGCCCGGACCGCGGCACCGCCGCTCCCGCCGGCCGGGCCCCCGCCGGGGCCGGCCGGCCCGGCGGTGGTGCAGCGGGCGCCGGCCGAGCCGGCCGCCGCCGAGGCCACGCCCGCCGTCCCAGAGGCCACGCCCGCCGTCCCAGAGGCCGCGACCGCCGCCGCCGAGGCTGCGACCGTCCCCGAGGCCGCCGAGCCCGACCGGGCCGGCGACACCACCTGGGAGCGCGACGCCGAGGCCGCGATGCTGCCGCTCCGGCCGCTCGAGCTGGTGAGCGGCCCCGACCCCGCACCCGAGGCGCCGGGCGCGGCGGCGATCCCCGGGCTCCCGCCGGCCCCTGCGGGACCCGGGCCCGGCCCGGCCGTCCAGCGCCTTCCCGCCGGCGAGGACGGTCCCGGCTGGGCGCCGCCCGCCGCCCGGCGCCCGGCCGCCGGCCCGGACCTCGGCGCCGGGCCACCGGCCGGGCTCCAGGTCCAGCGCACGCCCGCCGGTGGCGCGACCGCCCTTCCGGGAGGCTGGGCGGCGCCTGCCGGCGGGCGGGCCCCGGCCGCCACGGCGCCCGGCCGGGGTCCGGCGGCTCCGCCGCCGGCCGCTCCACCCGCCCTGGTCCCGCCGCTCGGCATCCAGCGCCTGGCCATCCAGCGCCTGGCCGCGTGGGCGCCCGCGGCCCTCGGCGCCGGGCCGGCGGGCGCGACCGTGACCGCCGGCCCGGCACCTCCCGGCGGCCATCCGGCGCCCGCGCCGCCCTGGCAGGCGCCCGCCGGCGCCGTCCCGGCGCCGGGCGCACCGCCGCCCGGCGCGCGCGGCTCCGCCGCTGGGTGGCCACCCATGCCCCTGCAGCGCCTGGCCGGCCGCCAGGCGCCCGCCGGGCCGGCCCGCGAGGGGGCCGGTCCGCTCGCGGCGGCGCTGGCCTCGGGGGCGGCGACCCTCGACGCGGACGGCGCCGTGCGGCTCCAGCCGCCGGACGAGGCGGGCGCGCCGCCCTCGGAGCCGGTGGTGCAGGCGCAGGCGGCCGGGACCCCGCCGCCCGCGGCAGAGGCGCCGGCCACGGACGGGGCCGCCCCCGCTCCGGCGGCCGGCGCCTCTGCCGCGGGTGCGGGCGCCGGCGTCGGCGACCTCGACGAGCTGGCGCGCAAGCTCTACGACCGGATCCGCCCGCGCCTCAAGGCCGAGCTGCGGCTCGACCGCGAGCGCGCCGGCCTGCTGACCGACCTGCCGCACTGACCGCCCGGAGGACCCATGGCCGACCTCACCAACGACCCCGCCGTCACGGTCTGCTTCACCGTCGAGATCGACGGCAAGGACCTCGGCGCGTTCACCGGCTGTGAGGGGCTGGGCATGGAGGTCGTCGTCGAGCAGCGCGAGGAGGGCGGCAACAACGGGTTCGTCCACCAGCTCCCCGGGCGCATGAAGTACAGCA
>DATFRI010000007.1:0-26967 GCA_035263405.1 Actinomycetes bacterium | reverse complement strand
GCTGTAGCGGTGGCTGCCCATGTGCAGCCACTCGGTCTGGAACGCCGCGCCCGCGCCGAACTTGTCCTTCTCGCAGGGCAGCTCGACGACGTCGTGCTCGGCGCGGAGCACGCCGAGCGGGTCCTCGCCCGCCTCGACCCTGGCGAGCTGCTCGCCGAACAGGCGGCGCAGCATGATCACGCCCGCGTCGGAGGCGCCGAGGTGCTCCTTGTTGCGCTCGGCGATCGGGCCCTGGGTCACCCAGGTCATGATGTCCTGGCCCTCGATGTAGTCGACGATGTGGTTGCCGCGGTCGTCGCGCCAGGGGACCTCGTAGGCGGGGATGCGCTCCTGCGGCGCGACCGGCAGCCCGCCGGGGTGATGGACGGTGTAGAGGACGAACCAGGTGGTCTGGTCGTCGACGGGGACGCGGATCTGCATCTGGTCGGAGCCGCCGCCGCCCACGCGCATCATGTACGGGAAGACCAGCGGGTGGCCGACCCTCCAGTCGTCGTCGTCCTCGCTCTGGCCTTCCAGCAGGCGGCGCTTGATGATGCCGTGCTCGAACTGGTCGAAGGCGATCTTGACATGGCGGCGGCCGAACGTGCGGGCGACGGGGAGGCCGCGGCGCTCCTGGATGGACCGGAAGTAACGCCCGTGGAGCCACTCGACGTGGTGGGGGTCGACGGCGTTCTCCATGATCTGCATCCAGCTCACCGGCAGCAGCGCGTGGCCGATGTCGCGGAAGACGCCGTCCCACACGAACACGTCGTAGCGCGGGACCACCGGCGCCGGCGCCGGGCCGAGGTAGGCCCAGACCATGCCGCCCAGCTCCTGGACCGGGTAGGCGGTGATCGTGATGCGATCCTTGAAGGTCGACTCCGGCGGCTCGGCGGGCTGCTCCAGGCAGCGGCCGTCGCGACCGAACAGCCAGCCGTGGTAGGCGCAGCGCAGCCCGTCGGGCTCGCACACGCCATAGGCGAGCGAGGCGCGGCGGTGCGGGCAGGCCTCGTCGACCAGGCCCAGCCGCCCCGACCCGTCGCGGAACAGCACCAGGTCCTCCCCGAGCAGCCGCACCCGGCGCACGGGAAGCTCGTCCAGATCGCCGGTGACCGCCACCGGGTACCAGTACCGGCGCAGCAGCCGGCCCATGGGCGTGCCCGGCCCGATCCGGGTGAGCTGCTGGTTGCGCTTCTCGGTCAGCACGTGGCCTCCTTCGTCACGGGGGGGCGCCGGGGACCGGCGGCGTCGGCGGGTCCCCCCACCACGACGGCCACGGCCGGGCCGGGGGGACCTGCACCTCCTGGGTCCGGTTGCGGTAGGTGACGGTGGCGTCGGCGAGGCCCGCCCGCAGGCGCACCCTGACCTCCTCGGTGTTGTACGGCTCTCCGGGGTCGTGGCCGAACGCCCAGGCCGCGAACGCCCGCATCGGCCCGGAGTGGGTGGCGCAGACGACGCGCGCCTCCGGCCGGGCGCGGGCCAGGGCGGTCAGTCCCGACCAGAAGCGCAGCACCACGTGGGCCGGCGGCTCGAAGTGCAGCATCGGGTTGGTCATCCAGAATTGGATGGGGTCGCCCCCGCCCGCCTGCGTGCGCCAGAACCGGTCCATCTCGACCAGCCACAGCGGGCGGTCGCCGAGGGCCACCCGCTCGTAGCGCTCGGACACGGCGTGGTACTCGCGAAACGCCTGGGTCGGGTCGCGCATCCCCGACGGCGACCACACCTGGAGGTTGCGGAACGCCTCCGCCGGCAGCGGCCCGTCGACCCGGGCCTCGCGGCCCCACAGCTCCAGCCCGTCGAGGATGCCCCGGTGCAGGTGCTCGGCGGTCTGGCGGGCGCGCGCGGTGGGCGCGCACACGACCACGACGCGCTCGCCGGCCGCCAGGCCCTTGGACAGGTCGTGGCCGCGACGGTGCGCCTGCCAGGCGCCCAGCGGGGTGAGCCCGCCGTCGACCGAGTAGCCCTGCGTCTCGCCGTGGCGGACGATGTGGACGTCGGTGACGCGGACCCGCCCGCGCGCCTGCGGCGGGGGGACGATCTCCTTGGTGCACGTGCTGTCCGCCCACGCCCGGGTGGTCGACAGTCCCTCGACGAGCACCGGCTCGGGCCGGCCGCCCAGCGGCGGCTCGGCGCGGCGGGCGCGGAACCGCCGCAGGTACAGCGGCGTGCCGTCGTCGGCAGGCTCGGCCCCGGCGTGGCGATCCTCGGCGTGGCGTTCGCGGGCCCGGCGCTCCAGGTACCTGGCCAGGTACAACGGCGGGTCCGGGCGCTCGGTGCGCGGCAGGGCGACGTCGGCGCCAGGTGCGGGCGCGGCGCCGTTGCCGGTGCCGCCCGGGCGGTCGGCCATCTGCGCTCCCCTCCTGGACCGGTCAGTCCGACTGATCAGTCCCGACCGGTCAGTCCCGGACCGGTCGGCTCTCGGCGGTGCACACCGGAACGGTATCGGGCCGGGCGGCGGCGTGGGGGGTCGGTCGGTCAGCTGTGGACTGTGAGGAAACGCGGGTCGAGAGCTCCCTGGTAGTAGAAGATCGCCCGGCCCATCTCCTCCTCGGTCCAGGTGACGGGCTCGGCGTCCGGGTCCACCCAGTAGCCGCCGGTGAACACCTCGTTGCGGTTGCCGACGGGGTCGAAGAAGTAGACGGTGTAGCCGCGGGTGATGCCGTGGCGGGTGGGGCCCACGTCGATCTGGACCCCGTGGTAGGCGAGGATGTCCGCGGCGCGGCGGACGTCGCTCCAGTCGTCCACCCAGAACGCGAAGTGGTGCAGCCCGCCGTTGGGCCCGGTGATGACCGCCAGGTCGTGCGGGCTGTGGGAGCGCTCCAGCCAGGCCCCGAGCAGGTGGCCGTCCTGGGTCACCAGGCGCTCGGTCATCCGGAAGCCGAGCGCCTCGGTGTAGAACGCGGTGGCGCCCCGCACGTCCTCGGCGGTGACGAAGACGTGGTCGATGCGGGGCGGGTGGATCCCGGTCAGTCCCTGCGGCGCCGGCGGCGGGTTGGTCTTGGGCAGCAGGTTGCCGGTCTTCTCCATGCCGTGCACCAGGTCCACCTCGTGGCCCGACGGCGCCTCGAAGCGGATCGCCCGGCCGCCGCCCAGGTCCGGGGAGCCGTCCAGGCGCTTGACGGCGCCGCCGAGCCGCTCGACGCGGGTCTCCAGCGTGGCGAGGTCGTCGGCGCGCTCGACCTTGAAGGCCATGCGCTCCAGGCCGTGGCGCGGCGCGAAACGCAGGATCACCGAGTGGTGGTCGTGCTCGTCCCAGCACTTGAGGTAGACCCGCTCCGGTTCACGGGCGACCTCGAGCAGGCCGAGCACCTCGGTGTAGTAGGCGGTCGCGAGCTCCAGGTCCGGGACCCGGACCTCGACATGCGAGAGCCTGAGGATGCCCACTGCCCACCTCGCCCCTGCTTCGCCGGGGACCCGCAGATGCTCGGGTCCCCCGGACCCCCCTGGTCGACCGGGGGACCCGCAGATGCTCGGGTCCCCCGGACCCCCCTGGTCGACCGGGGGTCAGCTGTGGACCGTCATGAACCGGTCGTTCAGCTCCTGCTCGTAGTAGAAGATCGCCCGGCCGATCTGGTCCTCGGTCCAGGTGATCGGCTCGAAGTCGGGGTCGGGACGGTAGCCGCCGGTGAACACCTCGTTGCGGTTGCCGACGGGATCGAAGAAGTAGACGGTCTCGCCGCGGGTGATGCCGTGGCGGGTGGGGCCCACGTCGATCTGGACCCCGTGGTAGGCGAGGATGTCCGCGGCGCGGCGGACCTCGTCCCAGTCGTCCAGCCAGAACGCGAAGTGGTGCAGCCCGCCGTTGGGTCCGCTGACGACGGCGAGGTCGTGGGGGGAGTGGGAGCGCTCCAGCCAGACCCCGATCTGGTGGCCGTGGCCGTCGAGGAGCCGCTCGGTGAGGCGGAACCCGAGCACGTCCGTGTAGAACCGGGCCGCGTCGCCCACCTCCTCGGCGGTGACCAGCAGGTGGTCCATGCGCGGCGGGTGGATGCCCGCCAGGCCGTGCGGCGTCGGCGGCGGGTTGCGCATGGGCAGCACGCCGCCCACGCGCTCCATCCGGTGGACCAGCTCCATCTCGTGGCCGGACGGCGTCTCGAAGCGGATCGCCTGCCCGACGGCCAGCTCCTCGCCGGCGGAGCGGCGGCGGACGGCGCAGCCGTGGGTCTCCAGCGCGCGCTCCAGCTCGGCGAGGTCGTCCTCGGCCTCCACGCGGAAGCTCATGTGGTTCAGCCCGTGCCGGGGGTGGTAGGTGAGCACCAGCGAGTGGTGGTCGGTCTCGTCCCAGCACTTGAGGTAGACGCTGCCGGGCTGCCGCTCCACCTCGATCAGCCCGAGGACCTGGGTGTAGTAGGCGGTCGCGAGGTCGAGGTCGGGGACGCGGACCTCCACGTGGGAGATCCTGAGGATGCCCATCACGCGCTCAGCTCCTCGCGGACGGACCGGCCGGATGGACCCGTTTGACGGTCCTTCACGCCCCGGTAAACTACGGCGGCGGATGTTCCGGCATCAAGGCCGTTGTTCTGTCATGGAGTCCGAACGAGGTCTCCGAACTGGACCTGGCCGGGCCGGTCCGTCGGCGGCGACCACCCGGCTGACCAGGCCGGGGAACCAGGCCGGTCGCCGTGGCGGGTCGGGGTGCAGGAGCGTTCCGCGAGCGCCGCGGCCGCAGTGCCGCGGGCGGCAGAGAGCCGGGGCGATGAGCGCGAGTCCGGATCCCGAGCGGATGCGCAGAGCGGTCGCCGACGACGTCGGCGGCGTGCACGCCGCGCACGTGCGCAGCGCCCGGCTGCTCCCACCGGCCGTGCAGGGCGCCATGCCGCTGCTCGCCGCCGTCCACGGCGACCACGACGAGCAGGGGGGCGAACCGTGACCGAGCGGACCACCGAGGGCACCAGGCGCACCGCGCACGACTACACGCTGTCGTCGGTGCGCAGCGCCGCCCGGGTGCTGTGCGCGTTCACCCTCGCCGAGCCGGAGCTGGGCCTCAGCGAGCTGGCGCGGCGGCTGGACCTCGGCAAGAGCCGTGTCCACCGCCTGCTGGCCACGCTGGTGTCCGAGCGGCTGGTCGAGCAGAATCCGCTGACCGGCAAGTACCGGCTCAGCATCAAGCTGTACGAGCTGGGCGCGATCGTCTCCACCCACCTGGACCTCCACGAGGCCGTGGCCGAGTACATCGACGAGCTGCGCAACCGCACCGGCGAGACCGTCCACGTGGCGGTCCTCGACGGCGACGAGGTGGTCTACGTCGAGCGCCGCGAGAGCCCCAACACGCTGCGGCTGTTCACCCGCATCGGGCACCGCAACTTCGCTCACTGCACCAGCACCGGCAAGGTCCTGCTCGCCCACCTGCCCGAGCGCGAGCTGGACCGCGTGCTCGAGCGGACCGTGCTGGTCGCCAAGACGCCGTACACGATCACCGACGCCGCGCGGCTGCGGACGGACCTGGAACGGGTCCGCCGGCGAGGCTGGGCCGAGAACGTCAACGAGAGCGAGCTGGGCGTGGCCTCGCGCGCGGCGCCGGTGCGCGACGCGGGCGGGCGGGTCGTGGCCGCGATCAGCGTGGCCGGTCCGCTGCCGCGCTTCACCCCCGAGGCGATGCGGCGGATGACCAACGAGGTGATCGCGACGGCGGAGCGGATCTCGGCGCGGCTGGGCCACCGCGCCGACGCCGCGCGGCTGCGGGCCATCTCGGGCCGCTGAGCGGGCGTGGACCTGGCGCTGGACGTGGCGGCCCACCGGGCGCTCGCCTCCCGGTGACCCCGGCGAGCAGCGCCTCCCGGTGCTCCTGGCCGAGGCGGCGGCACATCCAGGAGAGCGGCGGCCAGGCCGGCGGCGAGCAGGCCGGCCGGAAGCCCGCCGCGAGAGCACCGTGGATCGCGGCGTCCAGCAGCGCCCCACGCCGCCAGCGCGAGCGCAGGGAGCACCGGCGGCAGGCGGGCGTCGGCACGGGGTCGGCGGCCGCACGGCCAGGGCGAGCGCGGCCGCCGCCGCGACCAGCATCTTCCGTCCGCTGATGCATGGTCGCCGGGGTCCAGCCGATCCGCCGGTTCGGCCCGGTCCGCCAGCAGGCGCAAAGGGTCCCCCTCGGGTAAGCTGCACCGCTCACGACCAGGGAGGCAGCGGTGCAACGCCGCGAGGATCGAGCCGGCGGAGCCCGGCTGCGCACGACCCGCCTGCTCGAGGTGGCCGCCGCTCTCGCCGGCTACACGGTCGGCGCCGTCCGCGACGGCGCTCCCGTCTCGGCGCGGGGCTGGGCGCTCGCCACCGTGGGCGCCGTCGCCGTCGCCGTGCCGCTGTGGCTCAAGGCGCGCCGCGAGGCCGGCGCCGAGGCGCTGGCGGTCCAGGCGCGCACGGCGCTGCGGCTGGTCATCGTGGACACGTTCACCCCGATCGCCGACCTCGTCGGCCGGGTCCACCAGGCCGAGGACGCCGGCGATCGCGCCGAGCTGCGGGGCCAGCTGCAGCAGATGGTGGTCGACGCGGCCTCGGTGCTGTGCGACGGCGACCGGGCCCGGGCGGTCTTCTTCGAGCTGGGCGGCGGCGAGATGCGCCCGGCGGCCTGGGCCGGCCGGTCGGACAGCCCTGGTGCCGTGTTCACCAGGCGCGGCGACGACCGCCGCGGCCAGGAGGCGCACCTGCTCGTCGAGCACCACGACTACCTGTGGGTCGAGGACCTGGGCGCCGAGCGGCTGCCGCCGGGGGTGTACCCGCGTCCCGGGGGCTACCGGTCGTTCGTGAGCGTGGCGGTGTTCTCCGGCGAGCGGGAGTACGGCCTGCTGACCGTGGACGCCCCCGAGCCGCGCGCCTTCAGCGAGACCGACCTGGAGGTGATGCGGGCGCTCGCGCAGCTCCTCGGCGCGGGCATCGGCGCCGGCCTTGCCGGGGCCGGTACCCTGGCCCAGTATGGTCGCAGCGGGCGCCCCAGCCCCGCTACCGAGGAGGAGTCCACATGAGCGCGTCGACATGAGGCGCGGCCACGTCCTGCCGGACGACGCGGCCGCCTGGCGCACCGGGCTGATCTCCAGCAACGAGTACTTCGCCAGGGCGCGCCAGCGCGCGACGCAGGTGGCCGTCCGGGCGGTCCGCGTGAGCCTGCGGGCGGCGGTCGCCCTGTTCGCGTCCCCCCGCTCCGGCCGCTTCCTCTAGGCCCGGCGCCTCCCTCCGGGGCGCCCCGATCTACCGCCTGACCTGCTGGATCGCACTGGGGACTGTCACAGGTCCCCGGTACAATCCAGGACATGCAGACGAGGAGCACGAACCTGCCGAGGGCTGCCGGGAGCGGCGCCCTGGACACCGCTGACATGACCATCCCTGACACCGGCCGGGCCGCCCCGGCCGACCCTCCCACCACCGGCCCGCCGCCCACCTACGTGCTCGCCGCCGAGACCCGCGCGGTCGAGGAGGGCCACCTCGCCCGCGTGCTCGCCGACGGCTCGGTCCTGGTCAAGGCCGAGTCGCGGCCGGGGAGCTACCTGGTGCGGATCCGCGCTGTGGATGCCGGGGTCGTGAAGTTCAGCTGCACCTGCGCCTCGGGGTGGCACCGCCGCGCCCTGGCGGTCCCGTGCAAGCACGCCGCGCTGGTCGGGCGCCGGCTGGAGCGCGAGGGCCTGGCCCGCTGGCGCGCCGGCGCCTGGTACCTTCGCGGGCGGGCGGCGTTGCGGACCGCGCTGGCCTCCATCCGGTCCCGGCCGGCACGAGCCCGCGTCCCGGCGGGCGTGCAGCCCCCCGGCGGCGCGACCGGCACCGCCGCCTGAGACTCCCCGCCCGGGGAGCGGGAGGGGAGGGGGACATGCCGCACGCGACGGCCGGCGACGGCGTGCGCCTGTACTTCGAGGCGGCCGGCAGGGGCGTCCCGGTGCTGTTCGCGCACGAGTTCGGCGGCGATCACCGCTCGTGGGAGCCGCAGGTCCGCCACCTCGCCCGCAGCCGCCGCTGCATCGTGTTCGCCGCCCGGGGCTACCCCCCGTCCGACGTCCCGCCCGCGCAGGCGTCCTACAGCCAGGAGCGCGCCGCCGACGACGCCGTCGCGGTGCTGGACGCGGCCGGCGCCGACCGGGCGCACGTGGTCGGCAACTCCATGGGCGCCTTCTGCGCGCTGCACGTGGGCCTGCGCCACCCCGGCAGGGTCCGGTCGCTGGTCGTCGCCGGCTGCGGCTACGGGACGCACCCGCGCACCGAGGCCGCGTTCCGCGCCGGCTGCGAGCAGCTGGCGGTCGCCTACGAGACCGAGGGCTCGCGCGCGGTCGCCCCGCGCTACGGCGGCGGCCCGGCGCGCCTGCAGTTCCAGGCCAAGGACCCGCGCGGCCACGCCGAGCACGTGCGCGTGCTGGCCGACCACGACCCGCTCGGCGCGGCCCGGACCCTGCGCGGGGTGCTCATGACCCGGCCCTCCCTGTTCGGGATGCGCCCGCGGCTCGCCGCCCTCGACCTGCCCGTGCTGGTGGTCGCCGGCGACGAGGACGGCGACGTCCTCGACACCGGGATCATGCTGAAGCGCACCATCCCGCGGGCGGGGCTGGCCGTGCTGCCCCGCAGCGGGCACGTCACCAACCTCGAGGAGCCGGCCCTGTTCAACCTCCTGGTGGAGCGGTTCGTCGAGCAGGTCGAGGAACAGGGCGCCCGGGACCCGCGGACGCCGGCGGCGGCGCCGTGACGCTCCTCGCGCTGGCGTCCGCCAAGGGCTCGCCGGGCGTGACCACGGCCGCGCTGGCGCTCGGGGTCACCTGGGCGGCCGAGGCGCTGCCGATGGTGGTCGAGTGCGACCCGGGCGGGGGGGACGTGGGCGCCTGGTACGACCTGCCCGCGGAGCCCGGCCTGGCCTCGCTGGCCCCCGCGGTCCGCCACGCGGCCGTCCCCCGGGACCCGGTGGACGTCCTCGGCGCGCACCGCCAGACCGTCCCGATCGGGCTGGACGTCCTGCCGGCGCCGGCCGCCGCGGAGGCCGCCGGCAGCGCGGTCGCGCTGCTGCCCGCCGGGTTCTGGGAGGGGCTGGACCGCCACCGCGGCCTGGTCGTCCTGGCCGACTGCGGCCGCCTCGGGCCCGCGTCGCCGGTGCAGGCGGTCGTCGAGCGGGCGCGGCTGCTGGTGCTCCTGGTGCGCCCGTTCGTCGCCGACGTCAGCCATCTGGCCGGGATGCTGGAGGGGATCCTCGCCAGCTGGGTCCGTGACCGGCGCGCGGGCGTGGTCGTGGTCGGGCCGGGTCCGTACCCGGCCGCCGAGGTGGCGGCCTCGCTCGGGGTGGAGCTGCTCGGCGAGCTGCCGGAGGACCGCGCCGCCGCCGCGGCGCTGGCGGGCGCGGCGGACCTGCCGCCCTTGCAGCACGCGCCGCTGCTGCGGGCGGCCCGAGCGCTGGGCGGGGTGCTGGCGTCGCGGGTGGCGGTCCCTCCGGCTGCCGACCCCGACCCGCCCGGCGGCGCCCGGGTCCCGCGGTGACGCCCGCCGCCCCGCGCCGGCCCGTCCCCTCCGGTGGCCGGATCGCGGAGCCGTCGGCGGGGGAGTGACAGGCTCAGCTGATGGAATTCGCGAAGGTCGACGAGTCGACGAGATCGGCGAACAGGTTCCCGTTGTCGAATGGCGTCTGACTGTCGGCGGCGACGTGCTCGCTGGCTGGCGAGCCGGTGGTGGCGTCGGTCGCGGGCCGGGACGCGCCGGCGTCGGCCTGGGCCTGGGCCTGGACGTCGCCGCCTTGCCCGGTGTCCCTGTCCAGGACGCCGGCGTGCTGGATGACCGGGGCGCCGGGGGCTGCGCCGGGAACCTGCCGGCCGTCCTGCTTGCCGGGCGGCCCGCTCTGCTCTGGCGTCTCCTCGAGGCCTTCGGCGGACCCGGACAGGATGGCGTCGGCCATTCGCCCCTTCGCCCCCGCGCGTTTGAACATCTCCCAGCTTTCCAGCCCGAACGGGTCGGCGACGTTCTCCTTGACGTACTTGGCCAGCGTGCGCAGGCTGGCGACAGCCTCCTGGGCAGGGCGCCGGGCGGCGCCGGTCTGGCTCATGCTCTGGATCCGCCGGGCCTCGTCCGCCCACGAGACGACGACCTCTGCCAGGCGGTCGGCTTCGTTGCTGTGGGGCTCGGCGGCACCTTGGTCCTTGAAGTAGTGCGTCGCGGTGTCCCGGGTCGCCTTCGCCAGCGACCTGGCCGATCGGTCGACCGGGTTGACGACGTCGTGGATGGTCGGCGGCCTGAACGGACCGACCGACCCTTCCACGGGAACCTGTTCGGCGGCCAGCCGGCGGTCGGCGAGGTCGGCGGTTTCCAGCGCGCTCCTGGCCTCTTCGCGAAGACCTTGGGACCCGACGACCAGTTCGCCGGACGCACGGATCGAAAGGCCGGCGAGCTTGGCGAGGTTCTCGGCCGCCGCCCTCAGCGGCACATACGCTCCGGGCGCCTCGTCGAGCGTCATGGCTTCCCCCGCAAGGACGTATGCGTCAAAGGTGTGGTCTTCGATCTGCTTCACCAGCCCGTCGGCCTCGGGAACCAGCTCGGCGATCTCCGGGGCTTTCCACCGGCCGATATCGCCCCTGAGCGTCGTGGCGGCCTTGTTGAGCCGGTCGCTGATCACCGCGACCTTGTAGGGGCCCAGCGGGCGGGCGACTGACTGGTTCGCTGGTGACGGCTGGCCGGACCTCCCGTTGAGCATCGCGCCGTCGGCCGCCGCCATGGTCACGCCGCCGCCAGGCAGCGACCTGCTGGCGGTGGGCGCCGCGTCGTCCGGTGACCCACCGCCGCTCCCGTCGTCGGGGGCGGCGGGCTGCCGGGCGACCGTCAGCGGCCTGGGAAGCGGCGTATCTCCCACGCGGGGCGGCGGGAGCTGCGACGTCGGCTCAGGCTGACCCTTCGGGTCCGTCCCCACGAGCCCGGCCGACGGGGGCCCCCCGGACGGGACCGTCCCGGCGGCCCTGAGCCGCCACGCCAGCTCCGGGGGGACCGGGGCGGCGTCGGTCAGCCCGGAAAGGTCCTCCGCGGCCGCGGCACGCTGATCCACCAGCGCCAGGATGAGCAGTACCGCAGCCAGCAGCAACACTGCGGCCAGCAGCCGCACCAGCCGCGCCAAAGCCGCAGCCGAGCGGTCGACGCCAGAAGCGGCACCCTGCACCGGTGGCTCCTTCCACGAGCGCACGTCGTCACACGAGGCCGGGGACTCGGAACGTCCGCCTCCGGAGGGCGTGGGCGCCCGCTCGGAAAAGCGCGGGGGAATTCAGGTCCCGACCTGCCGACGAATCGTAATGGGACGGCGCATCCAACCGGCCACGGCAGGGTCACACATCCATCACCGTCCGTGGCACCCGTGGCTCCCGGCCGCTGCTGGCGCGTCTGGCCTGGCCGCCTGCGACCGAGCCGTCCGGCGTGTGGGCGTGGTCGGTGGGACGCCCGGGCGGTGTGGGACCAGGGCAGGTACGCGGCGACCTCCGCGGCTAGCCGGCAGGAAGCGCCTGGCCTGCAGCTGCCCTCGCCGGCGCGCCGGCCTCACCGCGGACCAGCAACCAGGCGAAGGCGGCGCTGCCGCCCCAGATCAGGAAATTCCCGATCTGGCTCAGCAGCACCTGTGAGGAGAGGATCTCCGCCAGGACCAGCAGCGTCCCGACCAGGAAGACCACGGCCGGCCAGCGCAGCGGCCCCGGACCGGCGATCAGGGGCATGGCGAACACCGCCGCGGCCACGAAGAAGGCCAGCGCAACCGGCAGCATCGGACCCGCGATCGGCCCCGAGAACATCGTCTCCAGGAAGGTCTCCGTCGCCGCCACGCCGAGGGAGCCGAGCCGCCCCGCCAGCATCTCGGCGACGAAGATCGCCGATGCTCCGCCTACCCCGATCACCATGAGCACGCGGGCCGCGTACCCGACCCGCGGCCTTCTGGCCACGGCGAGGTCGGCGAGCGTCAGCAGCCCCGGGACGAACAAGACCAAGCCGACCAGGAGCAGCAGATGCGCCAGGTACCAGCGCGTCGCCTGCTCCACCACGATGGCGGCCTGGCCGCCGATGTCAGCGGTCTCCTTGGGATGCAGCAGGTCGCCGACGGCCATGACCAGCGGCCCGACGGCCAAGCTGGCGGCCCCGATCAAGGTCTGGTAGCCGCGACCCTGGGCGATCGTCGTCGCTGTCCGCGATGTGGCCATCCCTGGCTCCTCTCGTGCTTCGCGCTTCGCGCTGCTGCCCGGCTGCGACGATGCTGATCGACCCGGGCGAGCCCGACATCGCCCGGAATCACCAGCGTCGTGTCCGGTCCCGTGTGGTCAGAACTGACCACACGCCCGGTCAGAGCAGGCCGTGCTCGAAGGCGAACGCCGTCGCGGCCGACCGCGACGAGACGTCGAGCTTGGCGAAGATGTTCTGCACGTGGCGGGCGACGGTGTGCTCGCTGACCGCAAGGTCGGCGGCGATCGCCCGGTTGCTCTTGCCGGCGGCGACCAGACGCAGCACCTGCACCTCCCGCGCGGTCAGCCCGCCTGCCGCGCTGGGCGCAGCCATCCGCGTGAGCGCCTGCGCCCGCGCGACCTCGGGCGCGGCGCCCAGCTGCCGGAAGACCCGGCACGCCGCGTCCAGCTCCAGCTCGGCGGTGTCGGTGTCGCCCAGCGCCCGGTGGGCGAGCCCGATGAGCACGCGGGCACGCGCGGCCTCGTACGGCGCCTGGAGCTCCTGCCAGGCCGTGCACGCCCGGCGCAGCGTGCCCAGGGCGGCTGGGGGATCGCCCTCGGCCAGCAGCACGGCGCCCGTGGCGTGGGCGGCCACGGCATGCAGGAACGGCATCCCCAGGTCGGCGGCGATCTCCGACAACCCCTCGGCTGCGGTCCGTGCCGCCGGGACGTCGTTTGCCGCCAGCATGATCTCGACCTGGGCGGGCAGCACCTTGGCCCGCTCGATCCGGTCCCGCGCCTGGTCCGACGCGGCGTTGATCGCTGCCGCCGCCGCATCGACCCGGCCCTGGGCCAGCCGCAGCAGCGCCAGACCGGGCTGCGGTGGATGCCCCCACTGGCTGGCTTCACGGTAGGCCTCCTCGGCCTTGGCGAACTCGCCGCGCAGCCGCTGCAGCTCGGCCTGCTGGTAGATCGCCATACCGAGCGCCGGCTGGCCGGATGGAAGCGAGAGCCGTTGGCGGGCCCGCTGGACCTCCGCCATCGCCTCCGGCCATGCGCCCCGCACCTGCAGCACCTGGGACCGGTGCACCAGGCACTGCCCGCGGAAGGGCACCAGGTCCGGTTGCGACGCACACCAGTCGGAGAGCGCCGCCGTCCACTCCTGCGCCCGCCGCAGATCGAACAGCTCCTGGCATGCCTCGATCACGGCGCAGTAGATGCTCCCGACCATGATCGGCGACACCTCACCGGCCTCGACGGCGACCATCGCCTCGTCCAGCAACGCCACGCCCTCCACGGTCTCTCCCAGCCGCAGCAGCACCTGGCCCCGGCCAGCCCGGGCGAGCGTGGCCAGGTCGCGGTCGCCGAAGCGGTCGCCGAGCTTGGCGGCCTGCCCGAAAGCGGCGTACGCGGCCGCGGCGTCGCCCTCGGCAAAGCGCTGCAACGCGACCGGCAGGAGCAGGTACCCCTGCTCCACGCAGTCCAGCTGGCCCTCGTCCAGCAGCCGCCGGGCGCGGGCCAGCCAGCCGCCGGCGCGGGCCAGCTCACCCCGGTTCAGCAGGCCGAAGGCCAGCCAGAACGCACACCGGGCGGCCCGCTCGGCGCCGCCCCGCCGCAGCCACTCCTGATGCGCGCGCGTCAAGACCTCGTCGCGGTCGGCGTCCCTGCCCACCAGGTAGGCGGCCATGGCCAGCCGCTCCAGATCCTCCGGCGCCAGCGGAGCCTCCCGGTCGGCCGCCGACAGCGTGTCGAAGGCATCGGTCCACGCCCGCCGCTCGAAGGAGGCCCGGCCCCGATCAAGTGTGTCCGCCGTGGTCATGCACCCTCCCGCCGCCCAGGGGCGGCCCGCCCCGTGGACACCGCACGCAGGTCGCCCGGCGCACCTGGGCACCTTACCGCCTCCCGCCGGCCGGCAGGAGGCGCCCGTCGGCATGGGCCGTGCTGGCAGAGCCGAGTTGGTGCCGGTGCGGGGTGCGTTGCCGGCGGATGTACTGTTCGAGCGTCTCCAGCGGCGCACCGCCAGCCGGGCGACGGCGCCCTGCGGCGGGGAGGAGGTCAAGCTGATGGAGTTCGGCCGGGTCGTCCGGCGCCGCCGGATGGTGCGGACCTTCCACGACCGGCCGATCGCCCCGGGGGCGGTCGGCCGGATCCTCGAAGCCGGGCGCCGGGCTCCCTCCGCCGGGTTCACCCAGGGCGTCGCGTTCCTGGTGCTGGAGGGCCTGGAGGAGACCGCGGGCTTCTGGCGCTGTGTCTCCTCCGGCGGGGACTGGCCGCGGCCCGGGCTGCGCCGGGCGCCGCTGGTCGTCGTGCCGCTGGCGAGCAAGCAGGCCTACCTCGACCGGTACGCCGAACCGGACAAGGGCTGGACCGATCGTGACGAGGCGCGCTGGCCGGTGCCGTTCTGGATCGTCGACGCCGCGTTCGCGAGCATGCTCATGCTGCTCACCGCGGTCGACGAGGGCCTGGGCGCCCTGTTCCTCGGCCTCGACCCGCCGGACCCTCTGGCACTGCACGCCACCTACGGCGTGCCCCGCCAGTTCCAGGCCATCGGGGCGATCGCCGTCGGGCACCCGGCGCCCGACCCCGTCGTGTCCTCGGCCCGGACCAGGCCACGGCGACCCGTCGAGGAGATCGTCCACCGGGGCCGCTGGTGAGCCGGCCTCGAACGGCGGCCGCCCAGTTCACCACCTGCCGTCCCTAGGTCGACGACGACACGGAGCACCGGCCGCCGCGGCGGCGGCGCACCGCCGTGCTCGTCGGCGTCCTGGCCGGGGTCGCGGTCGTCGTGGTGGTGGTGGGGCTGCTGGTGCTCGGTGGGCTCGGGCGGACGGCTGACAACTCCGGCGGTGGCTCCACAGCGCCGGCCGCCACGGCGAGCAGCGGGCCGATGATCCGCGGTGCGGGGTACGCCTTCGGCGTGCCGCAGCAGTGGCAGCAGGTCACGGACAGGATTCGCGGGTCCGGCGCCATCCCCGCCGACATCGAGCTGCTGGCCGCCGTGGCCCCTGCCGACCCCCTGGCCGGCGAGGCCCGCAAGGAAGCCGTCGTCATCGTGACCCGCAAGCCGTGCCCGTGCGGGGATCTCGACTCGTTCCCCGACTACATGCTCCAGCAGGCCGGCACGGCCGCAGCCGTCAGGCCACTCGGCGCCCCGCGGCACATCACGCTCGGCGGCGAGGACGCGATCGCCTTCGACTACACGCAGGGAGTCGTCCACCGGCGGATGTCCGCCTCGATCCATGACGGTACTGTCTATGTCGTCACCTTCGAGGCGAAGGGGTCCTCGTTCGCCGGCAGCGAGGCTGGCGCCCGTCACGTACTCGACACCTGGCAGTGGCGGTGACCTGCGCCGACCCGGCCTGCGCAAGGACTGGTGACGCCTGCGTGCGGGTGCCTGACGGCCACGGTGGCGCCACGCGAGGACCCACGACGTTCCCACGACGGCCGCGGGCCTGGTGCCCCCGAGCGAGTGGCCGGCCAGCTTCGGGGAGACCCTGTGGGCTGGAATCTACCGTGTGCTCCTGGAGGCCGGTCCGGCGCCTGCTGGAGGATCGGGTCGAGTGCGAACTGGTCAACGCGACGACCACCTCGGCAGGACGGCCCGCCACCGGCAGCCGCTGCTGCTCGCCCTCGCCCTGTGCCTGTTCCTGGTCGTCGGCGTTCCCGTCCTGGTGCTGGCCACCATGCCGGCCGTCCGCGCCGAGGACCAGTCGGCGACCTGGAGCGACGGGCTCCCGAGCGAGATCGCGGTCGATCCCGCCGCCGACGACCGGTCCGGCGACGACCACGGCGACCAGGCCGGCGACACCCAGGACCCCGAGCCCGTGCTCGCCGGCGCCACCGCCGCCGCGCAGCAGGTCCTCACCGCGACCCGATCCCAGCCCGCCCCCGCCCAGCCGGACCGATCGGGAGCCGATCATCCAGCCGGCGGCACCCTGGTGGCCAGTGCCGCCTCCGCCGCGACCGGCTCGGACTCCGACCATCACGGTCCGGACGGTCGGCCTCTGACCACGCCCGATCTGGGGTCCATGGTGGGCAGCAGGAACCCCAGACCCGAGGGAGAGTCGCAGCAGGCAGCCGAGGGCGAGGACGGCGAGGGCGAGGACGGCGAGGGCGAGGGCGACCCCCGGCTGCCTGACGTCCCGGTCCGGGCCGGTCAGGCGTCGGCCCTCGGATGGAGGATCCACCTCGTGTGGGGTGGTGGCGAGGACCTCGACCCCGTCCAGCCTGGCCCTGCCCGGCCGGATCCGGTCGCCGCCGTCGGCCCTGGTGACCGTGCTCCCGCCGCCGTCCCCCGCGGCCGTGCCGTACAGCCTCACGCCGTCATCGCCGAGGCCCAGCCCGACCAGGGCGCCGGCGCCGCCAGCCTGGTCATAGCCGGCGACGACCCTGGAGAGTCCGCCTGGGCCCACGTCGTCGACGCCGGCTTCCCAGCCGTCGACCGGGTCCGCGTCCACCTCGACGACCAGCCGTCACCCGCCCCTGCCGCGGAGCGCGCCGGTTACTCCGGCGCGGCCACCGTCGCCCGCCTCGTCCCACTGGCCGACCAGCTCCCCGGATCGCGCCTGGACCGGAGGCTGCTGCTGGACGGCGTCCCCGTGCTGGCGGCCGCAGCCGCACCCGTCCACGCGGCGCCCGATGCGGTGCCCGACCGGCTGTCCAAGCGCATCGACGACGCCACCAGCTTCGCCGCCGACTTCGCCGCCGGGGTCGCCGACGAGCTGTACCTGTGGATGCTGGTCGCCGCCGACGTCGGCCATGCGATCCGTCGTGCGCCCGAGGGCCTCTGGAACCTGATCGCCGTCCACGCCGGCCCGGTGATCTGGCGCACCTGGAACGGGGACCTCGACCAGCTGCGCGCCAACGACCGAGCCCTCCGCGCCGTCCTCGCCCCTGTGGCCCACGCCGCCACCTTCGCGTGGGACCTGCTCCCGGGCTGGAACCTCGATCTGCACCGGGCCGCCAACCGGTGGCTGACCGATCTCTCCGAGCAGGTCACCGAGGCCGTCGAGGAGGCCGTCAAGCGGCTCCTCGCCAATCCCGACCCCCGCCTGGTCGCCCACTGGCTCACCGACGCGCTGCTCGGGCCCCACGGGCGCGAGCCGTTCCAGGCCTACCTCGCCCAGGGACGGCCGGGCGCGGTCATCGGCCGGCTGGTCACCATGTTCGCCGTGATCGGTGGCAGCGCCTACGTGACCAGCGAGTACCTCCACAACCTCCGCGGTCTCATCCCCAGGCGCCTCCCCGAGGCACGAATGCCACCCCAGCCCGCGGCCGACGTGGAGCGACCGCCGGTCGCCGGGGCGCGTCCCCCGGCCGGCGCGGCGCCGCCGACGCCCCCGAGGAACCGGACGGGCGCACCGTTGCTGGACCGCCCGCCGCCGGAGTTCGACCCCGACGGGACGCTGATCCCACGACCGGACGGGTCCCACGTCCCCGAGGACCTCCGCGCCCGGGGCCTCATCCCACCAGCCTCGGTCGACGCCAAGGATCGGGTGGCCGCGGCCGCCGCGATGGCCCTGGATGCGACGGGCCGGCCGGTCGACGCCGCACGCCTCGCCAACGTGGTCGACGCCACCTTCGTCCTGGGCGACCCGTCGCAACGCCAGCTCCCCTACCACTGGCTACGCGGGCTCGTCCCGCCCCTGGAGCGGGAAGGCGTGACCGCGGAGCACATCGGTCAACAGTCCAGAATCCGGCTCATCTCCGTCCAGGACTACCTCGTCCTGGACGACGAGGCGTTCTCCGGAGCGCTTGCCGGGGGGCTGGACCCCTCCGTCGAGCACTTCAGCGGGCCCGGGGTCTTCCGTCATCCGGCGGTCAACCAGCGGCCGATGACGCTGGCCGACCTGGAGGAGGCCACCCGTGCGGGCCACCGGGCGCTCGCGGTGATCAGGGTGCCCGCCCCCGAGCACCTCCCCGGCCAGCTCCGAGGCTACGAGTTCGTGGTCGTCGACCGGGTGCTCACGCTCCCGCCGCCTCCGGAGACCCTGGGGCAGCAGCTCCGGCGGTGGCTCACGGGAGGGTGGTGGTCCGCGCCCCCAGGGCAGCGGGTCCTGGCGATCCGCAACCCCCGCGGCCCGCAGCAGTACCTCCAGCTCGAGGAGAGCTTCCTGCGGCAGTTCGACCAGCGCGGCCTGATCCTCCGACCGACCGTCGAACAGCCGACGACGATCGCGGGCGGACCGCCGGTCGCCGGGGCGCGTCCCCCGGCCGGCGCGCCGCCGCCGACGCCCCCGAGGAACCGCACAGGCGCGCCGCTGCTGGACCGCCCGCCGCCGGGGTTCGAGCCCGACGGGACCCTGGCCCCCCGACCCGGCAGCCCCGGCATCCCCGAGGACCTCCAGGCCCGGGTCCTGATCCCACCGAGCTCGGCCAGGGCCGGCAGTCGTGCGGCCGCTGCCCTCGCGATGGCCCTGGACGCGATGGGCCGGCGGGTCAATCTCGAGTTCCTCGGCGACTGGCTCGACTCGTTCCCGGTGAGCATGCTGCGGCGCAACCTCCCGTACGAGTGGCTGCGCCAGCTCGTCCGGAGCCTGGAATACCAGGAGCTCATCGCCGAGCACATCGGTCCACAGTCCAGAGTCCGGCGGATTTCCCTCGAGGAGTTTTTCGCCATGGACCGCGAGGCGGTCTTCAGGTATCTCAGGGGGGCACCGGACTACGTGGAGCACTTCCACGGCTCCGGGGTTCCCGGCCATCGGGCGGTCAACCAGCGGCCGATGACGCTGGCCGACCTGGAGCGGGCCACCCGTGCGGGCAACCCGGCGCTCGCGGTGATCAGGGTGCCCGCCCCCGAGTACCTCCCCGGCGAGCTCCCGGGCTACGAGTTCGTGGTCGTCGACCGGGTGTTCACGGTCCCGCCTGCGGAGACCCTGTGGCAGCAGCTCTGGCGGTGGCTCACGGGAGGGGGGCAGCGGGTCCTGGCGATCCGCAGTCCCCGCGGCCCACAGGGCCCGCAGCGGTACCTCCAGCTCGAGGAGAGCTTCCTGCGGCAGTTCGACCAGCGCGGCCTGACCCTCCAACCCCTCCGACCGCCGGAGCCGCCGCCGTGAGACAGCCCGGTCCGGGTTGTCGCCGAGGTGGTGGACCGGCACGCGCCCTGGATTGGCGCACGACGGGCGGCCTGCTAGCCTTCGCGAAAGGTCTGCTGTTTCCGTTAGGTGCCATGTGGCCGGATACGACCTATTCGGTCAAGTCCGCCAGGAGTCCGCCACCGGGAGCCCGCCGATGCTTCGTAATCTGGAGAGCCGCCACGAGCTCTTCGTCCTCGCGCTTCCGGTCGTCCTGGCGGTCGTCCTCGCCTCGGTGATCACCACGACGAGCGTGACGGACAGTGTGCGCGCCGATCGCGTCGACGAGGCGACGCAGTTCTCCGCGGGGCTTCTCGGACTGGTCCACGAGCTGCAGAAGGAGCGTGACTACGCGGCCGGGTTCCTCGGCGGCGGAAAGAGGGCCGGGTACGGCAACATGGCCATCCAGCGCGGGGTGGTCAACCAGATGGTCAAGAAGGCCACCGGCGACTTCAGCCGCCTCGAGCTGGACCGGTACGGCCCGTTGCTGCGCAGCCAGCTCCAGAAGGCCAGAGACCAGATCCGGGGCCTGCCCAAGGTGCGCGAGGCGGTCGACGGCGATGCCACCAGGACGGTCGACGACGCCCTGAACCGCTACACCACGATCATCTCCATGTTGATCTCGGTGGACCAGGCGATCATCGGGGAGGCCGGCAACAGCGAACTGATCCGGGACCTGAGCACCCTCATCGCCCTCTCCCGGAGCAAGGAGATCGCCGCCCTCCAGCGCAGCTACGTGTACGGCACGCTCACGGCGCAGGTGTTCGGGCCGAAGGACCTGGAGCGGTTCTCCTCGCTGACCGGCGCCGAGGGGACCTGGCTGGGCCTGTTCGCCAGCTCGGCCACGCCCGCGCAGCGGGAGGCGTTCGGGCAGACGATGAGCGGCCCGGACGCGGAGCGCGTCGACGTCCTGCGCCAGGAGCTGGTGCGGCAGGCCGACAAGAAGGCCGTCGAGATCGCGGCGGAGGACTGGCTGTTCCCCGCGCGGGCCAGGCTGGACATGCTGCGGCAGGTGGAGCTGCGCCTGGTCTCCGACGTGCTGGACACCAGCGCCGCCGACAAGACGGCCAGCGCCCGCAGGGCGATCCTCACGACCTTGGTGATGCTGCTGGCCGTGTTCGCCTCGGTGGTCCTGTCACTGCGCGCCGCTGAGCGACGCTCGCCGGGATCGCCGGGATCGTTGAGCAGGCTCTGGAGGGCGACCGTGCGAGGCTCGGTCAGCTGAGAAGTGCTGACCGGCCTCCACGCCGGTGAGGGCGTCTGCCGCCCCGGGCGGGGCCGCCGGCTCCGCCCGGGGCCTGCCTGCTAGGTGACCTCGAAGGTCTCGTAGACCTCGACGTTGCCGCCGCTGGACAGGACGGGGCAGCCCTTGGCCGCCTCGCTCGCCGCGGCGAGGCTGTCGGACCTCAGGATCGTGTAGCCGCTCAGGCCGGAGGCCGCGCCCTGGCTGACCCTGCCGTCGGGGGAGACGGAGGTCGAGGGGCCGAACGGGTTGCCGCCGTCGACCACCGACTCGCCGAGGGCGGCGTACCAGGCGCCCCATGCCGCCGTCACCGCCTCGCGCTCGGCATCGGTCTGCGGCATGCCGCCGCCCTTGTAGACCAGCACGTAGTTCGTCATGTCCTTGTTCCTCCTCGATCAGGACGTCCGGGACCCGGTTGGACCCCGGCACTACCAGCGTTCGGCGCCAGGCGGTCACCTCCGTGCACTGTCGGCATCGCAGGACAAGCGACGGATACAGGAACGTTACGGTAACGGCAAGGTTACGGATGGCCTGTGACAGGCGGCCACCTGGTCCGGCCAGAGGTCGTCTCACGCCGTGGGGCACGCATCCGGTTGCGGTCCGGGCGGATAGGACACGGATCGGTTGCGATGCGGCCCGAACTGAAACCGCCGCACCGCCTCGAGACATGTGACTGGTGAGCGCGCCCGACCCGGGTGCATCCCCCGCGAAAGGATGCTCATGCGTCGACCCCTACCGCCGGCGCCGCCCCCGGCCGGCGCCGCGCACCCCCTCCACAGTGCCGCCGGACCTCCCGCCGGACGCGGCTCGGCAGGCTCGTCCTGCTGGCCCTGACCGTGTTCGCGTTGGGCGCCGCGCCGTTCGCCAGGGCCGACCCCCACCCACCACCCGGTAGCTGCCCCGCGCCACTCCTGGTCGTCCAGGAGGCCCTGGAGAAGGCCCTGCAGGTCGTCGTGACCGGCCGGGTCGAGATCCCCTACCAGATCGGGTAGCGGCGTCCGGTGGCCGGCGGCGGCCCCGCCGGCCACCGGGCACTTCAGCTCGCGAATCGACGTCCCGCATCCCCGATTCCGAAGGACGCTGCGCGACCGCGCGGCCTGTTCGCCGCGCCCGTGATCGCTCGGCGCCGCCGTGCCGCCGCCCCCACCGACCAGCCCGGCCCATCGTTTCCCGCCCTCGGCCCGGTATCCCGAGGAGGTGTCCCGTTGACTCCCGGAGGACCCCACCACCCTGGCGCGCTCGCGCGCCACCGGTCGCTGCGCCTGCTCGCCCTCGGAGTGCTGCTGTTCCTGGCCATCGGGATCCCGGTCCTGGTGCTGGCGCACGCCTCGCCGGTCAGCGCCCAGGAGTGGAGTGGGGACGGCGGCGATCCCGCCGACTTCGGCAGCATCGACGGTGGCCTGGGCGACCGGGCCGACGGGGACGGCGGGGCGTCCCCGGGCGCGGGCGACCCGGCCGACCTTGCTGACGCCGAGGCAGGCGCGTCCCGCTCCGCTCCCGACACGCCGCCGGTGGCGGCCGCACCAGCGTCGCCTACCCCCGGCCCCCTGGCCGAGAAGCTGGAAGCGGCCGCGCAGCAGCTCGACAGGATCATGGCCGCCAGCCAGCAACCCGCGGTGGTCGACGATGTGGTCGGCGATGCCGACGAGCGGCCGGCTGATGCCGGCCCGCCGGCCACCCCGCCTCTGGTTGCCGCCGGGTACCGTCCGAGGAACTCTCCCAACCCGGTCGATCAGCCCGGGCTGCGCCTGCGTCCCGACGACCCCGACCCTGCCATCCAAGGGCTGTTCCCCGACCCCATCGCCGCCAGCCGCGAGCTCGCCAGCGCATCCGAGACCCCTGTCCCTGCCGAGGTCGAGCTCCCCCGACCCGGCAGCGGCCCGCCCGTCACCATGGTCGCCGCCGCGCATCCGGACGACCCCCCCTTGACCCTGACGTTCGCCGACGGCAGCCAGCTGCTGGTCACCGACCGCGGCGACCTGCTGCATCCGAACGGCACCCCCCTGGCCGCGCGCACGCCGCCGGAAGGGGACGGCACCCGCCGAGTCGCAGGGTCGAACTGGTTCGGTGTCGCCAGCGCCGAGGCCGCCACCCTGACCCCCCCGGCGGCAGGGTCGGCCCCGGCGGCAGGGTCGGCCCCGGCGGTAGGGTCTGCTGCGGCCGACCAGCCGACCTGGGCGACCCGGTTCGCGACCAGCTTCAACCGTGAACTGGGCAACTTCGCCCAGTACGTCCGCAACCTCACTTACGAGAGCTGGGATCTGGTCCGAGCCGACCCGCAGGCCTGGGAGAAGTTCTGGCAGGACTTCCGCAACGGTCTTGCCAGCCGTGCCGCCGCCAAGGTCGGTGACGCGTCCGCCTGGATGCATCAGGCGCTTCGTGGGGAGGTGAACGTGCTGCGACCGGTCGTGGACACCGCTGGTGCAGTCCTGCGTGGGGACTGGGCCCACTGGGTCACCGATCTGGCCATCGGCCCTGATGCCCGCCAGGACCTGCTGGACGGCAACGTTCCCGAGGCGCTGGGGACCATTTCGGCGCGTGCCGCGATCGCCGGCACCAGCACCTACATGGGCGCCAAGTACGCTCATAGCCTCAAGGGTCTCCTTCCTGGTCGGCTTCCCCAGCCACGCGGTATCCCCGAGCGGCTCCCAGGCCCTCCCGAGCGGCTCCCGACCCCGACCACCCCGGAGCCTCCGGGACCGTTGGGGCGGCCACCGGTTGCTGACACGCCGCCGGTGGTGGAGCGACTCCCGGCCGCTCCGAAGCCTCCGCCACGACCACCGGTCGCCGCCGAGCCCGTCGTGGAGCGACTCCCGACCCCCCCGGAACCGCCGCGGCCACCGGTCACCGGCGAGCCGTCGGTCAGGGAGCGATACCCGACTCCCCGGGAACGAGCAGGGCCAGGGATGGACGAGGACCTCCCCGACCACCTGAAGCCGAACCAGGATCTGGAGCAACAGGCGGCCGACGTGGCCGAGCTCCGCGCCCAGAGGGAGCGGCCCGACCAGCCACAATCGATCCCGTCGCGCCCGGGGGTGGATTGGGCGCTCGACGAGGTCGAGGACCTGCTCGAGGATCCCAGCCACGAGATCGCGGTGCTGGAGGCGCGCGACCGGCTCAACGCGGTCACCCGCAGGATGGGCCCGGACGACGACTGGAATCGGGTCGAGCAGCTGCGGACCAGGATCAGGACCGCGATGCGGGAGCACTGGTTCACGCCAGACCGCGTGCCCCGGCCGATGCGCCCCCTTGAGCCACCGACCCCGCCGACGCGGCCGGAGCCGGCGACCGCGCCCCCCGGCCAGCTTCCCCAGCCGGGCCCGGCCGCCGTGACGCCAGACCAGGAGGTGGCGCCGCGGCCGCCTGGCAACGGCAATGGCAAGGGCAGGGTGGTGTACCACGATCCCGAAACAGCCATGGGCGTGCGTCAGGTGCCGCTGGAGACGAAGCTCGACGAGGTCCGGCAGGTGCTCGGGGACGGGACCGACCCCGCGAGAGCCCGGCATGCCAACTACCTGCTCGAAGAGGCCATTCGCGATGGCAGGCGCACAGGCGAACTGCGTCCACTGAGCCTCCACTGGGAGACGGTCACGGAGCTGAGGGAAGACATCAGCGATGCTTTGCGGCGGTCTTCGGCCATCCCGGACCGCACGCCGGTGGAGCCGCCGGCTGGCAGGACGCCCGTGCCGCCAGCGGTCGAGCCGGCGGCCCCGGGGCAGACGCCGGTGCCGTCGGTCGAGCCGGCGGCCCAGCCCCCCACCCCGCAGGCGTCCGCCACAGCCCCGGCCGCCGGGCAACCAGCACCCGCGGCTCCCGCGGAGGCACCGCTCGCGCCGCCCGTGGAACCCGATCCGGCCATCCAGCAGCGCATCAGGGAGGCCATGAGGATCGCCAGCAGGACGCACCGCACCCGAGAGCTCGACAACGTCTTCCAGGAGATCGAGCAGCTCGAACACCTCGTCCCCAGGGGCACCGGGGCACGCGAGGAGCTGGACAGGCTCACCGACTTCGTCCTGGAAAAGGCCGACAGAATCAAAAGAGCGAGCGAGCGCCACCGGGCCTGGGAAGCCAAACGCCCCCCACGCCCCACCAGCTGAGCCTCCCAAAACCACCACAACCCCGGCTTCGAGCGACGAGGTGCTCGGCCGTGGCCTCCAAGCCGCAGGCCAGGGTGGCTGTGGTGTACGCCTGCCGACGGACGAGGAGGATCACTCGGCAGACGGATGCGCGACGACGGCCCGCCGGTTAGCGTCGGCTCCTGAGGGCTTCAGCGGCCTGGACCGCAGAACAGAGCTTCCTGCGAGGTGCCCACGGACGCGCGCGACCGACGGCGACAGGTGGCTTCCTGCTCAAGGACACCCCGCCGGCGGAGCTGCTGACGGCGATCCGGGTGGTGGCTGCCGGCGACGCACTGCTCGCCCCGAGCGTCACGCGGCGGCTGATCGAGGAGTTCGCCCGCCGCCCGGATCCCGGTCAGGCCGGCCCGGCGGCGTGTGTCGGGCCCAGCCGGGGGTGGCTACAGCCTGGTCTGGCATCCCGCGTACCCGGTACGATCGGGGTCGGCCTCGTCGCCCACCTGCTGTGCCCTCGTGATCGGGTGACGCTCTGCGTCGGGCGGCCATGGACCGCTCGTGGCTGCGTCGCGGCTGTTCCCGGTCGAGTCGTGTGGAGGGCACGCACGCCGGATCGGGGAGCCGCGTGAACCGTAGCGCCAGTCGTAGCCGCCCGGTCACCGGCCGACCGCGGGCCATTGTCAGGGTGGTCGTCGGCCTGGTCCGGTCGCTCGCCGTGCTCCTGCTGCTGACCGGCGTGCTGCTGGTCGCACTGGTCGCAGTGGTCGACCTGGCAGCCTCGGCCGCTCCGGCCACGCCGGCGGCTCCCTCCGGCGCCGAGGCGGCTGCACCCGCGGCCGGCCCACTGGCGCGGCGCCTGCCGCTGCCGCCGGGCGCCGCGGGCGCCGAGGACCAGGTGCTCGCCGAATCGTTCGAGGCCCTGGTGGTGCTCCGGCAGATCGACCGGTCGCCCCTGGCGGATTTGCGGACAGCCACCGGAGCGCCGACGACCGGGACAGCGACGATTCCCCTCGGCGGTGCGCAGCTCCCTGGCCGGCAGGGGCCTGACGTCCCCGGGCCGCCCCGGCCGCCCTGGAGGCTGGCCCTCCTCCCGCAGGGTCCCAAGCTCGACCACCGGCAGCGGCGCGGGCCGGCCGATGGCGACGCCGGCGGAGGCGGCGCCCCGGGACGCGACCTGATCCTTGCGGGCCCAAGCGCAGCCGCGATCGCCTCCCCGACGCTCCCGCCTCCGCGTGCCCAGGAGCCCTTGGCGGCGTTGTGGGCCCCTACCGGGTTGGACAGGATCGCGCAGCTGCCTGGCGGGGACCAGGCGCTGGTCTACGCATTCCTCAATCGCTGGGTGGGTGGCGCGGGCCTGGGGGTTCCCTTTCCCAACCTCGGAGGGTTCGTCGCCCTCTCCCTTCATGACTGGGTGATCCAGAACGTCATCGCGTCACAGCCCACGACGCTTCCGGACACCGTTACGAGTGCGGTCCTGGTCGGCGTGCTGCCGTATGTCATGGAAGCCTCCCACTTCTTTTGGAACCTGGTTTTCGTGGTGTATGGCCGCCGGCCGGCGTTTCCGCATCTCGACCCGCATGCCCTGGCGGCGAACGGGCTGCTCCTGGTGCTGTCGGAAGGCCCGGGCAAGGACTGGCTGCGGCACCGTGAGGGCTGGCTGCGGCTCCCGGCGCCGGTGGGCGTCAGATACGGCCGGCCGGTGTGGGCCTCTCCTGCCGACTATTCCTGGAACCTGGGCTACGACATGGCCGTCCACTTCGCCGCGGGCGCCGGCGCCCTGGGCGCACTCGACTACTGGTACCGGGTACGACTTTTCCGAGACTCCGCCGAACGGGGTCACCGCCTGCGCGGTGGGCCCGAGCTCCTGTTCCCCGGGAGCCTCAGGGACATCGCCGCGATCCTCAGGCTCACGTGGCGCTCGGAGCAGAGGGAGGCCCTGGCCGCGGCGTTCGGGAGTTCAGGGGTCCCGGCGTGGGCGAGGTGGTCGGTGTGGCGGTGGGCGGGGACGGCGGGACTGACGGCCGCGGTCAGCAAGGGATTGTCGGAGCTGTACTGGAACCCGCCGCCGGGATGGCTGGGTGGCCGGATCGGAAGCCTGCGCGAGTGGGTCGAGCAGCTTCAGGTGGCGCCGTCGCGGGGGAGCCGGTTGGAGCTGGTGGCCAGCCTGCTGCTCAACGCCGGCCAGTGGACCTGGCTGACGGCGGTGGAGGCGGCCTTCACCTCCACCCGGACGCTGGCGCTGGGGCCGTTGCTGGGGGGGTACCGGCTGGCGGTGTCGGCCGGGATCGGGGTGGCGGCGTTGCGTGGCGACCGCAAGCTGGTGGAGTGGCTGGCGGGCGCGCCGGGGTTGGCGCTGATCGGCCAGGACACCAAGGTGGCCTCGGTGGTGGCGGAGTCGCGGATGCGCTGGGCGGCGGGGCACCTGTGGCGGGGCCTGGTCCCCCGGGGTCCGGCGCAGGATCCGCGCCCTGCGCCGGGCGCGCCGCGGCCCGGGCCGGGGCTGGGGCCGCAGGCGCCGCCGGGGGAGG
>DATFRI010000006.1:0-17043 GCA_035263405.1 Actinomycetes bacterium | reverse complement strand
CAGGTAGTCGCCCAGCTCCTGGCTGAAGATCCCGGCCCGCACCTTGCGGTCGACGTAATCGCCGATCAGGTCGTGGATCTTGCCGCCGGCTTCTTCGATCCGGC
The DNA here is from genome assembly GCA_035263405.1 of Actinomycetes bacterium. Classification (GTDB taxonomy): domain Bacteria; phylum Actinomycetota; class CALGFH01; order CALGFH01; family CALGFH01; genus DATFRI01. The sequence continues at coordinate 16,939 of DATFRI010000006.1, read as the reverse complement.
CGAACCGCTCCGGCCCGAGGCTCTGCTCCAGGTTCTCCAGCCCGGCGTGGGAGGCCTCGACGTCGATCCCGCCCGAGAACAGCCGCGACGCGGCCGCCTCCTCGCCCGCCCCGCGCGCGGCCGCCCGCTGCTCGACCAGCCGCCTGGCCTCGCCGGCCCGCTCCCGGGCGACCCGGCGCTCCCACTTGGCGACCTCGCGCGTCGCCGCGCCCAGCCGCGTCTTGGCGGTCGTGACGGTCTGCAGGTCGGCGAGGCGCGCCTTCGCCTCGTCGAGCTGGCCTTGCGAGGGCGGGGCGCGCTCGGGGAGGATCCGGGCGGTGCGCTCGCGGGTGACCCGCCCCCCGACCGCGGCGGCCTTGTCGATGTTGTCCCAGTGCTCCAGGTAGGTGTCCAGGTACGGCAGGTCGTCGCCGACCGACCGGATGATCGGCTCGTACACGTTCTCGACGACCCGGTCGGCCCGCGCGTCCGGGTTGACCCGGGCGAGCAGGTGGGCCATCTCCTCGGGCTGCAGGCCCCGGCCCAGCTCGCGGCGCGCGATCGCCTCGGCCTCCTGCGCGAACTGGTTCAGGTCGACCTGCCGGTCGGTCCAGGCGCGCACGAACCGGTTGAAGCGGCTGTCGATCCGGGCGGCCAGCTCGGTCGGGTCGGCCTTGCGCGCCGCGGCGGCCGCGCCGGTGACCCGGTCGACGATCCGCTGGTTGGCCGCGTCGAGCCTGGCGCCGGCCTCCAGCGGCGGCGCCTTGGCGACCGCGCCCCAGAGCCTGGTGATGCGCGGGCCGGCGCCGGCCAGGCGCAGGCCCGCCTCGGCGCCGAACACGGCCCGGGCGGCGCGCTCGCCGAGGGACGTGTCCTCGTCGGTCCCGTACTGCGCGGCCGCGGCGCCGCCGAGCGCGGCCGCGCCCTGGGTCAGCGCCTCGCGGCCCGAGAGCCGCGGGAACGGGGCGAACCCCCGCCCGGCCGCGGCCCCTACGGCGCCGGGGGAAGCTCCTCCGGCGGCGGGACCTGGGGCGGGGCCGAGGGGGCGGCCGGTCGCGCGCTCGAACTCCTGCGCGTACGCCCCAGCGAGACGATCGCGCCACCCTTGTAGATCGGATCGTCGTCCGGTGCCATAGAGATCCCGAGCCGCTTCAAGATGCCTTCCGTAGTCGCCTGATCCAACGTACTCGCTCGCCCCCTTGTATGCGTCAACTTGACTCCGATTGTAGCCAGCGGCCTCGACGTTTTCCAGGACTTTCCTGCCCCACTCCTCGACCTGCTCGGGCGTCTTGTCGGCCCGGTCGTAGTCGACGAAGAGGACGTGTCCGTCGGGGTGGACCTCGACGTCGAGCGCGTTCGGCCCGCCCTGCGCGATCGCGCGCTGCTCGTCGAGCGTGAAGGGCCTCCCCTCGGGGTGCTTGAGACGCAACCCGCCGATGTTGAAGACCCGCGGGTCCGGCGTGATGACCCCGGCGCCGTCCTGCCGCAGCGCCTCGCCCAGGAGCGAGCCGACGAAGCGGGCCGTGTTCTGGTTGCCGTAGACACGCAGCAGCGCCGAGGGCTCGGCCGTCTGCTGGAAGCTGGAGATTTTCTCCGGCGTGATCACCTCGTGGCGTATCCCGAGGTCGTCCAGGGCCGGCATCCGGCCGGTCGCCGGGTCGACCACGTCCGGGTGGGCGAAGAAGCCCCGGTGCAGGTCGAGCTTCTGGTCGAAGCTGAGCCCCTGCGGGCCGCCGCCGGCCGCGCCGGGCGTCGCCGAGACCGAGACCTGCGGCATAAAGCCGCCCAGCCGCGCGCCCTCGGCTTCGCGCGCGGCGGTCGTCTGGGCGAAGGAGCCCTTGAGCGGCCCGGTGCTGAGCCCCGGGTACGCCATCGTCATCGGCAGGCCCCGGTCGGCCGGGGTCTGGACGTCCGCGTACTTGGCGAGCCGGTTCGCCATCTCGACGTTGCGCGGGTCCTTCAGCGCCGCCAGCGCGTCGGAGGCGAACTCGCGGTCGATCTGCGGCAAGACCCGGTCCAGCACGTCGTCGAGCGTGCCCCGGCCCAGGTACCAGGCCATCACGCCCTCCGGGTCCAGGTCGTACGCCTGCAGCATCACGCCCCACTTGGCGGCCTGGGTCTGCGCCCCGGAGAGGCCCCTCTCGTGGCCGAGCGCCTCGTTGAGCGCCGACAGGAACGGGTAGGCGCCCTCGGGCGTGGCGAGCTTGTCGCCGACTTGTTGCTGCAGCTTCGCCAGCGCCGGCGCCCGCGGCACCGGCCGGTCCGGCGTCCAGCCGGGGTTGCGCTTGCGCTGCGAGACCAGGAACGCCGACGCCTTGGCCGGGTCGGTCGCGACCAGCTCCTCGTACTGGTCGACCAGCTTGTTCTGCCGCGTGTCGGCCGCCGCCATCGCGCCGGTGTAGCGCAGGCCGCTGTCCCACTCGGCCTGGGCGGCCCGCAGGTCCGCCTCCGGGATCTGCACCAGCCCGAAGCCGCGCGCGTCGTGCCGGTCGACCGTCGAGCCGCCGAGGTACCGGCTGGTGCCGCCCGCGCCGATGTCGCCGGAGAACATCGTCGTCTTGGCGCCGCTGGCGACCGTGCGCTCACCGGTCTTGTACAGGTCGTACAGGTTCTCGATGTCCTTGCCGGTGCGCTTGGGCGTGCCCATCGTCTGGGCCAGGTCGGCGAGCGCGTCGTCGGGGACGACGCCGCGGAGCGTCGCCAGCTCGTCTGGCTTGCCGAGGAACAGCTTCCGGAACGTCTCGAGGTCGGAGCGGTCGCCGGCCGGGGTCCAGAGCCCGTTCTGCTCCATTATCCGGTGGGCCAGCATCCCGCGGAACGTCTGGTTGACGTTCCCGGGGAACTTCTCCTGCGGGCTGGTGACCGCCATCACGCTCGTGAACTCGGGCATATTGCCCGGCCCGACCCCGGGCAGCTCCGAGGCGGTCCCGCCGACCAGGTCGTACCAGCGGTGGAACCCGAGCCGCACGCCCTCGTCGCGCAGCCGCCGCTGGTCGTCCAGGCTCGCCCGGCTGATCGGGCCGCCCTTGCTGCCGCGGCTCTGGGCCGGGAACGCGGCCGCGATCTCCTCGGCGGTCGCGTGCGGGTTCTCCTGCACGAACCGGAAGACGTTCTGGCGCACGTCCTCGTCCGGGAAGTGCTCCGGCCGCAGCACGTTCTCGGCGCCGGGGTGGACCGGCGGCTCCGGCTCGGCGTGGGCGAGCCCGCCGCCCTCCGGCACGACGCCCAGCCGCTCGGCCCGCGCGAGCGACTCCGCGTCCAGGCCGAGGGAGCGCCCGAGCGCCGGGACGCCGCGCTCGAGCACGTCGCCGCCCCGCTCGGCGCCGAGCGCGACGCCGGCCAAGGACCCCAGGCCGCCGCCGACCCGCTCACCGGTCTCGCGCCCCTGCTCGCCGCCGAGCGCGCCGCCGATGGCACCGCCGATGGTGCGGCCGCCGACCTCGCCGATCACGCCGCCGACCGCCTGGCCCCCGGCCTCGGCCAGCGCCCGGCCGACCTGGGCGCGCCGGAGCGCCGAGGAGAGCCGGGCGACCTCCTCGGCCCCCAGCCCGGCCCTCCGCGCGTTCGCGAGCGCCTCGGCCGCGTGGGCGGCCTTGCCCCCCAGGCCGATCGGCAGGAAGTTCAGCGGGTCCAGGCCCAGGTCGCCGATCGTGCCGAGCACGTCGCGCAGCCCGGAGTCCTCCATCCCGTAGCGGCCGAGCACGTCCGCGAATCTCGTCGGCTGGTACTCGGGACCGCCGCCCACGCCGCGCCGCAGCGCCGGGTCGGCGAACGGCTCGAGCGCGTTCTCCCCGGCCAGCCCCCGGAACAGCGCCTGCTGCGGGAGCTGCGCCGCCGCGCCGACCGCGCCGAGGTTGCGGCCGGCGTACTCCAGGCCGCCGGCCAGCCCGGGCTGCAGCCGCCCGGCGGCCATCTCCCCGGTCATCTCCCGGGCCGCGTAGCCCGGCTCGGTCAGCGCCCGGCCGGTCGCGAGCGCGCCCGAGAGCGCCGAGGTCGGGTCGTCGAGCTGGCTTCCCACGCCGGCGAGCGCGCCCCCGACCGCGCCGCCGACGGAACCGGCCGCGCGCCCCAGCCCGCCGAGCAAGCCGTCCGGGGAGGGCGCCCTGAACGCCGAGAAGTCCGGGGAAGGCTCTCCCGCAGGGGGAGCCGTGAGGGGACCGGGCGGCGGAGCAGGGGCGGGGACCGGCGGCGGCGGGGGAGCCGGGGGAGGCGGCGGCGCGATGCTGGCGAGGCTCCGGGCGAAGCCCTCGCTGATCGACTGCAACTGCGCGCGCTGCTGGTCCAGCTCCCGGTCGGCGTCGGCCAGCCGGCTGACCGGGCCGAGCGAGCGGGCCGCCCGGCGCAGCCGCTCCTGCCAGTCCGGCAGGACCAGCGACTCCGGCACGAACGGCACGGCCTAGCCCCCCGCGACCGGCGGGCTCAGGAACGGCACGCCCCGCAGCGGCGAGAGCATCTCGTCGAAGACCGAGGGCGTGTTCGTCGCCCCGAGGAACGTCGGGATCTGGCCGAAGCGGCGCGCGCGCTCGGCGTCGAGCCGCTCGTTCTCCTGCTCCAGGAACCGCCGCCCGCGCTCGGGCAGCTCCAGGAACGAGCGGTGGATGCGGCCGACCGCCCGCCAGCCCTCGCTGTCGAACGGGTTCCAGTCTTTGTACTCGTACGAGGAGGACGCGTCCGCGGCCGGCGTCGTCCGCGCCCCGGCGTTCGGGTCGACCTGGCCGGGCTCGCCGAACGCCGGACCGCCGACCGGCGGCAGCGCGCCCCCGCGGGCCTCGGGGACCGGGGAGGCCGTCAGCCGCCAGTCGTCGCCGACCAGGCGCCCGGTGCCGCGGGCCGCGTAGCTCGTGCCCGGCACGGTCGGGTCGTCGGTGTACAGCGCGCCCTGGATCGAGCCGTCGGCGGCCGCGATCTCGGACGCCTTGACCCACTGCTTGTTCACGTCGCGCCGGGCCAGGCCGGTGTTGCCGACGTGGAACAGCCCGTGCTCGGGGTCGTAGCCGTCGATCACCCAGTAGTGCTTCGGCGTCGACAGGATGACCGGGTTGCCCTGCAGCGCGTCGTGGACGACCGCGTCCCAGTTCGGGTCGCCGCCCTCCAGGCGGTGCGGTATCCCCATCCGCTCGAGGAGGCGCATCTCGTTGCCCAGCCCGTTCATCCCGCCCTCGGGCGTCCAGCCGGTCGTCTTCGCCAGGTCGACCGCCTCCCGGAGCGTCGGGTTCCGCCCGTACCGGCGCGCGAACGCGACCGCCGCGGCCGGACCGCAGGCCGCCAGCGCCTCGTCCTTGGTGAGCTGCGCGTCGCCGAACTGGTTCGGCGCCAGGCCGCCTTTGTACAGCACGTCGCCGGGCTGGCCGGCCGGGGCGGCCGTCGCGACTACAGGCGAGACCCCGGCCGGGGTGGCGGCGACCCGGGCCGCGGGGCTGGCCGCCGCACGGGCCGTCGCCCCCACGGAGGCGGCGCGGCTGTCGCCCCCGTACACGCCCGGGTTGCCGGCGAAGAGCGCCTGGTAGCTCGCGCCGGCGCGCTCCGGGGCCTGGCTGCGCTGGCCGTACCGCTGGGCGTAGACCGCCAACCGCGGGCCGGAGAGCCCCTGGGAGAGCCCGTCCCGGATCGCCTGGCCCAAGTAGCCCCGGAGCGCCCACTGCACCGCGCTCTCCGGGTGCTGGGTCACGATCTGCTTGGCCTGGTCGGCGCTCACCCCGAGCGCCGAGGCGAACACCGGGAGCATCCCCTGGGCGTAGAACTGCAGCGGGCCGTAGCTGCCGCCGCCCCGCACGTCGCCGACCGCGCCGTACAACGCGCCCTCGGTCTGGGCGACCGCCTGGGCGGCCCGGGCGCCCTCGGTCCCGAGCCCGGCCTGCAGCGCGATCTGACCGACCAGCGCCAGCAAGGCGTTCCCCTGCACCGGGCCAGCCCGCTGGACCCCCGGCGGCCCCAGCGAGGCGGCGTAGGCCTGCAGGTCGGCGACGGTGCCCGGCATCAGCGCCTCTTCTTCCGGGCCTTACGCCGCTTCTTCCGGCCCGAGCTGGCGTTCGTGATCCGGGCCGCCGACTGCTTGCTGAACCCCTTCTTCCGCAGCCGGTGGTACTGGGCCCAGTTTTTCACCGAGGAACCAGGCGTGAGACACCTCCTACGGGGCACGCAGGGCGACGAGTTCGTCGCCCTGCACGTAGAAGCGCAAGCGGGGGAACGCCCGCGCGAGCGTGGCGCCGGGTCGCCTAACATAAAGCCCCCGCGCCGTGTCACCGGCCGAGGGCACGGCAACGATGGAGCGAGACCACCGATGCGCCGCAATCTTACGCCGGCCGCCGTCTACGTCATCCGGAACCTGGTCAACGGCAAGACCTACGTCGGCAGCAGCACAGACCCCGCCCGTCGCTGGTGGGCACACCGGAAGCAACTGGCGGACGGAAGCCACGGCAACCGTTACCTCCAGCGGGCCTACACCAAGCACGGGGCCGAAGCTTTCCGGTTCGAGATCGTCGAGCGGTTCGCGTCGGTCGTCGGGCTGCGCGAAGCCGAGCAGCGGTGGCTCGACGCCCTGCGCTGCTGCGATCGGCGGTTCGGCTACAACATCGTGCCGGACACCGGCAGGCGGGTGCTTTCGGAGGAAACCCGTCGCCGGATGAGCGAGACCCGGCGCGGCCGGAAACTGAGCCCGGAACACCGCGCCAGGATCCGCAACGCCCACACGGGCCGCCCCAAGAGCGCCGCCCACCGCGAGAACTTGCGTGCCGTCAACCTCGGCAAGCAACTGCACCCGGCACACCGCGCGCGGATCAGCCAGGGGCTGACGGGACGGCGGCCGACCGAGGTGACGCGGGCCAAGATCGCCGCCTCGCACCGAGGTCACGCCGTCAGCGACGAGACCCGGCGCAAGATCGGCGATGCCAATCGCGGCCGGCGTTACCCCGCACGGCGCGTCCTCACCGCCCAACAATGCAAGGCGATCCGGCGTCGCTACGCGGACGGGGAAACCCAGGTACTGCTGGCGCGCGAGTACGGCGTCAGCCGGGCGACGATCTACAACGCTCTGCGCCGGGTCTAGCGGCGTCAAGGTTGGGTTTCCCAAGGCCAAGGGGCCAAGATACGTCCGTACTTTTCGTCGGGGCTGTGTCCATCCCAATCGTTGGGTTGCAGGCCGAGGTGCTTGAACCACGCCAGCTCTTTGTCGTGGATATGCCAGGAAAGCTGGCCGGCCGGACTCCGGATGAACACGACGTGCTTCCAGCCCTCGGGTTGGCTCTCGTCGAGGGCCAGGTAGCTCTTCAGGCCGGCCATCAACGCGAGGCGGCAGGCCAGCGCGACGCACATATCGCGCTCGGCGTAGATCCGGTTGATCAGCCTCTGCTCCTCGCCCGGCAGGTGGCCCGAGGGCTCGCGCGGCGCGGGCGCCCGCACGGCCGCCAGGACCGGCTTGCCGTCGGCCAGCCGGTGCTCGTCGTAGACCGCCCGGCAGAACGCCTCGGCGTCGGTCCGGGCCGGCGGGTTCAGCAGCCGGAACAGGTCCCAGCCGATCACCTTGCCGTTGTGCACGAAAACGTGGCAGCCGTGCTCGGCGTCCCAGCTCCGGCCGACCCGGCAGCCGCGCACCCGGCAGCCGGTGTGCTCGACCAGCCGGTCGGTGGGGAGGTGCTCGAGCGGCGCCAGCCAGGCGTAGAACCCGGGCGTGAGCGGCTCGGGCATCTCCTGCACGACCGCCTCGGGCGGGAGCGGCGGCGGCGACGGCGGCATCACCGGAGCACGATCCCGAAGGCGCGCAGGACCAGGATCGCGGCGATGAGCACGACGACGAACATCGCGATGCCCTTGATCAGTTGGTCCATCTGCAGGAACCGCTGGATCGCGGCCAGGAGCACGCCGAAGACGATCAGGATGATGACGAGCTGGACCAGCGGCTCGACCGAGGTCACCGGCGCACGGCCCCGGCCCACGGCCCCTGCCACGGCGTGCTGGTGCGCTGGATCGTCTCCAGCACGTCGTTGGGGTCGTAGCCCATCTGCTCGTACGTCCCGAGCAGGAAGTCCCTCGAGCTACTCGGCAGGTTCACCCAGTTGCGGGCCACGATCTGGTTCGGGGCGGGCAGCGCCGCGGCGTACGCGGAGATGTCCTGGCTCGGCGTGAACGCGCTCCCCATCGGGTAGCCGCCGCCCGCCGAGCCGCCCTGGGCGCCGTACTGCGCCTGCACCATCTGCCGGAGCCGGTCGACGTAACCGGCCGAGCCCTGCAGCTCGAACCCCGCCCGCGGGTCCATCTCCGGGTGGCGCGCCTCCCAGCTCGGGTTGCCCGGCCCCTCGACCTGGACGTACATCTCGCCCGGCCGCGTCTGGCCCCAGGCGCGCACCGGGGCCTGCGCCTCGCCCCCCGGCAGCGCGGCGACCCGCCCGCCGGACGCCCACGGCGGGTAGCCCCCGGCGAAGCCCATCCCCAGGTTGAGCCCGCCGTAGTCGCGCGCGGCCGGCGTGTTCCACTGGCTGTACGTCCCGGCGTACGGGTTGTAGTAGCCCGGGCCGTAGAAGCCGGACTGCCCCGGGTAGCCGGACCGGCCCTGGAAGTAGCCCGACCACTCGGGGGAGGTGTTCCCGGGGCCGTAGCCGGGCGGGTAGCCGCCGCCCCAGCCGCCGCCGGTCCACGGGGACGCGGCCGGCTGGGCGGGCTGGTAGGACGGCGCGCCCGATGCGGGGGCGGGGGCGGGCTGGGCCGGTTGGGCGGGCGCGGCCGCGGCCTGGGCGCCCGGGCGCTGCTGGTACATCCCCCAGAGCAGCGCGGTCTGCTGCTCCGGGTTGATGACCTGGCCGGGGTTCTGCTTGTGCCAGTCGGCCGAGGCCCGGGACATATTCAGCGCCGTGGCCTGGTCGACGCCGAGCTTGTCGGCGTACTCGGCGACCAGTTGCGGGTCGTTGTAGGACAGGTACGGGACGTTACGGCTCCTTACGAGCGCGTCGTAGCCGGTCCGCAGCGACCCGACCCGGGCGCCGAACGCCTGCTGGTCCGGGCTCTCGGGCGGCGCGCTCCCGAACCCGGACGGCCCCGTGATCGTCGCCATCAGAACGCTCCCACCGGTGCTCCGCGTCGTGCGCCGAACAGCCCGCCGTCGTCGGGCGGGCCGCCGACCGGCCCGCCGCCGGGCGGGAACCCGCTCGGGTAGGGCGCTTGGTAGGGGTTGTCGGTCGTGTACTCGACGCCGCCGCCGTACGGGTCGTCGGTCCGGCGGTAGCCGATCCGGCTCGTGCGCGGCTGCGGGTTGGCGATCATCCCGCCGAACTGCCCGCCCGGCATCGCGTAGCCGGTGTCGCGGTACCAGGTCGCGGCCGCGTTGGCCGCGTCGGGCGCCCGGAACGGGTCGACGCCGCCGGCGTCGCGGTAGATGTTGAGCGTCCGGGGGTCGTTCCAGGGCAGGTAGTTGGTCCCGCCGGTCGCGTTGTACCAGGCCCGGTCGACCCGCTCGGGCGCCCCGAAGGAGCCCGGGCTCATCTGCGGGCCGAGGCGGGTGTAGGCGTCGATGATCTGCTTCTCGACGTCCTCGGGTGAGCGGGCCGCGCCGGCGGTCCGGTAGTACTGCGTGTTCTCGCGCGCCAGCCGCAGCGCCACGTCCGGCGGCAGGCTGGTCGTGCTCGAGATCAGGTTGGCGTACTCCTGGTCGGACAAAGGCCGACCGAGCGCGGCCATCTGCCGCCGGTACGCGTCGTCGAGCGTCGTCCCCATCCCGCGCGCGCGCATCGACGGCGCGTTGGGCAGGCCCTCCTGCAGGTTGCCGTAGCCGAGCTGCAGGGCCGCGTAGGAACTCGGACTCCCGTACTGGTTGGCGAGCAGGTCCAGCGCGTACCGCCGCCCGGCCGCGCCGACGCCGCTCCTCAGGCCGTACGGGTCGGTGCCCATCTCGGCCGCCCGGCCGGCCGCCAGCGCCCCGGCCGCGCCGTACGGGTTCGCCATCCGGCTCGTGACCGCCTGGCGGATCAGGTCGTTGGGGGAGAGCCGTCCCGTGAAGCCGCCCGCGCCGGCCATATCTTGCGCCGCGGTCCCGAGACCGGCCGCCTGCGGCGCGGTCTGCGGGGCGAGGAAGGCGGCCGGGGAGTACTCGCCCGCGATCGCGCCGACGTCGCTGGACAAGCCGGCCGCGTTGAGCCCCCTGTTGACCTGCTGCTGGACCCAGGCGTTCCTCGGGCCGCGGAACTGGCCCGAGAGGCCGAGCGCGGCGAGCGCGGTCTGGTTCAGCGCGCCGGCGCCCTGGAGCGCGAACTGGTCGGCGCCGCGGGCGAGTTCTTCCGCGCCGAGCAGCCCCTGCAGCGCGGCCTGCTCGCGGCCGAGCCCGAGCTGCTCCTGCTGGCGGAGCGCGTCCAGTCCGATCTGGGCGCGCTGCAGCCCCTCCTGGGAGGCGAGCTGCACGCCCTTGAGCGCCAGCTCCCCGCGCTGCTGGACGAGCTGGTCCTGCTGGAGCCTGACCATCGGCAGGTCGACGCCGGCGTAGCGCCGGTCCCGGTACGCGTTCTCGACCTCCTGCTGCGCCTTCTGGAACGCCAGCCGGTCCTTCTCGATCTCCATCATCGGGACGTCGACCAGCCGGAGCCGCTCCATCTGGTAGGCGATCTGGGCCGCGTTCTGCGCCGCGGTCACCTCGAGTTCGGTCTGGGCCGGGTTCCAGCCCGGGGGCCGCGTCCCGCCGGCGCCGGAGACGCCCTGGTTCTTCTCCCAGCTCTCGTGCCCGACGACGGTGGCGACGCCCGAGTCGTTGCTGACGATGTTGACGCTCCCGTCTGGGAGTCGCTCACCCCACGTCGCGATGCGTCACCTCCTGTTCAGTACGAGCCCGGCGGCCCGAACGGGTCGACGTAACCGGGCGGGAGCGGCGGCGGCAGCGGCGGCGGGGTCGGCAGCCCGGCCCCGCCGAGCGAGCGGGCGAGTTCCGGCGGCAGCCCGGGCGGGGCGCCGGGCGGCGGCGGCTGGACGCCGCCGCCCGGCACGGGGGGAACGCCGGGCGGGGGAGGCATCTCCCCCGGGGGAGGGGGAGGCACCCCCGGCGGCGGCCCGGGCATCCCCGGCGGCGGCGGCCCGGGCGGGGGAGGCCCCGCGGGCATCCCCGGCGGCGTCCCGGGCATCCCGGGCATCCCGGGTGGGGCCGGGGGAGGCGGGTCGGGCGGGTGGCCGTCCGGGAACGCGGCCCGGATCTTGGCGAGCAGCGCCTGCTCGGCCTCCCGCGAGATGTAGCCCTCCGGCGCCGTCTGCGGCGAGGCGGCCACGCCGGCCTTGATGTAGTTCCGCCGCCACTCCGGGTTCGACCAGTTGCGGCGGATGAGGTCCAGCTCCTGGGCGCGGGTCTGGTGGACCGTGTCCGGGTTGTCGCCGACCAGCCCGGCGGCGCGGGCGGCGCGCAGCCCGTTGTCGCGCAGCTCGGAGAGCACGGCCCGTGAGGCCCGCTCGACCAGGTCGGCCGTCCCGAGTCTGGGCACCGCTCAGGCCCCCGCCGACCCGAGCGACTGGAGCTGCGCCTGGGCGGCGCCGTTCGGCGAGGTCGCGCCCGGGCCGATCCCGGGGCCGGTCCCCATCGGCCCGGGCAGCGGGCCGGGCCCGCCGACCGGCGGGAACGGGCCGGGCACGGTCCCGGCGCCGGCGCCGCCCGGGGCGAGCGCGAGCGCGCCGGTGTCGGGCACGAACGGCGGCATCCCGGGCACCGACCCGGGCGGTCCGGGCGGCATCCCCGGGGGACCGCCGCCGGGTCCGGGGACCGCGCCGGTCGCGCCCATCCCGGCGAGCTGGCTCTCCTCGAACTTGGTCAGCACGTCGCCGCGCTGGGCCTCGGCGAAGATCATCTGGATCTGCCAGGCCTGGTAGGCCGGGTGGGCGCGCAGCCGGTCCATAAGAAGACCGAACCGCACCTCGTCGGGGTTGTCGCCCATCCCCTCGATCGCCTGGTCGAGCGAGGCCGTGTGGTTGGCGAGCCGCTCCCCCCAGTAGCGCGCACGGAGCAGTTCGGCGCTCGGCGTCTCGGCGTTGACCGTCCACTTGATCCGGACGGCTTCCTCGAGGTCTTTGGGCCCAAGAGACTCGTACGGCGCGGTCTCGCCGGCCTCGGTCCCGACCCAGACCTCTTCTTTGACGCGGGTGCGGATCAGGTGCCAGAGGAACTCGGTCACCTCGTCGAGCATCCGCTCGATCGACTGGGCGATCGGGTCGTGGCGGATGCGGCCCTCGGCCAGGACCTGCGCGATCGCGAAGCCCGCGCCCTCCATATTGCCGCCGATCTGGTTGGCGACCCGGGGCGTGAGGAGCTGCTCGATCAGGTCCATCACGATCTTGACCTGCTCCTTCAGCTCCTCGGCCATCCGCGAGAAGTTGATCGGACGCAGCTCCGAGCCCGGCCGGGTCGAGCGGTAGATGCGCCCGAGCTGCCACTTCTCCGGCTCGGGCGAGCCGGTCCGGGGCCGGTCGTTCTCGCCCAAAAGCGGCGCGGCCTGGTCGGGGAGGACCTCCTGCAGCGGGCTGAACGCGTCCCGGGCGGCGATGTTCGCGTGCACGGTCAAGAGGAACGAGAGGTAGCGCACCAGCCAGCGCATCGACTCGCTGACGCCCCAGCCGACCTTGCGGTGGCGCCAGTGGTTCATCCAGAGGCCGGGCGCGAAGAAGTACGGGTGGCGGCCGTTCTTGTGCTCCCAAACGTCGACGACCTGGCCGGTCGGCTCGCCCTTGGTGTCGGCGTCGACGACCGCCAGGCAGCAGTTGTGGACTACAATGCCGTTCGCGGTGTAGTAGTGCGATTCCGTTTCGAGGTTGTGGACGTGACCGCTAAACTGACGACGCTCGACGAGGACGACCTCGTCCGTCGTTACCTGGAACTGCGCGAGTCTTCCGCCGAGATCGCCCGGTCCCTCGGCTGCAGCAACCACACGGTCTGGCGCCGGCTCCGGGAACGCGGGGTGGTGCGCTCGGGCGCCGAGGCGGCCAAGGTACGCTACGAGGGGCTCGGAACGGACGGGCGCGCCCGCCTCGTGGCGGCCGCCCACGCCGCCACCCGGGGCCGCGTCGTCCCGCCCGAGGAGCGGCTGCTGCGGGCCGCGGTGCGCCAGGACCGCACCCAGCGCCGCGGCCGCGGCGAGGCCGAGATGGCGGCCTGGCTGCGCGAGCGCGGGCTGCAGGTCATCGAGCAGCAGGCGATCGGTCCGTACAACGTGGACCTCGGTCTTCTGCCCGTCGCCGTGGAACTGTGGTGCAGCCCCGGGTCTCCGCTCTTGCGTCCCTCGAACCGCCAGAAGCTCGAATACCTGCTCGATCGGAAGCTCTACGTGCTCTTCGTCTGGCTGGGGCGGGCCTTCAAGGGCGTCCTCACGCCGCGCGCGGCGGACTACGCGGTCGCCTACTTTCAGTTGGCCCAGCGGCACCCACCCACGCGCGGTCAGTACCGGGTGATTCGGGGTACCGGCCAACTCGTGTCCGCCGGCGGTCCGGATCTGCGCGAGGTCCCCCTCGTACCGGCGTTTGAAGCCGGCGGTGACGTGGCTGTCTGAGGCGACCCGCGTCCCGCCCGGGAAGCACCAGACGTCGTCGTGGAACTCGAGGAATTCCACGGTTTCGGACGGCTGGATCTTCTCGATCTCGTCCTCGCTCATCCGGGGGCCAAGCTCCTCCGGCACGACGCCGAGCTTGGACTCCCGGCTCTTGTCGGCCTGGCCGCTCCGCAGGATCTTGCCGTCGCGGCCGGTCTTCAGCCGGTACTGGCGGAAGCACTGCGACTTCGGCCGCTTGGTGATCTCCAGGACCTCGCGCACCCGGCCCTCGCCGAAGAAGGGGTAGAGCGTCGCGACGTCGACCTGGATCCAGCGGAACGGCACGCCGCCGCGCTTCTTCGCCTCGGCCCGGGCGGTCTGGTACTTCTGGTCCTTGGTCTTGCTGCGGCCGAGCCGCTTGGCGTAGTCGTCCGAGGACTCGCCGTCCTTCGCCTCGGGGAGGGGGTCGTCCTCGTAGTCGTCGCGGCTGACCGCGTAGACCTCGTCCCAGTCGTCCCAGCGCGGGAGCAGCTTCGTCCAGGCGCCCCCGTCGGCGACGCAGGAGTCGATCGCCATCAGGTAGGTGGAGGGGCCGCCGTCGTTGCGGCCGGCCATCTCCAGGATGCCCTTGGTCGCGCGCTCGCGCTTGGTGCTGTTTTGCTGGGCGTCGTCGTCCTCGCGGCTCGGCTTGATCTGCAGCTCGGCCGGGTTGACGCCCATAATCGCGACCGTCCGCTGGACGTTGTCGGTCAGGATCGGGACCCGGACTTCCACGTCGACCAGCCGGATGTCCTCGTCGACCGGGACCGGGTCGAGCAGCTCCCGGACCTGGCGCATCACCCGGATCTGCTCGTCCTGCCCCTGGTACAGCGTCTGCGCCTCGCGCTTGAGGTCCAGCAGGTAGTCCAGCGTCGGGGCCTTGAGCCGCGGCGGACGCCTCGGTCCGCCGCGGTCGGCCTCGGGAGACCCTTCCCGGCGGCGGACCGGGGGCCGCTCCTCGCGGCGGGCCGGGCGGCGCTCCTCGCGGACGGCCGGGGTGCGCGCGTACCCGGACGGGACCCCCGCGCTGACCGGCTCCACGGAGGGTTCGCTCCGGCCCCCGGATTGCGGGCGACAAAAAACCGGCGCCGGGGAGAGATGCATCTCTCCCCGGCGCCGGCCGGTCTCCCGGGTGGGCGCTGCGCCTAGGGTAGCGCCTCGCCCGACCCGTTGCAACGGGTCGGGGTCGTGGGCGGGAAGCCCCGGTCGGCGGGAGGGTTGCCTGGACGCCGCGCCGCCGTCAGGATAGCACGGCCGCGCCGGCGGGGTATCGCCGGGAAACAACGCTATCCGAGAGATACTCTAGGCGGAATGCTTGCTGTCTTCCGGATAGCTACGTCGGCGTGAGGTCGACCTCCAGCGCGGCGCGCGCCTCGTCTTCGGAGACCCCGAGGGCGACGAGCAGGTCCGGGGCGGCGCCTTCTTCGAGCAGCCGCTCGCGCGCGGCCGTGGCCCGGGCCAGCCGGGCGAGCTGGGCGCCGGGCGGCCCCATCTGGAACGGGCAGACGGTCGGCAGGGGGTCGAGCAGGCAGAACGCCTCCCAGCGCCCGGCCTCGAGCGCGCCCGCGAGCGCGCCGGCGTAGCTCTTCAAGAGCGGCTCGCCGTCGGGGCGCCGGAGCGCGAGCACGCGGCCCAGGTCGGTGAACACGACCGCGCGCACGCGACGGCCCCGCCGGGCGCGCACGCTCACCCCGGCGAACGCGTCCGGGCCGTCCTCGCGCCGCAGCAGCGGCTCGGCGGCCAGTTCGTCGAACCGCTGCGACTCGGCGAGGACCGCCAGCGCCTTCTCGGCCCGGTCGGCCTCGCCGAACGGCACGGCCCGGTGGGTCCAGCCCGCCAGCAGGCGGGTCGTGCAGGGCTGGGGCGGGGCGGGCGGGCGGGAAGACAGCGGGCCGGGCCCGGGGGTCTGCGCCTGCAGGAAGTCCCTCCCGCAGGTCGGGCAGAAGCGCGACGGCCAGCCCACGGGCTTACTGCTCCTGCCTACGAACGTGCGGGCAGTCCTTGGGCAGCAGCGGCGGCGACCCGCAGCAACTGCAGTACCGGTGCTCGACGTCCTTCGGGTGGGACGAGGCGCGGCCGCAGTGCGGGCAGACGAAGACCGGCCGCCACCGGTCGACCCGGACGCGGGTCCGCGGGAGGTCGAAGCCGCCGTTGTCGATCATCCCTCCTCCCAGTTCCGCAGCGCGGCGTGCTGGTCGTGCAGCCAGCGGGCGAGCCGCTCGTCGGTGGCCGCGTTCCAGGTCAGGAACGCGAGCGAGGAGTGCTGTTGGCCGCACAGGTGCAGCAGCCCGTAGGCGATCTTGTCGATGTCGAACGCGCCCCAGAGCGCGCAGCCCTCGGAGCAGGGGGAGAGCTTCGCGATCTTCTCCAGGTGCGCGAGCATCTGCTCGTCGTCGGCGTGCAGCTCCGGCCCGAGCGCCGCCCGGACCGGCCGGAACACGCGCAGCGTCTTCTTCACCACTTCACGGCCTCACAACCGTACCACCTCACAACCTCACCGTCTCACCAGCGTACCGTTGGGCAGCCGGGTGCGGCCGTCGAAGACCGCGCCGAGCCAGTCCTCCGCCTCGGCGGCCTCGGCGGCGGCGCCGACCAAGTAACGGCGCGCGACGTCGTCGGAGGGCTGCTGGGCGAGCAGCTCCATCGCGGCCTGCACGGCGCCGGAGAGCGCGTCGACCTGGTCGTCCTCCTTGGACTTCGGGAAGCTGGTCGCCTCGCCTATGAACACGCGCCACCAGGGCGCGCCGCGGTCGGCGTAGAGCTGGCCGATCTGGCCGATGTCGGCGACGACGCGGGCGCGGGAGACCTTGTCGCCGGTCGGCGTCCTGGGCGGCAGGACCGCGAGCTGCAGGCCGAACACGCGCGTGATCTGCCGGAACAACCGCACCCAGTTCTGGGTCGGGAGCTTCCTGTAGGCGGCCTGCTCGACGCTGACCACGGTCGGGCGCGAGGGCGGCCGGAGCGTGCGGACGAACAGCGCCGACTCCTCGGGCAGCGCGTGCTCGGGCACGAGCACCCGCCAGACGTGCAAGAGGTAGACGTTCCAAGCACCGTCGATGCCGACGACCGCGGCCGCGGCGTGGTCGCCGATCCCCTGCTCGGAGTAGTTCAGGTCGAAGTGCACGACCTTGAGCAGGCGGCTCCGCTTGGACAGGCCGTCGGTGCCGGGCAGGTCGAAGTCGGGCGGCAAAGGCCGGAAGTACTGGTCCTGGAAGACGGCGCCCTTGCGCGGGACCGGACGCTGCTGGACCTGGCCGGCGTAGCCGTACGGCTTCAGCTCCGCGAGCAGGTCGCGAAGGACCTGGGGCGAGAACCGGACCGGGTCGAGCGTCTCGCCGACCCGCCGCGGGTCGGCGTAGATCGCGCACCAGTCGTGCGGCTGGGGCTTGGTCGGGTCGCGCACCGACCCGGGCGGGTCGTGTGGCCCGGACGGGGCGGCGGCGGCG
>DATFRI010000005.1:0-18241 GCA_035263405.1 Actinomycetes bacterium | reverse complement strand
CCGGCCCGCCTCCGCGCCGGCGGGATACACTGCGGCCGGAGGCTTGTCCGAGCGGCCGAAGGAACACGCCTGGAAAGCGTGTAGGGGGGCAACTCCCTCGGGGGTTCGAATCCCCCAGCCTCCGCCCACCGGTCAGGCGCTTTGCGGTTGCCTCCGCGGTAAGGGTACGGTGCGGGCGGGCCGTGCTAGGCGGGGAGCCAGCGGTGCCCTGTACCCGCAATCCGCTCTAGCGGGGCTGAATCCCTGCCCGAGGGCTCGCGCTCTGAGGTCAGCACCGAGCACGAGGCGTTGAGGGCCAGGTCTCGCGCAATGCCAACTTGCGAACCGCGTCAGGTCCGGGAGGAAGCAGCGCTAAGCAAGCCCTGGCGTGTGCCGCGAGGGTGCCGGGCCTGAGCCACCGGCTCGGCCGGCGCTCAGGGTGTCGGGTTCGACGGCAGGTGCACGGCCCGTCAACCGACCGGGGTCGGCTGTGCCGGCGGCCCGAAGGCCGCCGGCCGCCCAGGCCGGTGTCAGACCCACCCGCCGCCGGGGCCGTCGCAGCAGATGCCGCCCGGGTCGTCGACGACTGGCGGGCCTCCGCCTCCCGAGCGACCGGGGTCGTCCGGGACGCCGCCGGCCGGGTTGTCGGCATCGCCGCCGCCGGGGTTGGAGTAGGGGTAGGGACTGGGACGGCGGTCGCTCTCGCCGCCATCGTCCTCAGCCTGCGCGACCGGCTGGTGGACGATCGCCATGATCCCCGCACCGCCGGCGAGGAACAGCGAGATCGCGAGGGTGATGACGAGCAGTCGCCGACGGGCGCTGGAACCGGGCGCGCCTGCGACCGTCCCGACAGCTTCTCGTGCATGACGCATCGGACTGGACCTTTCGGCACGGGGGATCGGCATGCATGGTGCCGGAAGAATTCCCCATGAACGCGTGCGGCGAAAAGCTGGAGACCCGAATTCGAGCGCAAGCTCGAGACATCGACGTCTCGACTGCCGCGGGGAGCAGGACGGGGGAGCAGGACGGCGGGAAATCCTGGATTCGGCAGGCGCGAACATACGAATGTCACGAGCCGCCGTCAAATCTTGCGGACGGTTCAGGCATTTAGCAAGGCCGGCGTGACGCTCGTAACGCCGACGTCCGGCGAAGCCGTCAGCCAAAGCTGGCGAACGCGGCCGCGGCTTGGTCGTCACCGCGGCCGTTGCCGGGCGCTCACCGGTGGCATCGCCGGGGCGGCCTGGGCCGGACGTGGCAAGGACCCCGGGGGAAGGCCGGGGCCCTTGCCACCGCCTGGTGCCGCCCGGATGCGTCGGTACGGCACAGCTCGCAATCCTTACGAGTGGTTCGTGCCCCCGTCAACCGTCGTCTACGTATCAATCCGCACAGAATCGAGCCAACGGGCGGAGACCCTTCCGGAGATTCATGATGTTTCGGTCAATCCTGTCGCTGTTGCTGGCCCATGGTGGCGTCGCGGCGCGGTGGTAACGTTGGCTCGCCCGCCGCCTTCCCGGGCGGCCACCGAACCCGATCTCCCGTCCGGGCCACGCCGCCGGCCTGCTCGCCGGCGGAAGCGACCCGGCCGGCTCCTGGCTGCTCATGTCGTACGTCTCGCTCTACCGCAAGTGGCGCCCGCAGACCTTCGCCGACGTCGTCGGCCAGGACCACGTCGTCGGCACCCTGGTCAACGGGCTGGCCACCGGCCAGGTCCACCACGCGATGCTGTTCACCGGGACGCGCGGCACGGGCAAGACGTCCACCGCGCGCATCCTCGCCAAGGCGCTCAACTGCGAGCGCGGCATGACCCCGGAGCCCGACAACACCTGCGCGTCCTGCCGGGCGATCACCGACGGGTCCTCCCTGGACGTCGTGGAGATCGACGCGGCCAGCCACGGCTCGGTCGACGACGCCCGCGAGCTGCGCGAGAAGGCGCTCTACGCGCCCGCCGCCAGCCGCTACAAGGTGTACATCATCGACGAGGCCCACATGGTCACCACCCAGGGCTTCAACGCGATGCTCAAGGTCCTGGAGGAGCCGCCGGGCCACGTCCACTTCGTCTTCTGCACCACCGAGCCGCACAAGGTCATCGAGGCGATCCGCTCCCGCTGCCAGCGGCACGACTTCCGCCGCATCCGCACCGCGCTGCTCGCCGAGCATCTGGGCAAGATCTGCGCCGCCGAGGGCGTCGAGGTCGAGGCGGCCGCCCTGGAGCTGGTCGCCAGGTCGGCCGACGGCTCCTTCCGCGACGGCCTGTCCCGGCTGGACCAGGTGCTCACGTTCGTGAGCCGGCCCGCCGGCGGGTCGGCGCCGCAGGTGCGGCTCGCCGACGTCGCGCACGTGCTCGGGGCGCTCCCGACCGAGCTGCGCTTCGACCTCGGCGACGCGCTCGCCGTGCACCGCGTCGCCGACGTGTTCGCGCTGGTCGAGCGGGTCAGCGAGGGCGGTTTCGACCTCGCCCAGTTCGCCAGGGAGGCGCTGGAGCACGTCCGGGACCTGTTCGTGCTGCGCAACGCGCCGGAGGCGCCCGGGCTGGTCGACACCACCGACGAGACCAGGGCGCGGCTGCTCGCCCAGGCCGAGCGGTTCGGGCCGGGCGAGCTGGGCCGGCTCGTGCGCGTCCTCGGCCAGGTCCATCTCGACCTGCGCGCCGCCACCGACCCGCGGCTGGTGCTGGAGGTGGGGCTCGCCGCGGCGGCGCTGCCGGAGTCGTCGACCGACGCCGACGCCCTGCTCGCCCGGATCGAGCGGCTGGAGCGGCGGCTGGGGATCGCCGCGGGCGAGGCCGCCGGTCCCGCGCCGGCCGCCCCGCCCGACCCGCTGGAGTCCGGCGCCGCCGCGCCCGCGGCCGCCCGGCCCGCCGCCACCGGGACGCCCCCCGCCGCCGCCGGAGGCGGCGGCGGGGGGGCCCGCCGCCCGGCCCGCGCCCAGGGCGGCCGGAAGCGCCGGGAGGCGTCGGCCGCGCCGGCGGCCGACTGGTCGCCCGCCGAGCAGCCCGCCCGCGAGGGGCAGCTCGACTTCGACCTCGTGCGCCGCTCCTGGCCGGTCGTGCTCGAGCGGGTCAGGGCGGCCAGCCGGGTGTCCGCGATGTACCTGGAGCAGGGCCAGCCGGTCGCGCTGGAGGGCCGCCAGGTGCAGGTGGAGTTCCCCGCCGATGCGCGCTTCCAGGCCGAGGCGCTCACCAAGGACGGCCGCCAGCAGCAGATCGAGCTGGTCCTCGGCCAGGTGCTCGGCGGCGACCTCGTGCTGCAGGTCGCTGTGGGCAAGGGCGGCGCGTCCGCGCCGGGCGGGTCGCCGGCGGCCGACCCCCCGCCCGGCGCGGACGAGCTGGCGATCGAGCCCGACGACGGCCCTGGCACCGAGCTGGGGTCGGACGCCGACGCCCGGGCGGTGGCAGACTTGGCCGCGCGCGCGTTCGGCGGCGAGGTCATCGAGGAACGGCCCAACGACTGAAAGGGGCGGGTCATGGCCATGGGCCGTGGAGGCTTCAATCCCAACAGGATGCTCCGGCAGCTGGAGCAGATGCAGCAGAAGATGGAGCAGACCCAGGCCGAGCTGGCCGAGGAGACCGTCGAGGGCACGGCCGGCGGCGGCGTGGTGCTCGCCAAGGTCCGGGGGGACTCCACGGTCGAGTCGATCACGATCGACGCGTCGGTGATCGACCCCGAGGACCCGGAGATGCTCGGCGACCTGGTGACCGCCGCGGTCAACGAGGGCCTCCGCAACGCCAAGGAGCTGGCCGCCGAGCGCCTCGGCGGCGTGACCCAGGGCATGGGCCTCCCGCCCGGCCTGGGCCTGTAGCTCGATGTTCGAGGGTCCTGTCCAGGACCTCATCGACGAGCTGGGGCGGCTGCCGGGGATCGGGCCGAAGAGCGCCCAGCGGATCGCGTTCCACCTGCTCAAGGTCGAGACGGCCGACGCGGAGCGGCTCGCCCGCGCGATCACCGAGCTGAAGGCGCGCGTGCACTTCTGCGCGATCTGCCACAACGTGGCCGAGGGCGAGCTGTGCCAGTTCTGCCGCGACCCGCGCCGCGACCCGGCGCTGATCTGCGTGGTCGAGGAGCCGCGCGACCTGGCGGCGATCGAGCGCACCCACGAGTTCAAGGGCCGCTACCACGTCCTCGGCGCCGCGATCAGCCCGATCGACGGCGTCGGCCCCGACGACCTCAACATCCGCGACCTGCTCGCGCGCATCCCCGCGGACAAGGTGCGCGAGGTGATCCTCGCCACCAACCCCAACGTCGCGGGCGAGGCGACCGCGATGTACCTGGCCCGCCTGCTCGGCCCGCTCGGCGTCCGGGTCACCCGGATCGCCAGCGGGCTGCCCGTCGGCGGCGACCTGGAGTACGCCGACGAGATCACCCTCGGCCGCGCCTTCGCCGGCCGCCGCGAGATGCGCGGCTGACCCCCGGCCCCTACGATCGGGCGGTGCCGGCTGCCCGTCCCAGTGAGGTCGACCGCGTGGCCCTGATCGTCCAGAAGTACGGTGGCACCTCCGTCGCCGACGCCTCGCGGATCCTGCGGGTCGCCGACCGGGTGGCGGCCGCCAGGCACGCCGGCAACGAGGTCGTGGTGGTGGTGTCCGCGATGGGCGACAGCACCGACGAGCTGCTCGCGCTCGCGTCGCGGGTCTCGCCCGACCCGGCGCCGCGGGAGCTGGACATGCTGCTGACCGCGGGGGAGCGGATCTCCATGGCGCTGCTGGCCATGGCGATCGCCGACCGCGGCGCGACCGCCAAGTCGTTCACCGGCTCCCAGGCGGGGATCATCACCGACACCCTCCACGGCCGCGCGAAGATCCTCGACGTCCGCGCGGGTCGCATCAGCGACGCGCTGCGCGAGGGCCACGTGGTCATCGTCGCGGGGTTCCAGGGCGTGTCCACCGACCTGGACGTCACCACGCTCGGCCGCGGCGGCTCGGACACGACCGCGGTCGCGCTCGCCGCGGCGCTCGGCGCCGAGGTCTGCGAGATCTACACCGACGTGGACGGGGTGTTCACCGCCGATCCGCGCCTGGTGCCCGACGCCCGCAAGCTGCACGTGGTCTCCTACGAGGAGATGCTGGAGATGGCCGCCACCGGCGCGCGGGTGCTGATGCTGCGCTGCGTGGAGTACGCGCGGCGGACGGGCGTGCGGCTGCACGTGCGCTCCAGCTTCAGCGACGCCCCGGGGACGTGGGTGCTGGAGGAGGACGAACGCATGGAGAAGGCGATCATCTCCGGGGTGTCGTACGACACCTCCGAGGCCAAGGTGACGCTGGTCGAGGTGCCCGACCGGCCGGGCGTCGCCGCCCGCACGATGCGCCTGGTCGCCGACGAGGGCATCAACGTGGACATGATCGTCCAGAACGTCTCCCACCACGGCACCACCGACATCTCCTTCACGGTGCCCAAGAGCGACCTCGCCCGCGCCCTGCGGGTGCTGGAGCAGGTCCGCGGCGAGGTCGGCGCCAGCGGGGTCAGCGCCGACGGGGACATCGCCAAGGTGTCCCTGGTCGGCGCGGGCATGAAGTCCTCGCCGGGGGTGTCGGCCACGATGTTCGAGGCGCTCGCCGACGCCGGCATCAACATCGAGATGATCTCCACCTCCACGATCCGGATCTCGTGCGTGGTCCGCGCCCGCGACGTCGCGCCGGCCGTGCGCGCCATCCACGAGCGCTTCAAGCTCTCGCAGGAGGCCGAGTACCGTCACGAGCACCCCGACGGCACCGCCGAGATCCCCGTGATCCCGCGGGAGGTGCCCACGTGAGCCCCGCCGGCGGGCCGCCGGCCGCGGTGGTCGTCGGCGCCACCGGCGCGGTCGGCGAGGAGCTCCGCCGCCTGCTCACCGAGCGCGCCCTGCCGCTGGGCGAGGTGCGGCTGGTCGCCTCCGCGCGCTCGGCCGGCCGGCGGGTCGCCTTCCGCGGCGGGCAGGCCGAGCTGCTGCCGCTGGGCCCCGAGGTGTTCGACGGCGCCGCGGTCGCGTTCTTCTCCGCGGGCGGCGGCGTCTCGCGCGAGTGGGCGCCGGTCGCCGCCGCGCGCGGCGCGGTCGTGGTGGACAACTCCAGCGCCTGGCGGATGCACCCCGAGGTGCCGCTGGTCGACGCGGACGTCAACCTCGAGGCGGCGGCCGACCACCCGCGCGGGATCGTCGCCAACCCCAACTGCACCACGCTCACGATCACGCCCGCGCTGCGGGCCCTGCACGAGCTGGCCGGGCTGGTGGCGATCACCCCGACCAGCTTCCAGGCGGCCGGCGGCGCCGGGCAGCGGGGCATGGACGAGCTGTTCGAGCAGGCCGCGAAGCTCGCTGGCGACCGGGAGCTGCTGCGCTCGGGCGGGCGTCCGGGGTCGCTGCCGTCGGGGCGGAAGTTCGCGCACCCGATCGCGTTCAACGTGGTCCCGCAGTGCGACGAGTTCGTCGGCGGCGAGGGCTACACGCGCGAGGAGCTGAAGCTGCGCGACGAGCCGCGCAAGATCCTGGCGCTCCCCGAGCTGGTGTCCTCGCCGACCTGCGTGCGGGTGCCGGTCATGGTGGGCCACTCGGTCGCGGTCCGCGCGGCCTGCGAGCGGCCCGTCGACGCGGGCGCGTTCCGCGCCGCGCTGGCGCGGGCGCCGGGGGTCACCCTGCTCGACGACCCGACGACGGCCACCTACCCGACCCCGCTGGAGCTGGTGGGCACCGACGGCACCTTCGTCGGCCGGGTCCGGGCCGACCTCGCCGACCCCAACGCGGTCCTGTTCTGGGCGGTCGCCGACAACCTGCGCAAGGGCGCGGCCCTCAACGCGGTCAGGATCGGCGAGCTGCTGCTGGCGGGGGCCTGAGGGCGGTGGCCTCGGTCGAGGTGCCCGAGCGCGCCTTCACGCACGCCTTCGAGCGCGAGGGGCTTCCGGCGGTGTGCGTGAAGACCGGCGCGTCGGCCGAGCTGCTGATCCCGCGGCGGGCGCTGCACTTCCCCCGCTGGACGTGGGTCCTGCTGCCGTTCGGCATCCTGCCGTTCCTGATCGCCCGCTGGTTCGCCAGCCGGTCCGTCGACGGCTACCTGCCGTTCGCCCGGGCCGCCTTCACCCGGATCCGGCAGGCCGCGATCGTCCGCACGGTGGCGCTGGTGGCGGGCGTCCTGCTGGTGATCGCCGGCCCGGCCGCCGGCTCGTCCGCGCTGTGGTGGGCCGGGGTGGGCGCGTGGGCGGTCGCGGCGGTCGCGTTCGCGCTCGAGCTGGCCTGGTCGGTCGGGGCGTTCTACCTGCCCGAGGAACGCAGGGTGCTGCTCACCCGCGTGCACGAGCGGTTCGCCCGCGAGGCCACCGGCCGCCGGCCCAGGCTGACCGTGGAGTGGCCCGACCGCTGACCGCCGCCACGGGCGGCACGGGGGGAACATCCGAGGCGACCGGCGTGGTTGCAGCCCAGGGAAGCGCGAGACGGGAGGTGCGGGATGACCCGGCGGATCGAGAAGACCGACGAGCAGTGGCGCGAGCAGCTCACGCCCCTCCAGTACGAGGTGCTGCGGCGTAAGGCCACCGAGCGGCCGTTCACCGGCGCGTACGTGCACGCCAAGGCCGACGGGACCTACCGCTGCGCCGGCTGCGGCGCCGAGCTGTTCGACTCCGGCGCCAAGTTCGACTCCGGGACCGGCTGGCCGAGCTTCACCGAGCCCGCGGTCGCCGAGAACGTGGAGCTGACCCCCGACCACAGCCTCGGCATGGTCCGCACCGAGGTGTCCTGCCGCCGCTGCGGCTCGCACCTGGGCCACGTGTTCGACGACGGCCCGCGACCGACCGGCCAGCGCTGGTGCATCAACTCCTGCTCGCTGGACCTCGACGAGCGGTCGCGGGCCTGACGGGGGCGGACCGTGAGCCGCGGCACGGCCCGCCTGGCCCTGGTGACCGACGTGCGGGCGTCGCCGGACCGCTGCTTCGATCTCTCCTGCGACCTCGACCTGCACCAGCGCGCCATGGCTGCCTCCGCCGAGCACGCGGTCGGCGGGGTGACCGGCGGCATGATCGGTCCCGGGCAGGAGGTGACCTGGCGGTCGCGGCACTTCGGGATCTGGTGGCGGGTGACGTCCAGGATCGTCGAGTACGACCGGCCCCGGCGGTTCGTCGACGAGATGCGGCGGGGGCCGTTCGCGGCCTGGCGGCACGAGCACCGCTTCGAAGGCCACGGCGGCGGCACCCGCATGGTGGACGACGTCGCCTACCGCCTGCCGCTCGGGTGGCTCGGCCGCTCCGCCGACCTCCTCGCCGTCCACCGCTACCTGCGGCGGCTGCTGGAGATCCGCAACCGGCACATCAAGCGCGCGGCCGAGGGACCCGGGGCCGCCGGATGAGGCGCCGCGGCCGGCGGGGCGGGGACGACGGCCGGTCGGCAGAGGCGGGGTGAGGTCGTCTTGGAATTTCCCTTCCCATTTCCCGGATCCTGTGCCCTGGGCCGGGCCGGGTTTGACAGCCGAGGCGGGCTGCCATAGCTTCCCGAACTGCCCCCCGCCCGGGTGGCTGTCCCTCCAGGCAGCCGCAGCGCCAGTCGTACGGGTCGCACAGCGCTCGACCGTTCCTCCGTCCGGTCGTGAAGGCTGTCTGCGGCCGAGGGTTGCACTGGCGTGCCGGCATTCGTCGGCGCTTCGGCGCCCCGTCCCCCAAGGTTGTCCGTGACGTACCCTCCCTGCTCCGCTCCCCTGCAGCGCCCGCCCAGGACGGAGACGGAGACCAACCCCTGATCCACCGGCGTCGCTCGGGAGGACTCGCCGCCCCGGGATCCTCCCGAGCGCCGAATTTCCCCTTCCTGCCGGCGCACCGCGCCGGCAGGAAGGTCATCTGTTTTACCGATCCATTCCGGATCGGATAGGTGTCCGACCCCGACCAGGCACCGCCCCGCCGGCCCGGCCCGCCCTCGCGGCGGCCGGGCCGGCGCATCTGCACGGCGGGCGGCCTGGTCAGTAGTGCTCGGCGACCCACGGGCGCCGGGAGCAGAACGCGGCGCGCAGGAAGCTCAGCTCCCGCGGCTGCGCCTCGGCGAGCAGGCCCGCGGCGGCGAGGCTCTCGGGGTCCTGGAACCCGGTGAACAGGGCCGCGAGGCCGCGCGCGTCCAGACGCGGGCGGGCTGACGTGATCCGCTCGGCCCGCCCCCGGCCCTCGCTGACCTCCAGCAGCCAGGCGCCGGTGTTCCAGGGGCAGCGCGGGTCCTCGACGCGCAGGCGGACGGTGCCCCGCAGGGCCTCCGGGTAGGCGCGGGCGGCGAGCGCCGCCTGCACGTCGACCACCCGCAGCATCCAGTGGTCGCGGCTGCTGATGTCGTACGCCCGCTCGGCGACGACCAGCAGCGCCGGGTCCGGGTCCGGCCCGGTCCACGACACCCGCCCGTCCATCGGGCCGTACCCGCTCAGCAGCGCGAACAGGGCCGGCTCCGCGCCCGGCAGGCAGCCCCAGTCGTGCACCGAGATCCGCACCCGCCAGCCGTCCTCGGGCGGGCCGAAGGCGATCAGCGCCCAGCCGGCCGGTCCCACGGGACCGTCGAGCACGAGCAGGGCGGTCCCGGCGGGCTCCCGCCCCACCAGCCGGTGCCACCAGCCGAGGTCGCGGTCGAGCGCGCCGTGGCGCACGGAGGCCACCTGGTCGTACAGCGCCCGCACCTCGTCCAGGTCGTCGAGCACGAGCCGGCGCGCGCGGTAGGGCGCGGTGCTGCGCGGCAGGTGCTCGGCCAGGGCCGTGTAGCGGGTCCAGGTCCCCGCGAACTCGAAGCCGGCGGTCCGGTACGGGGCGGGGGTGGACGCGAACAGGGTCACGGTCGGCACGGCGCTGGCGTGCAGCTCGGCGAGCAGCTCGTCCAGCAGCCGCACCGCGTGGCCCCGCCCGCGGTGCTCGATCGCGGTCGCGAGCTGGAGGACCTGCGCGGACGGGGCCCGGCGCCCCTGCCACCACTGCCCGAGCCGGCCGAGGCGCAACGCGGCGACCAGCTCGCCGCCGGCGGCGAGCACGCGGAACTCGCCGCCGCGGCTGCGCTCGGCGTACCCGGCGGCGTCCTGGGGCTGGCCGAAGCCGAGCATCATCAGGGCGGCGACGGTGTCGTGCTCGTCCTCACGGGCGGGCCGGTAGACGGGCTGCCCCGCCGGCTGCTCCTGCCCGGGCGGGTCCGGCGGCCACGCCGGCTCGGCAGGGTCGGGCAGCGGGTCGGGTAGCGGGTAGTCGTCCATCCCGCTCACGAGCCGGCCGCCTGGAGCCCGCCGCGGTCCGCCCGCAGCCCCAGCGCGCGCAGCTCGAGCGTTGCCAGCGCCCGGTACTCGCCCCGCTCCAGGTCGCCGGCGGGATCGGCGCTGGCGCGGCGCAGCTGCCGGTAGGAGCGGTTGGTCGCCGCCCGCAGCGCGAACAGGCGCAGGTCCGAGGCGCCCACCCGCCGCAGCCGCGCCGCGGCGCTCGCCTCGCGCACCCAGCGGGTGCGCCACGGCAGGTATGCCGCCAGCAGCAGCGTGATGGGGAACCCGGCGACCACGGCGCCCAGCGCCACCCCCAGCTCGTGGATCACCTCCTGCTGCCGGCGGCCGGCGCGCTCCAGCGTCCGGCCTGCTCCGGACACCGAGTCCAGCGGCTCCCGCAGGTCGCCGCCGACCCCGGGGAGCGTGCCGATGCGGTCGGCGAACCGGTCCATCGCACCGGCGAACCCGTTGCCGGCCTGCTCGACGCTCTGCCCCGGGCCGGCGAGCAGGCTCACGAGGTCGTACGTCTCGCGGCCGGCCCAGACCGCGAGCGCGACCGCTCCCACCAGCAGCACGTCGAGCGCGAGCTGCCCCAGGCGGCGCCCGGGCAGTTCCGCGTACACCTTCACGTCGTCGGCCTCCTCGAGGTCCAGGGGGGTCGGTTGGGCGGTCGGAGGTTCGGGTCGGCAGTTCCGGGTCAGGTCGGCCCGAGGTGCCTCATGCCGCGGGGCAGGTGCACGGGCGGCCGCCGCAGCGAGGGCAGCCGCGCGCGAACCGGGCGGCGGCCCGCTCCAGGTCGACGCCGGCGACGTTGGCGACGCTGGCGAGCCAGGCGAGCGCGTCGCCGACCTCGTGCTCCAGCGCCGCGGGGTCGGGCGTGCGCAGCGCCTTGGCGACCTCGCCGACCTCCTCCACGAACCAGCGGAAGGTCCCGTCGACGCCGCGCACCCGGTCGCGCGCGCCGAAGGTCGCGTCGATCTCCTCCTGCAGGTCGTGCAGTCGCATGCGTGCTCCCCGTGCTCGGATCCGCGTCCGCGCCCGAGCAGGCTTGCGCGCCCGGACCGGCCGCGGGTGGGTCGATACAGCAAAGCATGACTGAGGCCGTCGCGCGGCCTGGTACAAGATAAGAGTAGCGATTGACGCGAAGTACTTGAATGCGATCATAGGCACATGGGGCTGCCGCGCGACCGCGACCTGCGCCTGATGCTGCTGGGCTACGGGCTCAGCGCGCTGGGCGACTTCCTGGCGCTGATCACCCTCACCATCCGGGTGCACGACCTCACCGGGTCCGGCGTCGCGGTCGCGGCGCTGCTGCTCGCCGGGGTCCTGCCGATGGTCCTGCTCGCGCCCGTCACCGGCCTCGTCGTCGACCGCTTCGAGACCGTGCGGGTCCTGGTCCTCACCGCGCTCGCGCAGGCCGGGGTCGCGCTCGCGCTGGCGGTCGTGCACAGCCTGCCGCCGATGCTCGCGCTGGCCGCGCTGCTCGGCACCGGCACCGCGATCCAGCGCCCGGCGGTGTTCGCGCTGCTGCCGGCGGTCGCGGGGCAGGCGCGGCTGACGCAGGCCAACGCCCTGCTCGAGGTCGCCTACTACGCCGGCGCGACGCTCGGCCCGCTGCTGGGCGGGGTGCTGGCCGAGGCGACCGGGACCAGCCTGGCGCTGGTGATCGACGCCGGCACGTTCCTGGCCCTGGCGGCCGCGTCCGCGTCGCTGCGCGTGCGCCGCTCCCCCGCCCCGACCGCGGCGCCGCGCGGGTCGGGCGCGCTCGCCGAGGCGCGCCGGGGGATCGGGTTCATCCGCTCCGACCGGGTGCTGCGGCTGGCCCTGGCGGTGTTCGGCGGGCTGGTGCTCGGCATGGGCGCCTGCAACGTCGCCGAGGTGTTCCTGGCCAAGGACGTGCTCGGCGCGGGCGACGCGGGCTACGGCGCGCTGTCCGCCGCCTGGGTCATCGGGATGATCGCGGGGGTGGTGCTGCTCGCGCGGCGGGTGCGGCCCGCGCGGCTGCCGGTGGTGCTGCTGGCGGCGGCCGGGACCACGGGGCTGGCCGCGGTGGCGGTGGGGCTGTCGCCGACGATCATGGTGGCGAGCGCGGTGTACCTGGTCGGCGGCGGCGCCAACGGGATCGAGAACGTGACGATGCGCACCCTGATCCAGTACCGCGTGCCCGACGCGCTGCGCGGCCGCGCGTACGCATCGTACGCGGCGGTGGCCTCGACCGCGGAGATCACCGCCAGCGGCGTGGGCGGGGGGCTGATGAGCCTGGCCGGCGCGCGCGGCACGATGCTGGTCGGCGGCGGCGTGGCGATCGTGGTCGCGGCCGCCGGCTCGCTCGCCTACCGCCGCCTGCCGGCGGGCGAGCGCGCGCCCCGCACGGCCGTGAGCCCGCCGGCCCGGGCGCCCCGACGCGCTACCAGCGGCCGCGGTGCACGACGTCGTCGAACGGCCGCCGGTCGGGCCGCCCGACCGGGGTGAGCGGGCGGTCGGCGGGGACGCCGAGCGTGATCAGCAGGGCGCAGAACCGGTCCTCGGGGAAGCCGAGCAGGCGCCGCGCCAGCTCCAGGTCGTGGACGCCCGCATGGGCGCTGCCGATGCCGAGGTCCGCGGCGGCCAGCATGACGCTCATGGTCGCCTGGCCCAGGTCGAACTGGATCAGGTCGCGCAGGCGGGCGTCGTCGGACCGGGGGGCCACCAGCGCGATGGTCGCCGCCGAGCTGGCGACGTGGCGGGCGCCGCGCCACACGCCGGCGAGCTGGGCGAGCTGGTCCCGGTCGGTGCAGACGACGAAGTCCCACGCCTGCTGGTTGCCGGCCGAGGGCGCGCGCCGCGCGGCCTCGAGGATCCGGTCCAGGTCCTCGGGCGCGATCGCCCCCTCGCCGTAGGACCGCACGTTGCGCCGGGACCTGATCGCATCCCAGGTCTCCACGTCGACCTCCCGCAGACTCGTCGTGAGCGCCGGGGCAGGGCCTGCCGCCGTCGCCGCCAGCTGTCCGGCGCGACACCCGGCGCCCGGCGGGCGTCCCGCATGCGCGCCGCGTCGGGTGCGCAGACCCGCCCGGTCGGCCAGGCTTGCGGATGCGCATGACGCCGTCGAAGTCTGGCCGCCGGGCGCCTGGTATGCACAACCCGGCGGGGAGGCGCCGCGGGCCGGGGCGCTACCGTGCCGCGGTCGCGCGGCAGCGGGCCGCGTCGAGCGGCTGCCCGGCCCGCTCGAACAGCCGACCCGCCTCGCCGAGCAGCCGGTCGGACCGGCCGGCGTCGCCCTCGGCGCCGGCCAGGTGGGCGCGCGCCTCCAGGATCGCGCCCTGCCAGGCGGTCCCCTCCCAGAGGCTGAGGGAGCGCTCGGCGGTGGCGAGGTGGCGGCGCGCCTCGTCGAGGTCGCCGGCGTCCGCGCACGCGATCGCGGCGGGCACGGCCAGCATGATCGCGCAGAACTGGCAGGTGTCCTGGACCCCCAGGGCCGCCTCGGCCCGCTCCACGGCGACCCGCGCGGCGGCGGCGTCCGGCTCGGCGGCGATCATCGTGCCGTGGACGCGCTGGAGCAGGTGGTTCGCGGTCGGCGACCAGCGCGCCAGCACCAGCGCCCGGGCCAGCAGCCGGTCGGCCTCCTCCCGCCGCCCCTGGGCCAGCCGGACCTCGGCCAGCCGCTGCAGCGAGTGCGCCTCCCCGGCGGAGGCGCCGATCTCCCGGTGCAGGTCGGCGGCCTCCCGCAGCTCCCGCTCGGCCGTGGGGAGGTCGCCGGCGAGCAGGGCCGCCTCGCCGACGAGCGCGGCGGCGAACGCGACCGCGCGCAGGATGCCCGCGCGCTGCGCGGTCCGGCGCAGCGCGCGCGCCAGCTCGATCACCTCCTGGTAGGGCGTCGGCCCGTACAGCAGGTACTCGGCGACGCACAGGTTGGAGTCGAACACCGCGATGGCCAGCGCGGGCTCGTCCCTGGTCTGGCGCAGCTCCAGGCGCAGCCGCTCGAACCACTCGCCCCGGTTGTGCGCGATCAGCCCCTGCAACGCGACCAGGTCGAGGTAGTGCCAGCTCCCCTGGTTGTCGGGGAGGAGCCTGCGGGCCTGCGACACCGCCGCCCAGGCGCCGTCGAGGTCGCCGGAGAAGTACGCGTAGCCCCCGCGGGCGAGCAGGATCAGGCTGTCGGCCGGGCCGCCGTCGGGCTCCAGCCCCTCCAGCGCGGCGGCGGCCGTGTCGAGATCGCCGGCCGAGATCGCGGCCCTGGCCATGCGGGCGCGGATGCGCCGCCCGCCGGCCGGGTCGGCGGCGGCGAGCGCCTCGCGGCAGGCCTGGACCGCGGCCGCGTCGCCGACCGTGGACAGCAGCTCGGCGCGCAGGGCGAGCAGGCGCGCGAGGTCGTCGCCCCCGGCGGCGCCGCGGACCGCCTCGACCAGGCCGAGCGCGTCGCGGTAGGCGCCCATCGCCGCCTCCGTCTCGACCGCGCGCAGCACGAAGGGGACGGCGGCGGCGGGCTCGCCGGCTTCGACCAGGTGGTGCGCGACCTGGGCGGGTGACGCGCCGAGCGCGGCCAGGCGCTCGGCCGCGTCGCGGTGGACCCCGCGCCGGCGGTGCGGCGGGAGGTCGGCCAGGAGCGCGTCGCGGACCAGCGCGTGCCGGAAGCGGTAGCCGGACCCCGTCCGCTCCAGTACCAGCGCGGTGAGGGCCGCGTCCAGCTCGGCGTACGCCTCGCCTTCCGCCAGGCCGGAGAGGGCGACGAACTGGTCGGTGTCGAAGGTCGCGCCGACGACCGCGGCCCGCTGCAGGACCTCGCGGGTCCCGGCGGCCAGCCCCGCGAGCGCCTGCGGGCCGGGCGCCGGGAGCGCCTGCGACCCCGGCCGCACGCCGCGCGCCAGCTCCAGCACGGTGAACGGCAGGCCGCCCGAGACCGCCCAGACGTGCTCGACCAGCTCCTCCGAGGCGCCGGCCAGGTGGCCCCTGACCAGCGTCGCGGTGGCGGCGCGGCCGAGCGGGCGCAGCTCGAGGGCGACCGCGAGGCGCCGGCCGAGCAGGCTCCGGCGGATCTCGTCGAGCACGCGGCCGCCGCCGGGCCGGTGCGCGAGCAGCAGGACCGCCCGCTCGTGCGGCGCGCAGCGGGCCAGGTAGTGCAGCAGCCGCAGGCTCGCCTCGTCGGCCTCGTGGAGGTCGTCGACGGCCAGCAGCAGCCCGGGGCCCGCCGCCGCCAGCCGCAGCAGCTCGGCCGCGGCCACGAACAGCCGCTGGTGGGTGCCCTCGCCGCTCCAGGTCAGCTCGCGGCCGGCCAGCGCCCGGTCGATCTCCTCCCGGTAGGTGTCGTCCAGCCCGTCCAGGAGCGCGGGGTGGCGCCGGCACAGGTCGGCCAGCGCCTCCAGCGCGGGCGCGTACGGCCAGGCGCCCTCGACCGCCGCCGCGCCCCCCCGGCCGGCCCGCCAGCCGAGCCGCATCGCCAGCGCGCAGGACCGGTCCAGCAGCGCGGACTTGCCGACGCCGGCCGGCCCGGAGACCAGGACCGCCCGCCCACGCCCCCCGGCCGCCTCCGAGAGCTGGCGCTCCAGCCATCCCAGCTCGCGCTCGCGGCCGACCAGGCGGTGCCCGCCGTCCCGCCCGGCACCCGGCGCGAGCGGGCCGGGGAGGGCGGCCAGCAGCCGGTCGCGCAGCGCCCGGGCCGCGGGGCTCGGGGCGACGCCCAGCTCGTTGCGGAGCGCCCGGTCCATCCGCTCGAACTGGCGCAGCCCCGCGCGCACGTCGCCGCTGCCGGCGTGGCGGCGCATCAGCGCCAGGTGCGCCTCCTCGTCGGCCGGGTCCTCGGCGAGCAGCTGCTCCCAGCGTCCCGCCCGGCGCAGCAGCTCCAGGTGGAGCAGGCGCAGCCGGTCCCGCGGCCCCTCCGCCCACGGCTCGTAGCGGTCGTCGGCGAGCAGGGTGCCGGTGTAGCGCTCGGCGGCGGCCGCGGCGGCCGCCGGCGTCCCCTCGGCGAGCGCCTGCTCGGCCGCCTCCTGGAACGCGTGCGCGTCGACCACCACGTCCGCGCCGGGCAGCAGGGCCACGCGCTCGTCGCGCAGCACCACGGCGTCGCGGTCCTCGCCCAGCGCCCGGCGGGCGTAGTGCGCCAGCTTGTGCAGGCGGGGCGCCGCCTCCTCCACGCCGAGGTCGGGCCAGAGCGCGTCGACCACCTGCTCGCGGTGGAGCCGGCGTCCCGGGGCGAGCGCGAGCAGCTTGACCAGGGAGGCCGCCTGCCGGCGCGGCCACGCCCCGGCGGGCACCGGGCGGCCGTCGAGGACGACGCCGAACACCCCCAGCAGCCTGATCTCCACCTGTGCCGGCATGACGGCAGTGTAGTGGGGCAGCCTCACCCGGCGGGCAGAACGAGATGATCGTCCAGCTCGTCGGGGAGGTCCAGCCGCCCGAGCGCCTCCACCTGGTCGCTCATGGCCGAGCTGAGCTGCAGCAGGAGGCGGCGGAGCTGGTCGGTGTCCCAGCGGTACGAGGCGATCCGGTCGACGGTGGTGAACAGCGGGCCGCCGAGGCGGTCGCGGGTCCGCTGGTAGGCGGCGAGCGCCGCCGCCTCGGTCGCGGTCCCGCCGTGGATCTCGCCGACCGCCCTGGCCAGCAGCTCGGCGTCGCGGAGCGCGTCGGTGATCCCGTGGGTCGCCAGCGGGTCCTCGAAGCAGCCGGCGTCGCCGACCAGCGCCCACCCCGGCCCGAAGGAGCGGCGCACGTACCCCGGCAGGCCGCCGAAGCCGCGCAGCCGCCGCGGCGGGACGGCCGCGGCGACGCGCCCGGCCGCCTCGGGCGAGACGGCGGCGAGCAGCGCGTGGTGGGCGGCGTGCGGCCCGGCGGTCCGCGCCGCGCGCATGCGCGCGGGCGTCGTGCCGGCGAAGACGCACACCTGCCCGCCGTTGGTGGGGACCATGCCCGCGCTCACGCCCGGGGCGTAGAACCACTCGTAGCCCTCGGTCCCCAGGCCGGTCCAGTAGCCGTACAGGAACGCGCTCGCGCCACCCCCGGCGCGCACGACCGGCGCCCCGACCGCGCGCGCCACGGTGGAGCGGATCCCGTCGGCGCCGACGACCAGCGGGGCGTGCGCGGTCACCCTCCGGCCGGTCCGGTCCCGGCCGGCGATCCCGGTCACCCTGCCGTCGCGGCCGGTGAGCAGGCCGGTGACGGCAACCTGGAAGCGGACCTCGGCGCCCGCCTCGGCGGCCGCGTCGGCGAGCATCGCGTCCAGCAGGGTGCGGCGGGGGGCGTACAGCGCGCGCACGCCGGCGGCCGGACGGATCGAGACCCGGACAGAGTCGTCGGGGTAGTGGAAGACGACGCGCGTGACCGGCGGCGTGCCCGCCCGGCCCAGCCCGTCGAGCAGGCCCCAGCGCGTGAGCTGGAGCACCCCGCCACGCATCAGCGCGTGCGTGGAGACCGTGTCGCTGCCGTGCCGCGCCCGGTCGACCACCAGGACGCGCAGGCCCGAGCGGGCGAGGAGCAGCGCGGTGGCCGCCCCGGCCGGGCGGGCGCCGACGACGATCACGTCGTGGCGGCTGGCCCCCGGGGGGTGCGTGGTCGGCCGCATCCCGCTCACAGCCCCTTCGCGGCCGGCGAGCAGCTGGCGGCGGCGGCCGCCCGCCCGCCGGCCGTGATGTGCTCGACGATCGCGCGGGCGTCGTGGCGGGCGCCGCCGACGAAGCTGGAGTCGCGGCGGTGCAGGAACCGCAGCCCGATGACGTACAGCCCCGCCGCGGGCGTGACGCCGCGGTACTGGCGGATCCCGCCGCCAGGCTCGAGGACCGGCACGTGCAGCCACGGGAAGGCGTCGCGGTAGCCGGTGGCCCACAGGACGGTGGTGATCCCCGCGGCCCGCAGGTCCAGCTCGCGCGGGGCGCCGG
This sequence comes from Actinomycetes bacterium, assembly GCA_035263405.1. Classification (GTDB taxonomy): domain Bacteria; phylum Actinomycetota; class CALGFH01; order CALGFH01; family CALGFH01; genus DATFRI01. Next base: position 253 of record DATFRI010000005.1, on the reverse strand, counting down.
GGACCGGCACCGGCCGGACCGGCTCGGCGGGCAGCACCTCGCCGCGCAGGCCGCTCGCCTGGACGTGGGCGTCGATCCTGGCGAGGGTCCGCCGCAGCCGGGCGTCCGCCGCGGCCATGGTCCCGGGCAGGTCGCCCGCGAACCGTGTGCGCGCGCCGTCGACACCGGCGAGGCGGCCGGTGAGCACCACCCCGAGGCGTGCGAGGACCCCGAGGTCCAGGTCCCCCGGTCCGCCGCCGGGGAGCCGGAGCAG
>DATFRI010000004.1:0-37138 GCA_035263405.1 Actinomycetes bacterium | reverse complement strand
AGCTGTCTGCCGAGCAGGTCGCGGGATACATCGCCAAGTACGCCACCAAGAGCACCGAGACGCTCGGGCTCACCCTGCACCGCAGGCTCACCCAACGCGGCGTCGACTACCTCCCCCACACTGGCCTGCGTCCCCATGTCGTCCGGCTGATCCAGACCACCTGGACGCTTGGCGATCACCCCCGGCTCACCCCGTTGAAGCTTCGGCCCTGGGCGCACCAGCTCGGCTTCGGCGGCCACTGGTCCACCCGATCCCGCCGCTACTCCACCACCATGACCGCCCTGCGCCGGGTCCGCGCCGAGCACACCCGCCGATCCCGCTGGCCCAACCGCCTGCCCCTGGACGCCTGGGGCCGCCCCGAAACCGACCAAGCCGTCGAGGTCCTGACGACCTGGAGCTACGCCGGAAGCGGCTGGCGCACCCCGCTCGAACGCCAGCTCGCCGTCGCCGCCGCCGTCCGCGCCCGCGACCACCGCCGCACCGTCCGCCACGCGCGAGCCACCGCCTGACCCTGGGAAGGAGGTGAAAGCCCTCGTGTCCCCGCTGCTGTCCGTCCCCGAGGTCGCCGACCGCCTCGGCACCTCCGAACGCTTCGTCCGCCGCCTGATCGCCGAACGGCGCATCCCCTTCTACAAGCTCGGCACCGGCCGCCGCTGCCACGTCCGCATCGCCGAGACCGACCTGATCAACTACACCGCCGCCGGCCGCATCGAGGCCGGCATCTGATGCCCCAGCGTCGCACGCGCCGCCGCTTCGGTGCGGTCCGCCAGCTCCCCTCCGGTCGCTGGCAAGCCCGCTACCGCACCCCTGACGGGCGCATGGCAGCCGCGCCGACCACCTTCCCGACCAAGACCGACGCCGACCGCTACCTCGCCAAGGTCGATGCCGACCAGCTCCGCGGCGAGTGGACCGATCCCCAACTCGGGCAGACCACGTTCGCCACCTGGGCGGTCCGCTGGCAGGCCAGCACAGTCAACCTCCGCGCCAACACCCGAGCCCTGTACGCGACGCTCTTACAGCGCTACCTGCTCCCCGCGTTTGGGGCCTATCCGCTGGTCGGCATCGATGCCATGGCCGTCCGGACCTGGCTCAACCGGATGGAGGCCGACGGCGTCGGCCACACGACACGCGTGCGCGCCTACCAGCTCCTCAACCGAGTCATGAGCAGCGCCGTCGAAGCCCGCTACCTCGCTGCCAACCCGTGCAGCATCCGAGGCGCCGCCAGAGAGCCCACCGGACAGATGCGAATCGCCACCGTCGAGCAGGTGATCGTGATCGCCACCGCTGTGCCGCCCCGCTACCAGGCGCTCGTGCTCGTCGCCGCGTTCGGCGGGCTGCGCTGGGGCGAGCTGGCCGGCCTGCGCCGCAAGCGCATCGACCTGGCCGCCGGCACGATCGTCGTCGCCGAGCAGCTCCTGGAGGTGCGCGGCGCGTTCACCTTCGGACCGGCCAAGAGCGCCGCCGGCCACCGCACCGTCACCCTCCCGGCCGCCGTCCTGGCCGTCCTCGCCGAGCACCTGGCCAGGTACGTCCGAACCGACCCTGACGCCCTGGTGTTCCTCGGCGACCGCGGCGGCTACCTTCGCCGCAGCAACTTCAACCGACGCGTCTGGTCCCCCGCCGTCCGCGCGGCCGGTGTGCCCGGCCTACGGTTCCACGACCTGCGGCACACTGCCGGCACCCTGGCGACCGCCGCCGGGGCCTCGCTGCGCGAGGTCATGACCCGGCTGGGGCACTCCACCGTCTCGGCGGCGCTGCGCTACCAGCACGTCATGACCGGCCGGGACGCGGCCATCGCGACCGCGCTCGACAGTTTCGTCGCCGGAACCGGAAGTGGCACGCATGTGGCACGGCACGGCGAGCAGGCGCCCGATGCTGAGAGGAGGGAACGGCGCTGACCTGCGCATTCAAGGGGGGTGGAGCTGAGGGGATTTGAACCCCTGACCTCTTGCATGCCATGCAAGCGCTCTGCCAACTGAGCTACAGCCCCTGAGCGCGTGCAGTGTAGTTGGGCCGTCAGGTAGGTCGCAATGCAGGGCTGCGTGGTCGCGCTAGACGGTGACGAGGCTGCCGACGTCGTTGCTGCGGGCGACGACCGGAGCGTCCTGCCAGAGGCGCTCGAGATTGTAGAAGGACCGGGCCTCCTCGTCGAAGACGTGCACCACGAAGTCCACGAAGTCGAGCAGGACCCAGCGGGCGGCCTGCTGGCCCTCGCGGTGCGCCGGCCGCACGCCGTGCTCGCGGCACACGCGCTCGATCTCCTCGGCGATGGCGCGCACTTGCCGGTCGCTGGAGCCCGAGCAGATGACGAAGTAGTCCGAGATCACCAGCGGCTCGGAGACGTCGAGGACACACACGTCGATGGCTTGCTTGGCGGAGGCGGCGCTCGCCGCGGCGAGCGCGAGGTCCAGGCTGGGTCGCAGAGACGGCTCCTTCGTCGCGCCGGTGCGCCGTCCGGGCAGCGGGTCCTGACCGGCCGGGCCTGGAGTCCCGCGGACGGCGCGGCGGAGCGGGCCCCGCCGCGAGCCCGATGAGGCCCCGGCGTCCCCACCCTACCCACCCGAAGCGCCGGGTGCTATCCCCTTGCGGTACAGGCCGCGCTTGGCGACGTAGCGGGCGACGCCGGGGGGCACCAGGTAGTCGATCGAGCCGCCGGCGGCCACCCGGGCGCGCAGGTCCGTCGAGGAGATGTCCAGCGCCGGGGTCCGCAGCACGTGCACCCGCGACGCGGCCGCCGGCACGGCCGCCGCGAGGCCGGCCAGGTCCAGATGCGACAGGTCGTAGCCGGGCCGGGTGGCTGCGATCACCTCGGCGAGTCGGAGCACCCCGTCGGGATCCTTCCAGGTACGGAGCTGCAGCACCGCGTCCGCGCCGGCGACGAGGTACAGGCTCGCGGCATCGGGCAGATCCACACGCAGGCGGCGCAGAGTGTCGACGGTGTAGGTGGCGCCGGGATGGTCCAGCTCGATCCGGCTGACGCTGAACGCGGGGTCGGCAACGGTCGCGATCACCGCCATGAGGTGGCGGTCCTCGGCGGAGCTGACGCCTTGGGGCTTCTGCCACGGGCGGCCGGCGGGGACGAACACCACCGCGTCGAGCTCGAACTGGTGGCGGGCCTGGTCGGCGGCGACGAGGTGCCCGTAGTGGATGGGGTCGAACGTACCGCCCATGACGCCCAGGCGCCGTTGCGTCAACTTCCCCTCCCGGCGACGAGCGCGCCGGTCGCGCCGCTGTTCGGCAAGTTCCCGGTGGGTACCGTATCAGGTAGGGTTTCGCTGCGGCGGGCGTCCCGGCCAGCGTTTCTCCGAAATGGGGTCGGGTACGTCTTGCGGGGGGCGGCGGGGACTGCATCGCGTCCGTCCCGGGTGACGGGCGCGACCGGTGGAGGGAGCATTCGATGACTGGGATCGTGCTGGACCGTGTCACCAAGATCTACGGCGGCGGCACCACCCCTGCGGTCGACGCGCTCACGCTGGACATCGCCGACGGCGAGTTCATGGTCTTCGTCGGCCCGTCGGGCTGTGGCAAGTCCACCGCCCTGCGGATGATCGCGGGCCTGGAGGACATCACCAGCGGCACGGTCTCGATCGGCGACCGCGTCGTCAACGACCTGCCGCCGAAGGACCGCGACATCGCGATGGTCTTCCAGAACTACGCCCTCTACCCGCACATGACCGTCGAGGACAACCTGGCGTTCGGGCTGCAGCTCCGCAAGACCCCAAAGGAGGAGCAGAAGCGCCGGGTCCTGGAGGCCGCCAGGATCCTCGGGCTGGAGCCGTTCCTGAAGCGCAAGCCCGCAGCGCTCTCCGGCGGCCAGCGGCAGCGGGTGGCGATGGGCCGCGCCATCGTCCGCGAGCCGCGTGCCTTCCTGATGGACGAGCCGCTCTCGAACCTGGACGCCAAGCTGCGCGTCTCGATGCGCGGCCAGCTGGCCCGCCTGCACGAGCGGCTGTCGGTGACGACCATCTACGTGACCCACGACCAGATCGAGGCGATGACCCTCGGCTCCCGGGTCGCGGTGCTCAAGGACGGCCAGCTGCAGCAGGTCGACACGCCGCAGAACCTGTTCGACCGCCCGAGCAACCTGTTCGTCGCGGGGTTCATCGGCTCGCCGGCGATGAACCTGGTCGAGGCGCGGCTGGTACGCGACGGCGAGCCGGCGGTCGTGTTCGGCGACTACCGCCTGGGCGTGCCCGCCGAGGTCATCAGCCAGTTCGACGGCCTGGACGGCTACTTCGACCGCCAGATGATCGTGGGGATCAGGCCGTCGAACTTCGAGGACGCGAGCTTCGTCCACACCGACGAGGGCTACTGGTCGCCGATGAAAGTGGACATCGACGTCACCGAGGAGCTGGGCAGCGAGGTCAACCTGCTGTTCGGCATCAACGCGCCCGCGGTCCAGCACGAGGTGATGATCGCCCGCTTCGACAAGACCGCCAAGGACGAGTCCGAAGCGGCCGTGCTCGCGGGCGATAACCGCAGCGCCTGGACCGCGCGCGTCAACCCGCGCACCCAGGCCAAGCCCGGCCGTACGATGGAGCTGGCGGTCGACACGCGCGGGCTGCACTTCTTCGACGTCGACAGCGGCCATGCGGTCGGACGCGCCCCCGGCCGCGACGAGCCGGCCGCGGCCGCCACCACGGCCAGCTGAAGCGCTCCGGGGAGGCGGCGACCGCTCCGGGCTCGGGAGCGGCGCCCGCCGGAGCCCGGGTGCCTGCCGGCTGGCGGCCGTCAGCCGGCGGCGATCACCGCTTTGAGCTTCACCTCCAGCTCGCGCAGCGCGTCGTCGACCGACTTCTGGCCCTGCTCGACGGGGTAGATGGCCTCCTCGATGGCTTGGTGCACGTCGTTGTAGTAGGGCGTGATCGGCCGGTTCCTCGCGCTCGCGATGCTCTGGCCCAGCACCTTCAGGTACGGGAACTGCTCCTGGAACCTCGGGTCGTCGTAGAGCGACTGGGTGACCGGGGCGGTGGAGTGCTCGAGCCGGAACCGTTGCTGCTCGGTGGTCGAGATGAACTTGAGGAATTCCAACGCGGTCTTCTTGTTCCTGGTGAACCTGCTGATCGCGTGGTTGTGGCCGCCGAGCGCGCTCGGACCCGGCAGCGGGGCGACGTCGAACCTGCCCGCGATGGCGGGGTCCTTCTGCATGAGCGAGTAGGCGTACGGCCACTGGCGCATGAACAGCGCCCTGCCGGCCTGGAAGCGCCGCCGGGCCGGCTCCTCCATGTAGGTGACGGCCGCCCTGGGGATCCAGCCGTCGCGGAAGCCGCGCTGGAGGGTGCCGATGCCCGCCCTGGCCTGCGGCGAGTTGACCACGACGTCCTTGCCGTCGTGGGCGAGGATGTCGCCGCCGGCGCTCCAGATCGCCTCGGCGGCGTTGACGGTCAGCCCCTCGTACATGGAGTGCTGGCCGAAGTACCCGTCCAGGCCGTACTTGGGCGCGATCGTCGTGGCCATGTCCTCCAGCTCCGCCCAGGTCTTCGGCGGCCGCCGGTGCTCCCTGTCGAGGACGTCCTTGCGGTAGTACAGCAGGCCACCGTCGGCGGCCGCCGGCACGCACCAGGTCTTGCCCTCGAACTGGCAGCTGCCGACGGGGCCTTTGGCGAACCCGCTGAACTCCGGGAACTGGTCCCGGGGGATCTCCTCGAGCCAGCCGGACTTGGCGAACTCCGCGGTCCAGACCACGTCGGTGGACAGGATGGAGTAGCGGTCGCTCCTGGCCCGCAGGTTGGCGACCATCTGGTTGCGCTGGAGGTCGGCGGTCTCCGGCAGCTCGATCAGCGTCACCGACTGGTCGGGGTGCAGCCGGTTCCAGCGGTCCAGCGTCGGCTGGACCCAGCCGGCGGTGTCCTTGCCGGTGACGTAGGTGATCGGCCCGGTCCTGCCGTTGGCGAGGGTCTCCGGCTCGTCGCCCCCGCCGTCGCCGGCCGAGCCGCATCCGGCGGCCGCCAGCGCGGCCGCGATGACGAGGACGGCGACCCGCTTCCTGCCTGACACCGCTACTTGGTGGACCCGGCGAGGAGCCCTTGGACGAAGTAGCGCTGGAAGCCGAAGAACACGATCAGCGGGACGATCATGGTCAGGAACGCTCCTGGCGCGATCACGTCGATGTTGCTGCCGAACTGGCGTGTCTGCTGCTGGATCGCGACCGTCAGCGGCGCCGACTCCGGTCCCGCGAACACCAGCGCCACCAGCAGGTCGTTCCAGACCCACAGGAACTGGAAGATCGCCAGGGACGCGATCGCCGGAAGGCCCAGCGGCAGCACGACCCTGAAGAAGATCGTCAGCTCGCTGGCGCCGTCCAGCCGTGCCGCCTCCATCAGCTCCCCGGGGATGCCCGCGAAGAAGTTGCGCAGCAGGAAGATCGCGAACGGCAGGCCGAACGCGACGTGGAACAGCACCACCCCGGGGATCTTGCCGAACAGGTTGACGGCGTCGAAGAGCCGGGCGACGGGGATCAGCGCCATCTGCAGCGGGACGACCAGCAGGCAGACGACGACCAGGAAGATCACGTCGCGACCGGGGAACCGCACCCAGGCGAAGGCGTAGCCGGCCATCGCGGCAATAAACACGACCAGGACCGTCGTCGGGATCGTGATGAAGAAGGTGTTCGCGATCGAGTGCTGGATGGTGTCGTTCTGCAGCAGCTTGCTGTAGCTGCTGAAGGTGAGCTGGTGCCAGTGGGTGATCGCGTTCCACCAGCCGCTCGCGCTGTTGTCGGAGGCGGTGCGCAGGGACGCGATGAGGAGCCCGAACACCGGGACCATCCACGCGATCGCGATGACCGCCAGGATGATCTGCAGGGACGTGCGCGAGAGCGCGCCCGTGATCCGGGAGGCGACGCCGGCCGGCCTGCGGACCGGCGGCCCGGCGGTGGTGGCTGCGGTGGACGTGGTCGCTGTGGCCATTAGCGCTGCTCCGCCCTGAATCGCCGGAAGTTGAAGATCATCGCCGGGAGCACCAGCGCGAACAGGAAGACGGCGACCGCGCTCCCGAGGCCCTGGTTGAGGCCGCCACCGAAGGACACCCGCCACATCTCCAGGGCGAGCACGTTCGCCGAGCTCTGCGAGGAGCCTGGCGGGATCACCAGCACGAGGTCGAAGATCTTGAGGACGTTGATCGCCAGCGTCACCAGCACGACGATGATCACGGGCATCAGCAGCGGCACCGTGACCCGGCGGAAGACCTGCCACTCGCTGGCGCCGTCCACGCGGGCCGCCTCGAGCACCTCCCGCGGCAGCGCCGACAGCCCGGCCGCGATGACGACCATGGCGAACCCGGCCCAGATCCACAGGAACACGAAGATGATCGCCGGCGTCACCAGCGTCGGGCCGAGCCAGTAGAAGCCGCCGTACGGCGGGCGGAAGTTGGAGTCGGCCAGCCGGACCCGGTAGGACGACCCCTGCGACAGGTCTTTCAGCTCGAAGGCGCCGGAGCCGTTGGTCGTGTCGGTCGCGACGACCTTGTCCCCCGCCAGCGCCTCGACCTTGACGTCGGGCAGCCCCATCTCGGTCGGGTCGATCTCGCCGCGCTTGCCGCCTCCGCCGCGGGTGAAGTCCAACCAGACCGTGCCGCGCAGCGAGGTGGGGTCGCCGCCCGCGGGCGGCGCCTGCGCCCGCTGCGGCTCCTTGGGGAGCTCGGCGGGCGGGATGGCGATCAGGCCGAGGTCGACGCTCTGGCCGGGCGGGACGGCCTGCCGGGTGGTGTACGCCCCGCCGCCGGGGGCGAGCTGGTCGGGCTGCGACGGCCGCGCGCCCGCGTAGTCGCCCGGCGGGCGGAAGACGTGCACGACGCCCTGGACCAGCGCGTTGCCGAGGCCCAGCTCCGGCTCCTGGTCGTAGACGAGCCGCCAGACGACGCCCGACGCGAGCATCGACACGGCCATGGGGAAGAACACCGCGGCCTTGAACGCCCTGGACCAGGAGATCCGCTCGGTCAGCACCGCGAAGAACAACCCGAAGATGGTCGCCAGCGTCGGCGCGAACACCAGCCAGATCGCGTTGTTCTGGATCGCCCGCAGCGTGTCGGGCCGGGTGAACATGCTCTTGTAGTTGTCGATGCCGACGAAGCCGCTGCCGGCCGCGTCGAACAGGCTGCGCCAGATCGTGAAGAAGATCGGGTAGAGGACCAGCGCCCCCAGCAGCAGCATGGCGGGACCGAGGAAGATCACCGTGGTCAGATGCTTGCGCCAGCCGCTCCTGCCCGGCCGCGGCCGCGGCGACCGCCACGCGGCCGCGGGTCTGGCGGCCGCGGGTCTGGCCGTGGCGACGCCGGTCTCGACTTTGTCAGCCACCTGCCACCAACCCTCCAGGACTCCGTCCGGTCGAGCCTGCCTGCACCGTTGCGGAATGCTCGGCGGTGGTCGCCTGCCTGAGATGGCGAGCCGTCGGCCTCCAGCGCATTCTAGCCGGAGCCAGCGGGCCGAAACGTAACTGTGATCACAGATCGTGGGCGGCGCGCGCCCGGGCGCCGCAGGGCTCCGGGCACCCGCGGGCAGGTCAGCCGCGCCGCCGGCGGGACGCCGGCGGCGTCGGCTGGAACTCGAACGCCGCCTCGCCGATCAGGACCTCGTCCCCGGGGAGCGCGCCCTGGCCGGTCAGCAGGTCCTCGACGCCGGCCCGCAGCAGCCGGTGCTGGAGGTGGACGACCGCCTCGGCGTTGTCCAGGTCGGTCATGGCCAGCCAGCGCAGCGGGCGGTCGCCCAGCACCCGCCAGCGACCCGGCGCCTCCCGCCGCACGTCGATCGGTGCCTCCGGCTCGTCGATCAGGTGCTCGGCGGGCACCGCCACCTCGGGCCGCGACGCGCGCGCCCGGACCACCGCCGCCGCCAGCGCGTGCAGGAAGGCGGGCATCCCTTCCCCGGTCGCGGCCGAGACGGCGAAGCAGGCCAGGCCGCGCTCGGCCGCGGCGGCCCGGGCCTCGGGCAGGCGCTCGGCCGCGTCGGGCAGGTCGAGCTTGTTGGCCACGACCAGCGCCGGGCGGCGGCCCAGCCCGGGATCGAAGGCGGCCAGCTCGGCGTCGATCGCGGCGAGGTCGGCTCGCGGCGACCGCTCCGGCCCGGCCGGGGCGAGGTCCACCACGTGGACCAGGACCGCCGAGCGCGCGACGTGGCGCAGGAAGCGGTGCCCGAGGCCCTTGCCCGCGGCCGCGCCGGGCACCAGCCCCGGGACGTCGGCCAGCGTGAAGTCGTGCTCGCCGGCACGGACCACCCCGAGCACCGGCACCAGCGTGGTGAACGGGTAGTCGGCGATCCGGGGACGCGCCGCCGACGCCCGCGCGACGATGCTGGACTTGCCGGCGTTGGGGAACCCGACCAGCGCGGCGTCCGCGAGCAGGCGCAGCTCCAGCCGCAGGCGCCGCTCCTGGCCGGGCTCGCCCCGCTCGTGGAAGTGGGCGACCCGGCGGTTGGGTCCCGACAGCGCCGCGTTGCCGCGCCCCCCGCGCCCGCCGCGGGCGGCGACGAACCGGCTGCCGGGGCTGGCGAGGTCGGCGAGCGAGCGCCCCGCCTGGTCGCGGACGAGGGTGCCGACCGGCACGCGCAGGACGAGGTCGGCGCCGTGGGCGCCGGTGCGGTTGCCGCCCTTGCCGTGCGTGCCGCGCGCGGCCCGCTGGTGCGGGTGGAAGCGGTACTCCACCAGCGTGCCGACGCCCGGGTCGGCGACCAGCAGCACGCTCCCGCCGCGGCCCCCGTCGGCGCCGTCGGGGCCGCCCCGGGGGCGGTACTTCTCCCGGTGGAAGGAGGTCACGCCGTCGCCGCCGCGGCCACCGCGCACCTCGAGGGTGGCCTCGTCGACGAACATCGGGACGCGGCCCTGGCGGCCGCCGCTCAGGCGGGCGGCTGCACGCTGGCGAGCTTGCGCCCGCGTCGCCTGGAGTAGACGACCTGGCCGTCGACGAGGGCGAACAGGGTGTCGTCGCCGCCGCGCCCGACGCCGTCGCCGGGGTGGATGCGGGTGCCACGCTGCCGGACCAGGATCGTCCCCGCCCGGACGGCCTGGCCGCCGTAGCGCTTGACGCCGAGCCGCTTGGCCGCCGAGTCGCGGCCGTTGCGGCTGGACGACGCGCCCTTCTTGTGCGCCATGCTGGGCTATCCCTTCCTGCTGCGCCTGGCGGCCGCGCGGACCTGGATCCCGGCGACCTGCAGCCGCGTCAGCGACTGCCGGTGGCCCTGGTGGCGCTGCTGGCCGGACTTGTTCTTGTAGGTGAACACGTGGATCTTCCTGCCGCGGTGCTGGTCGAGGACGGTGGCGGTCACGCTCGCCCCCGCCAGATCCTTGGCGGCGGCACGGACCTTGCCGTCGTCGTCCACGACCAGGAGCGGCTCGAAGGTGAGGTCGTCGCCGGGTTCGGCGGGCAGCCGCTCCACGTCGAGCACGTCCCCGACCTTCACGCGGTACTGCTTCCCGCCTGTGCGGATCACGGCATACACGACCTGCAACATCCTTTCGGTGCGCCGCCGCGGCACGGGCGGGGCGGCACGTGGTCACCGGAGGGCGCCGCCCGGGCGGCGCCCGCGGCGACTTCGGCGCTCAGCCTACCAGTGAAGGTGTCCGCGATGCCTTCTGACCACGGGTGGACGCCTCGAAGAGGGGCGTCGCGGACGCCTCCGTGCGGCTGCGTCGCCGGGACCCCCGGCCCGGCGTCGGACGGGTTCGCGTGGCTCCTACAGCTCGTGGGTGATGACGATCCCGCGGCCCTCGCAGGTCGGGCAGGGCTCGGAGAAGCTCTCCAGCAGCCCGCCCGAGACGCGCTTGCGGGTCATCTGGACCAGCCCCAGGGGTGAGATGTCCATCACCTGGCTCTTGGTCTTGTCCCTGGCCAGCGCGGTCCTGAGGCGGTCGATCACGGCCTGCTGGTTCTTCTCGAACAGCATGTCGATGAAGTCGATGATGACGATCCCGCCGATGTCCCGCAGCCGCAGCTGGCGGACGATCTCCTCGGCGGCCTCGAGGTTGTTGGCGACGACCGTCTCCTCCAGGTTCGTCTTGCCGACGAACTTGCCGGTGTTCACGTCGACCACGGTCATGGCCTCGGTGCGGTCGATCACGATCGAGCCGCCGGAGGGCAGCCACACCTTGCGCTCCAGCGCCTTGTGGATCTGCTCGACGACCCGGTAGTGCTCGAACAGCGGCAGCCTGCCGTCGTGCCGGCGCAGCTTGGGCAGCAGGTCGGGCGCGACCTCGGTGAGGTAGTCCCTGACCCGCTCGTGCAGCTCCGGCGCGTCGACCACCAGCTCGACGAAGTCCGGGGAGAAGATGTCGCGGATGACGCGGACGACCAGCTCGGGCTCGGCGTAGATCACCGCGGGCGCCGAGGACCGCTTGGCCTTGCGCTCGATCTGCTCCCAGCGGGCCTGGAGCCTGGTCAGGTCGGTGCGCAGGTCCTCGGCGCTGGCGCCCTCGGCGGCGGTGCGCACGATCACGCCCAGTCCCTTGGGACGGATGTCCTTCAGGATGTCGCGCAGGCGCGAGCGCTCGGTCTCGGGCAGCCGGCGGGAGATCCCGAAGGTGTTGCCCGCCGGCTGCAGCACCAGGTAGCGGCCGGCCAGCGAGATCTCGGTGGTGAGGCGGGCGCCCTTGGACCCCATCGGGTCCTTGGTGACCTGCACCAGGACCGACTGGCCCGGCTTGAGCGCGCGCTCGATCCGGGGCGGCTCGCCCTCGAGGTCCTCCTCGTTGTAGGTCACCTCGCCGGCGTACAGGACCGCGTTGCGGCCCTTGCCGATGTCGACGAAGGCGGCCTCCATGCCGGGCAGGACGTTCTGCACGCGGCCGAGGTAGATGTTGCCGACCTGGGACTTGCCGGCCTTGCGGGTCACGTAGTGCTCGACCAGGGCGCGGCCCTCGAGCACGCCGATCTGGGTCCGCTCGGCGCTCTCGGTCACCAGCATGCGCCGGTCGGGGCCCTCCTCGCGCAGCAGCCGCTTCTGCTCCTCGGTCAGCCCCGTGGAGCGGCGGCGGCGCGACCGGCCCTGGCCGTTGCGGTTGCCCGCCAGGCGGGTCGACACCGCCCCGGCCGGCTGGCCGGTCGCCGTGCCGGTCTCGACCGTGGCCTCGGCGGAGGGCCCGCGCCGCTGCGACCGGCCCTGGCCGGAGCGGCCGCGGCCGCGCGACCGGGGGGGCCGCTCACCCGCGGCGGCACCCGGGCCGGCCGGAGCGGAGGCGGGCTTCGCCGCCGGCGGCCGGACCGCCGCCTCCGCGGCGGGGGCGGTCGCGGTGGTGGTGCCGGCGTCGGTGGCGCCGTCCTCCAGCCCCTCGCGCGCCCGCTCGCGCGCGGCTGTGCGCCGGCGGCGCCGCGCGCGCGTCCGGGACGAGCCGCCGGCCTGCGGGTCGGCCGTCGTCGCGGCCGGCTGGCCGGGTGCCGCAGGCGGCGGCACCGCGGCCGCGTCGGCCTCGGGTTCGGGCTCACCCTGCCCGGCGCCGGCGGCGGGTGCCCGGCGAGAGGCACGCGGACCGCCCGCCTGCCGGCCGCCGCGGCTGCGGCGGCCCGGCGCGGGCGCCGGGGCGTCGGCCTCGGGAGCGCCGCCGTCCGGCCGGCCCGGCTCGGGCGCGGCCTCGGCGGCAGGGGCGGCGGCGGCCTCCCCCGCCGCGGCCGGAGCGTCCGACCGGCGCCTGCCCCGCCGGCGGCGGCTGCGCCGCGCGGGAGGCACGCCCTCACCGGCCGCCGGTTCGGCCGGCGGGGCCTCGGCGACCAGCGACGGTGCACCGGCCGCAGGCGCGCCCACCGGCGGCCGGAGCGCCGTCTGGGGCGCCGCGGCGGCCAGCGACGGCGCGGCGGCGGGTGCCGCGGCCGGGGGCGGCGGTGGCGCGGGCCGGGCGGACGCCGGTGGTGCCGGCGCCGCGGGTGGCGCCGGGGCGGCCATGGCCGCAGGCGGGGCGGCCGGGGACGCGGGTGGGGCCGGCGGGGCCGGCACCCGTGCCGCCGGGGGCGGCGGTGCGGCGGTGGGCGGCGGTGATGCGGGGCGGTCGGGCGGCGGGCCGGCCGGCCGCGATGCGCGTGGGCGGTCGATCGTGGTCACCTCGAAGCTCGCGACGGCGGGCAGCCGCGCGGGTGGCGCGGCCGCCTCGGCGGCTGGGCGGGTGGTCTCCGGCGGGGCACCGCCTGCGTAGGAGGCGGACGAGCGCGGCCGGGCCGGAGAGATCGGTGCGCGGGCGGGGGAGGCGCCGTCAGGCGCGGGAACCTCGGACGCCGGGACGTCGGCCCGAGGTTCGTCGGACGGGTCCATGCATGCTCCTCATCGAGCTTGGGCGACAGCCGACGGGAGCGGCCGAAATCCAGGCGCGCACGAGGAGGTCCCTCGGCCGGGTCGGCACGGACTGTGCGCAGGAGCGCGGACGGCCGTGCGCCGCCGGGCGGCGCCACCACACCTCCCGGGACCGCTCGTGCCGGAAGTTGCCGTGCAGGGCACCCCGCCGCGAGGGTCGCCGGCCCGTCGTCGACGGAGCCCTGGAAGCCACCTGTCGCCTCTCCCTGGGCTCCTGATCGGCCGGCCCGGCCGATCAGGCCGGGTGCCGGCCGCCCAGCTGGCGGATGGACGCGGAGCTTGGTCCAGGGGCGAAGACCGCCGAACGGTATGGCGAAAACCATGCTGAGTTTGCCAGACGCGGGTGGGCCGGGCAAAGACCTGTCCGCCCCGCCCCCCCGACGGGCCCGGAATCACAGGAACCGGCGCATGTGGACGTTGAGGACCACGCCGACCGCGACGAAGCTTGCGATCATCGAGGAGCCCCCGTAGGAGACGAACGGCAGCGGGATGCCGGTGATCGGCATGATGCCCAGCGTCATGCCCACGTTGACGAACGCCTGGAAGCCGAGCATCGACACCACCCCGCCCGCCAGCAGCGTCCCGAACCGGTCGCGGGCGAGGGCGGCGATCCGCAGCCCGCGCCACAGCAGCACCGCGTACAGGGCGAGCAGCAGGCCGGCCCCGGCGAAGCCCAGCTCCTCGGCGATCACCGTGAAGATGAAGTCGGTGTGCTGCTCGGGCACGTAGTTGAGGTTGGTCTGCGGCCCCCGCAGGTAGCCCTTGCCGGTGAGCCCGCCGGAGCCGACCGCGATCAGCGACTGCCGGTAGTTCCACGAGAAGCCGCGGCCGCCGACGTCGGCGTCGGGGTTGATGAACGCGGTCAGCCGCTGCTTCTGGTAGTCCTTGAGCACGTCGAGCTTGAACATCCCGACCACGCCGACGCCCCCGCACAGCACCAGCACCAGCAGCCAGCGCGCGGGCACCCCGCCGAGCAGGAGCGCGCCGAACAGGATCGCGGCGAACACGATGAACGTCCCGAAGTCGGGCTGGAGGAGGATCTCGGCCCCGACCAGCGCGACCGCGCCGAGCGCCAGGCCGAGCTGGCGCAGGCCCGGCCGCGGGGGCCCGGCGGCGAGGATCGCGGCCAGCGCGATCACGACCGCGACCTTGGCCCATTCCGACGGCTGCAGCTGCGCCGAGCCGACGGCGAACCACGACTGCGAGCCGTTGGCGGCCGAGCCGAGCGGGGTGAGCACCAGGATCAGCAGCAGCGCGGTCACGCCCAGCAGCGCCGCGGCCCACGCCTGGAGCCTGCGGTAGTCGAACAGGGTCGCCAGCACCAGCCCGACCAGGCCGGCCGCGAGGCTGAAGAGCTGGCGGCGCAGCAGGTGGTCGCCGGGCAGCCCCTGCCCGCGCAGCTCGGCGAAGGTCGAGGAGTACACGGCCGCGCAGCCGAGGATCGTGAGGCCGAGCGTGGCCAGCACCAGCATCGGGTCCAGGTGCCGCCAGGGCGCGCGCCAGGCCATGGGCCGGTCGCTGGCCGCCTCCCAGCCCAGCCGGGAGACGCGGTCGCGGAAGGAGCCGAGTGAGGACTGCATCAGCCGCTCCGGTCCTGACCGGTGGTGATCTTGGTGGGGCCGAGGCCGAACAGGGACTCGTAGATGCGCCGGGCGACCGGCGCCGCCGTCTCGCCGCCGTGCCCGCCCTGCTCGACCATCACGACCACGACGTAGCGCGGGTCGCCGACGGGCGCGAACGAGGCGAACCACGCGAACGGGGGCTTGGGCGGCAGGTCCGCCGTGCCGGTCTTGCCGGCGACCGGGTAGCGGTCCAGGGGGAAGCCCGCGAACGCCGAGGTCGCGGTCCCGCTGCGGGGCACGGTCGCCAGCGCCGCGTCGACCGCCGCGAACGCCGACGCGGGGAGCTTGACGACCGAGCTGACCTTGGGCGTCACCTTGCGCGCGACCCGCTGGGTGTCCGGGTCGACCACCGCGCGGCCGACGTGCGGCGCGTACACCGTGCCGCGGTTGGCGAGCGCGCCGTAGGCCGCGGCGAGCTGCAGCGGCGAGACCTGCACGTCGCCCTGGCCGATCGCGATGTTGAGGTTGTCGCCGCCGCGCCAGCGGGCGCCGTCCACGCACAGCTCGCGGTACAGGCGGCTGCTGCCCTTGCAGTACAGCGCCTTGTTGGCCTGCCAGAACGCCTTGCGCCAGCGGCGGTCGGGGACGGTGCCGTCGGCGGCGTAGGGCAGGTCGACGGCGGGGGCACGGTCGAACCCGAACATGCGCGCGGTCCCCTGCATCCGCTCGGTCACGTGCCTGCCCTGCTCCTCCTGGGTGTCCTCCTGGTGCCAGAAGATCCCGCCGAGCGTGTAGTAGTACACGTCGCAGGACTGCTCGAGGCTGCGCTGCAGGCTGACGGTGCCGTGCCCGCGCGGGGTCCAGTCGTGCTTCACGTAGTTGCCGAGCTGGTAGGCGCCGTTGCAGGTGAACGGGGTCGAGGGCGTGACGATCCCGGCGCCCAGCGCGCTCATCGCCGTGAACGGCTTCCAGGTGGAGCCCGGCGGATAGACCGACTGCAGGGTGCGGTCGAGCAGCGGCTTGTCGGGATCCTTGGCGTAGCGGGCGAAGTCCTTGCGCGAGATCCCGCCGACGAACCGGCGCGGGTCGTACTGCGGCAGGCTGGCGCTGGCCAGCAGCGAGCCGTCGCGGGCGCTCATGACCACCGCGGTGGCCGCGGGCGCCGGGTAGCGGCGGCCGCCGCCCCCCTCGGCCAGGCCGCGCGCCTGCTCCAGGCCCTCGCGCAGCGCCCGCTCGGTGGCCTGCTGCACGTCCAGGTCGACCTGGAGCTGCAGGTCCCGGCCGCGCACCGGCTCCTGCGAGTCGACCGGGCGGACCACCTCGCCGGTCGCGTCGACCTCCAGCACCTGGTAGCCGTCCCGGCCGCGCAGCTCGCGGTCGTAGACCTCCTCGAGGCCGGCCTTGCCGATCAGGTCGCCCTGCCGGTAGCCCCGGTAGCGGGGCTCCTTGAGCTGGTCGGGCGAGATCTCGCCCACGTAGCCGAGCATGTGCGCCGCGGCGGTGCCGTAGGGGTAGTGGCGCAGCGCGACCACCGCCGGCTCGACGCCCGGGTACAGGTCCTGGTGTTCGACCAGGTTGAACAGCACCTGGCGGCTGACGTCCTCGGCGACCGGGATGCCCTTGAACGGGGAGCCGACGTAGCGGCTGAGGCGGTCGTCGATCTGCGCGCGCCGGACCTTCAGGAGCCTGGCGAGGCGGTTCAGCACCTCGTCGCGGCGGTCGCCCATGTCGTTCAGCTTGACCGTGACCGCCCAGGCCGCGCGGTTGTTCACCAGCACCCGCCCCTGGCGGTCGAGGATGCGGCCACGGGGGGCCTCCACCAGCACCTGCCGCACCCGGTTGCCCTCCGCCAGCGCGCCGTACTGGTCGCTGGCCAGCACCTGCAGGTACCACAGGCGCGACAGCAGGGCGAGCAGCAGGCCGAACACCACCACCGACAGCGCGGACAGGCGCGCGCGCGAGCGGTCCTCCTGGCCGGGTGGCTCGATCGCTCTCACAGGTGCATCACCCGCTCGGCGCGGGAGCGCTCGACGACGCCGCGCATCAGCGGGTACACCAGCGGGGTCGCCAGCAGGTTGCCGGCGGCGACGGCCAGCGCCGAGCGGGCCACGTACCCCCAGGAGAAGCCCGACAGGTCGAGCAGGCGCAGGACCGCGCCGGTCGCCCACACCGAGGCCAGGCTCGCCGCGACGACGACCGTGGCGGGCACCAGCGGGCTGCGCGAGACCATGTACACGCGCGCGGTCCCGATCGCGTAGCCGAGCGAGGCGTCCACCAGCGCCGACACCCCGACCGGGAGGTCGAGCAGGAGGTCGCGGGCGAGCCCGGCGGCGAACCCGAAGGTGGCGCCGGCCACCGGGTCCGAGGACATCGCGACCGCGACGATCGCGAGCACGACGAGGTCCGGCCGGGCGCCCAGGATGCGGACCTGGGACAGCACCGTGGTCTGCACGACCAGGGCGCCGACCAGAACGGCGGCGAGCGCGAGCACGCGGCGGATCACGGCGTGCCCCCCGCGGGAGCGCGGGTCGTCGAGGGCGTCCCGGCCGGACGGCCGGCGGCCTCGGCGGCGCGCGGGGGCGCCTTCGGGCGGGCGGGCTTGGCGACGACCACCGCGACGACGTCGAGCGAGTCGACGTCCGCGAACGGCCGCACGACCAGGCGCCGCACCAGGTCGCGGGCTGGCGGCGTGGCGGTCACCACCCCGACGGGCAGGCCCGGGGGGAACACCCCCTGCGGGTAGCCCTGGGTGATGACCGGCTCGCCGGTGCGCACCGGGGCGTCGGGGTGCAGCAGCTCCATGTCCAGGTCGCGCTCGCCGCGCCCGCGTAGCAGCCCGGGCGACCGGCTGCCGGCCAGCGCCGCCGCGATCCCGCTCGAGGGGTCGCTGACCAGCCGCACGTCGGCGTAGTCGGCGCCGACCCGCACGACCCGGCCGACCAGCCCGTCGCCGTTGATCACGGCCATGTCCCTGGTGATCCCCTGGCGGGTGCCGGCGTCGATCGTGACCGACCACTGGAACGTGGAGCCCGAGCGGGCGACCACCTGGGCGCCGACCGTCCGGCAGCCACAGCGCCGCGCCATCGCCAGCGCGCCGCGGAGCTGCTGGTTCTCACCGAGCAGGTCGGCGTTGGTCCGCTCGGCGGCGCGCAGCCGCTCGACCTCGGCCTGGAGCTGGCGGTTGCGCCGCCGCAGGGAGCCGGTCTCGGCGATGCCGCCGAGGGTGTCGCCGATCGGCCGCACGACCGCGCTGACCGCGCGCTGCAGCGGCCCGAACACGCTGGACGCCGCGCGCTGCAGGCGGTCGACCGGCCCGTCCGGGCGCTGGCGGAAGTCGACCGTGATCACGGTCACCGCGGCCAGCAGCAGCAGGACGAAGATCGCGCGGGCCCGGCGGGGACGTTCGTACACGATGCGGTGATCCCTCACACTCTGGTCGACCGGGCGCCCCGGCCGGCGAGAGGGTCAGTTGCGGCGAGAGGTCGAGATGAGCACCTTCTTGAGCGCCTCGAACTCCTCCAGGCACTTCCCCGATCCGATCGCCACCGACTGCAGCGGGTTGTCGGCGACGTGGATCGGCATGCTCGTCTCGTGTTTGAGTCGCTCGTCCAGCCCGCGCAGGTTCGCGCCGCCGCCGGTGAGCACGATGCCCTTGTCCATGACGTCGGCGGCCAGCTCGGGCGGGGTCGAGTCCAGGGTGTTCTTCACGGCGTCGACGATCGCGTTCACCGGCTCCTCGATCGCGCGGCGGATCTCCTCGGCGGTGACCGTGATCGTCTTGGGCAGCCCCGAGACGAGGTCCCGCCCGCGCAGATCGGCCTGCGGGTCGTCCTCGCCCGGGTAGGCGGAGCCGATGGCCAGCTTGATCTCCTCCGAGGAGCGCTCGCCGAGCATCAGCGAGTACTCCTTCTTGACGTAGGAGACGATGCCCTCGTCCAGCTCGTCGCCGCCGATGCGGATGGACTGGCTGGTGACGATCCCCCCCAGCGAGATCACGGCGACCTCGGTGGTGCCGCCGCCGATGTCCACGACCATGCTCCCGGTGGGCTCGTGCACCGGCAGCCCGACGCCGATCGCGGCGGCCATCGGCTCCTCGATGATGTACGCGCTGCGCGCCCCGGCGCGGATGGTGGACTCCTCGACCGCGCGCTGCTCGACGCCGGTGATCCCCGAGGGGACGCACACGACCACCCGCGGCTTTGCCATGAACGACCGGCGGTGCACCTTCTGGATGAAATAGCGGAGCATCTTCTCGGTCGTGTCGAAATCAGCGATCACGCCATCCTTCAGGGGACGCACCGCGACGATGTGGCCGGGTGTCCGGCCGATCATCTGCTTGGCCTCGGCGCCGACCGCGAGGACGGCGTTGTTCCTGGTGTTGATGGCGACCACCGACGGCTCGTCGAGCACGATGCCGCGACCACGCACGTACACGAGCGTGTTGGCGGTCCCAAGGTCCACGGCCATGTCTCGGCCCAGAAAGCCGAATGCGTTGTGCACGCAGGACCAGCCCCTCGGAAATCACATGAGACGGACGTAGCTGCTCGAGGGCGGACGGAAATGGGCAGGACGTCGGCATACCCGCGAGGCGCAGCCCACCCGACCCGAAGAGCGTCGGCATCCTACACCAGGTACCTGACCCACCCAACCCGAACGTGACGAACCTGTCACCGATCGTGATCCGATCGAGTCAGGCATCCCCAGGCTCACGCCCCGAAAAACAAGCCTACCTCGCGGGCGGCGGATTCGGGCGCGTCGGATCCGTGGACGAGGTTCTCCCCGATGGTCAGGCCGAAGTCCCCGCGGATCGACCCGGGCGGGGCGGCCAGCGGGTCGGTCGGTCCCATGAGCGACCGCACCGAGGCGACCGCCCGCTCCCCCTCGACCTTGATCGCCACCAGCGGCCCGCTGGTGATGAACGTCACCAGCTCCTCGAAGAAGGTCTTGCCCTCGTGCTCGGCGTAGTGCTGCTTGGCCGTGACCTCGTCCAGGGTGCGCAGCTCCATCGCGGCGATCCGCAGGCCCTTGCGCTCGATGCGCCCGACGATCTCGCCGATCAGGCCCCTGGCGACGGCGTCGGGCTTGATCAGGACGAGCGTGCGCTCAACAGCCATGGCAACCTCCGGGATGCGGCCAGGCGCCGCACCGGGCGCGCAGCGCCGCGCGATGATACCCGCGCTCCGGCGGGCGGAGCCGCCAGGCCGGCCGGGCCGGCCCGGGTGCTACGCCGGCCCGGGTCCGAGGAGCAGCCCGCGCGCCTCCCCCACCGTGTACAGCGAGCCGGTCACCACGATCGCCTCCCCCGCCCCGGCGCCCTCGCGCGCCAGCTCCAGCGCCGCCGCGACGTCCGGCGCGACCTCGGCGGCGAGCCCGACCGCCTCGGCCTCCTTGCGCAGCCGCTCGGCGGGCGCGGCGCGGTGGCTGGCGGCGGCCGTCACGATCAGCCGCCCGGTCGCGGGCGCGAGCCCCTCGAGGATGCCGCGCAGGTCCTTGTCGGCCAGCGCCGCCACGACCAGCGTACGGCGGTCGGCGACGAACTCCTCCAGCAGCGCGGCCGCGAGCGCGCGCGCCCCCATGGGGTTGTGCGCCCCATCGAGCACGATCAGGGGGTCGTGGGCGACCACCTCCAGCCGGCCCGGCGAGGTGACCGCCGCGAAGCCCGCCCGCACCGTGTCCTCGTCCAGCGCCCGGTCGCCCAGGAACGCCTGGACGGCGGCGAGCGCGGCCGCGGCGTTGCCCGCCTGGTGACGGCCGTGGAGCGGCACCAGCACGTCGCGGACCAGCCCCACCGGGGTGCGCAGGTCCAGCACCTGGCCGCCGTGGGCCAGCCGGCGCCGCTCCACCCCGAACGCCTCGTCCTCGACCAGCACGCGCGCGCCGTGGTCCGCCGCGCGCGCCCGCAGCAGCGCGAGCACGTCCGGCTGCTGCGCCTGCACGACCACCGTGGCGCCGTCCTTGATGATCCCGGCCTTCTCCGCGGCCACCTGGACGGGCGTGTCGCCCAGCTCCGGGTGGTCCAGGCCGATGCCGGTGACGACCGCGACCTGGCCCTGCACCAGGTTGGTCGCGTCCCACTCCCCGCCCATCCCGACCTCGACCAGCTGGACGTCGACCGGGACCTCGGCGAACCAGGTGAACGCGAGCGCGGTGAGCGCCTCGAAGAACGTGACCGGGCCGCCCGCGAGGCCGTCGACCTCGGCGAAGAACGGCTCCAGGTAGGCCCAGGCGTCGGCGAACTCCCGGGTGGAGACCGGCCGCCCGGCGACCGCGATCCGCTCGCGGACGTCCTGCAGGTGCGGGCTGGTGTAGGCGCCGGCTCCGATCCCGAGGGCCGCCAGCAGCGCGGCGCACATCCGCACGGTGGTGGTCTTGCCGTTGGTGCCGGTCAGGTGGATCGCCGGCGCGGTCCGCTCGGGGTGGTCCAGCAGCTCCGCCAGCCGCCGCATCCGCTCCAGGCTCGGTCCCACCCCGGGCTGCTCGGGGCCGCGCGCGGCCAGCGCCCGCAGCGCCTGCTCGTACTCCACCGCCACCTCCATGCTCGCCGACGTGCGCGTCCGTGCCGGCCGCCGCTGCGGGACGCGACCCGCGGGACCGCCGGACCCGGGCCGGCGCCCGGGCGTCGCGGGACCGCCAGCGTACCGGCTCCCCGGCGACCTCACGCCTCGGGCGCCAGCGTCACCTCCGTGGCGGGCGCGCCCGCGGGCGCGCGTTCCAGCGCCACGGCACGGGCGGCGGCGAGCAGGTCCCCCCCGGCGCGGCCCAGGGCGGCCAGCCGCTCGGGGGTGTCGCGCACGACCAGGCGCGCCACCGGCGTGCGCAGGGGCCGCCGCGCCGCGCTCTTGGCCGCGCGGACCTCGGCGAGGACCGCGCTGGCGGTCTCCAGCACCAGCGGGTCGGCCGCCTCCAGGCCGGGCGCGACCGGCGCCGCCGGCCACGGGGCGCGGTGCACGGTGCCGGTCCGCCACCACGACCACACCTCCTCGGTCACGAACGGCAGCACCGGGGCGAGCAGCCGCAGCTGCACCGACAGGGCGGTCGCCAGCGCCGCGTGGGCCGAGCGGCGCCCGGCCTCGCCGCCGCCCGCGCCGTAGGCGCGGTCCTTGACCAGCTCCAGGTAGTCGTCGCAGAAGGCCCAGAAGAACGCCTCGGTCCGCTCCAGCGCGCGCGCCCAGTCGGCGCCCTCCAGCGCGGCGGTCGTCTCGGCGACCACCCGATCCAGCCCCGCGAGCATCGCCAGGTCCAGCGGCTCGGTCGCCGCGCCGGGCTCGCCGCCGTCGAGCCGGCCGAGCACGAACCGGCTCGCGTTGAGCAGCTTGATCGCCAGGCGCCGCCCGACCCGCATGCGCGCCTCGTCGAACGCGGTGTCGGTGCCGGGCCGCCCGCTGGCCGCCCAGTAGCGGACGGCGTCGGACCCGTAGCGCTCCAGCAGGGCCGTCGGCGTGACCTCGTCGCCCCTGGCCTTGGACTTGGAGAGCTTCCTGCGCTCGGGGTCCACCACCCAGCCCGAGATCGCCGCGCGCCGCCAGGGCAGGCGGCCGTGCTCGGCGTCGGCGCGCACGACCGTGTAGAACAGCCAGGTGCGGATGATCTCGTGCGACTGCGGCCGCAGGTCGAAGGGGAACACCCGCTCGTACAGGTCCGGGTCGTCGACCCAGCCGCCGGCGATCTGCGGGCTCAGTGAGCTGGTCGCCCAGGTGTCCATCACGTCCGGGTCGGCGGTGAACCCGCCGGGCCGGTCGCGCGCCGCGGGCTCGAAGCCGTCGGGGACGTCGGTGGTCGGGTCGACCGGGAGGCGCTGCTCGCCGGGGACCAGCGGATGCTCGTGGTCCGGCCGGCCCTCGGCGGTCAGCGGGTACCACAGCGGGAACGGCACGCCGAAGAACCGCTGCCGGCTGACCAGCCAGTCGCCGGTGAGCCCGCGCACCCAGTCCTCGTAGCGCGCGCGCATGAACGGCGGCGTCCAGGCCAGCCGCCGCCCGTACTCGAGCAGGCGCTCGCGCCGGTCGAGCAGGCGCAGGAACCACTGGCGGCTGGTGACGATCTCCAAGGGCAGCTCGCCGCGCTCGTAGAACTTGACCGCGCGCCGGACCGGGCGGGGCTCGCCGGCCAGCGCGCCCGCCGCGCGCAGCAGCTCGATGGTCCGGTCCCGGGCGCGCGCCAGGGGCAGCCCGGCCAGCTCG
This sequence comes from Actinomycetes bacterium, assembly GCA_035263405.1. Taxonomy (GTDB): domain Bacteria; phylum Actinomycetota; class CALGFH01; order CALGFH01; family CALGFH01; genus DATFRI01. The sequence goes on along the minus strand of DATFRI010000004.1, from coordinate 14,132 downwards.
CGCCAGGCGCCCTCGGCGGGCACCCCGGGCGGCGGGTCGGCGGCCAGCCGCCCCTCGCGGGTGACCACCGCGCGCACCGGCAGCCGCAGCTCGCGCCACCAGGTGACGTCGGTGACGTCGCCGAAGGTGCAGATCATCGCCAGCCCCGTGCCTTTGCCGGGCTCGGCCAGCTCGTGGGCGAGCACCGGCACCTCGACGCCGAACAGCGGGGTCCGCACGCGCGTGCCCACCCGCCCGGCGTGGCGGCCGTCGCCGGGGTGGGCGACGAGCGCCACGCAGGCCGCGAGCAGCTCCGGGCGGGTGGTCTCGACCTCCAGATCCTCGAAGCGCAGCCGGCAGGCGATCCCGTCCACCTCGCGGTCCTCCAGCTCCGCCTGGGCGACCGCGGTGGCGAAGGTGGGGTCCCACAAGGTCGGCGCCTGCGCCTGGTAGGCCTCGCCGCGGGCGAGCGCGCGCAGGAAGCCTCGCTGCGCGACGCGCCGCGCGCGCTCCCCGATGGTCGCGTACGTCCGGGTCCAGTCGACCGACAGCCCGAGCCGCCGCCACAGCGCCTCGAACGCCCGCTCGTCCTCGGCGGTGAGCTGGTGGCACAGCGCCACGAAGTTCGGCCGCGACACCCGCACCGGCTCCCGGCCCGGCCGGGCCGGCGGGGTGAAGCCGGGGTCGTAGGGCAGCGTGGGGTCGCAGCGGACCCCGTAGCGGCGCTCGACCAGGCGCTCGGTGGGCAGGCCGTTGTCGTCCCAGCCCATCGGGTAGAACACCGCGTGTCCGCGCATGCGCTGGAAGCGGGCGAGCACGTCGGTGTGGGTGTAGGAGAAGCAGTGCCCCACGTGCAGCGCGCCGCTGACCGTCGGCGGCGGCGTGTCGATCGCGTACACCTGCTCGCGGCTCGCCCGCCGGTCGAACCGGTAGACGCCCGCCTCCTCCCAGCGCGCCGCCCACTTCGCCTCGAGCCCGTCGGGGGTCGGCCGCTCGGGGATCGCCGGCCGTGCCGCCTGGTCCTGCCGTCCGGTCGTGGTCATGGATGCCACCCTCGTGTCGGGCCGGCGGGGAGCCCGCCGGTCAGCCGCGCAGCTCGGCGAGCTGCGCGTCGACCTTGCCCAGCGCCTCGGACACCTCCGTGACACGGCGGCGGGCCTTGGCGACGACGCCCTCGGGTGCGCGCTCGACGAAGGCGGGGTTGTCCAGCTTGCGCTCGGCGCGGTCCAGCTCGGCGACCAGCCGCTCGCGCTCGCGCGCGAGCCTGGCCAGCTCCTCGTCCAGGTCCAGCATCCCCGCCAGCGGCAGGTGCAGCTCCGCGCCGGCCGCGAGCAGCTTGGCCGAGCCGGCCGGGGCGGTCCCGCCGGCCGCGGCGGGCTGCCGCGGCGCGAGCACCCGGACCGGGCCCAGGCGGGCGAGCGTGGCCAGGCTCCCGGCCTGCTCGGCGAACAGCTCGCCCTGCCCGCGGTCGGCCGGCACGATCGTCAGCTCGGGGCGGCGCGACGGCGGGACCTGGTGCGCCGCGCGGAAGCGGCGGACCGCGCCGATCGCCTCCTGGAGCACGGCCATGCGCCGCTCGGCGTCGGGGTCCAGGTGCTCGGGCCGGGCGGCCGGCCAGGGCCCGAGCGTGATCGTCTCGGCGCCGGTGAGGGCGCGGCCCAGCTCCTCGGTGACGAACGGCATGATCGGGTGCAGCAGGCGCAGGACGGCGTCGAGCGCGAACGCGAGCACCGCCGCCGCGTCCCGCGCCCGCGCCGGCTCGCCGGCCAGCCGCGGCTTGGCCAGCTCGATCGCCCAGTCGGCCAGCTCGCTCCAGGTGAACGAGAACAGCAGCCGGGCGGCCTCGGCGGGGTCGAACGCCTCGTAGGCCTCGGTGGCCGCCGCGCGGGTGCGCTCCAGCCGCGACAGCAGCCAGCGGTCGGCGAGGTCCCGCTCCCCCGCGGCCGGCAGCCCGCCGGCGACCCGGTCCAGGGCGCCGTCCGGCGCCGCGCCGATGACGAACCGCACCGCGTTCCACAGCTTGTTGGCGAAGTTGCGGGCGCCCTCGACCCACTCCTCGGCGAGCGGCACGTCGCCGCCGGGGTTGGCGCCGCGCAGCAGCGCGAACCGGGTGGCGTCGGTGCCGTACCGGTCCATCAGCTCCAGCGGGTCGATGACGTTCCCGGCCGACTTGGACATCTTGCGCCCGTTGGCGTCGCGTACCATGCCGTGCAGCGCGACCACCCGGAACGGGGTCGGCGGCCGGAACTGGCAGCCGAACATCATCATCCGGGCGACCCAGAAGAACAGGATGTCGTACCCGGTGACCAGCACCGAGGTCGGGTAGAACGCGCGCAGGTCCTCGGTCTCGGCCGGCCAGCCGAGCGTCGACAGCGGCCACAGCGCGCTGGAGAACCAGGTGTCGAGCACGTCCTCGTCCTGCCGCAGCGTGCCGCCGCCGCAGGTCGCGCAGGCCTCCGGCGCGCCGCGGGCGACGGTCACGTGCCCGTCGGGGCAGTACCAGGCGGGGATGCGGTGTCCCCACCAGATCTGCCGGGACACGCACCAGTCGCGGATGCTCTCCATCCAGGCGAAGAACTCCTTGGCGAAGCGGTCGGGCACGATCCGCGTCTCGCCGCCGCGGACCGCGTCCATCGACCTGGCCGCCAGCGGCCCGGTGCGCACGAACCACTGCAGCGACAGCCGCGGCTCGACCTCGGTGCGGCAGCGGTAGCAGTGCCCCACGGAGTGGGGCGCCTCGCGGACCTCGCCGAGCAGACCCTGGTCGGCGAGCGCCTGCTTGACCGCGACGCGCGCGGCGAAGCGGTCCAGGCCCTCGAAGCGGCCGCCGCTGGCGTTGACCGTCGCCGTCTCGGTGAGCACCTCCACCGCCGGCAGCCCGTGGCGTCGGGCGATCTCGTAGTCGTTGGGGTCGTGCGCGGGGGTCACCTTGACTGCGCCGGTGCCGAACCCGGTCTCCACGGCGGCGTCCGCCACGACCGGGACCGGGCGGTCGACCAGCGGCAGGCGCACCGTGCGCCCGACCAGGCCGGCGTAGCGCGGGTCGTCGGGGTGGACCGCGACCGCGGTGTCGCCCAGCATCGTCTCCGCGCGCGAGGTCGCGACCTCGATCCAGCGGGGGCCGCCCGCCGGGGGCGGGTCAAGCGGGTAGCGCAGGATCGCCAGCTCGCCGGGGACCTCCTCGTGCTCGACCTCGATGTCCGACAGGGCCGTCAGGCAGCGCGGGCACCAGTTGATGATCCGCTGGCCCCGGTAGAGCAGGTCCTGCTCGTAGAGGCTGACGAACACCTCGCGAACCGCCGCGGACAGGCCCTCGTCCATGGTGAAGCGCTCGCGGGTCCAGTCGACCGAGGCGCCCAGCCGGCGCATCTGCCCGAGGATCCGCCCGCCGGAGTCCGCCTTCCACGCCCACACGCGCTCGACGAAGCGCTCCCGCCCGAGGTCGAAGCGGGTCAGCCCCTCCTTGGCCAGCTCGCGCTCGACCACGTTCTGGGTCGCGATGCCCGCGTGGTCCATGCCCGGCAGCCACAGGACCTCGTCGCCGCGCATCCGGTGGAAGCGCGCCAGGTAGTCCTGGAACGCCTGGTCGAGCGCGTGGCCGATGTGCAGCACGCCGGTGACGTTGGGCGGTGGCAGGACGATCGAGAAGCGCGGCCGGTCCGAGCCGGCGTCGGCGGTGAACCAGCCGCGGTCGAGCCAGCGCTGGATCGTCGGGCCCTCGACCGCGCCGGGGTCGTAGGCCTTCGGCAGGACGGGGCGGGCGGAGGTCTGGGTCACGGGTGCTCCTTGGAGCGCGACAGGGCCCGGTCAGGGCGGGACCGGGACGGCACGAGCGTGGTGGAGGCCGGTCCTGCGGCGTGGCCGCCGGACGAGGGCAGGACGGAGCTAGACCCGTACTCGCAGGGCCGAGGCGGTGTGCGCTGCCAGCGTGGCCGCGAAGGTGCTCACGTCACCGACCGATCTCGTCGAGGCCGTCGAAGCCGACGGGGTGGCACCGCCAAGGGTACGCACCGGCGGGAGCCGCGCTCAACCCGGACGGATCGGGAAGGCCGGGCGGGGGCGGTGCGGCAGGGGCCGCCGGGCGGGGGCGCGGCGGCCGGTCAGGCGGAGCGCTCGCGGCGGGCGCGGTGCTCGGCGACGGGCTCCCGGTCGCGCGGGACCAGCGTCGGGTTCACGCCGCGGCTCACCACGTCCGCGCCGATCACGCAGCGACGGACGTCGCTGCGTGAGGGCAGGTCGTACTGGACCTCCAGCAGGACCTCCTCGAGGATCGCGCGCAGCCCGCGGGCGCCCGTGCCGCGCAGGATCGCCTGGTCGGCGACGGCCTCGAGCGCGTCGTCGGAGAACTCCAGCTCGACGTTGTCGAACTCGAACAGCTTGGCGTACTGCTTGACCAGCGCGTTCTTCGGCTCACGGAGGATGCGCACGAGCGCCTCCTTGTCCAGCGAGTGGATCGAGCTGATCACCGGCAGCCGGCCGATGAACTCGGGGATCAGCCCGTACTTCAGCAGGTCCTCGGGGAGCACCTTGGCGAGCACCTCGCCGACGTCGGAGTTGCCGATGCGCCGCAGCTCGGCGCCGAAGCCGATGCCCTTGCGGCCGATGCGCGACTCGATGATCTTCTCCAGGCCCGCGAACGCGCCGCCGCAGATGAACAGCACGTTGGTGGTGTCGATCTGGATGAACTCCTGATGGGGGTGCTTGCGGCCGCCCTGGGGCGGGACGCTGGCGGTGGTGCCCTCCAGGATCTTCAGCAGCGCCTGCTGCACGCCCTCGCCGGAGACGTCGCGGGTGATCGAGGGGTTCTCCGACTTGCGGGCGATCTTGTCGATCTCGTCGATGTAGATGATCCCGGTCTCGGCCTTCTTGACGTCGTAGTCAGCCGCCTGGATCAGCTTGAGCAGGATGTTCTCGACGTCCTCGCCGACGTAGCCGGCCTCGGTGAGGGCGGTGGCGTCCGCGATCGCGAACGGGACGTTGAGCATCTTGGCCAGGGTCTGCGCGAGCAGCGTCTTCCCGCAGCCGGTGGGGCCGAGCAGGATGATGTTGGACTTCTGCAGCTCGACGTCGCCGGAGTTGGCGCTGGCGCCGACCTGGATCCGCTTGTAATGGTTGTAGACCGCGACCGAGAGGATCTTCTTGGCCTCTTCCTGGCCGATCACGTAGTCGTTCAGGAAGTCGTAGATCTCGCGCGGCTTGGGCAGCTCCTCGAACTTCAGCTCGCTGGTCTCGGAGAGCTCCTCCTCGATGATCTCGTTGCAGAGATCGATGCACTCGTCGCAGATGTAGACCCCGGGTCCGGCGATCAGCTTCTTCACCTGCTTCTGCGATTTGCCGCAGAAGGAGCACTTCAACAGGTCGCCACCGTCACCGAATTTGGCCATCTGCTCGAGTCTCCTCGTGCTCGTGCCGCACACGGTGTGCGACCTTACCAGCGGTGCCGCTCCGGTCGAACTGGCTAGAGCCTACGCGTCGGGTGGGACTGCCTGCCAGCGACGATCGCCAGGCTCAGGCGCTCGCCGAGGTGGCCAGCTCCTCGGCTTCCTCCCGGCTGGCGATGATGTCGTCGATGATGCCGTACTCCTTGGCCTGCTCCGCGGTCATGATGAAGTCCCGGTCGGTGTCCCGCGACACCTTGTCGATGGGCTGACCGGTGTGCGTGGCCAGGATCTCGTCGAGCATGCGGCGCATCCGCAGGATCTCGCGGGCCTGGATCTCGATGTCCACGCTCTGGCCCTCGGCGCCGCCGCTGGGCTGATGGATCAGCACCCGCGAGTGCGGCAGCCCGTAGCGCTTGCCCTTGCTGCCCGCCGACAGCAGGACCGCCGCGGCGGACGCGGCCTGGCCCATGCAGATGGTGGCGACGTCGGGGCGGATGTACTGCATCGTGTCGTAGATCGCCAGCAGCGCGGTGACCGAGCCGCCCGGCGAGTTGATGTAGAGCTGGATGTCCTTCTCGGGCTCCTCGCTCTCCAGGTGCAGCAGCTGCGCCATCACGAGGTTGGCGACGGTGTCGTCGATCGGGGTCCCGAGGAAGACGATCCGCTCGTTCAGCAGCCGCGAGTAGATGTCGAACGACCGCTCACCGCGGCTGGTCTGCTCGACGACCACAGGGACCAGGTAGTTGCGCGCGACGTCCATGCCTACTCCTCCACCTGGGTCCGAGCCGGAGTGTCCGCCTCCGGCGGGGCCGGGGCGCCTGCCGCCGGGGCGGGCGGCCGCGGTGCGGAGGGCTTGGATCGGGCTCGCCCCCCGCCACCGGACGTGTCCGCATGCTGCACCATCAACGCCAACGCCTTGGACCTGAGGATATCACCGCGGATGACGTCCTCCCGACCGCCCGCGAACACCCGCCGGACCTCCTCGGGGTCGTGGCCGAGCCGTTGCGCCTGCTGGCGGATCTCGGCGTCCACGTCGGCGTCGGTCACCTCCAGGCCCTCGGCCTCGACGACGGCGTCCAGCACCAGCTGCACCTGGACCGCCCGCCCGGCCTGCGCCTCCAGGTCGGCCTGGAACTGCTCCATGGTCGTGCCGGTCATCTCCAGGTAGGCGTCGATGGTGGTGCCCGCCATCGCCAGCCGCTCGCTCACCCGCGCGGCCCGGTAGCGCAGCTCGTCGTTGACCAGGGTCTCGGGCAGCGGCACCGTCAACGTGTCGAGGTAGGCGCTCAGCACGCGCGTCTCCAGCTCCGCCGCCGCCTGCTGTGTGGCGAGCGCCTGGAGCTGCTCGCGGACGCTGGCCCGCAGCTCCTCCAGCGTGTCGAACTCGCTGGCCTCGGAGGCGAAGTCGTCGTCGAGGGCCGGCAGGACCTTCGCCTTGGTCTCCTTGACCAGCACCTGCATGGTCACGTCCTGCCCCGCCAGCTCGCCGGCCTGCTCGCCGAGCGTGACGTTGAGCTTGAGGATGTCGCCCTTGCGCTTGCCCTCCAGCTCCTTGTCCAGCTCCGGCACGACCTGCCCGGAGCCCAGCTCGTAGAGCAGGTCGTTGCGGGTGAGCGCGCCGACCTCCTCGCTGTGCCGCGTGGTCCGCACGTCGATCTGCGCGTAGTCGCCCGGGGCGAGCGGCCGCCCGATCACCTCGAGCTGCGCGACCCGCTCGCGGAGCCGCTCGAGCTGCTGGTCCACGTCCTCGTCGCCGACCTCCGCGTCGGGCGCCTCGACCTTGACCCCCTTGTACGGCGGCAGCTTCAGGTCGGGCTTGATCTCGACGGTGGCGGAGAACTCCAGCGGACCGCCGTCCTCATAGGAGGGGGTGTCGACCTGCGCCCGCGACAGCGGCCGGATCTCCAGCTCGGCCAGCGCCCGGGCGTAGAACTCGGGGACGGCCTCGTTCTCGATCGCGTCCGCGACGATCGCGGCGCGGCCCAGCCGCGCCTCCATCACCTGCCTCGGCACCCTGCCCTTGCGGAACCCCGGGACGCGGACCTCGCTGGCGAGCCGGCGGACCGTGCGGTCGATCGCCGGGCGCAGCTCGTCGGGTTCCACCACGACGTTGATCTTGACCCGGGTCGGTTCGACCGACTCGACGGAAGTGCGCACTCGATGGCCTCCGATACCAGGCAGTCCGTAGCAGGCAGTCCGTAGCGGGCGATCTGGCGCCGACCAGCTCGGCGGCGAGGCGCCGGTGCGCGGCCTCCCGCGTCCGCACCTGTGGGCCGACGGCAGGGCCGCCGAATGGCCGAAAGTATAGCGACGCGTTCTCGCGTGCCGGTGCATCTCCGGCGCCGCCCCGGCTCCGGTCGTCGCGCGACCCGCCGCCGGCACGACCCGCCGGGGCGGCTCGAAGCATCCGGCCGCCGGGCTGGCGTGGCGTCGCCGGGGCGGCGCGCACGAGGCCGAGGCTGCGCCGGCCGTCAAGCCGTCACGGCCGGGACCGAGCCCTCACCGGTCGTCGGGGAAGGTCCGGCACCCCGCGCCCGGGTCCGGGGCCGGCCTCCTCCCAGTTCCCGTCGGCGTCGAGCTGCGAGATGAGCTGCTCCTGGTACGCGATCATGTCGGGGTCGCCGACCTGGTGCGCGAACCGGAACGCCGCCTCGACGGCCTGGGTCTCCCCCTGCTCGGGCTCGACCAGGCAGTGCTCCTGCTCGTGCACCAGCACCATCGCGGTGAGCTGCGGGACGGTCAGGTCCCAGCCCCGGGCCTGGGCACGGATCTTCGACGGGTACAGCTCGATCGAGCAGACGCCCTGCTCCGGGTCGGGGAGGCTGGTGGCGACGGTCTCCGGCTCGCACGGCTGGGCCACCTCGTCGAACTCGCCGCACGTGTCGCTGATGAGCAGGCGGTCGAAGTGGACCAGGCCGTCGGTCCGCTCCATCCGCTGCTCGGCGAGCTGCCCGTAGCGGCGGAGCATCGAGATCGCCGCGTCGACGTCCCTCCTCCAGCTGTCGTCGATCTGGAGGTCGAGCCGCGGGCCGGGGTCGGCCGGCGGGGACTCCGCCGCTGGCGGGCCCGAGGCCGTGGCCGGCTCCGCATCGCCGTCCTCGGCGACGGTCCGGAACTCCTCGAACTGGATGGCCCCCGGCGAGCCGGACCCGCTCGGGCAGAGGTCCCGTGAGCGCACCAGGATCTCCGCCAGCACCTGCTGGATCTCCATGCGCCCGCTGCGCGCGCGGCGCCACAGCTCCGCCGTGCGCTCGTCGGAGCAGACGTCGTCGGCCCGGACCAGCACGCCGGCGCCGAGCACGTCGTCGCTGCACTGCTGGTAGCCGTGGCACAGCTCGCCGTCACGCTCGAGGCCCGGCTGGTCGGGCTGTTGACGGGCGATCGCCGACGGCAGCAGCGCGACCGTGAGGAGAAGGACGGCGACCGGGACACCGGCGCCGAGCCAGCGAAGTGCGCGTGGGGGCTTCCGCTGGGCTGGTCCACGTTGCCTGTCGACTGCGTGGTTCATGGGGACCTCTGGCGGGATCGACCGGCCACCCAGGCCGGGTGCAGGGGATGCACCAGAGCTTAGTGAAGCAACCTTCGAAGCAGCCGGCGAGCTGCGAAAATGATGCGCAGTCGAGCCCAGGTCGTGACCCGCGGCAGGCGCCCTGCCGGGACCGCCGCGACCCGGCCGAGTGCCGGGTCGAGCGCGCAGCGAGCCACCCGGCGGAAGCGGCCGGATCCGCGCAGCAGTCGGCCGAGGACGATGCCGGTGCTGACGAGCGCGAGCCAGCACTCAGCGGGCGGTGGCGCCCTCCGTCACGGCCTCGATCGGCGGGGTGGCCTCGACCTCGTAGTCCCCGCCGGCGGTCTCGTCCCTGCCCCGGTCCACGCGCATGGCCGAGAACACCCCGGTCAGCACGACCGCGACCAGCAGGTTCAGCACCAGGGCGGTGAGCGCCGGGTACAGCGGCGTGGTGATGCCGAGCAGGTGCGGCGGGCCGACCGACTTGAAGCTGTTGCTCCAGGCCGCCCAGGTGCCGTACAGCATGCCGACCGCCCAGCCGCCGACCAGCGCCCAACGGTGGAACCAGCGGGTGTACAGGCCGATGATCACCGCGGGCAGCGCCTGCAGGATCCAGATCCCGAACGCGAAGCCCTGGAACCACGCCGGGAACATCGCGTTGAACAGCGCCGGCACGACCTCGTTGTTTGGCTTCGGCTTCACCCCGGCGGCGACGCCCAGGTAGCCGACCAGCGCGAGCAGGCCGAGCAGGAAGCTGTACGCGGGCAGGATCGCCGCGTTGCGCCGGATCACGTTGCGGGGTGCTGGAGCTCAGCACCGCCGTGACCGGGTGCGGGTACAGGAACAGCGCGAGCGCCGAGCCGAGCGCGAGCGTCGAGTAGGCCGCGTACTGCTTCTGGGCAGGATGAGGGCGCCCGGTGTCGGCTTCTTGCCCGGGAGGGCCTGTGCCGCCGCCCGGAAGATGTGGCTCCAGCCGCCCAGCCTGGTCGGGATGTACACGGCGACGAGCACCGTGATGGAGATGAGCGTGTCCTTGACGAACGCGATCATCGCGGGGGCCCGCAGGCCACTCTGGTAGGTGTACAGCGCCAGGATAACGAACGCGATGATCAGCGGCAGGTCCTTGACGAAGAACGGGAAGCCCGCCAGCTCGGGGTCCTGCTTGGCGTAGAACGGCGGCCACAGCAGCCCGATGAACGGGACGAGGAGCAGGATGTACCACGCCCGGGAAGGGGAACCCGGCTGGGAACGGACCGGTCCGCGATGCGAACCTCCTGGCTTCGACCTGAGAAATTCCTGGAGGGAGTGGCCGGGCAGGGCAGGCCGCAAACGGGCAAGGTGTGTCCGCCTGTATGGCCGCGGGCGGGCCGCCCGTCCCGCCGCGCGGTATACCCGCCGACCGGGCGTCACCGCCTGACGGCCGCGCCGACGGACCACTCGGACGGCGCCAGCGGCGGGCGGGGAAGACCTTGAGCGCGGTAGCGGTTGGCTGCGGTGGACGGCTTCCAGCGATCGAGCAGGTCGGCCAGAAACGCCTCGACGTCGCCGCGTCGGCGGTGGCCCGCTGTCGGCGACGCCCGGGGAGAAACGCCCGGAGCTACCTGACGGCCTCCAGGTACGTCTCGATGGTCCGGGCTGACTTTGTTCCCGGCCCGGAGATGCCGTTCGAACGATCGTGCCAGGTCGTCTACCCTTGGCGGGGACATGGCCCTCCGACTTCTGGTCGAGCAGATGCGGAGTGAGCGGTGTGCTACCGGACCGACACGAGGCAGTACACCTGAAACCCGCAGGTCAGAGGGCCTAACCGCGGGACGTGGCGCAGCTTGGTCAGCGCACCTGCTTTGGGAGCAGGGGGTCGCCGGTTCAAATCCGGCCGTCCCGACCACCAGCACAACACCCCTGGTCAGCAGGGGTGCCGGCGTCCCCTCCACCTGGAAACCGGAGCCAAGCTCGGTCCGCAAGCCGCTCCGCGACACCCTGATGTGGAGGAACCGGATGTGGAGGAACCGCCATGCCTGGCGAGACGCCTGCACCCGGCCGCTCCCGCCGCCCGCCGCGGGGGCGGCTTCTCACCCTCAACACCAGCTTCCGGCTCACCCTCGAGCAGGAGGACAAGAGCCCCCGGACCGTTCCGGGGCCGCCTGATGGCAGCGCCGCCGTGCTAGGCCAGGCCGCGGCGATCACCTCCCCAACCCCTCGGCCGCGACGTTGCCCAGCTCGGCGGCTGGCCCACGGCGCCCAGGTCCGACGCACACACGGCAGCAGGCTCGCCCCGGACTCGTCGAGGAAGACTATTCGGGCTTTGCGCCTGCGGGTGTTGGCTTTGATCTTGGGCCAGTCATGGGCCACCCACCGCTGGATGGCCTGTTCGTCCGGGCTGCGGCGCGGGCACGGGCGGCAGGCGCGTTGGCACGTCGAAGAAGGGTTGGCATGGCCGAGATCCTGCCCCGGACCGGCTCACGGCCGCCAAACCCAGGTCACCTCAAGGCCCGAAACCCTGTAGAGGGGAACCAGGCAGTGAAGGCGCCTGACGCCGGAGTCTTGAGGCGGGCTCAAGGAACCCAATCAACTGAATTAGAGGAACGGAGCGTTGACTAGCTGAGCGTGGAGAGCGTCGCCAGGTCGGCGCGGTCCTTCGCCGCCACGATCGGGTCGTCGTGTCGTTCCGCCTTGTCGGCCTTCAGGGCCCGAAGGCTGATGACTCGTGCGCGCACGCCGGCGAGTTCCGCAACCTCGTGCTCGAACGCCCCCTCCGGCCAGGCGGCGCGACCCTGGCGCAGTGGCGTGTAGACGTGCCCCTCTTCACTGGCGGCAAGAAACGCCAGCTCCAGCCGGAGCGCGCCACGCTCGTGGCGTATATAGCCGTCCTCGTGGCCCTCAGGCGCGTGACGCCACCCCTCTGCCACCAGCAGCGCCGCAATCCGGTCGTGGTCCTTCAGCCACACGGCGATGTCGAGGTCGTCGTGGGTTCGCGTCACCGACCCGGCGTGAAAGTCGACCGCCCAGCCGCCGAACAGCCAGTACTCGATTCTCTGGCCGTCGAGCAGCTCATGAATCCGAGCCAGCGCAGCCAGTTGCTCCGCTGCGGGCACGCGGTCAGGTTCGCGACGGGTTGTCATGGCCGCTTCACCTGGTAGTCGATGAACGTGGCGTGTGGCGACTGCCGCACGCCGAGGTGCTCCAGGTCCACCGAGCCCGTGAAGCCCTCGAACAGGCGCTTGCCGCCGCCGAGGATGACGGGCGCGATGATGATGGTCAGCTCGTCGATGAGCCCGGCCGCAAGCGCTTGGCGGATGACGTCGGCTCCTCCCATGACGTGGACGTCCTTGCCGTCGGTGGCTTCGACGGCCCGCTCGACGGCTTCCGCGAGCCCGGCGACGAACGTGAAGGCGCCGCCCTCCGGCTGTTCCTCCGGGCGATGCGTGACGATGAAGAACGGCAGCCCCCACGGGTTCTTGTTGCCCCAGTGGTCGGCAGCCTCGTAGGTCCAACGGCCGCCGACGACGGCGCCGACCCTGGAGCTCGTCCCGGCCAGCCACGCGGCGTCCTCGCCGGTCGGTTCGCCGGTCGGTTCGCGTTCGTAGGTCCACGGCCCGCCGAACACCCAGTAGTGCAGCCGTTCCCCACCCTCGCCGAGCCCCTTGCCGGGGCCGTCGTCGGGTCCCGTGACGTACCCGTCGACCGACGTCGTGATTCCCGCCAGCACCTTCGTCATCAGGCGCCACCCTCTTCGTTCGTGGACGCAGGCTTCGTCCTGGAGACTGTGGAGTGGCCAGGGCTCATGGGCAAGCCCATCCCCGGGGGTGCGGGTCGGGCCTTCACTTCTCACCGGTGGGGCCCTGACCGCGCGGTCGCCTCACCGAGATCATGGCAACCGAGCGGTGGTCACGCAGGGCAGCCGGTTGTAGCCCAGCCGGTCACAGGCCAGCAGCACGAACGCGAAGAACCGCTCGGAGTCCCGGTCGTAGCGGATACGCAGCCGCCGGCACCCCGCCAGCCAGGCGATCGTGCGTTCCGCCTTCCAGCGGTGGCGACCCAGCCGCTGCGAGGACTCGATCCCGCAGCGGGCGATGCGCGCCTTCCCCCACCAATGCCCTGCTGAGCCGCTGCCCTGCTGAGCCGCTGGCACCGCACGCGGGCGTCCTGCGTCCAACGCTCGCTTTGGGCGGGCAGTGTGCCGCCCGCAGCAGGCAGTGTGCCGCCCGCAGGCGAGCGGGCATAGGGCACTCCCTTTGGGGGTAGGACACGGAGCAGCCCGGTCGCGGGGCCAAGGGGCCAAGGTTGGCGCCGCGGCCGGGCTCTTGTACTCGGGGTTCAGGCGAACAAGCAGGCTTGCCCGCCGCCGGGGAAGGCCGGGCACTGGTCGGCCTGGTGATCCGGTGCCAGGCAGACCGCGCAGCCGGCCGCAGGGTCGTTGGCGGTGATCGACAGGACGGTCGGGTCCAGCCCGGCGGCGCGCAGCTGGCGGGGTGCGGCAGGGCGTGTGCCCGCTGCTCAAGCGCACCCAGGCTGCCCGCAGGCGTCACACGGGCCCGTCACGACAGCCCTTCGGCGCAGTCGTGGCCGGTCACGTCGTAGGCGGTGTTTCGACTGCCGCGTGAGCATCTTGACATGTGAGTATTTGGTCACCTATCATGGCGTCGATGGACGACGAGGTCTTCAAGGCACTGGCCCACGACGGCCGGCGGACGCTCCTCGACCGGCTGTTCGAGCGCGATGGCCAGACGCTCGGCGAGCTGGAGGGAGCGCTGCCCGGCATGACGCGGTTCGGCGTGATGAAGCACCTCCGGGTGCTCGAGGCGGCCGGCCTGGTGACCAGCCGCAAGGTGGGTCGCGAGCGGCACCACTACCTCAACCCGGTGCCGATCCGGCGCATCCACGACCGCTGGCTCGACCGCTTCCGGATCCGCGCGGCCGACCTCCTCGACGACCTCAAGGCAGCACTGGAGGCTCCGATGACCACCGAGACCGCGCCCGTGGCCGCGCCGCCGCGGTTCGTGCACACGACGTACATCAAGGCCGAGCCGGAGCGGATCTGGCAGGCCCTGACCGACTCCTCGTTCACCCTCCGCTACTACTACAACAGCACGGTCGAGAGCGAGTGGGCCGTCGGCAGCCCGTATCTCTTCCGGACCCAGGGCGACCCGGCCATCGAGGGCGAGATCCTCGAGGCGGACAAGCCCCATCGGCTCGCGATGACGTTCCACGCCCTGTGGAACGAGGCGGTCCGCGCGGACGCGCCGTCGCGGATGACGTTCGAGATC
>DATFRI010000003.1:0-58000 GCA_035263405.1 Actinomycetes bacterium | reverse complement strand
TCGCCTTTCGCCTGCAGGACCGTCCCGGATGGCTCCGACGACCCGCGGCTGTCCTCCTGGGCCTGCGGGACGTCCGCTTCACTTAACCGCTGGGGCTGCGTGGACGCGTTGCCACCAGTGCCGTCCGCCGCCGGGTGGGGCGACTCCAGCCGCGAGTCCTGCTGGGGTGTCGGCGACGAGCTGGGTTCATCCTGCTGTGGGGTCGGAGGCGACGGCTGGTCAAAATATTTTACCGTCCCGTCAGGCATCACAATATATTTGATCGTTTTTCCGTCATCCTGATAATGCTCGACGGAACCGTCGAGCAGGAACCGCTGCTGGAGTTTTCTTTCAGGGTGGCCTTCAGGGTGGCTATAAATCTCGCGCGTTTCATCCCCCCGGCGAAGTACAGGCGCCCAGGCCGGACCGGCCGGCGTCTCCTCCCCCGGCTGCTCGGCCTCCTGATGAGACGTTACGGACGTGCCCTGTGCGGCTGCTTTCCGGGCGGCACCAGCGCGGAGCGCGAGGAGCAACAAGGCGGCGGCAGCCTCGGGGTTGGCGCCGCGAGCGACGCGCGCGTCGATCACGCTCAGGCCCTGAGCCTGTGCGTACACGTTGTCGCCAATGGCGTCCGCGGTCATCCCAGGCGGGAATCCGTCATCCTCGTCCTCGCGCCTGGTCTCGGCAGGCTGGTCCTCGACCGCCGGCGGCCTGGGGCGCTCCGCCAGCCACCACTCGGGCGGCGAGAGCTCGCTGCGCGCATTCCCAGGCCGGCTGGGCTGACCCGCCAGATGCCTCCCACCGGCCGTGCTACCAGCCAAGACGGCCGGCAGTGCCGCGGTCACCCGTGGGTCGAGCGTGTTGTGGGCCGTCGTCCAGCGCTGTGCGAACGCCGTGCCTTCCGGCGTCTCCGGGACCACCGCTGGCCGCGACGGCAGCTCGCGCCAACCGGACGGGCCTGCCGTCGGCAGCTCGCGGGCGCCGGCGACACCCTGGCCGACCAGCGCCACGACCAGCAGCGCGGTGCCCATCAGCAGCACCGCCGTCAGCAGCCGCACCAGCCTCGCCAGCCCGGCCCCGACGCCGTCCCGGCCGGTGGGAGCCTGGCGGACGACGCCCGAATGAAGACTCCGCTCCACTGCTGCTCCTTCCGCTGAGCGTGTGCGACCACCACCGCAGGACCGGGGCGGCAGTCGGGCGGCGCGAACGTCCCGGGGTGTCGCCGAGCGCGTGGCCGGGCGAGAGGGTCACGAGACGCTGCCCTTGAGGGATCGCGTCAGAGCTTGCGAATGGAGCTTGTGAGCACTCTAAGGGCGGCTTGAGACCGCGAATACGAACCTACAAAGAATTCAACCGATCCGCCTTTTGCATCACGGATGCGCAACAGGACGACAACCATCTGGACGATATTTTGACGCCGCAGCCTCGATATCGATCAGGTGACACCGCCGTCACCAGCGGCTGTCCAGGACGAACTCCGGCTCGGGGACGGCGGGCCGCCGGGGCGCCGGCCGGGCGATCCAGCGCCGGCCGAACAGCAGGATCACCGGGATCGTGCAGGCCAGCGGCGCGAGCAGCCAGATCGGCCGCTCGGCCCACCAGGCCAGCGTCGGCTCCGTCGGCGGCCGGTAGCCGAGCGCGTACAGCAGCGCGAACGCGATCGCGTAGCCGGTGGTGTGGAACAGGAACAGCGGCAGCGCGAAGCGGTTCAGGATCTCGCTCGCACGCCGCCAGCGCGGCCGCTCCAGCCGCGCGAGCACCCACGGGCGCACCAGCATCAGCAGCCCCACCTGGAAGAAGCACAGCGCCACGATGCACAGCGTCGGCGGGCCCATGTTGGAGATCCGGTCGCCGGGCACGCCCACCATCGACCCCGGGTACACGTCGGTGAGCACCAGCCCGACCAGGGCGAACAGCCCAGCCCACGCCAGGCACCACAACCGGATCCGTGGGCCGTCCGCCAGCTCGCGGTAGAAGAACCCGAGCTGGTGGCAGAGCCCCCACACGATCACCAGGTTGACCAGGGCGGTCCAGTCCAGGCCGCGCCCGAAGCGCGCCACGTCCACCAGCAGCGCGAAGCCGGCCAGGAACACCAGCACCAGCGGCCCCCAGCGCTCGTGGAGCCGGATCGCCAGCGGGGCGATCACGACCAGCATGAGGTACACGGCGATGAACCACAGCGGGCTCACGATCAGCAGCGCGGCACGGCCGAACCAGGGCGCGTCGAACACGCCCTCGACCACGACGGTGATCGCGCCCCAGACGGCCAGGAGCGCCAGCGAGGGGATCAGCAGCCGCCGCCCGCGCCCGACGACGAAGGTCAGGTAGCCGCCGCCCGCGGCGCGCACCTTGGCCCACAGCTGCTTGTGGGCGTAGCCGCCGACGAAGAAGAAGACCGGCATCACCTGCAGCAGCCAGGTCAGGATCCACAGCCCGTTGGTGAAGCCGAGCGGGCTGCTCGCGGACGGCCCCCGGCTGCGGAACACCACGATCGTGAACACCCAGTGCCACACGATCACCACCAGCAGGCTGAACGCGCGGCACAGGTCGATGAACTCGTCGCGCGAGGAGCCCGGCGGGGCTCCCGTGGCCCGCGCGCGGGGCTGGCTCTCCGAGACGGCCATGCGCCCTCCTCACCGGCGGAGTCCGGGCCCGGTCCGGCCTGCGGACGCAGACGGCGGCGTGGGTGGTGCTCTACCGTTGCGGGGTGCCGCGATCCTTCCCGCAGGGGCGTGCCGGCGCCCGCGACGATCATCCCACCAGCCGGCCGGGTCCGTCTGCCCACCCGCGGGCGGCCCTGCTGCTGGTGGTGGTGATCGCGGTCGCCGGGAACCTGGCGCTCAACCTGCTGGTGCCCGCGGCGCTGTACGTGCCCGCGGCGCTCGGGACCGCGCTCGCGGCCGTGCTCGCCGCCGTCGCGGTGGGCGGCTGCGGCGCGCGCGACCTCGGCCTCGCGCCGGGGGACCTCGGCCGCGGCCTGCGCTTCGGGGGGGCCGCGCTGGCCGTCACGGCCGCGGTGCTGGCGCTCGCCGCGGCCGTCCCGGCCACGCGCGAGCTGTTCGCCGACCGCCGCGTGGACGCGGCGTCCGCGGCCGCGCTGCTGTACGTCACCCTCGTGCGCGTCCCGCTCGGGACCGTCGCGCTGGAGGAGACGCTGTTCCGCGGGGTGATCCTCGGCCTGCTGCTGCGGCTGCGGCGCAGCCCGTGGCAGGCGGCGGTGTGGTCGTCGGTCCTGTTCGGGCTGTGGCACGTCCTGCCCGCGCGGTCGCTGACCACGTTCAACCCGGTGGTCGCCGGCGCCGGCGGCGGCACCGCCCGCGGCGCGCTCGGGATCGCCGCGGGCGTGTCCGGCACCGCGCTCGCCGGGCTGGTGTTCTGCTGGCTGCGCCTGCGCTCGCGCAGCCTGCTCGCGCCGATGCTGCTGCACGTGGCCACCAACAGCCTGGGCTACGCGCTCGCCTGGGTGGTCCTGCGCGCGCGCTGACCGCGGCGGGGGCGCGCGGGCCCTCGCGGCCGGCGGCTAGGACGCGCCGGTCACGCCGACCGGGCAGGAGACCCCGGTCCCGCCGAGGCCGCAGTAGCCGTTGGGGTTCTTGCTCTCCGACAGGTACTGCTGGTGGTAGTCCTCCGCGTAGTAGAACTCCGGCGCCGGGCGGATCTCGGTGGTGATCCGCCCGTGGCCGGCCGCGGTCAGCCGCCGCTGGTAGGCCTCCTGCGACATCTCGGCCGCCGCCCGCTGCGCGTCGGAGTAGGTGTAGATCGCCGAGCGGTACTGGGTGCCGACGTCGTTGCCCTGGCGCATCCCCTGGGTGGGGTCGTGGCCCTCCCAGAACACCTTGAGCAGCTCCTCGTAGCGCACCTTGGCGGGGTCGTACACCACCAGGACGACCTCGGCGTGCCCGGTGAGGCCGCTGCAGACCTCTTCATAGGTGGGGTTGGGCGTCTGCCCGCCCGCGTAGCCGACCGCGGTGGTCCACACGCCGGGGACCTGCCAGAAGCGGCGCTCCTCGCCCCAGAAGCAGCCCATCCCGAAGACCGCCTGCTCCAGGCCCTCGGGGAAGGGCGGGGTGAGGGGGGTGCCGAGCACGGTGTGGCGCCTGGCGACGGGCATCCTCTCCTGCCGGCCGGGCAGCGCCTCCCCGGCGGCCGGCATGCTGGTCCTGTGCAGGCCGAAGGCCATGCGGCATCACTCCTCGCGAGCGGATCCGTGCGGACCCGTCAACCGTACCGGCCGCGCCCGACGGCGGCCGTCACCCGGGTGCAACGACGCGGGCGGCGGGTACGTTCCCGGCGGCGGCCGGACGACCGGCGCGCGGCGGCGGGACCGGACCGTGCGGGGCGGCGGCCGGAAGACCGGTGGTTGACCGGTGGCGCGGCGGACGGCAGCCTACGGCTCGCACGCTCGCCGGCGGGACGCCGGCAGGGATGGAGCGCGATCGCATGGGACGGATCCGGCGTGACCTGGTGGTCCTGGCGGCCAGCCTGGCGGTGTTCGCGGTCTGCGCGCTCGCGGCCGCCGACGGGCGCGTCGGCGCGGCCGAGCGGGCCGTGTTCCACGCCGTCAACGGGCTGCCGGGCTGGCTGTACGGGCCGATGCTCCTCGCGCAGTACCTGGGCGTGCTGGCGATGCCGCTGGTCGTCGCGGCCGCCGCGCTGGCGTGGCGGCGCTGGCGGCTGGCCGCCGCGCTGGCGCTGATCGTGCCGCTGAAGCTCGCCGCCGAGAAGGTGCCCAAGCTGCTGGTGCACCGCGAGCGGCCGGGGACCACGGTGCCCGACGCCATCCTGCACGGCGTGCCGCGGGCCGGGCTCAGCTTCACCTCGGGGCACGCGATCATCACGTTCGCGATCGCCGGCCTGCTGGTGCTGGTGCTGCCGCGCCGCTGGGGGGTGGTCGCGGTGGCGCTCGCGTCGCTCAACGCGGTCGCGCGCGTGTACCTGGGCGCGCACAACCCGCTCGACGTCGTCGGCGGCGCCGCGGTCGGCGTCGCGCTCGCCGCGGTCCTGGACCTGCTGCTGGACGTCGCCCGCCGCCCGGGCGCCACGCCGCGTGCGGCCACGCCGCCGCCCGCGGCGGATTCCCGGTAGACCCGCCCGGCCACCTCGCCGACATCCGCCCCGATGCGCATCCGGGTCGTCCACGGCGACCGCGTCCACCTCACCGGCCGCGCCGTCACGGTCCTGGCGGCACCCTGCGCACCGGCGGCCCGCCCCCGTCGGGCGGCTGAGGCCAGGGGCCCCGGCAGCTGCCGGGGCCCCTCGGCGTGCCTGGTCCCCTAGGGGGCGACGCGGCGGCTGAACACGCTGGCCGGGTCGGTCCCGTGGGGCATGGTGAAGAACGGGAACAGCGCGGACCCGCTGGAGCCGAGCCCCTCGTAGTCGCCCAGGAAGAACCCTCGGGCCACCGGTGCCTTGCGGCTGTCGAAGGAGGCGCTGGTCACCCGCGTCTCGTCGGCGGTCCAGCTGGCGGCGCTGGAGCAGTTGGCGTGGCAGTGGGAGATGAACGCGTCGGTCGGGGTGGTGGCCCCGCCGTCGGCGGTGTTGTTGCGGAAGTCGTAGTAGCTGACGGCGACGGTGCCGTCGTTCAGCACCTGCACCATCGGTGTGAACGCCTGGCCGTTGCCGGCGGGCTCACCCGGGTCGGGCGGCGGGGTCTGGTTGGCCTTGACCGGGGTCGACCAGGTGAGGCCGCCGTCCAGCGACTGGGTGAACGCGATGCTGGAGCGCGGGCCGAACCGCAGGTCCTGCCACACGGCGTAGAGCGCGCCGGTCCTGGGGTCGACCGCCACCTCGGCGTTGATGTCGCCGGTGCGGTGGGCCGCGCCGTCGTCGGGGTCGACCACGATCCCGCGGAGGAAGTCGTCGATGACGATCTCCTTCTTGGTCCAGGTGGCGCCGTGGTCGGCCGAGCGGATCGCGGCGATGCTGAAGCCGCGGGTGTCCTGGTCGTTCCGGGTCCCGTGGAGCAGGGTGAACACGTTGACCAGCTCGCCGTCGAAGGTCGCGTTGTCGGGCAGGACGGCGATCACGTTGCCGATCGTCTGGGAGACGCTCCCGGCCTTGTAGATCTTCCTGGCCGGCTCCCAGCTCGCCCCGCCGTTGGTGGTCCGGGCGAAGTAGATGTCGCCGGTGAAGGCCCGGGAGTTGTCGAACGGGGGCTGGACCGGGGTGCCGCTTGGCGGGGAGGTGAGCCGGTCCCAGACCGCGTAGGCGAAGCTGGAGCTGTTGGGGTCGGCCGTCATCGACTCCTTGTCGTTGAGGACGTTGGGGCTCTCGTCGCGGATCAGCGTGGTCGGGTCGCCCCAGGTGGCGCCGTGGTCGGTGGAGCGCATCACCAGGATCGCGTTCGGCGAGGTGTCGAACCCGCCGGGGTTGGAGTCCACCGACAGGCTGAGCAGGTACGCGGTCCCGTTGGGCGAGATCGCGACCCAGGGGTCGGAGGCGCGCTCGTAGAACCCGCCGTTGGCCGGCGTGCCCCCGGTGCACTTGGTGGACTTGGTGGTGGCGTTCACGCTCCAGCTCGCCCCGCCGTTGGTGCTGCTGGCCGAGACCAGGCCCTCGGAGCCGCCGTTGCTCCAGCGGTCCTGCTGCCAGGCGCCGATCAGCGTGCTCGGGTTCGAC
Source organism: Actinomycetes bacterium (assembly GCA_035263405.1). GTDB lineage: Bacteria > Actinomycetota > CALGFH01 > CALGFH01 > CALGFH01 > DATFRI01. The sequence goes on along the minus strand of DATFRI010000003.1, from coordinate 51,403 downwards.
GGGTCCACGGCCACGAACGGCTCGACCTCCGAGCCGGTGAAGCTCGTGCCGCCGATGTTGCCGTCGTCGCCGTCGCAGGCTGCGATCGGGCTGCTTCCGGACACCTGCACCAACGGGCCGGTCGTGAACGACCCGGCCGTGGCGGGACCGGTGGCGATCGCGATCAGGGTGGTGAACGCGACCGCCAGAGCGATCCGGAACCTCGCACGACGCATACGGATCCCCTCCTCGGGATCGTGCGAAACGGGACAACAAGCTCTACCGGTTCAAGCTCGGGGTCAAGGGAGCAACCGCGCAAAACGGTCCTCGCGGAGGTGCCGGGCGGGCGGCTCAGCCGGAGCCGTCGCCGCCGCGGCGGGCGGCGTCCCGGACCCAGGCGGCCAGGCCGGCGGCGGCGCCGCCGGCCGTCTCGCTCAGCTCGCGCAGGAGCTGCACGAACGGGTCCTGGGAGTCCGCGGCGGCGTCGCGGTAGGAGCGCGCCGCGGCCGCCACCTCGTCGCGGAAGCCGGTGTCGGGGTCGTCGGCGCGGCGCGGGTACTCGCCGGCGAGGGTCCGCTCGTACCCGCCGGTCTCGACCCAGTGCTTCAGCTCGAGCACCCGCAGCGCCGAGAACGGGTGCGAGGCCCCGAGCAGGTTGAGCATGCGCAGCATCCCGTCGCGCGCGTCGCCGGCGGACTGGTACTCCTCCGCCTGCTCCAGGAAGGCGACCAGGCTCATCTCCTCCACCCTGGCCCCGCCCGCGGTCTTCATGTGGACGCGCGTGGCCGCGCCGGGGTCCTGGCCGGCCAGCAGGCCCGCGCGGTCGCAGGAGATCTCCGCCTTGCGGTGCCACTCCTGCAGGCCGAGCAGCGCCACCCGCAGCCCGGCGGTCCCGAACGGGACCCGGCCGACCGCGCCGGTGAGCTGCGCGAGCACGAACACCAGCGAGGTGAGCACGGCGTGCCCGCTGTGCACGTGGCCCAGCTCGTGGCCGACCACCACGCGCAGCTCCTCGTCGTCCAGCAGCTCCAGCAGGCCGGTGCTCAGCACCACGAACGGGCGGTCCAGGCCGAGCGTGACCGCGTTCGGCCGCGGCTCCTGGGCCACGTACAGCTCCGGCTCGTGCTCCAGGTCGAGGATCCGCACGCAGTCCTGCTTGATCCGGTGGACCGTGCGGAACTGCCGCTCGCCCGCGCGCACGGTGGTGGCCAGGTGCAGCAGGCGCAGGCGCCGCTCGCTGAACATCCCGGCGGCGGTGCGCAGCACCGCGGCGAAGCCGGGCGCCCGGCGCAGCGCGGCCAGCGCCGCCCGGTCGGCGGGATGCTCCCACGCCCGCGAGCTGATCTGCGGGAGCGCGACCCGGGCGCGCTCCACGGCGCGGGAGGGCGGGTCGCCGGCAGGCGGGTCGGTCTGGGGCATCGGCACGCACCGTGGTCGGGGGCGGTCACCTCCGAGGGTACCGCGCGCCCGCGCGAAGGGCTGGAGCAGCGAGCGCCCGAGCTGCCATCCTCGTCGGTACGCCAGGTTCGCGCACGGCCCGCGGCGCGCCGCGTCGTCCGCGACGGCCGTGTGGTCGAGCCGGGGAGCCCACCGAGCCCAGGGAGGGGAGCGCCATCAGCGTCCGCCTGCCCGCGCCGCTGCCCGCCGGCCGCAGCGGCGACGCCTGGCGGCTGGAGGCCGACGGCCGCGAGCTGCGCCTGACCAACCTCGACAAGCTCTACTGGCCCGAGGAGCGGATCAGCAAGGGGGATCTGCTCGGCTACTACTGGAACGTGGCGCCGCTGCTGCTGCCGCACCTGCGCGGCCGGCCGCTGACCATGCGGCGCCAGCCCGGCGGCGTCGGCGACGAGGGCTTCTACCAGAAGCAGGCCCCCGACCACGCGCCCGACTGGCTGCCGACCGCCGAGGTGCCGAGCGAGGAGGGGGCGGGCACGGTCCGGTTCGTGGTCGTCCAGGACCTCGCCACCCTGCTGTACGTCGTCAACCTCGGCTGCATCGAGCTGCACCCCCTGCACGCGCGCGTCCCCGCCGCGCCCGAGGCGCCCGCGGCCGGGGGGCCGGAGGAGGAGCAGCGGCCGGACTACGCGTTCTTCGACCTCGACCCGTTCGAGCCGGCCGGCTTCGACGACGTCCGCGAGGTCGCCAAGCTGGTCAAGGTCGTGCTCGACGGGCTCGGGCTGCGCGCCTACGCCAAGACGTCCGGGGCGACCGGGATGCACGTGTACGTCCCGATCGACCCGGTGCACTCCTATGAGGAGGTCCGCGGCCTGGTGGAGCGGGTGGGGCGGATGGTGGTCCGCGCCTGGCCGGAGAAGGCGACGATGGCCTGGCCGCTCGCCGACCGCGCCGGGAAGGTGTTCATCGACCACCAGATGAACCGACGGGGCGCCAACGTCGCCTGCGTGTACTCGTTGCGCCCGCGGCCGGGCGCGCCGGTGGCGACCCCGCTGGACTGGGACGAGCTGGACCAGGGCGTCGAGCCGGGACGGTTCACGATCGGCTCGGTGTGGGAGCGGTTCGCCGCCGGGGACCGCTTCGCGCCGGTCGTGGCGGGCGGCCAGACGCTCACGGCGGCGCTGGAGGAACTGCGGGTGCAGGCGCGCGCCGCCGGCGAGCCGGCGCGCCCGGGCCGCTCGCGGGGCCGCTGGGCGTCCGGGCCGCGCGCGCCCCGCCGCCCGGGCGGCGGGGACGCCGGGCCGGCGCCGCTCGCCGAGTACGCCCGGCGCCGGGACTTCGAGCGCACCCCGGAGCCGCCGCCCGAGCGGCCGCGGGGTCTGCCCGACGCGCCGCATGCCGCCGGGCTCACGCAGCCGGCCGTGCTGGAGCCCGGTCCGGTCTTCACCATCCAGCAGCACCACGCCCGGCGCCTGCACCACGACGTGCGCTTCGAGCGCGACGGGGTGCTGGTCAGCTTCGCGGTCCCCAAGCGCCTGCCCGAGGCGCGCGGCGCCCGCCACCTCGCGGTCCGCACCGAGGACCACCCGATGGACTACCTGACCTTCAGCGGCGAGATCCCCGAGGGCGAGTACGGGGGCGGCCAGGTGCGGCTGTTCGACCTCGGCACCTACGAGCCGCTCGAGACGGGCGAGGACAAGTGGAAGGTCCGCCTGCACGGCAGCCGCTACCGCGGCGCGGAGTACACCCTGGTGCGCACGCGCGACCGCGACTGGCTGTGCCTGCTGAGCGGGGCGGGCCCGCCGCCGCTGGCGCCGCCGCCGGTGTACGAGCCGATGCTGGCGCTGCTGGTCGCCGAGGCGTTCGACGACGACGGCTGGCTGTTCGAGGTCAAGTGGGACGGGCACCGCTGCCTGGCCGCGCTGGACGGCGCGACCCGGCTGACCTCCCGGGCCGGGCGCGACGTCAGCGGCCAGTTCCCCGAGCTGGACGGGCTCCACCGCCAGCTCGCCGCGCGCAACGCCGTGGTCGACGGCGAGGTGGTCGCGCTGGACGAGCGCGGCCGGCCCTCGTTCCAGCGGATGCAGGAGCGCTTCCACCTCTCCCCCGAGGAGCTGGTCCAGCGCGCCGGCCAGGCCCGCAGCCCGATCGAGTTCCTCGCGTTCGACCTGCTGTTCCTGGACGGCGAGCCGCTGCTGGACCGGCCCCTGCTGGAGCGCAGGGAACGGCTGGTCGAGGTGCTGGTCGAGGACGGGCGCGTGCGCCTGTCGCAGGCGGTGCGCGGCGAGGGGGTCGCCTTCTTCGAGCGGGCGCGCGCGCTCGGGCTCGAGGGGGTCGTGGCCAAGCGGGCGGCCAGCCCGTACCGGCCCGGCCGCCGCTCCCCCGACTGGCGCAAGGTCAAGGCCCTGCGCACCCAGGACTGCGTGATCGTCGGCTGGACGCCCGGCCAGGGCCGGCGCGCGGCGACGCTCGGGTCGCTGCTGCTGGCGGTGTACGACGACGGCTGGCTGCGCTACGTCGGCAACGTCGGGACCGGCTTCAGCGACGCGCTGCTCGCCAGCCTGCTGGCGGAGCTGAAGGCGCGCGAGACGCGGCGCCGGCCGGTCGAGCCGGATCCCGGGGTGCGACGCGCCCGCTGGGTGGAGCCGGAGCTGGTCTGCGAGGTCGGCTACCAGGAGTGGACCCGCGCCGGGCACCTGCGGATGCCGTCGTTCAAGGGGATCCGCACCGACAAGCTCCCCGAGGACTGCCGCGCGGAGCGGCCGGCGGCGCCCTGAGCGCGGGCCGGTGGATGCGGCGGCCACCCGCCGGGGACCGGTGGTACGGTGCTGGTCCACGCCTGCTGTCGCCGACCGGCCGCACCCCGGCCGCATCCCGAGGAGCCGCGCATGCACCCTGACACCAGGCAGCTCGAGGACGAGGAGATCATCACCACCTGGACAGGTTCCGCGCAGGGCCCGGCCTCGCCCACCGCCGACGCCGACGGCACCGACACCGACACCGGCGACGAGGTCGACACCGGCGACACCGGCGACGCGACCGACGAGGTCGACGCCGGCGACCAGGTCGACACGGGCGACAGCGGCGACGGGACCGACCGCGGCGACACCGACTCCACCGACCGCTGAGCACCCCGTGACCGAGCAGAACGGTGGTCGCGCGACCACCAGCCCGGCGCTGCGCCGCTGCGTCGGCGAGGTCACGGACTTCCTCGAACAGCACTGGGCCCGCGCTCCCCTGCACTGCCCGGGCGCGGACGCGCGCGGGTTCGCCGACCTGCTCAGCCTGGCCGACGTGGACGACCTGGTGTCCTCGTCGTCGCTGCGGCCGCCGGCGTTCCGGCTGGTCAGGGACGGCCGACCGCTGGAGCAGGCGAGCTACACCAGGTCGGGGCGGCTCGGCGGCCGTCGGCTGCACGACCTCCCCGACCCGGGGCGGGTCTACGCGCTGTTCGAAGGTGGCGCGACGATCGTGCTGCAGAGCCTGCACCGGTACTGGCTGCCGCTGACGCGGTTCTGCCGCGAGCTGGAGCTGGCGCTGACCCATCCGGTCCAGGCCAACGCGTACGTCACCCCGCGGACGGCGCGGGGGCTCGGGGTGCACGCCGACGGGCACGACGTGTTCGTGCTGCAGGTCTCCGGGCGCAAGCACTGGGAGGTGTTCGCCCCAGGGGGCCAGGGCGGCCCGGGCCCGCGCCTGCTGCGGACCGAGCTGGCCGCCGGCGACGCGCTGTACGTGCCACGCGCGTTCCCGCACGCCGCCCGCACCGCCGACACCGCCTCGGCGCACCTGACGATCGGGGTGCTCGCCTACCGCTGGGGCGAGGTGCTGCGCGACGCCGTCGCCAGCGTGCTCGACACGCTCGACGAGCCGCTGCCCGCCCGCTTCGGCGAGGACCCGAGCGCCCTGGCGCCGCGCGTGGCCGAGCAGCTCGCCGAGGTCCGGCGCCGGCTCGACAAGCTCGACCCGGCCGCGATCGCGGCGGCCGCGGGGCGCAGGTTCTGGGCGAGCCGGCCCGCGATCCTGACCGGCCAGCTCGAGCAGCTGCTCAGCCTGGACGAGCTGGACGACCGCTCGGTGCTGCGCCGGCGGCCCGGCTCGGTCTGCCGCGTGACGGTGGACGGCGAGCGGCTGGTGGCGCTGCTCGGCGACCGCGAGCTGGCGATGCCCGCCCGCCTGGAGCGGCCCCTGCGCCTGGTCCTGGCCGGCGACCCGTTCGCGGTCGGGGACCTCGCCGGGGACCTGGACGAGGCCGGCCGCCTCGTACTCGTCAGGCGCCTGCTGCGCGAGGGCCTGCTGGAGCTGGTGATCGCGTAGATGAGCGGGGGACCCCCTGACGCGCCGGTCTCCCGCTGCTCGGACGTGTCGCGGGAGCTGGGGGAGCCGCTGCTGGGCACGGCGTCGGTCGTGCGCGCGTGGCTCCTGGTCGAGCAGCCGGGGCCGTGGGGCGCCAGCGCGCTGGTGGAGAGCCGGCTGGACCGCGCGGTCGCCCGGGAGCTGGGCCGGCGCGCCCGCGCCGCGGGCGTGCGGGTGGTGCTGATCCGGCGGGCCCGCGAGGGTGGCGGCGCGGAGCAGCCGCGCCGCTGCTACGCCGCCTGGACCGGGAGGGGGCGCCCCTGGCTGGAGTCGGGGCTGCCGGCGGACCCCGCGGCGCTGCTGGAGCTGGACCTGGCCGCGCTCGGGCGCGGCGGGTCGCCGCGGCTCGGGGAGCCGCACGCCCCGGCGCTGCACCTGGTCTGCACCAACGGGCGGCACGACCGCTGCTGCGCGATCAAGGGCCAGCCGCTGGCGCGGGCGCTGGCGGGCGCGCCGCCGCTCTCCGAGCGGGTCTGGGAGTGCTCCCACATCGGCGGCGACCGCTTCGCCGGCAACCTCGTCTGCCTCCCGCACGGGCTGTACTTCGGGCGGCTCGGCCCGGCCGACGGCGTGCGGGTCGCAACGGCCTACGAGCGCGGCGAGGTCGACCTGGCGCACTACCGCGGCCGCTGCGGCCTGCCCTGGGCCGCCCAGGCCGCCGAGCACCTGCTGCGCGCCGAGCTGGGCCTGACCGGCGTGGACGACCTCCTGGTCGAGCGCCTCGCCCGACCCGACCCGGGCGAGGCGGCGGTGTGGCTCGGCGACCGCTCGGGTCGCCGGTTCGAGGTGCGGCTGCGGCTCGCCCACGACACCCGGCCGCGTGCGCTCACCTGCGACGCCGGCACCCGCTCGACCCCGCCGACCTACCGGCTGGCAGGCGTGCGGGTCCAGCGGGCGTCCTGAGGCCGGGGACCTCCGCGGCAGACCCACCGAGGCGGATGCGGACCCGACCGGCGGCGTCCCGGGCCGGGCCGGCAGGTCAGCGCAGGACGGGCTCGCGTGCCGGCCCGGGACCCCGGCCGCGCTCGGCCTCGCGCAGCTCGGCCTCGGTCCGCTCGATCAGGCGGTCCAGCTCGGCGCTCATCTCCACCAGCAGGTCCACGCCCCGGCCGCGGGAGGTCTGCGCGTCGCGGAACAGCGTGCCGAGGTGGGACCCGCCGAGGTGCCCCAGCTCGGCCTCGACCGCCTGGAGCCGGCGGTAGGTCAGGCTGATCCGCCGCAGCAGGCGGGTCAGCTCCGCGTCGGCGTCCTCGCCGCGCACCTGGTCGGGGTCCAGCTCCCACTCCTCCAGCAGCTCGCGCAGCGCCTGCACGTCCCCGCGCTCGTAGGCGAGGTTGGCCAGCACCATCACGCGGTTGCGCCGCGCCCGCTCCTCGGCGCTGCCGGCCAGGTCGGGGTGGACGCGCCGGACCAGCTTGCGGAACAGCCGCCTGGCCGGCTCGGGCGGCCGGGGGCGCCGGCCCGCGGCGTCCTGCTGCAGCGGCGCGTACGCGGCGCCGAGCGCGGCGGCGCCCAGCTCCGGGCCGGACCCGCCCGGCCGGCCACTCGGGTGGCGCAGCTCGCTGAGCCGCTCGGCCCGCTCCGCCAGCCGGCGGTAGCGGAAGCCCAGCAGGTGGTGGTACCTGCGCTCGAACACCGCCAGCTGGTCGCTCAGGGAGACCAGCTCCAGCTCGCGCCTGGCGAGCCGCTGGCGCAGCGCGCGCAGCACGCTGCGATGGTGCTCGATCTGCTGGTGGGGCTGATGCCGGATCGGCTCGAGCGCTGCCATTCGCTCCTCGGGGGTCACAGGCTCGGGGGGTCACAGGCTCGGGGGTCCCGGGTCGGTCCGCGAGGCCGGCACACTCGGCGGCGCGGCCGCGAACCTCACGCACTGATCTTCGTCGCTGCCGGGGGCCACCGCAAACACCTTCGAGGATCGCGGGCCTGCCGGCGGCAGACGCCGCGGGCCGCGTCTGTCAGACTCCCGCCTGACCGGTCCCGGTCCGGCCGGATCGACGCGCGCCCGGGACGCCCGGTGGTCGCCGCCGCCGGGCCGGCGTCGCGGGCGCCTCCGGGTCCGCTGGCCTGCGCTGCGGGAGGTCGTGTCATGGTGGGTCGCCCGCGGCGCGGCGCCCGCCGGGGGTGGTGGCTGCTGCCGCTGGCGATGCTGCTGCCGGCCGGGTGCGGCGACCGGGACGCGCAGCCCCGGACCGTCCCGCTGCGCATGGGCGACAACTTCTTCGCCAAGGAGCTGCTGCGGGTGCCGGCCGGCGCGAGCGTCGAGTTCGAGAACCGTGGCCGCAGTGTGCACAACGCCGTCGAGGTCGGCGGCGCCTGGCGGACCAGGCAGGCGATCGCCAGCGGCGACGCGCAGACGGTCACGTTCACGCGGCCCGGGGTGTACCGCTTCCTGTGCACCTTCCACGCGACCCGGGTCGGCGGCGACCTGCGCGGCATGGTCGGCACGCTGGTGGTCGGCGACGGCACCCCCTACGACGCGTCCGTGTACGGGCGCGGCCGGGCGCTGCCGGTGACCGCCCGGCCCAGCGGGACGGTACGCCGGGTGCCCGGGCGCTACCGCACGATCCAGGCGGCGGTGGACGCCTCGGGCCCGGGCGACCTGGTGCTGATCGGCCCGGGCGTGTACCGCGAGGAGGTGAAGGTCACCGTGCCGTCGCTGGTCATCCGCGGCAGCGACCGCAACCGGGTGATCATCGACGGCCAGTTCCAGCGGCCCAACGGCATCGCGGTCACCGCCGACGGGGTGGCGGTCGAGAACCTCACCGTCCGCAACAGCCTGCTCAACGGGGTGTTCTGGACCGGCGTCCGCGGCTACCGCGCGAGCTACGTCACCGCGGTCAACAACGCCGACTACGGCGTCTACGCGTTCGACTCGGTGGACGGGCTGTTCGAGCGCTCGTACGCGTCGGGCTCGCCGGACTCGGGCTTCTACATCGGCCAGTGCAACCCCTGCCGGGCCGTGGTCGACGGCGTGACCGCCGAGCGCAACGCGATCGGCTACTCGGGCACCAACGCCTCGGGCGACCTGCACATCGTGCGCTCCACCTGGCGGCGCAACCTGTCCGGGATCGTCCCCAACACCCTGGACACGGAGCTGAAGCCACCGGTCCACGACGTGGACGTCGTCGGCAACGTCGTCGCCGACAACGGCAACCGCGCGGTGCCGGTGCTCGAGGACGAGTGGTCCACCTACGGCAGCGGGATCATCCTCGCCGGCGGCGAGGACATCCGGGTCGAGCGCAACCTGGTCCTCGACAACCCGCGCGTCGGCATCCTCGTGACCCTCAACGTCGACCAGAACGTCTGGCTGTCGTCCGGCAACCTGGTGCGCGGCAACCTGGTGCGCGGCTCCGGCCGCGCCGACCTGGCGCTGTCGGGCCCGGCGGGGCCCGGCAACTGCTTCAGCGGCAATGACGTGCGCAGCACGCTGCCACCGGCGCTGCAGCTCGCGCAGGCCTGCGACGGCCCGCGCCTGCCCTGGCGCATGGACCTGTCCACCACGGCGGACAGCCTCGGCCTGCTGGTCGAGGCCGGGACCGGCGGAGTGCCCGGCAACCGCGTCCAGGACGTGCCGCCGCCGGCGCCGCAGCCGCAGCTCCCCGGCGGCGCGGGCGCGCCCGTGCGGCCGGCCGTGGGCGTCTACGCCCAGGCCCGGCCGGACCTCGACCGGATCGCGCGGCCCCCTCTGCCGGCCGGCACCGCCATCGACGCAAAGGAGCCCAGCGTGTTCGCTGTGCCGCTCGCGGCGACCTCGCCGTGGCAGGTCGTCCTCAGCCTCTACGGCTACCTCCTGCCGGTCGTGCTGCTGGCGGCCTGGGTCAGCCTCGCCTTCTGGGACCTGGCCGCGCGCAGCGGCGAGCTGCGCCGCGGGGTCGTCCTCGGCTGGGTGGCGGCGGTGCTGCTGCTGCCGCTGGTCGGCGTGCTCGCCTACCACGTGCTGGGCCGGCCGAGGCTGCCCGTGTGGCTGCGCGCCGCGGTGATCGGCGGGGGGATCGCCACCTGGCTGATCGTGCTGGGCGTCGGCGCCGCGCTCGGCGGCATCGTCTAGGCGCGCGGGCGTCCTGGGGCCGGGCGCAAGAGGTCGCGCCGATCAGGACCGCCCCGCCCTTCCCCAGCAACTTCTGGGTCGCGGTCACGCCGCGTGCGGTGGGCGACAGCAACGCCGCGACGGTCCGGGCACTGGACGGCGGCGGGCGCACGTTGACCTGCTCGACGACGATCCCGACCGGCTGCCGCTGAGCCGGGCGGCGCGACCCCGGCGGGTCAGGCCGTCCAGTGCCAGCTGTCCAGCACGCTCTGGAAGGGCACGAGGTCGTGCTGGAACTGCGGGCGGCTGGTCTCCAGCGTGACGACGTAGACCTTGCCGTTGTGGTAGGTGAGCACCCGGCGCCCGGACACGTCGATGCCGCGGTAGCGGCCACGGTAGTCGACCGAGGCGGAGTTCGCGCCGTCGATCATGCCGGTCTCGGGGTCGTCGACCTCGGTGGCACCCGGGTCCTGCTCGGTGGCGTTCTTGAGCAGGGTGCCGAGGTCCTCGGAGGAGGGCTCGGCCGACTCGGTCGGCAGGCCGCTGGTGTTGGTGCTGCTGGTGATGACGATCGTGCTCGGCACCAGGCTGGACGCGCCGGCGATGGCCTTCTCGACCCGGCCGTTCACGGTGAGGTTCGCGCGCGCCTCGGCGGTCGAGTCGTGCCAGCTCGCCGGGGTGGTGAAGGTGAAGGCCAGGGTGCCCTTGCCCGCCTGACCGGCCTTGCCTGCCGCGGTCGTCTTCGTCGGGGCCGGGCGGGTGGCCGACGGTTGGGCCACGTTCTCCGTGGGCCGCTTGTTGCCGCGGGCCAGCGACACCCCGAGCACGACCGCGGCCACCAGCACGACCACGCCGATCGCGACCCACACGGCCTTGCCCACCCGCGAGCGCGGCCTGTCCTCCGGGAGGGCCCAGCCGCCCTGGTCCTGCGCCCATGGATCCACCTCCGCCTCGCCCGCGGGCGCCGCGGCCCACGGCTCGCGCGCGCCGGGCTGCGCGTCCGGCTGCCGGGGGGCCGGGCGCTCGGGCTGCTCGGGCTGCTGGGCCGGACGCTGCCGGGTCGGGGCCGAGGTCGCGGCCGGCGGCGGGGCGGCGGCCTGCTGCCTGGACGACCACTGGCCCTGCGGCGGCGCGGCCCAGGGGTCGGCCTCCTTGGCGGGCGGTGGCACCGAACCGTTGCGCAGGTCGGTGCCGGGCGGCGTCCCCGGCGGCGCAGCCGGGCCGTCGACCCCCGCGGCGGCCATCCCGGGCTGCTCGCGGCGGGCCTGCGCGTCCATCTGCCAGCGTCCCGACCGGCCGGCGTCGGCGGCGGCCCCCTCCGGTGCCGCGGCCCAGGGGCCGGGCTGCGCCGCCTGGCTCGCGGCTGCGCGCTCCTGCGCCCACGGGTCCGCCTCGTCCGGCGCGCCCGCGCCCGGCCAGGCGGCGTCCCGCGCCGGCTCGTCCCGCGGCCGCAGCGGCCGCCAGGGATCGAGCTGCTCCTGCTGGCCCTGCTGGCTCCACGGGTCGGGCGGCGGGCGCTCGGCGGGCGGCGACTCCCAGCGCTCCGGCGGCGCCTGCGGCGGCGCCCACGGGTCGGCGCCCGCGGGCGGCGGCTGCGCGAACCGCTGCGCCCGGCTGGGCAGCGCCCCGGCGTCGTGCCAGTCGCCGCGTGCGAGCGCGTCGGGCTCGGCCGGCGACGGCGGGGCGAAGCGCTCCCCGCGGCCGGGCTGCTCCGGCGGCGCCCACGACCCCCCACCCGCAGGCTCCACCCCACCCACACGCGGCTGCTCCGCCAACCCCCACGGATCCGGCTCCACCGGCCCAGGCGACCCCGGCGCCGGCGCAGCCGGCCCCGGCGCGACCGGCGCCGACCAGTCCCCATACCCCCCCGACTGCTCCGGCGGCGCCCACGACCCCCCACCCGCAGGCTCCACCCCACCCACACGCGGCTGCTCCGCCAACCCCCACGGATCGGGCGCCGCCTGCGCGGGCGGCGGGTACCCGGCGGCCCCTGGCCGCTCGGGCTGGTCGCCGGGCTCCCGGCCCGGCGGCTCGGGGTGGGCCTGCTCCTCCCAGTGGGAGGAGGGCGGCCAGGGCTGGCGCTGCGGCTCCCCGCCCGCCGGCTGCCAGTCGGCCTGGTCCCCGCCCTGCTGCCACTCGTGCCATTCCCGCGCCAGCCGCTCGGCGCGCGCGCCGGGCTCGGCCGGCTGGTACTGCCCGAGGTCCGCGTGCCCGTTCACGTCCTCGCGCCGCCCCGGCGTTGGAGGGTCGTAATTCATGAGCTCGCACCCTTCCTATAGGGATGAGCGGCCTGCGGCGGGGGGTCAGGTGGCGGCGTTCGAGCTGTCATCTTCGCGGACCGGGAGGGAGTGGAGGGACCCGGGGGACAAAGGAATCGTATCCGACTTCGGGGATTCCCGAGTGGGCACGGCCGCAACCAGCGGCGATCCGACCACCTCGGCGGCGGCCGGCGGGCGCGCCGGGGCGCCGCGGGCGGCGCGGAGCGATTACGCTTGCGGATGTCGGGTTACGGGCCGAGCGAGCGCAGGGGACGCGGTTGACGAGCCTTCCTGACCGGTACCTAATGTGACGAATCTGTTTTTTTCCTCGATCGAGACGACGACGCCATGGCGATGACCCGGTATCAGATCACGTGCGCCCACTGCTCGCAGGAACAGGCAGACCGGGACGATTGTCCCCACGTGGTCACGGTCGGCTGGGACGACCAGCTCCAGACGTACTACGGCCGCATCGAGGACCGCGGCAGCGACGGGGCCAGGGAGGGCCTGCCGCTGCGCCTCGGCGGGCGGCCCCACGAGCTGCCGAGCGTCTACGCGCTGCGCAACGCCATCAGCGGCTGGGCCGAGATCCCCGACGAGGTCTGGGCCGAGCTGGAGCGCGACGGCCACGACGCGGCCCCCGAAGCGCCGTCGGGCAGCGGCAGCTACGCCCTCTCCGGCGAGTCCTACGGCCTGGTCGAGGACGACGACGACCTGCGGCCGCGCGGCTCGCTGGCCACCCGGCCCAGCGGCGCGATCGACCAGGCGCTGCGCGAGCGGCGGTCGAGCATGGCCGCGACCGCCGGCGGGGTGGCCGGAGCCAGCGCCATGGCCGAGTACCGGCGCCTGCTGCGCAACCACCTGCTGGTGGCGATCCCGCGGCTGATCATGGTCGTGGTCGCCACCGTCGTGGTCGCCGGGCTCGTCTACCAGGTGCTGCGGCTGCTCGCGCTGGCGATCCTGGTGGCCGGGGCCGGGCTCGCATGGCGCGCCGTGCGGCCGCCCGGTCACGTGGTGGCCTGGCGCCACGGGGCCAAGGGCGAGCGCCGGACCGCCCGGCTGCTCGCCCCGCTGCGGCGGCACGGCTTCACGATCTTCCACGACCTCACCCTGCCGGGCGGCAAGGTCAACGTCGACCACCTGGTGATCGGGCCGACCGGGGTGTGGATGATCGACTCCAAGAACTGGCACCGGCGCACGGTGGTCGACGCCGAGGGGCGCCTGTGGCGCGGCCGCCGGCCCGCCGAGCAGACCGTGCGCGTCGCCTGGTGGGAGGCCGAGCAGCTGGCCAACCTGTTCGGCGACGAGGGCGGGGGGGTCAACCCGGTGCTGGTCGTCCACGGCACCAAGCTGCCGGCGATCGAGGCGGTCGCCCGACCGGGGGTGCGGGTGGTCGCGCCCGACTACCTGGCCGCGGTGGTCAGCCGGCCACCGGCGACGCTCATGCCGGAGGAGGCCGCGCGGCTGGTCGACCGCGCCCGGGTCGTGTTCGGCCTGCAGGATCCCGGCGCCCGGCGCTGAGCCGCCCGGCCGGGCACGGAACCGGCGCCCACGTCGCCGACGTGGCGCGTCGGCGACGTGGTATACATGCGACATGCCGAGCTACTTCCTCGACCGGACGGCGGAGCTGCGCGCGCTCGAACGGATGTGGTCGGCGCGCGACGGCCAGCTCGCCCTGGTGTGGGGGCGCCGGCGCACCGGCAAGTCCTACCTGCTCGCGCACTTCGCCGAGGGCCGCCGCTCGGTCTTCTACACGGCCACCGAGCAGTCGCCCGAGGTGGAGCTGACGGCGTTCAGCGAGCGCGTCCGCGCGGTGCTGGACCCCGGACCGCGGGACGTGCTCGCCGGCGGGCCGTTCCGCACCTGGGACGAGGCCCTGCACTACCTCGCCGCGGCCGCGCAGGCCCAGCCGCTCCTGGTCGTCCTGGACGAGTTCTCCTACCTGATGGAGTCCAACCCGTCGCTGCCCTCGATCGTGCAGCGGTTCTGGGACCGCAGCGGCCGGGCCAGCCGGCTGCGCCTGGTGCTGTGCGGGTCCGCGACGGGCGTGCTGGAGGGCCTGGGCGCCGCGCACGCGCCGCTGTTCGGCCGCTTCACCACGCGGCTGCAGGTGCACCCGTTCTCGTTCCGGGACGCGGCCGGCTTCCACCCGGGGCTCGCGCCGGCCGACCAGGCGCTGGTCTACGGGGTGCTCGGGGGGATGCCGCTGTACCTGCGGCTGTGGGACGCGGACGAGCCGGTCGAGGCCAACCTGGTGCGGCTGTTCGGCGACGCGAGCGCGCCGCTGCTCAACGAGGGCGAGCTGCTGCTGCGCACCGAGCTGCCCGAGGCGGCGGGGTACTTCCGGCTGATGGCGGCGATCGCCGAGGGGCACGCCAAGTTCTCCGGCATCCGCGACGTGGCCAGGATGGACCCCACGCGCGGCCTGGAGCGGCTGGCGTCGGTCCGGCTGGTGGAGCGGCGCGCCCCGGTCACCGAGGAGCTGGGCGCGACCCGGCGGCGCACCCACCGCATCGGCGACAACTTCCTGGCGTTCTGGTTCCGGTTCGTCTACCCCCACCGCGGCGAGATCGAGCGCGGCCTCGGCCCGCAGGTCGTGCGGACCCTGGTGCTGCCGCGCCTGGACGGCCACATGGGCCCGGTGTTCGAGGAGCTGGCGCGCGACCACGTCCGCAACCTCGCGGTCGCGGGCAGGCTCGACGGCGTCACCCGCGTGGGCTCGTGGTGGAGCGCCGACGGCCGCACCGGGATCGGCGTGGTCGCGCTCGGCGACCGGCGCGTCACGCTCGCGGGGGAGGCGAGCTGGGACCGGCCCCTGGACCGCGGCGCGCTGGTCCGGCTGCGCCAGGCGCTGCGGCTGCTGCCCGGCGGGGACGGGGGGGAGGTGCCGCTGGCCCTGTTCGCGCGCCTCGGCATCGACGGCGTCCGCAGGCAGGAGGCCCGCCTGGTCACCGTCGAGGACCTGTACCGCTGACCCGCCGCGGGGGGAGGGTCAGGCGGCAGCGTCCCGGTCGTCGGAGCCCGGCGGCGGCGTGACGCGCTGCCGGCCGGAGGGGCGCGCTCGCGCCCGGTCGATCGTGCGGCGGGTGGTCTCGCGGGCGCGCGCCAGCAGTCGCCTGGCCCAGCGGTACTCGGTCGCCAGGATCGCCAGGCCGGCCACGATCACGAGCAGCCCGGGGCCCGGGAGCACCAGCAGCAGCGCGCCCACGAAGATGACCACGGCGCCGGCGACCGTCACGGCGAGGCGCCTGGCGTGGCGCTTGACGACGTCGCGCTGATCCGACATCCCTGTCCCCCGCCGGCCGGACCGCCGATCCGATCCCGGCCGACCCCGGCTGGTGGTCCCGGTCGAGCGGACCGGCCGCCCGATCCGAGAGCTTCGCCTGACGAGGTTCCTGCAGGCAGTGTTCCACGGTACGGCAAGTCCCGAGCTACGGGAAGGGAACCTCGACGTGCGCGGACGTGCGGTCCCCGGGCGGACCGGGCGCGCACCGCGGCCTTCCGCGACCCGGCGCGCGTGCGTACCATGCGTCGCCATGGAGGGCGCGAGCGACCCGGCCGCCGGGCGGCCGGACCCGGTGGAGGCGTTGGGCGAACGGCTCCTCCTCGACGCCGTCGGGGCGCTCGAGCTGTACACGGTCTACCTCGGGGAGCGGCTCGGCCTGTACCGGGCGCTCGCCGAGGGCGGCGCCACCACCTCCACCGGGCTGGCCGCGCGCACCGGCACCGCCGAGCGCTACGTCCGGGAATGGCTGGAGCACCACGCGGCCAGCGGCCTGCTGGAGGTCGACGACCCCGGCGCCGGTCCGCGGGAGCGCGCCTACCGGCTGCCGCCCGCGCACGTCCCCGTCCTCGCCGACCCGGACGACGTCCGCTACCAGGCGCACAAGGGCGTCGAGCTGGTCCGCGCCGCACGGCCGCTGCCGCAGCTCGTCGAGGCGTTCCGCAGCGGCGCGGCGCCGCCGCCGCTGGCCTGGGAGCCGGAGGGCCGGGCGGAGTTCAACCGCCCGCTGTTCGTCAACCTGCTGGGGGAACGGTGGCTGCCGGCGATCCCCGCGATCGACCGGCGGCTGCGCGCCGAGCCGCGGGCCCGCGTGGCCGACGTCGCCTGCGGCACCGGCTGGTCGAGCATCGCCATGGCCCGGGCGTACCCGGCGATCCTGGTCGACGGCTTCGACCTGGACGCCGACGTCATCGCCGCCGCCCGCCGCAACGCCGCCGAGGCGGGCGTGTCGGAGCGGGTGGCCTTCTCGGTCACCGACGCCTCGGACCCCGGCCTGGCCGGCCGCTACGACGTGGTCACCGTCTTCGAGGCGCTGCACGACCTGGCCCGCCCGGTCGACGCGCTGCGCGCGGCGCGCGCGATGCTGGCGTCCGGAGGCTGCGTGCTGGTCGCCGACGAGCCGGTCGGAGACGAGTTCGCCGCGCCGGTGACCTCGGTGCAGGAGCGGCTCGCGTACGGCTGGAGCGTGGTGTCCTGCCTGCCGGGCGCGATGGGCGACCCGCGCTCCGCGGCGACCGGCGCGGTGCTGCGCCCCCCGGTGCTGCGGGCCCACGCCCGCGAGGCCGGGCTGACCGGGTTCGAGGTGCTCCCGCTCGACGTCGACTTCTGGCGCTTCTACCTGCTGACTCCCTGAGCGCGCCGTCAGGGGGCGAGGCGCTCGCGGGTCCAGGCGCCCTGCTCCAGGCGGTAGCGCAGCCGGTCGTGGAGGCGGTCGGGCCGGCCCTGCCAGAACTCGATCGTGTCGGGGACCACCCGCAGGCCGCCCCACTCCTCGGGCGGCGGCACGTCGCCGGGGTGGGCGGCGTCCAGCTCGGCGAACCGCCGCTCCAGCAGCTCCCGGGAGGCGATGACCTCGCTCTGCGGCGACGCGAGCGCGCCCAGCCGGCTGCCGCGCGGGCGGCTGTCGAAGTAGGCGCGCGACTCGGCGGCGCCGAGCCGCTCGACCGTGCCCTCCACGCGGACCTGCCGCTCCAGCGGCGGCCACCACAGGCACAGGGCCGCACGCGGGTTGGCGGCCAGCTCCGCGCCCTTGCGGGAGCGATAGTTGCTGTAGAACACGAACCCGCGCTCGTCGAACTGCTTGAGCAGGACCATCCGGGCCGAGGGGCGCCCGTCGGGCGTGGCGGTGGCGAGCGCCATCGCGTTCGGCTCGATCATGCCGGCACCGTCCGCCTCGGCGAACCAGGCGGCGAACTGGCGGATCGGGTCAGGGTCCGCGGCGGCCTCGGTGAGGCCGCCGCGGCGGTACTCGCGGCGCGCCGCGGCGCTGTCCGTGGGCTCCATCGCGGGGTGGATCGTCGCACGCGACGGAGCCCCGGGCAGCGTCACTCGGCGGCCAGCGCCCGCAGCACGTCGATCCGCGAGGCCCGCCGGCCCGGCAGGACCGCGGCGGCGACGCCCGCGAGCGCGGCCAGCAGCACGAACAGCAGGAGCTGGCCGACGGGCACCTGGAACACGGTGGTGCCGACGTCGCGCAGCGCGCGCACCACCGCCCAGCCGAAGAACGTGCCGATGACCAGCCCGAGCACGGCCCCGGCGACCGCCATGATCACCGCCTCCCAGCGGACCATGGAGCGCACCTGCGCACGCTCCATGCCGACCGCGCGCAGCAGGCCCAGCTCGCGGACGCGCTCGTAGATCGACAGGGCCAGCGTGTTCACGATGCCGACGACGGCGATCACGATCGCCAGGCCGAGCAGGACGTAGATCATCGTGAGCAGCTGGTTGACCTGGTCGGAGACGCTCTTCTTGTACTCGGCCTGATCCTGCACCTTGACGTTGGGGAAGTCCGCGGCAGCCCGGTCCACGGCCGCCCGTGACGCCTGCGGGGACACCCCCGGCGCCGCCTTCACCAGCACGAACACGTCCTGCTGGTCAGGGTAGGCGGTCTGGTAGTCGGCCAGCGACAGCAGGTAGTCGGTGCTGATCAGGGTCTTGTCGGCGTAGATCGCCTTGATCGGCACCTGGCGCACCCCGCCGCGCGGGAACTCCATCGGGATCGTCTGGCCCAGCCGCCAGCCGTTGTCGGCGACGACGTCCTTGTAGACGGCCACCCCGCCGGCGGCCATGTCGCGCAGGCTGCCCGAGCGCACGTCGACGTCGACGAGCTGCTCCATGGCCACCGGGTCGACGGCGAACAGGGTGCGGCTCTGGCCGTTCAGCTTGAACGGGCCCTGGCGCACCGACGAGACCGTGGCCAGCTCCGGCTGCTCGCGCAGGCGCTTGGCCAGCTCGGCGCTGAACGGCTGGAACGAGCTGGAGGAGATCTGGTAGTCGGCGGACACGGTCCGGTCGAGCACCTGGTCGGTGGACGCCTTGAGCGAGCGGCCGAGGATCGCCACGAACGACACCAGGGCCAGCCCGATCATCAGCGCCGCCGCGGTCGCCGCGGTCCGGCGCGGGTTGCGCATCGCGTTCGCGCGGGCGAGCCGGCCGGGCAGGTTGCGCAGCCGCGCCATCGGCCAGCCCAGCGCGCCCGACAGCGGGCGCGCGATCAGCGGGCTGAGCACCCCCACCCCGAGCAGGATCAGCGCCGCGCCGAGCCCGACCAGCGACAGCTCGTTGGAGACCTTGGCGAACAGCCCCGCCAGCAGCGCCGCGAACCCGCCGGCCAGGATCACGCCGCCGCCGATGACCCGGCCGGGCCGCAGCGTGCCACGCTCGCCCACGAGCTGCTCGCGCAGCGCGGCGATCGGCGCCACGCGGGTCGCCTTGAGCGCCGGGACCAGCGAGGCGACCAGGGTCACCAGCAGGCCGACCACGAGCGAGACGACGATCGTGCGCGGCAGCAGCGTGACGCCGCCGCCGGGCAGGTCGATGCCGAGCGCGCCGAACAGGCCGCGCAGGCCGATCGCGAGCAGGATCCCCACGCCGATGCCGAGGACCGAGGCGAGCACGGCGACCACGAGCGACTCGGTCAGGACCGAGGTGAGCACCTGGCGGCGGCTGGCGCCCATGCAGCGCAGCAGGGCCAGCTCCCGGGTGCGCTGGGCCACCACGATCGAGAACGTGTTGTAGATCAGGAACGCGCCGACGAACAACGCGACCCCCGCGAACACCAGCAGCGCGGTGGTGAAGAACGACAGGTTGCGCTGGATCGACTTGGCGGTGTCCTCGGCGAGCTGCTGGCCGGTGAGCACCTCGTACCTGGAGCCGACCTGCGCCTGGATCCGGTCGCGCAGCTCGGCGCTGCCGACCCCCTCGGCGGCGACGACCTGGATCTCGTCGAAGCTGCCCCTGCGGTTGAGGACCTCCTGCGCGGTCGGGATGTCGAAGCCGGCGAGCGTGGCGCCGCCGAGGTTGTCGACGTCGCCGAAGGTGACCACGCCGACGAGCGTGAACGTGCGTGGCGGGCCCTCGAACAGGATCCGCACCCGGTCGCCGACCCGGAAGCCGGACTTGTCGGCGGTGCGCGCGTCCATCACCACCTGGTCGGGACCGGCCGGCAGCCGCCCGCCGGGGCGGAGCTGGGCGCCGCCGTTGAGGTCGGCGACCGGGCCGAACGACTGGCCGAGCGTCGGCGGGCCCATGGGCGCCACCGGCTTGCCGGCCTTGTCGACGATCTGCGCGTAGCCGCTCACGCTGCCCTGCGCGGCCTGGACGCCGTCGACCTGCCGGACGCGCTCCAGGAGCGCCGCGGGGACCGGCTCGCGGACCTCGGGCCCCTGGGTCTGCTCGAAGGTCGCCCGGGTGCGGACGTCGACGTCCACGCCCTTGGTGGTGGTGGCGAACAGGTCGTCGAAGACGCTGTTCATGGTGTCGGTGAGCACGTACGTGCCGGCGACGAAGCTCACGCCGAGCACGATCGCCAGGGCGGTCATGGCCATGCGCAGCTTGTGCGCGGCCAGGCTCTTCAGGGTCGCTCTGAGCATCGCGGTCAGGCCCCCAGCGCCTTCATGCGGTCCAGCACGCCCTCGGCGGTCGGGCCGGCCATCTCGTCGACGATGCGCCCGTCGGTGAGGAACAGCACCCGGTCGGCGTGGGCGGCGGCGTTGGGGTCGTGGGTGACCATCACGATCGTCTGGCCGAACTCGTCCACGCTGCGGCGCATGAACTGCAGCAGCTCCGCGCTGGAGTGCGAGTCGAGGTTGCCGGTGGGCTCGTCGGCGAAGATGATCTCCGGCTTGCTGGCCAGCGCCCGCGCCGCCGCGACCCGCTGCTGCTGCCCGCCTGACAGCTCCGCGGGCCGGTGGCGCAGCCGGTCGCGCAGGCCCACGGTGTCGACCACCCGGTCCAGCCAGGCCCGGTCCGGTTTGCGCCTGGCGATCGCCAGCGGCAGCTCGATGTTCTCCGCGGCCGACAGCGTGGGCAGCAGGTTGAAGGTCTGGAACACGAACCCGACCTGGTCGCGCCGCAGGCGGGTGAGCTGCCGCTCGCCGAGCGTGGACAGGTCGACGTCGCCGATCCAGATCCGGCCGGAGCTGATCCGGTCGAGCCCGGCCAGGCAGTGCATGAGTGTGGACTTGCCCGAGCCGGAGGGGCCCATGATCGCGCTGAAGCGGCCCTTGGGGAACTCGACGGAGACGCCGTCGAGCGCCCGCACCTCGGTCGGGCCGGAGCCGTACACCTTGACCACGTCGACCGCCCGGGCCGCCATCTCGGTCAGGCCGGATCCCGCCTCGGTCGCCGTGTTCGGGTCGGATGACATGTCGCCTCCTGGGGGCATGCGAGCCTTCGGGTTCAGGTGCGTGGTCCCTCGGGGTCGCCGGCCACCCACCATGACCGGCGGCGCGTTGACTCCCGCCCGGGCGGCGGGGAGCATGCGCCCATGAGATCGGCGGTCGGGGTCGACCTCGGCGGCACCAAGGTACAGGCTGTCACACTCGCCGGCAGCGGCGAAGTGCTGGGACGGGCGCGCGCCAGGACGCCCGGCACCGGCGACGTCGGCGCGGTCGTGGACGCGATCGCCGAGGCGGCCGGCCGCGCCGCGGACGAGGCGGGCGTGGCCCTGGACGCGCTCGCCGGCGTCGGGATCGGCGCGCCGGGGCGGGTCACGCGCGACGGCACCGTGTCCGGCGCCGCGAACCTGCCCGGCTTCGGCGCGCCGGTCCCGCTGGCCGGCCTGGTCGCCGAGGAGCTGGGCGTGCGCAGGGTCGTGGCCGACAACGACGTCAACGCCGGGGCGCTCGGCGAGCAGCGCCAGGGCGCCGGCCGCGGGGTCGAGGACCTGCTGGCCGTGTTCGCCGGCTCCGGGGTCGGCGGCGGCGTGGTGCTCGGCGGGCGCGTGCGCCGCGGTGCGCACGGCGCCGCCGGTGAGGTCGGCCACATGGTCGTGGTGCGAGGCGGGGACGAGTGCCCCTGCGGCCGGCGCGGCTGCCTGGAGGCGTACGCCGGACGGGTCGCGATGGAGCGCAAGGCGCGCGCCGCGGCCGCCGCGGGCCGCCCGACCTCGCTGCCGCTGCAGGACCCGGACCGGCGCATCACCAGCGGCGTGATCGCGGCGGCGCTGGAGCAGGGCGACGCGCTCACCCACGAGCTGGTCGACGGCGCGGTCGCCGCGCTCGGCGCCGGGATCGCCTCGGCGGTCAACCTGCTGGACCTGGACCTGGTGGTCCTCGGCGGCGGGCTGACCGAGAAGCTCGGCGGCCCCTTCGCCGACCGCGTCCGCGACGCCGCGCTGCCCAACCTGTTCGTCCGGCCGGCGACGCTGCGGGTGGTCCCCGCCGCGCTCGGCGATCTCGCCGGGGCGATCGGCGCCGCGCTGCTCGCGCTCGACGCCGCCTGAGCGCGCTCAGCGGGTGCGGGCGCTGCCGCCCAGGGCCTGCTCCAGCCGGCGCGCCGCCACCGCCCAGCAGCGCGGGTCGATCTCGGCCGCGTAGGCGTCGCGGCCGGTCCGCGCCGCGGCGATCGTCGCGCTGGCCAGGCCCGCGAACGGCTCCCAGACGACGTCGCCGGGGTCGCTGGAGGCGGTCACGATCCGCTCCATGAGCGCCAGCGGCTTCTGGTTGGCGTGCAGCACGCGCGCGCCGGCGCCGCGGACCCGCTCGGCACCGCGCACCGCGCCGTGGCGCCAGACGTTGGTGACCCCGTGGGCGTGGTGCCACTTCGCGCGCATCCCCGTCCAGCGCTCGGCGGTCACCGGGGTGCGCCCGTCGAGGCTGAAGTAGGGCCAGCTGGTCGGCGCCCCGTGCCGGGCCGCGTAGCGCGCCAGCCGCTCCAGCATCTCCGGCGGCGGGAAGTACCAGACCTGGTCCTGGGCGAAGTACTTGCGGGTGGCCGCGTCGCGGACCCCGCAGGCGTCGTTCGCCCGGCGCAGCGGCAGGCCCGACCGGCGCCACTCCTCGCGCAGCCACCGCCGCATCGGCAGCAGGCGGCCGTCGGGCACGCGCAGCAGCACCCGGCGGGTGTACTGCGCGCACACCTCGGTGACGATGGGGTAGCCGCGGATGGTGGCGCCGTTGACGTTGCCGGCGACGTGGGCGATGCCCTTGTCCCAGACGTGCAGCGCGCGGTACTCCCAGCCGTGGCGGTCCAGCACCGGGTGGACGCCCGCCCAGCCGACCTCGGTGCACCACAGCCACAGGGTGGTCGCCGGCTGCGCGCGGGCGGCCCAGCGGGCGACGTGCGGCTCGTACCAGCCGGCCAGGTCGGCGGGGCTGCGCGGGTCGCCCGGGTAGCCCGCGACCCCGTAGGGCCCGTCGGCCACGATCACCACCGGCGGCGGCCACGCCTGGTAGCGCTCGAGCGCGTCGGCGAGCTCCAGGCGGGCCCCCGGGAGGGCGACCACGCGCGCCTCCGCGGGCGCCTGCAGCAGGCGCAGGCGCGCCGAGGAGGTGCGGCTGGGACGGGCCCGGGACCCCGGCGGCAGGTCGGGCCAGGTCGTCATGCCTGGGTGGAGACCAGGCGGTAGACCCCGCCGGTGAGCGACAGCGCGTACAGCTCGCCCTGCTGGTCGACCCCGAAGGAGGACAGGTCGGGCACGACCAGCTCGAGCTGACGGTCCGGCCCGTCGGGCCTGCCGCCGACCGTGCGGACCGCCCGGATCCAGCCGGTGCAGTAGTCGCCGTACAGGTAGGCGCCCTGGAGCCCGGGGATGGCCCGGCCGCGGTAGACCTCGCCGCCGATCACCGTGCAGCCGTCGCCGTGGCCGTACTCCAGCACCGGGTCGATCGCGCCCGGGGGCTTGTCGCCCTCGAACTCGTGGCCCCCCTCGCGGTCGTCCCAGCCGAAGTTCTGGCCGCCGCCGCTGCCGCCGGGCAGGACGCTGATCTCCTCCCAGGCGTTCTGGCCGACGTCCCCGATCCACATGTCGCCGGTCGCCGGGTCGATCGAGAACCGCCAGGGGTTGCGCAGCCCGTACGCCCAGATCTCCGGGCGCGCGCCGGCGCGGCCGACGAAGGGGTTGTCCGCGGGGATGCCGTAGGGGCGGTCGCCGTCGGGCCGGGGCGAGATGCGCAGGATCTTGCCGAGCAGGGTGTCCAGCTTCTGGCCGTTCTCGTGCGGGTCGCCGGCCCCGCCGCCGTCGCCGGCGCCGGTGTACAGCTCGCCGTCGGGGCCGAACACCAGCTCGCCGCCGTTGTGGTTGGGCGCGAAGTCCTCGATCTGCAGCAGCTCGCGCATGCTGCCCCGGTCGGCCTGGTCGCCGTGCAGCCGGTACTCGCGGACGCTGGTGTTCTGGTCGCGGTTGGTGAGGTTGACGTACAGGTACCGGCGGTCGGGGGAGACCGCGATCCCGAGCAGCCCCTGCTCGCCGCCGGCGTGCACCTCGTCGCTGACGTCCAGGACCGGCGCGGCCTGGAGCTGACCGTCGCGGAGCAGCCGGACCCGGCCCGCCTGCTCGGCCACGTAGAGCGCGTCGTCGCCCTTGGGCGCCGCCATCGCCAGCGGCTGGTCGAGCTGCGCGACCTGCTCCAGCTTGACCGTGGCGACGGCGCGGTCGAAGTCCCGCTGGCTGGCGGTCCGCGGCGCGCCGTCCGCGGCGCCCGCGGTGGGCGGGGCCGGCGACACCGGCGCCTGCGTGCCGGCCGGCGCGGACTGCGAGTCCGGCGCGCCCCGGTCGCAGGCGCCCAGGAGCAGGGCGAGGGCGGCGGCGAGGGTGGTCAGAGTGGTCCGGCGACGGGACCGCGTGCGCAGGATGGTGGCCATGCCCGCCATTCTCGCCGGCACGGGCGAATTTCGCTCGCACCGGCCGGGCCGGGCGCGGCCGGGGTCAGCCGCCCTGCGGCCGGGACTGCTGGACCTCCAGGACCCTGCGCGCGACCTCCACCAGCGGCACCTGGCGGTCCATGGCGGTGCGGCGCATGCGCGTGTACGCCTCGTTCTCGGTCAGGCCGAACTGCTCCATGAGCTGGCCCTTGGCGCGCTCGATGATCTTGCGCGCGGCGAGCTTGGCCTCCAGGTCGTCGACCTGCGCCTCCAGCTCGCGCCGCTCGGCCGCGCGGGCGAGCGCGACCTCGACCGCGGCCAGGAGCTGCGGCGGCTGGAACGGCTTGACCAGGTAGCCGATCGTGCCGGCGTCGGCGGCGTCCTCGACCAGCTGCTTGTCGCTGAAGGCGGTGAGGACCAGGACCGCGGCGTCGCCCTCCTCGGTGATCTGGCGGGCGGCGGCGATCCCGTCCATCTTCGGCATCTTCAGGTCCATGACCACGAGGTCCGGCTGGAGCTCGCGCACCAGCTCCACCGCCCGCTCACCGTCGCCGGTCTCACCGACGACCGTGTGGCCGCCTTCCTGGAGGCTCTCGACGATGTCGGCGCGGATCAGGACCTCGTCCTCGGCGACGACCAGGCGCGCCATGTGCTCTCCTCGACTCCGGACCGGTCGGTTGCTGACTCGGGGGGTGTCCGCGATGCCGCCTGGCGGCGGTGCCCCCCCGCGAGGAGGCGCGCGGACCCGCCCTGGGCTCGGGCCGTCGGGCGCGCGGACCGCGCCCGCGTGCTAAGGATCGGGCGGGACAGGCCGGCTGTCCACACGCAGAACCATACACACGTGGACGACCTGCACGGACGGTACCGCCGGGCCGCGCCGACCGGGGGATCCCGGCACGTGCCGGCGCTGCCGTAGGATTGTGTCGACCGTACGCCGTTCGCTGGGTGCGGCGCGGGGTGCGGCGCGCCGGACCAGCGGGACCAAGGAGACGACGTGACCACGCCGACCTACCGTCGGCTGGACGCGGAGGCCACCGAGCACCTGCACCGCCTGACGACCACCTGGCGGCTGATCGCCGATCTCTCCTTCAGCGACCTGCTGCTGGTGGCGCCCCTGGAGGGCGAGCCGGAGCGGTTCCGGGTCATCGCGCAGCAGCGCCCCTACACCGCCCGGACCCTGTACCCCGAGGACATGGTCGGCCGGGTCGTCGACGCCCAGTGGCACCCCTGGGTGGAGCGCGCCTGGCGCGAGGCCCGGCGGCGCCCGCACAGCGAGCCGGCCTTCATCGACGCCGAGCCGGTCCGGGTCGAGGCGGTCCCCGTCCGCCAGCGCGGCGACGTCGTCGCGGTGCTCTCCATCGAGGCCGCCGACCTGCCCGACCGGGCGATCGGCCGGTTCGAGTCCGCCTACCTGGAGTGCGCCGACGCGCTGCTGCACATGCTCGAGCTGGGCAAGTTCCCGTTCTCGGCGGCCAACGACCTGATCAGCTCCCCGCGGGTGGGCGACGGCCTGATGGTCGTCGACGCGCTCGGCATGATCCAGTTCTCCAGCCCGAACGCGAACTCGGCGTTCCGCCGCATCGGGACCAGCGCGCTCACGCCCGGGCGGCCCGCGCCGGAGCCGGTGCGCGTGCTCGCCGCGGAGGCCACCGCCACCCGCCGCCCGGTCGAGTACGAGATCGACGAGGAGAGCGGCGTGGTGATCGACCTGCGGGTGGTCCCGCTGCTGTGGGACGGCGGCTGGTCGCGCTCGCTGGTGCTGTCGCGCGAGGTGACCGATCTGCGCCGCAAGGACCGGCTGATCTCGCTGCGCGAGGCGACCATCCGCGAGGTCCACCACCGGGTGAAGAACAACCTCCAGACGGTCGCGTCGCTGCTCAGGCTCCAGGCGCGGCGCATGAGCGACCAGCCGCAGGCGGCCGCCGCGCTGGAGGAGTCGGTCCGGCGCATCGCCGCGATCGCACTGGTCCACGAGACCCTCACCGAGGAGCTGGAGGGCGCGGCGGACATGCGCGACGTCGCCCGGCGGGTGGTGCGCATGCTCGAGGGCTCGCTCGCGCGCGAGGACGTCAGGATCCAGCTCGTGGCCGACTCCGTGCGGGTGAACGCGGCGGTCGCGACCCCGGTCGCAGTGGTCCTGAACGAGCTGGTGCAGAACGCGGTGCAGCACGGGCTCGGGGAGGGGCCGGGGACGGTCAACGTCACGCTGCGCGGCGGGAACGGCCGGCCGCTGGTCCTGGAGGTGACCGACGACGGCGGCGGCGTCCCGCCGCCGCCGGCCGAGCGCGAGCGCGACGGGCTCGGGCTCCCGCTGGTCAAGGCGCTGATCGCCGACCAGCTCGGGGGCGAGTTCTCGCTGACCGCGCGCGACGGGCACGGCAGCGTCGCCCGCGCGGTCGTCCCGGTCCGCTGACGGGCCGGGGCGCCGGCCGGTTCCGCCGCGCGGGCGCAAGGTGCCCTGGCGTTGCCGTCCCACGCTGCGTGGGGGATGCTGTCCGCCTGTGGCCGCACGGCGGGCGGCCGCAGCCATCCCGACCATTCCGATCCCCCGACCATTCCGACCCCAGGGAGCCCGGGTGATGGAACCGTCACCGTCACCGTCAGCGGCGGCGGGGGGAGATCCGCAGCGTCCGCCCGGCCGACACGCGGTGACCGCGGGCGCGGTGGTCTTCGTGCTGGTGATCCTCACGGGCGCGGTCGTCGAGCTGCGGGCGCGCGCCGGGGACCGCGACGAGGCCGCCGCCGGGACCGCGACGACCTCCGGCGGCACGCCCGTCGCCGGCCGGAGCCCCGCCCCCACCACCGTGCCGCCGACCTCGACGACCGTGCAGCCGCGTCCCAGGCCCGAGCCGCGCAACCTGACCGTCGGCAGCCGCGGCCGCGACGTGCGGGCGCTCCAGACGAGCCTGATCCGGCTCGCCTACGCCGACCTCGCCCGCGCGACCGGCACGTTCGACGAGCAGACCCGGCATGCGGTCGTCAGCTTCCAGAAGGTCAACGGGCTGGACCGCGACGGCATCGCCGGGCCGAGGACGCTGGCGGCGCTGCGCGCGCCGCGGGTACCCCGGCCGCGCGACCCCGGCCGCGACTTCCACGTCGAGACCGACCTCGACCGGCAGGTGACCTACCTGGTCTCCGGCGGCAGGGTCAGCGCGATCATCGACGCCTCGACGGCCAGCGGCCGGACCTACGAGGTCGACGGCGACCTGCGCCTGGCGGTCACCCCCACCGGGGAGTTCCGGATCCAGCGCCGGCTCGACGGCTGGCGCAGGAGCGACCTCGGACTGCTGTACCGGCCCGCGTACTTCGTGGGCGGGTACGCCTACCACGGCGCGCCGTCGGTGCCGCCGTTTCCCGCCAGCCACGGCTGCATCCGGATGACCCTGTCGACGATGGACCGGTTCTCCGACCGGTTCGCGGTCGGCACCCGGGTGCTGGTGTACCGGACGTGACGTCCGGTCCGGGTACCCTTCGCCGGGGACGCCACGCGAGGGACGCCAGATGGTCATTCTGAAGTCGCCCGACGAGATCGCGATCATGCGCCGCGCCGGACGGGTCGTGGCGCGCACGCTCGCCGCGGCGCGCGGCGCCATCCGGCCCGGCGTGACCCTGCGCGACCTGGACCGCCTCGGCGAGCAGCGCATCCGCGCCGAGGGCGCGCTGCCGTCGTTCCTCGGCTACCACCCGCACTTCGCGTCCACGCCGTTCCCCGGCACGCTGTGCCTGTCGGTCAACGACGTGATCGTCCACGGCATCCCCGACGGGTACCGGCTGCGCGAGGGCGACCTGCTGTCCATCGACTGCGGCGCGATCGTCGAGGGCTACCACGCCGACGCGGCGGTGACCGTCGGCGTCGGCGAGATCGACCAGGCCGCCCGCCACCTGCTGGAGGTCACCGAGCGCGGACTGCGCGCGGGGATCGAGCAGGCGCGCAGCGGCAACCGGCTGAGCGACATCAGCTACGCGGTCGGCAGCGTCGCGCACCAGGCCGGCTTCGGCGTCGTGCCGGACTTCGGCGGGCACGGCGTCGGGCGCTCCCTGCACGAGGACCCCCAGGTGCTCAACGACGGCAAGCCCGGCCGGGGCCTGCGCCTGCGCGAGGGGCTGGTGCTGGCGATCGAGCCGATGTTCAACGAGGGCGGGGGCGACTACGAGCTGCGGCCCGACGGCTGGTCGCTGGCGACCGCGGACGGCTCGCGCTCGGCGCACTTCGAGCACACGATCGCGCTGACCGCCGGCGGCACCGAGGTGCTCACCGCCGAGTGAAGCCCCCCGAGAGGTCCGGCGCGACCACGCCCGGGACGTGCCGGGCGGCGAACGCGAGCAGGACCTCGGTCTGGCGGACGCGCTCGTCGGTGACCAGCGCCCCGTGCCCGGCGTCGAAGCGGTCCAGCTCGAGCTCCTTGCCCAGCTCGCGCAGGCGCTCGGCGTAGTTGAGCACCTGCCGCAGGGGGCAGCGGGTGTCGTTCTCGCCGACCATCAGCAGCACCGGGGCCCGCACCCGCGCGGCGTGGGTGATCGGGGACCGCTCGCGGTACAGCTCGGGCACCTCGGCCGGGCTGCCGCCGAACAGGGACCGGTCCAGCGCCTGGAGGCCCTCGCTCTCGTCCTCGTAGGCGGCCGGGTAGTCGGCGACGGGGACGACCGCGGCCGCGGCCCGCCAGCCGTCCGGCACCGTCCCGATCGCCTGGAGCGTGACGTACCCGCCCCACGAGGCGCCGGCGATCATGACCCGTGCGGGGTCGGCGATCCCGGACGCGACCAGGCTGCCCCGCCCGGCGGCGACGTCGTGGACCTCGGGCCGGCCCGGGTCGCCCTCGAGCGCGTCCTGCCACGCCTTGCCGTACCCGGTGGAGCCGCGGTAGTTGACCAGCCCGACCGCGAAGCCGTGGTCCACCAGCGCCTGGACCTGAGGGCTGAACGCGTCGGCGTCCTGCCCGTGCGGCCCGCCGTGGACCAGCATCACCGTGGCGTGCGGCCGGGGCGCGTCCGGCTCGACCACGAAGCCGTGCACCTGCTGGCCGCGCTCGTTGGCGAAGGTCCAGCTCTGGTAGGCGACGCCGGGCGGCGCCGGCTCGCCGGGGAGCGCCAGCACCGGCTCGTCGCGTCCCAGCGCGCGGATCACCGGGGGGACGGCGCCCGACGACCAGCGGTACCAGACCTCCCCGTCGGGCCGGACGCCGGCGCCGCCGACCGACCCGGGCGGGTGCGGCAGCCGGCGCAGCTCGCCGCTGCCGAGGTCGGCCCGGTACAGCTCGTCGCGGCCGAGGTGGTTGTGGACCAGCAGCAGCGCGTCCGCGTCCGGCCACCAGCCCGCGACCTCAACCTCGCCGGGGAGGTCGGCGGCCACGTCGGCGACCGCGCCGGCCGCCGGGTCCCAGACGGCGGGGCGCAGGCGGCCGGTCAGCTCGCGCAGGACCGCGATCCGCCCGTCCCCGGGGACCGGCGAGACGTCCGCCACGTACAGCCCGTTGCCCTCCCCGTCCCACAGGTCCGCGATCACCCGGCCGTCGCCGTGGTCGAAGGCCCGCAGGGCGGGGTGCAGGTTGTCGCCGTGCTCGGCGTGCTCCACGAACACGACGCGCCCGTCCCGGCTGAGCCCGGCGACCCCCGCGGTCTGCTCGTGCCGGTACAGCTCGCGGGTGGCGCCGCCGATGGTGCCGGCGCGGACCGCGAAGCCGTCGCGGGAGGCGAGCCCGAGGGCGACCCTGCCGTCCGGACCGAGGGCGAGCCCGCCGCTCCACGCCGGCGGGACGTCGGTCACCATCGGCCGGTCCGGGCCGCCCGCGAACGGCTGCAGCAGCCAGCTGCCGATCTCGTCGCCCCGGTCGTCGGCGAACCAGCACAGGTGCTCGCCGTCGGGCGTCAGGGCCCCGGCGACCGCGCCGGTGGGGTGCTCGGTCGCCTGCCGCCGGGTCCCGGCCGCACGGTCCCAGAGGTGGAGCTGCCAGGCGCCCGAGAGGTTCGAGGCGGCGACGAGCCGCTCGGGACGGCCGGGTGCCCAGGCGGGGAGCGTCACCGACGCCGCGCGGAAGCGCCGCTTCCAGCGCGGCTCGCCGGCCGCCCCGGTCCGGGCCCGGGACGGACGTCCCCGCCCGGGACGGCCGGGCGCGGGACGGCCCGGCTCGTCGGGCTGGTCGGGAAGGTGGCGCATCGGCCGATCGTACTGCCGGGCGGCACCTGGGGCGGGACCGGATGTGACCAGGGACGCTTGAAATCTCGCACGATGGGGAGAATCCTGCGCAAGAGGGACGATCGACCAGGAATCCGCGGCCGCCCGGGTGTGTGCGAAACCGGCGCAACAGGCTATTGTCAGCACGCACGCGGGACCGGCGGCGGCGGAGGTGAGACACGATGAGCAGCTCCCGCCGACGGCTGGCGGCCATCGGCGCGCTCGCGGCCGCCGTCCTGGCACTGCTCCTCGCGCCCGCCGCCGGGGCCGCCGAGCTGCTGGAGATCTCCAGCCTGAGCTGCGCAGGACTCTCGGTCCGCGGGACCGGCCTCCCGCCGGCCCGCAACGACCTCGCGGTCACGGTCGCCAACGCCGACACCGACCGCACCCTGCTGACCTGGCCCGCCCGCACCACCGAGGGCGGCGAGCTGCGCTCGACGATGCACACGTCGATGACGGGCCTCACCAACGTCCGCGTCACCGTGCTGGACGGCACGGACGAGGCGCTCATCACGACCGAGCGCAAGCTGCCGACCCCCTGCCTGCCGCGGGCGCTGCCCAACACCGGGGCGTGGCAGTTCGGCCTGGCGCAGCTGCTGCTGCTGCTCGGCGGGTTCGGCCTGGTCGCGTCGGGCCTGGTCACCAGGCAGCTCGCCGGCGGCCTCTACCGCGGCCGGCACGAACCGTCCTGGCGCCCGCGGCGCGGCCTCGGCCGCATCGCGGGGTCGGCCAGGCGGTAGCCGCCAGCCGGGCCGCAGCGCCCGGCGCGGTAGCATCGGCGCCGGGATGACCGCCATCGGGATCGTGCTCGCCTTCGCCGTCGGCGGGTTCCTCGTGGCCCTGGCGCGGCGGCCTCCGGGCCTCGGCTCACGCCACGTCCGCCACCGGGCCGCCGCCCGCGGCCTCCAGCTCCTCTACCTGCTCAGCGGGGTCAGCCTGATCGTCCGCGGCGCCCTCGCCCTGGCCTCCATCGGGAGCTGACGCCGCCGGTCCGGATCCGGCGCTGCCGCCGTCCTCGTCGGCGTCGGGCGCCGCCGGGACGGCCCGCGCGCGGCGGCGGGCGCGCCTGGGCCGGCTGCCGAACGCCCACCACGGGACGGGCTCGTCCCCGACCGCGGCCGCCGGCTGCCGCGCCACGTTCGCGACCCACCAGGTCGCCAGCAGCAGCAGCATCCCGCCGAGCGCGAACGAGGGCCACGGGGGGGTGGGGAGCTGGATGGAGCGGGTGTCGCCGGGCAGCGTGGGGTCGCGCGAGATCCAGCTCGTGGGCGCCGTCCGCCGACCCGGCCCGGTCCGGCCGGCCGCGTCAGCGCCCGGCCGGCGCTCCACCGGCGGGGTCGGCGGACGGCCGGCCGCGGCCTGGGGCGCGAGCGCGGAGGCTCCCGACGCCAGACCCGAGGGCGGCGCCAGCCCGCTCGGCTCCCTGCCGCCGCCGGGCCGCAGGCCCGTCGTTGCCGCGCGGTCCGGCGTGCCCGGTCCCACCTGCCTGGCGGGGCCTTTCGCGCCGGCCTTCCCGCCGCCGGTGCCCGGCGCGGCGGGCTGCCCGGCCTGGCCGGCGGGGGCGTCCGGCCCGCCGGGCGGTGCGCCCTGCGTGGTGGTCGGCGGCGGCCCGCCGGGGGGGTTGGCCGGGACGCTGCCGGGGACCGCGCCCCGCCCGGGGAGCGGCGGGTAGCCGGCCGCAGCGCCGGCCGGCGGCTGCGGGCCCTGGATGGCGGCGCCACCCCGGTCGCCCTGGGATGCCCGCAGGGCCGGCTCCGGCTGACCGGCCTGGCCGCGCGCGCCGGCCGCCATGGGCGCGACCGCCACCTGGATGACCGGGGCGGCGAGCACGAGCTGGAAGCTCTCGACCCGGGCCTCGATCCAGCCGGCCGCCGCCGTGGCCGGTTGCCCGGGCGCGGGGCGCGGCGCCACGGCGGCGGCACGGTTCGAGGCCGCGCCGTCGTCGGCGGCGACCGGTGCCGGCGCGGCCACCTGGTCCCGGGTCGGGACCGGGGGCGTGGTCGTGGCCGGGGCCGGGTCCCGGGTCCGGCCGGGGCTCACGGGACCGTCCCGGCCGGAGCCCGGATCCTGCACCTGCCCCGCCGTCCGGTCCCCGGCCGGAGCCTGGTCCGCCGCCGTGCCGGGGCCGTCGCCGGCGGCGGGCTGCTGCGCGGGCGTGACGTCCGACCCGCTGGTGGTGTCGGCGGTGGTGCTGGTGGGGCTGACGGTGGTGGCGGTCGGCCCGCCGGCCGCAGCGTCCTGCCCTTCGGTGTCGCCGGGCGGCGTCCTCGGCGGCCGGTCCCCGGTGACGCCGCCGGCGTCACCGTCCCAGTCCTCGGTGCCGGTGCCCCGCTCCGCCTGCGGGTCCACCTGGGGGTCGGGCGGCCCGCCGGTGCCGCCTTCCTCACCCGCGGGGGGCTCGTCGGCGGGGTCGCCGGCGAGCGGGAGCTGGCCGTCCTGCACCCCGGTGCCGTCCTCGGGGGCGCCGGTGGCGGCCTCGTCCCCGGCCGGAGGGTCGGTGGCGGCGTCCCCGGCGGCCGGCGTCCCGGGCTGCTGGTCCCCGGGCTCGGCCAGGGTGGTCGTCGTCGGCACCGCCTCGGCCGGCCTGCCGGTGGCGGCCGGCCTTCGGGCCGTGTCGTCGGCCCGCAGCGGGGAGACGGGCATGAGCCCCGCGGGGACGAGGATCAGGGCCACCAGGGCAGCCGCGGCCGCGAGCGCGAGCCGGATCCGGCGCGCGCGTGCGCGTCCTCTCCGAGTTGAGCGCATCGCGGACCCCAGTCGTTGGCCGGGACCGGGCTTGCGGGGCTGCGGGGGGCCGACGCTGACCCGGCGGGGGATCGAGCCTTTCTCGGGTTTCAGAAAATTGTGCACCTCTGCCCTCGGTAATTGCAATGAGCGACGCAAATAACATGCTTGTCAGGACTGCGATGGCCTCCGGCCTGCGGATAGAGCACTTGGCCATATGGAGACCCCGACAATCCACTCGACTCGGGATTTTCGTCAGGCTGGATGGTGAGCTTTCACAATCGTGCGGCGATTGAGGGCCAGGGCTGTCTGACGATCTGGAATTCCACCGCACGGGTACGCGAAAACCGACTCGCCGAATCAGACGGTCAACGCGAAACGCTGAGGCTCGGGTGGCGGCGGGCAATTGGCGCCGGGGTGGTGGCCGACCGGCGCTCCGGCGACCCTCAGGGCGGTCCGGGGATCTGCTCCCCGCCGAGCCCGAGGTCCAGCCGCGGCCGCAGCCGCCCGGCCCGGTCCCTGGCCGAGGCTGCCGCCCCGGCGAGCAGCTCGAGCTGCTCGGCGACCCGGGCGGGCGCGGTGCCGCCGGGTGTGGTCCTGACCGCGACGCTGTGCGCCACCGACAGCGACGCCGGGTCGGCGCCGGCCAGCTCCGGGGCCGCCCCGGCCAGCTCGTCCCGGGTCAGGTCCGCCAGGCGCCGGCCGCCGGCGGCGGCGGCGCGCACCGCCGCGCCGACCGCCTCGTGGGCGCGCCGGAACGGCACGCCGCCGCGGACCAGCTCCTCGGCGAGGTCGACCGCTGTCGCGTCGGCTTCCTCCGCGGCCGCCAGCATGCGCTCCGGCACCGGGCGCAACCCCCCCACCAGCCCGCTCAGCGCCCCCGCCGAGCTGGTGAGCGTGTCCACGGCCTCGAACACGGCCGCCTTGTCCTCCTGCAGGTCGCGGGCGTAGGCGAGCGGCAGCCCCTTGAGGGTGGCCAGGAACCCGGCCAGCCGCCCGACGACCGTCCCGGCACGGCCGCGGACCAGCTCCGCCACGTCCGGGTTGCGCTTCTGCGGCAGCATCGACGAGCCCGTCGCCCACGCGTCGGGCAGCACCACCCAGCCCCGCCCCGCCCACAGCGCCACGTCCTCGGCCAGGCGGGAGGCGTGCGCCATCGCGATCGCCGCGGCCGCCAGCAGCTCGGCGACGACGTCGCGGTCGGACGTCGCGTCCATCGCGTTGCCGAACGCCGCCGCGAACCCGAGGTCCGCCGCGGTCGCCTCGGGATCGAGCGGGAACGAGGAGCCCGCGATCGCGCCCGCGCCGAGCGGACAGACGTCCGCCCGCCGGGCGGCGTCCTCCAGCCGGCCGAGATCGCGCGTCAGGGCGAACCCGTGCGCTGCGAGCTGGAAGGACCACAGCACCGGCTGGGCGGGCTGCAGGTGGGTCAGGCCGGGCAGGATCACGGCGGCGTGCGCGGCCCCGGTGCGGGCGAGCGCCTCGACCAGCCCGGCGACCGCCGCGACGGCGTCGGCCGTCGCGCGCTTGACCCACAGCCGCAGGTCGGTCGCCACCTGGTCGTTGCGGCTGCGGCCGGTGTGCAGGCGGCCGCCGGCCGCGCCGACCAGCTCGGTCAGGCGCCGCTCGACGGCGGTGTGCACGTCCTCGTCCGCCGCCGCCCACGCGAACGACCCGGCCGCCAGCTCGGCCGCGACGCGCGCCAGGCCGTCCAGGAGCAGCGCGCCCTCCTCCCGGTCGAGCACACCCGCCCGGACCAGGGCCCGGACGTGCGCGCGGCTGCCGGCCACGTCCTCGGGCCACAGCCGGCGGTCCACGTCGAGCGAGACGGTGAAGGACCACATGGCCGGATGCGGCGGCTCGCCGTAGCTGCCGGCCCACAGGGGCCGACCGGACGGTCGCGCGGTCCCGCCGTGCTGCTGCTCGTCCATGCGTGCTGGCGATCCTACCGGCGAGCGCGCCGCACGGCCGGCGCCGGCCCCTGGCGGCGGCCGAGCACCCGGCGGGTCGCCCCCGGGGGACGTCGCCGGTTCGGAACCGGATCGTCATGTCTGCTATGGTCCGCTCTTGCCCTGCAGCCTCTCCGCGGCCCGCCGCGATCCCTCGGGAGGCGATGTCAGTGTCCCGGTCCGTCGTCCCCCTACCTCCCCGGTCCCCCCGCGCCACCGGGTCCCCCCCGGGCTCCCGGCTCCCCGCCCTGGCCCGGCTCCTGGCCGCTGCGCTCGCGGTGGGCCTGCTCGCCGGCGCCCTGCCCGCGGTCGCCGACACGGCCGCCGACCGGCGCGACCTGTCCACGGTGCAGCGGCGGCTGCAGGCCGTGCGCGCCGAGCTGGCCGCCGCCCGCGGCGACGCCGCCAAGCTGGCCGCGGCGCTGCGGGAGGCGGACGCGACGGTGGCCGAGGCGGAGCGCGACCACCAGGCCGCGGAGGCGCGCTGGGTCCAGGCGCGCCGCCAGAGCGTCGACGCCACGCGGGTGCTCGGCGAGGCCACCGCCGAGGTGTGGCGGTCCGAGGCGGCCCGCAACGAGCAGGCGCGGCGCACCTACATGACCGGCGGGGCGCTCGCCGACCTCAACGCCGTCATCCAGGCGCGCACGCTCACCGACCTCTCCGCGCGCGTGATCGCGCTCGACCGCGTCGCCCAGGAGACCAACCAGACGCTCGGGCGGCTGCGGGTGGCCGAGGTCCGCGCCGCGGACGCGCGCGACCGGCTGGCCGCCGTCGAGCAGGTCGCGCGCGACCGCCGCATGGAGGTCGCGCGGCGCCTGGAGCAGCTCACCGAGGTCCGCGCCGTGCGGGCCGACGCCAAGCGGCGGCTCGACGCCGAGGTGGCCGGGCTCGCCGCCCGCGAGGCCTCGCTCAGCGGCCGCTCGCGCGTGCTGCTGGCCTCCATCCGCACGCAAGAGGCCGAGGCCAGGCGGCGCGCCGCCGAGGCGGCCCGGCTGGCCGCCGACCAGCGCCGGCAGGCGTCCGCCCTCGGCGCCGCGCGCGCCGGCGAGATCCGCCTCACCGGCAGCGGGACCTGCGACCTGTCGGGGACCAGCGCGGCCGAGCGATGGATCATCATGCGCGAGTCCGGCGGCCGGCCGACCGCCGACAACCCGACCTCGACCGCGTTCGGGCTCGGCCAGCTCCTGCTCGCCAACCGACTGCGCTACCTCGGCGACGATTACGCCACCACCGACTGCGGCAAGCAGCTCGCCGCGTTCCGCGCCTACGTCGCCGACGCCTACGGCGACGCCGAGACCGCCCAGGCGTTCTGGGAGGCCAACGGCTGGTACTGAGCCCGCCGGGCGAGGGCCCGACCGCAGGCGGGCGGGGCTGCCGGGAGCTCAGACGACCGGCGACGACTGGGCCGGTTCCGGCCACTGCTCGGCGACGGTGAGCTGGATGCCGGCCGCCGGGGAGGCGCCCGCCGGAGGGTCGACCTCCGGCACCACGGCCGCGACCTGCGTCTTCTGCTCCGCCTTGCCGTCCCCGGTCACCGCGACCTGGGTGTTGTCACCGGCGAGGTTGCCCTCGGGCTCCGGGGGCGGCCGGTTCTCGGCCACGACCGGCGGAGCAGGCGGGGACGGCGGCGGGGACGGCGTTGCGGGAGGCTCCGGCGGCGGCGTGGCGGGAGCCGGGGCCGGAGCGCCCGGCGGCGCTTCGGCGACCGGCCCGCCGGAACCGCCGCCCGGCTCCGCCGGCGCCGCCGGCGACGAGGGCGCCGAGGGCGCCGTCCCGGAGCCGCCGTCGGCCGACGGCGGCTCCGGGGTCCGGCCCTCAGTCCCACCGTCGTTGGCGTCGCCGGGGTCATGGGGCTTCCGCGGCTGGTGCGCCGGCGCCAGGCCGGGCCGTTCGCGGCGCGCCTGCCAGAGCCGGGGGACGATCGCCCCACCGTCGTCCCGCGGCGCCCTCGGCCTGCTCGTGGCCGACGCCACCACCGCCGCGACCGGCATGGCCTGCGCGGCCGGCCCGTCCATCGTCCGCTGGTCCAGCGCGCGCTGGGCGTCCACCCTCGACAGCAGGTTCGACGCCTTGGCCACCAGCTTGCGGTACCCGCTGCCGCCGCCCCGGGAGGCGTCGGCCGGGCGGGCCGCCACCTTGCCGGCGGCCATGGGCGCGGCGGAGCCGGCAGGGAACACGTCGGCCGGCGTGTCCGGGTCCCGTACGGGCACGTACTGACGGCCGACGAACACCGCCCCCTGGACGACCAGGCCCGCCACCAGCAGCACGCTCGCGAGCAGCAGCATCGTCATCAGCAGCCGGGTCGCCCTGCGCAGGGCGACCGGCGGCGTCAGCATCGCGAGGGCAGCCCTGCCCCCGGTGCGCGCACACTGCACGGGTGCTCCCTTCGTCGAGCGCTCGGACACCCGGACCGCCTCGACCCGAGCAGGCCTCGGGAGGGCGCGAACCGGGGTTCCGGGTGCCACGACAGCGAGGTACGGACCGCGACCGCGCAGAGCGGCAGCGGACCCGGCTGCATCATGACCTGGACATATCACAGATCGGCGACGAATCGGGCACGACCGCAGTCGATTTCGGGCTCCCGGCCCGGTACCCACCGAAGACCTCAGGCGCTCGGGCGGAGGTGCCGGTTGCGGCGGAAGAAGTTGTCCGGATCCCATGCGTCCTGCAGGGCCACGAGCCGCTCGTACCCGGCAGGGCCGTAGGCCGCGCGACCCTCCCCTGGCCCTCCTCGCCGAGGAAGTTCACGGGGAAGGGTTCAGCTGAAGAGGAACACCTCGCCGCCGTCGACACCGCCCAGGTCGCCCGAACCGGTGTCCAGCGTCTCCAGGCCGGCACCGCAGCCGACGGCGTTCGCCAGGCCCGAGCCCCCGGCGGCGGCCGGCCCGAGACCGACGCTCCCGCCCATCCAGGCCGCCCCGTCCTCTTCGGTCCCGTCCAGGAGGGAGTTGTCCAGCGGGTCGCCGCCGTCATCGCCGCCGGGCTGCCAAGCGGGCGCCGGGACCTGGGAAGGCCGCGGCGGCGGGCCGGGATGCGAGCCCGCCGCCACGGCCGGCACCCCCGGCTCCGCCACGGCCGGCACCCCCGGCTCCATCTCGGAGGGCACACCCGGGTCCGCGACGGAGGGCACGCCCGGCTCCATCTCGGAGGGCACGCCCGGGTCCGCCAGGGAAGGTGCCGGCGAGACCGCGGCAGGAGGCGCCGCGGGCGCGTCGACCCGACCCTCCGCGGCCCGGACCTCAACACGCTGCTCCGCCTGAGACTGATCCGCCTGGAGCCGACCCGGCAGGGGCTGGTCCGCCACGGACCGGTCCTCCGCAGGCTGGTCCTCCCCCGGTGGATCCTCCGCGGGCCGCTCCGCCTCGGAGCGGTCCGGGCCGAGCCGGGCCTCCCCGGGCTGGCCGGCGCGGTCCGTCGGGGTGGGAGCGGGGACCCGCGCGACCAGCGCGGCAAGCTCGGCGCGAAGCGCGGCCAGGTCGACCCCGCCGGAGGCGAGGACGGACCCGCCGCCGCCGGCGGGCGCCTCGACGACCCGGCTCGCGGCCTCGAGCACAGGGCGCTCGCCCGCCCCGGCGGACTGACCGCCGGTCAGCGCAAGGACCTCCGGGTCCCTGCGGAACAGGAACGCGCCGTCGTCGCGCAGCACGCCGAGCCTGCCGTCGGACGTCCGGTAGACGTGACCGTCGGCGCTGCACGTGACGAAGGCCACCTGCAGGTCGATGGGGAGCACGAGCGCGACGGCGCCCGCGGGGCGCTCCGCCGGAGCGGGGAAGACCTCCGCGTCCGCCGGCCTGGCCAGCTCGAGCGCGGCGCTCCCCACCGGCTGCGGGCCCGCCTCGCCGGCCGCGAGGTCGGCGCGCGAGGCCGCGTCAGGCGACGGATCCGGCTCGCCGACAGGCTGCTCGCCCTCCTCGGATTCGAGTTGGACGAACCAGTCCCAGATGCCTGGGGATACCGAGACCTTCATGGAGGAGACCCGTTCACGGAGGAGGCTCACCTGGGCCGGGGATCGGACGACGAAGTGAACCTAGCGCCCCAGGGACGACAGAGCGTCACGGGCGGGCAACGAATCGGGCACGCCCGCCGAGGCGTCGCCGCGACTCGGGTCAGGAGGCGTCGCCAGGCCCGCTCCTCCGACGCCGGCCCGCTGAACCGCGGTCGGCGCAGCAAGGGCGGGTGTGGTCAGGCGTCGGCCTTGGTGGTGCCGGGCGGCCCGGCCAGAACCGTGGGGACGTACTCGAGCAGCTGCAGCCGACCGTCGAAGACGCGGCTGGTGACCATGTCGAGGGAGACGTCGGGGTACCCGTCGTAGATCCGGTCCCGACCGCTGCTTCCGGTGATGACCGGGAAGACGACCACGCGGAAACGGTCCACGAGACCGGCTTTCAGCAGCGAGCGGCACAGTGTGAGGCTGCCCAAGGTGCGCATGGACCTGGTGCCTTCCTCCTTCATCTTCCGCACGGCCTCGACGGGGTCCTGGGAAACCAGTTGCGTGTTCGGCCACGCCAGCGGCTCCGTCAAGGTGGTCGAGAAGACGACCTTCGACAGGCCCGCCAGGGCATCTGTACCCGGCTCACCGCCGGCGGCCAACCCGGACATGACCCGATAGGTGTTCGCGCCCATCAGGATGGTGTAGTCCGCCTCCGGGTGGTCTTCCAACCAGGCGAGGTACTCGGGCCCCTCCAGGCCCCACCAGCCGGGCCAGCCCTCCGCGGCCCCGTATCCATCCAGCGAGGTGATGAAGTCGATGACCAGTTCCGGCACCTCCGGCTCCTTTCAGTGAACTGGTGAGCGGCTTGCAGCCGCCAACAAGTCGCTGAGCAGTGCCCCCAGGGGGACCTACCCGCGACTTCCAGCTACCACACCGAGGACGGTGTCCGTCACGCCGCCCTACTCCGACGCCGGGCCGGTGAACCGCGGGCGGCGCTTGTCCCGGAACGACGCCAGCCCCTCGGCCAGGTCCGGCCCGTCGAAGCCCAGGAACTCCAGCGCCAGCGACGCGTCGAGGGTCGGCCCCGCCGCCCGCAGCCAGTTGTTCAGTGCGTACTTGGTCCAGCGGATCGCGCTCTGCGAGCCCCGCGCCAGCTACGCCGCGCAACGGCGCTCCGGGCGCACGACCCGGTCAGGCGTGCGCCCGCGTCCGCGGTCACCTGCGTGCCGCTCGGCTCTCTGGACCCTTCTCTGGACCCTTCTCACCGGCCATGCCGCGGACCGAGCGTTCGATCCGGTCGCCCCACAGCCAGTCCGCGACGTGATAGGCGATCAGCCCGCCGAGCATCCCGAGGAGGCTGCCCATGACGGGCACCTCCCACCCGGCCGCGGCACCACCCAGCAGGTAGGTCGCCAGTGCCCCGGTCCCCGCGCCGACCCCGCCCCCGACGCCGCCCCCGACCGCGGCCCGCGTCGGGAGGGCCACATAGTCGCCACCGGTGTATTCGGCGCCGAAGAACACCTCGTTGGCACCCATGACCGTCCAGGTCATGAGCGGCGCGGTCAGCACGCCGCTCACACCTCCCGAGCCCGCGCGGGGCAGGACCATCCTGCTCAGGCCGGCGCTGAGCGGGGCGTTGGCCGCGGTCAGCTCGACTGGCGCCCAGCGCGCGTTCAGGCCGAACTCCACCCGGCCGCCCACGTAGCTTCCGGCGGCACCGGTCCCGGCCCCGACGGCGAGATCACGGACCGCGTGGGGATGCTCCCCGGGGTTCAGCACGATGTCCACGCCGGTCAGGACCAGGCCCGTGCCGGTCCCCACGCCGGTGCCGACCACGGCCGGGCTGCGGACTCCACCCAGGGAGTTGTAGGCGCGGGTCGAGCTGCCGTCGGCCTGCAGCCGGGCGAAGCGTTCCGGCGAGAACCACTCGACGTCCACCCGCCCATGCGGTGCGTCCGGGCTGATGCCTTTGGCCCGAAGCCCCTCGTGGACCAGGCGGCGGAAGGCGTCGAAGTCCTCGGCAGGCGCCTCACGCAGGGCAGCGTCGATGACGTTGCTGCGCTCCACACCGAAGACGTGGTTGGACTGCTCAGGCGGCAGGCCCGCGCCCATGCGGAGGCTGTTGAGGTCCGCAACGGGCGGCTCGACGACCACGCCCATGCCGGGGAAGAGGGAGGCGGCCATCGGGACCATGTCCGGCCGCAGCCTGAAATCGTAGTGCGCCCGACCCAGCTCGCGCATGCGCAGCGCCACCTGCTCCAGCGTGTCGAGGCTCGCTGCCGCGACCTGGACGCCGTTGCGCCGCGTCTCGATGCTGGCGGCCGTGACCATCCTGGCTTCCGGCACCCCCGCCCGCGGGCCCTCCACGAACTCCTCGACCAGGGTTAGCAGGTAGTACGGGGCGTTGTCGGGAACGGGGTTCAGGTACAGCCGGTAGGGCGCGTCGTGGGGTTCATGGCTCGGAAAGAGGCTGCCCCTCCACTCCACGAACGGCCCCCGCGAGTACTGGTAGTAACCGTCAGAGGTGGAGCCCGCCTGACCGTAGTCGATGCCAAAGGTGCGGTCCCGGACGACAGGCTGGTTCCAGTCCGTCGGCGAACCGGGCAGCTTGCCGCTGGGTGACATCCTCCGCGCAGCCTCGTGGTAGCCCTCGGGGTCCCAGAGGGCCTCCGGGGCCCAGGCACGGTTGGCGTAGAGGTTGTAGACGGTCTGGCGTCCCTCCAGGACCGCATGACGCTGCTCCCAGACGACCAAACGCAGGAACTCCTCCAGCGAGTCGCCGGACGTCGGGGTCGGC
This sequence comes from Actinomycetes bacterium, assembly GCA_035263405.1. GTDB lineage: Bacteria > Actinomycetota > CALGFH01 > CALGFH01 > CALGFH01 > DATFRI01. Next base: position 9,727 of record DATFRI010000003.1, on the reverse strand, counting down.
GAGACCGTGATCGGACCCCGGCCGGCCAGCACAGCCGCGAGCGCCGCCGGGTCCACCCCCAGCGCCACCGGGTCCAGGACCAGGACCGACCCGTCGGCGGGGCCGGACTCCGGGAGGAGCGCGTCGGCTCCCCCCCCGCGCCTGCCGCCACCCACGAACCGGACCAGCAACACCTCGCCACCGGGGACCCCGACGCCAGGCCCGAAGGCACCCGCCGCGGACCGCACGCGCACCCCTTCCGTGGGGAAGCCGGCATCGGCGACCCGGAGCAAAGTCGGATCGCCAGGAGCGATGACCAGGCTCGCGGAGGCGGTGTCCTGGTCGTGCCCGGCGGGGTTGCCGGGGGGGACGGATCGGGTGCCCGCGGCGTTCCCGCCGACGTCGAGCTCCTCCGGGCTCCCGGTCCGGTGCGACACCTGCTCCCCGGAGACCAGCGGCGGGACGCCGTTGCCACCATCACCGCTGAGCGTGCCGTCGCCCTCCCCGGTGACGGTGGGCTGGCGGTTCCTGGCGAGGTCCGGGCCGAGCAGCGTCAGGTTCGGCGTGATCTGGGGCAGGCTGCCGGAACCCTGGTTGGAACCCTGACGGCCGGAGGTGGACTCGGTACCGGGTTCTGTGGTCGTCAGGACCTGCTCCGCGGCGGCCACGACGAGGTCTGGCGGCAAGGCCGGGTCGCTGGTGTCCCCGGCGTCGAGTTGGGACACGAACGCATCGGTGCCCGGGTCACTGCCGGGGTCCCTCAGGCCGGGGTCGCTCAGGAACGTGTCGCCGGCCGGCGCCGAGGATTCCTCGGCACGGCTGGCGGGCATGACCACCAGCACCAGGATCGGGACGCCGACGACCATGAACAGGCACAGGGCGAGCGCGAGCAGGAGCGGCTGCCGCCGGCCCGCATGGGCCCGCGGCCCGATCGTGCCCCCCGTGGAAGGCAGACCTGCTGGCCGTGCGGGCATGGAGCGGTCCTTCCGAGGCTGTGGAGGACCAGGCCCAGGGATGGACGCCGCGCACGCCGCGCACACCCGGACGGTCCCCGAGGGGACGCTGAGGCCAGGAACGCTAGCGCCCAAGCCTGCGTCGTAACCAAAGCGTGCTCCGACTGTCGCCTGGGAACGGTGGGATCCGAGCCGCCGGCGCCCGAGACGCCAGCGCGGCCGCCGCCGATGCCCGCGAACGCCCGAACGCTACTCCGATGCCGGGCCGGTGAACCGCGGGCGGCGCTTCTCCCGGAACGACGCCAGCCCCTCGGCCAGGTCCGGCCCGTCGAAGCCCAGGAACTCCAGCGCCAACGACGCGTCGAAGGTCGGCCCCGCCGCCCGCAGCCAGTTGTTCAGTGCGTACTTGGTCCAGCGGATCGCGCTCTGCGACCCCCGGGCGAGCTTGGCCGCCACCTCCAGGGCCCGCTCGTGCAGCTCGCCGTCGTCCACGCACAGGCTCACCAGCCCGATCCGCTCGGCCTCCTCGCCGCTCAGCGGCTCGCACAGCAGCAGGTGGTACTTCGTCTTCGCGAGCCCGCAGAGCAGCGGCCAGGCGATCGCGGCGTGGTCGCCGGCGGCGACGCCGAGGCGGGTGTGGCCGTCGACGATCCGCGCCGAGCGCGCGGCGATGGAGATGTCGGCGAGCAGGCCGACGACCAGCCCGGCGCCGACGGCGGGGCCCTGCATCGCGCTGACGATCGGCTTGGAGCAGTTGACGAGGTTGTAGACGAGGTCGCGGGCCTCCCGCAGCACGCGGATCCGGGTCGCGAAGTCTCCCGCCATCTCCTCGACGAGGTCGAAGTCGCCGCCGGACGAGAACGCGTCCCCGGCGCCGCGGACGATCACCGCACGGACCTGCGGGTCGCGGTCGATCTCGGGCCACACGCTCGCGAGGTCGCGGTGCATGGCGGCGTTGGCGGCGTTCAGCCTGCCGGACGCGCGCATGACGATCCGGAGCACCCCGGCCGCCGGGGTCTCGAACTCCAGGCTGTCGAACTGCGCGTACCTGTCGGTCACGTCGGTCACGGTCGGTCCCTCCTGCGTCGTCGGCCTGCTGTGGAGGATGCTCGACGATCGGCGTCCATGCCCGCCGGGCGGGCCGGGCCGCGGTGGGTGACGCCCGCGGGCGGTTGCCGCGGCCGTCGGAGCCTGGAAGCCTGGGGGCGATGCGGGAGGCGATCGACGCGCACTTCGCCGAGGCCGTGGCCGCGCTGCGGGCGGGGCCGGCCGGCGATCCGCGCCGTGCGGTGCGGGCGGGCGGCGCGCTGACGGGCGAGCGCTGTCTGGAGCTGTTCGACGCGCAGCTGGGCAGCCGGCATCTGGACCTGGCCGCCCGCGAGCTGCGGGAGCGGGGGGCGGGCTTCTACACGATCGCGTCGGCGGGGCACGAGGGCAACGCGGCGCTGGCGGCTGCGCTGCGGCCGACCGACCCGGCGATGCTGCACTACCGGTCGGGCGCGTTCTACCTGGAGCGGGCCCGGCAGGTGCCGGGGCAGCAGCCGCTGCGGGACGTGCTGCTCGGCGTGGTCGCCGCGACCGACGAGCCGATCGCGGGGGGGCGGCACAAGGTGTTCGGGCATCCCGCGCTGGCGGTGGTGCCGCAGACGTCGACGATCGCGTCGCACCTGCCGCGGGCGGTGGGGACGGCGCTGGCGGTCGACCGGGCCCGCCGCCTCGGGGTCGCGGGCGCGTGGCCGGCGGACGCGGTGGTGCTGTGCAGCTTCGGCGACGCGACGGTCAACCACTCGACCGCGGCGGGCGCGATCAACACCGCCTGCCTGTGCGCCCACCGGCGGATCCCGCTGCCGCTGCTGCTGGTGTGCGAGGACAACGGCTGGGGGATCAGCGTCCCGACGCCGCCGGGCTGGGTGCGGGCCGCGTACGGGGACCGTCCGGGGCTGCGCTGGTTCGAGGCGGACGGCTGCGACCTGGCGGCCGCGTACGACGCGGCGGTGGCGGCGGCCGGGTGGGTGCGGGAGCGGCGGGCGCCCGCGTTCCTCCACCTGCGGATGGTGCGGTTCCTCGGGCACGCGGGCTCGGACGCGGAGGTCGGCTACCGGTCGCCGGCCGAGATCGCGGCGGACCATGCCCGCGACCCGCTGGTGGCGACCGCGCGGCTGCTCGTCGAGGCCGGCGTGGCCTCCCCGGCGGAGCTGCTGGGACGCTACGAGGCCAAGCGGCGGGAGGTGCTCGGGGTCGCGGCGGAGGTCGCCGGGCGGCCACAGCTCGCGTCGGCGGCGGCGGTGACGGCGCCGCTGGCGCGCTCGCGGCCCGGGCGGGTCGCGGCGCAGGCGGCGCGCTCGGCTGAGCCGGCCGCCCGCGCGCGGGCGTTCGACGGCCGGCTGCCGGAGGACCAGGGGCCGCTGACGCTGGCGCAGGCCCTCAACGGGGCGCTGGCGGACCTGCTCGCGCTCCACCCGGAGCTGCTGGTGTTCGGCGAGGACGTGGGCCGCAAGGGCGGGGTGTACGGGGTGACCCGCGGCCTGGCGCGCAGGTTCGGCGCCGCCAGGGTGTTCGACACGCCGCTGGACGAGCAGTCGGTGCTCGGGCTGGCGCTCGGCGCGGGGCTGTCGGGGCTGCTGCCCGTGGCGGAGATCCAGTACCTCGCCTACCTGCACAACGCCGAGGACCAGCTCCGCGGGGAGGCGGCGACCCTGCAGTTCTTCTCGCAGGGGGCGTACGCCAACCCGATGGTGGTGCGCGTGGCCGGGTACGGCTACCAGAAGGGGTTCGGCGGCCACTTCCACAACGACAACTCGGTGGCGGTGCTGCGCGACCTGCCCGGGGTGGTGGTGGCCTCGCCGGCCCGCCCGGACGACGCCGCGGCCATGCTGCGCACCTGCGTGGCCGCGGCCCGGGTGGACGGCAGGGTGTGCGTGCTGCTGGAGCCGATCGCGCTGTACCACGCCCGCGACCTGCACGCCGAGGGCGACGGGGGGTGGCTGGCGCCGTACGCGGCCCCGGAGCGCTGGGGCGGGGCGCACGTGCCGCTCGGGCGCGGCCGGACCTACGGCGAGGGCACCGACCTGACGATGGTGACGTTCGGCAACGGGCTGCGGCTGTGCCTGCGCGCCGCGCGGCGGCTGGAGGACGCCGGGGTCGGCTGCCGGGTGCTCGACCTGCGCTGGCTGGCGCCGCTGCCGGTCGAGGACCTGCTGCGCGAGGCGGCGGCCGGCGGCCGGGTGCTGGTGGCCGACGAGACCCGCCGCACCGGCGGCGTGGCCGAGGGGGTGCTGGCCGCGCTGGTCGATGCCGGCTTCGGCGGGCCGATGGCGCGGGTCGCCAGCGAGGACAGCTTCGTCCCGCTGGGCGACGCGGCGCTGCGCGTGCTGCTGTCGCAGGAGACGATCGAGCAGGCCGCCAAGGAGCTGCTGGGCCGGTAGCGGCGGCCGGCCCGCGCGCCGCAGGGACACGCCGGTCAGGCTGTGCGCGAAATGCTCGAACCACGCCTCGTGGCAGCCCGCGCGGGCCTGTCCGGCGCGCCCGCCCCGCCTCGCGGTGGCGGCCGGCCGGCCCCGCCGGCATGCTGGCGCCATGGCGGGGACCTCGGACGGGATGCTTCGGGACCTGGCGCTGGAGGCGGCCAGGGCGGGCGCGGCGGCGATCGAGGAGACCAGGCGCGCCGGGGCGCTCTCGGTGGACAGCAAGGGGTCGCCGAACGACCTGGTGACCAGCGCGGACCGGGCGTCGGAGCAGGCGATCATCGAGCGGATCCGCGCGGCCCGGCCCGACGACGCCCTGCTGGGCGAGGAGACGGGCGAGCACCCGGGGCGGTCCGGCGTCCGCTGGCTGATCGACCCGCTGGACGGGACCACGAACTTCGTCCACGGCCGCCGTGACTGGGCGGTCGCGGTGGCGGCCGAGGCGGACGGCGAGGTCCTCGCGGGCGCGATCGTCCGGCCCGCGTTCGGGGAGTGGGCCGCCGCCGACGAGCGCGGCACGGTCGGGAGCATGGGCGCGCCCGCCGTGTCGGGCGCGCGCCGGCTCGACCGGGCGCTGATCTGCGTGGGCGTGACCTTCGATCCGGATCTCCGGGAGGAGACGCTCGGCCTGCTGGTGGCGCTGTTGCCCCACGTGCGGGACTTCCGGCGGGCGGGCAGCGCCTCGACGGAGCTGTTCACGGTCGCGACCGGCGCGCTCGACGCCTACGTGGGCGTGCAGACCTCGCCGTGGGACCTCGGCGCCGGCTGGGCGCTGGTGCGGGGGGCCGGCGGCCGTTGCGTCCACACCCGCACCGCGGGCGGCCGCGCGGCGCACGTGGCGGGCGCCCCGGCGGTCGCCGAGGCGCTGGTCCCGCTCGTGGAGCGGCATCCCGGCTGAGCTGTCGGGGTGGCGGAGCGGTGGGCGGTCGAGGCTTCCCGGACCCCGCTCCGGGAGCGTTCACCCGTGGTCGGTGGGCATGGCGGACAGCCCGCAGCTCAGCAGCGCGCGCCGGTCCCGCGGCCCAGGTCGCGGGAGCTGCCGGTGGCGGTACGGCCGCTGAGCCAGCCGCCGACGAAGGTCGCGAGTGCCCTGCCGCCGCCGGTTCCGGTGGTGTCGTGACCGGTCGGGGAGCTGAACAGCCTGCTCATCGGGTCACCTCCAGGTGACTGGTCGGATCCTCTGCTACTGTAGCTCTGTCACTGGTGTTATCATACCACTCATTGAGAGTGGACGGTATGAAATACGATGACCGTACGCTGGGAATCCGGGAGCATCTACGAGGGGCGGCCGGCCATGGCGGGCGACGGCGAGGCGGAGGGCAGGGCTGAGGCGCCCGGCGCCGCGCGGCTGGTGCAGGAGTTCCTGAACACCACCGACATCCAGGACGGGCGCGAGCGCTTCACCTCCCCCAACGCCCTGCGGGACTGGCTGGTCGACGCCGGCCTGCTGCCCCCCGGAACGGGCCTGCTCGGCGACGCCGACCTGGCGATGACGATCGCGCTGCGCGAGGGGCTGCGCGCCCGGCTGCGCGTCCACAGCGGGCTCGACGCGGCAGCGGCCGACCTCGGCGGGCTGGCCGGCGTGCTCGAGCGCGTCCCGCTGCGGCTGCGCCTGGGCGAGGGCGGCACGCTCACCGTCCAGCCCGCCGGGCCGGCCGGGATCCTGCACGCGCTCGGGCACGTGCTGGCCGCGGTGGCCGCCGCCGAGCAGGAGGGCACCTGGTCGCGGCTGAAGGCGTGCGCCAACGACACCTGCAGGTGGGCGTTCTACGACGCCTCCAGGAACCACACCAGCCGCTGGTGCTCGATGCGCACGTGCGGCAGCCGCGCGAAGAACCGCCGCGCCTACCAGGCCCGCAAGCGCCAGGCGGCCCGGGCCGACGCCCCATCCGACCATGGACCCGAGGCGCCGGCTCCTCCAGACTAGGACGAAGCGGTCACGGTGCGCGGGCGGGTGGTGCCGTCGCGGGGCACCGGACCGCTCGGACACGACCGATCCGGCCGAGGGGGGGCGGGATGGGAACTGTCGACAGCTACCCGGACGGGACGTTCTGCTGGGTCGACCTCGCGACGCCCGGCGTGCCCGGCGCCAGGGCGTTCTACACCGCGCTGCTCGGCTGGGAGACCGTGGACCTGCCGGCCGGCGACGGCGCCGCGGCCACGCGCTGCCGGCTGCGGGGCCTGGACGTGGCCGCGATCCACCGGCAGGCGGGGGACGAGCCCGCCGGCTGGGGCTCCTCCGTCTCCGTGGACGACGTCGACGCCACCGCCGCGCGGGCGCAGCAGCTCGGGGCGAGCGTGCTGGGGGCGCCGTCGGCGGTGGCGGACGCGGGCCGCACGGCGCTGCTGGCCGACCCCGGCGGCGCCCGGGTGTCGCTGTGGCAGGCGGGGACGCACGCGGGCGCGCGCCTGGTGAACGAGGTCGGCGCGTGGACGTGGAACGAGCTGGTCACGCCCGACGTGGACGGCGCCAAGGAGTTCTACGCCGGCGTCTTCGGCTGGACCGCGCAGGACGCCCCCGGGCCGCTGGTGCGCGCGGGCTTCGCGCTCGGCGGCCTGCTGGTGGGCGGGGTCCACGCCCCGACCGCGCAGGAGGGCGCCACCCCGCGCTGGACGGTCGCGTTCAGGGTCGCCGACGCCGACGCCGGCGCCGCGCGGGTGGAGCAGCTCGGCGGGAGGGTCCTGCTGCCGCCGCTGGGCATCGCCACCGGCCGGTTCGCGATCGTCGCCGACCCCGCCGGCGCCTCGTTCACCGTCACCGCGGGCAGGACCATCCGGGGCCTGGACGGCGCCTGAGCCGGCACCGAGCCCGCCCCGGGCGCGGATGGATGCGCAAGCATGCCTGACCTGTGATTTCGCCGTGACCCGCGCCGGGCCGCCGCCGCCTATGCTCACGCGGGCCGCGCGGATCCCGCTGGTGGATCCGGTGGAGACCCGCAGCAGCGGTCGCCGCATCGGGCGGTGCGGGGCGCGGCCCGGCCGTTCGGGCGCGGGGTGCTCGGCGAGAGGAGCCGCGGTGGAGGTCGTCCGGGCGGGCGCGAACGGTCAGGCTCCCACCGCGCCGCGCAACGCCACCGCCGGGGTCGACGCCGTGGCCCGGCTGCTGCTCACCGCGCTGCTGCTGGGGGCCGCGCTGCTGCTCCTCGCCGTGCTCGGCCAGGGGCGCGCCGCCGCGCGTGAGAGGACCCCGTTGCCCCCGCAGTGGGCGGGCGAGGCGGCGTACACCGTCCAGTCCGGCGCCGGACTGGACGGCGCCGCGGGCCTGCCGAGGACCGCCGGGCAGGACCCCACCGCAAGCGCGGGCGCCGCCACGGTCCCCTCGTGGGGGGCCGTGCGCCTGGCGGAGCCGGTCGAGGTGGCGAAGGTCGTCCGTCCCCCTGTGCAGCCACTCGACGCGGAGGAGCGGCAGACCGCCAAGGAGGCCGCGGTCCACGCCAGGACGCTCGCGGAGACGACGGCGCGGCTCGCGGGCCCGGCGGCCGGCGTGGAGGCCCGCCCCCTGGCGGACTCCGTCGTCAAGCACGTGAGCTCCGCCCTGGGATGGGGCGTCGTCAAGTCCTCCGACCCCCGCGGCGAGCTGATGGCGGCCTTCTGCAACCTCGGGGTCCTGGGCATGGTCGCAGGCCGTAAGGCGGGCGACCTGGACAGGGAGAGCCTGGAGTTGCTGGAGGCCGCCGAGAAGGCGAGCGACCTGGCCGACGCGACCAGGAGGAAGGCGTCCGAGCTGATCGCGGGCGAGCAGATCAGCGGGACCCTCATAGCGGGCGAGCAGATCAGCGGGATCGCCGCGATGATCGCCGCCAACGCCGATGCGCTGCTGGAGACGACGACCGGGACCGCCGGCGCCCGCGTCGGCGTCAGGCCCAAGGGCGGCGGCGGGCCCGCCGCCGTCGAGCTCCCCCGCCTGATCGGGTCCGCCACGACACAGGCCGCGTTCGTCCACACGCAGAAGGACAAGGCCGGGGCATCCGTCGACGAGGTGCCCGATGATGCCCGAATCGCGTTGTTCGACTCTATCGACGGCCTCGAGTTGCTCAGCGGGACCACGGAGCGGATCGCCGTCCTGCTGGGAGACCGGGGCCGCGACCTCGGCGCCGCCGCCAAGAACGCGATCGGCCTGGTCCGGTGGAACTACCTGGACGCATGCAGCTACGGCCCGGCGGCGCCGCCCCGCAGGGCGGACTCCGGCCCCGGGGAGCCAGACCCTCGGGAGCTGGACCTCGGGAGCGCGACGGCGGCGGTCGACGGCGGCGGCGCCTCGGCCCAGCGGCCCGCCGTATCCACCGCCACGTTCGACCAGGACGGGCCGACCGGCGGCGACCGGCCCGGGACGGGACCGGAGGCGACCCCGCTGGAGGCCGCCGTGCGCGGGGCGCCCGAGCCAGGGCCGGCGTCGCCGGTCGTGGAGCAGACCTCGCCGGTCCTGGGGCATGCGGGGTCTGACCAGGCGCCCGGCGTCACGCCGGACGGCGTCCAGCTCGCCGACGACGGCGCGACCGGCGACGGGACGGGCACGCTCACCCTCACGGGCGACCTCGACGCCGGCGGCGGCGGTGACGGGTCCGGCGGTGGGCTCCTCAGCGGGTCGGCGCCCGCCTGACGCACCCGCCCGGGCCCGCCGCCCGCCCGGGGCGCTCAGGCGGACGGACGCTCCCGCTCCGCCCGCGCCCACACCCGCGAGGACAGGCCCCACAGGCTGATGAAGCCGCGGGCCGCCTCGTGGTCGAAGCCGTCGACCGCCCCGTAGGTGGCCAGCTCCGGGCGGTACAGCGAGCGCGGGCCGCGGCGGCCGGTCGCCTGGCAGGACCAGGGGCCGAACTCCAGGCGGACCTCGCCGGTGACCGCCTGCTGGGCGCTGGCCATGAACGCGTCCAGCGCGTCCTTGAGCGGGCTGAACCAGAGCCCGTCGTAGACCAGCTCGGCCCAGCGCCCCTCCAGCCGCGCCTTGTCCCGGGCCAGGTCGCGCTCGAGGGTGAGGTCCTCCAGGTCGCGGTGGGCGGCGAGCAGCGCCAGCGCGCCCGGGACCTCGTACACCTCGCGGCTCTTGATGCCGACCCGGCGGTCCTCGATCATGTCGACCCGCCCGAACCCCAGCGACCCGCCGACCCGGTTGAGGTGCGCGACGACCTCGACGACCCCCGCCTCGCGGCCGTCGACCGAGACCGGGACGCCGCGCTCGAACCCGATCACGGTCTCCGCGCGCTCCCCCGCGCCCGCGGGGGCGCCGGTGAGCTGCCAGGCGTCGGCGGGGACGCGCGCCCAGGGGTCCTCCAGGACGCCCGCCTCGATCGTGCGGCCCCACAGGCTGATGAAGCCGCGGGCCGCCTCGTG
>DATFRI010000002.1:0-16399 GCA_035263405.1 Actinomycetes bacterium | reverse complement strand
CCTCCCCGGGCCGCGCAGGCCGCCTGCCGGCCCGCCGACCAGGCGGCACCGTGGCGACGCGCGTCCGGCTGCACGACGCCTACCGGCATCTGCCCCCTGACATGCGCCGGCCGGCTCAGTACCGTTGCCGCATGCGAAGCTCGGCGAAGGCGGGCGCCCCCCGGTCGCGCTGGGGGGCGATCATCGCCGCCAATCCTCGCGGCGCGATCTACGGCACGATCATCGCCGCCGCGGTGATCGCGGCCGCCGCCGGACACGAGCCCCTGCGCTTCATCCTGGGCGCCACCGTCGCCACCCTGCTGGTCTTCTGGCTCGCCCACGTGTACGCCGACCTACTGGACCACGGGCTGCGTCAGACCGGGAGCGATCTCAAGGTCATCCCTGCCATCATGACCCGGGAGCTTTCGATGCTCGCCGCCCCCGCCCTGTCCGTCCTCTTCCTGCTGCTGGGCGCACTGGGCCTGGTCGACGAGCGGCTCGCGATCCGTCTCGCGCTGTGGAGCAGCGTCGTGCAGCTCGTCGGGTGGGGCATCGACGTGGGCCGCCGCAACGGGCGGGCATGGCCCGCGTCGCTGCTCGCGGGGGTGATCAACGGCATCTTCGGCGTCGGCATCATCGTGCTCGAGGCGCTGCTGCACTGACCGGCGCGGTGCTGGTCCGCTCGTGCCGTCCCCGTGCCCTCCGGTCCGGCCCGCTCCGCAGGTCACGTGGTGCGAGCGACCTCCCGCGCCGGCTCCCGAGGACCATCGACCGAGGTGCGAGCGCCGGCCTGGACCCTCCGGGCCGCCGCCGTCCCGTGACGGCCTTCGCCCTCGTCCAGGTGTTGGAGGTGACCGTCTCGGACGCGGCCATCTCCGCCTTGACCAGCACCACCCGGGCCCGCAGAGCGGTCATTCCGGCTCGGGGCGCCAACCCGGCAAACCCACGACAGCCAGGCAAGGTGGACATCCTGGCCCGGATACCGGACGCTAGCGCCATCCCGCCGCCGCGCGGCGCCCGGTCACCTGCCCGGAGGGGCCATGGAGTTCCGCCTGCTCGGTCCGCTCGAGGTCTGCGACCGTGGGCGAAAGGTCACGATCGGCGGTCCCAAGGTCCGCGCCCTGCTCGCGGTGCTGCTCCTGCGCGCGAACCGGCCCGTCGGGACCGAGCAGCTCATCGAGGCGCTGTGGGACGAGCGGCCGACCGGCTCGGCCCGCCAGGCGCTGCACTTCGTCGTCCACCGGCTGCGGCGGGCCCTGGCCGGGCGCGGGCTCGACGGTCCCGGCGGGAGCGGCCTGGTCACGACGGACGGCGGCTACGAGCTGCAGGTCGGCCCCGACGAGCTGGACGTCGACCGCTTCGAGCAGCTCGTCGCCACGGCCAGGGAGAAGCTCGCGGCCGGGCGCCGCGAGGAGGCCTCGGGGTTGCTGAGCACGGCACTCGGGACCTGGCGCGGCAGCGCGCTGGCCGACCTGCTCACGGTCCCGTTCGCGCAGGCCGCCGCCGCCCGGCTGGAGCAGCGGCGCGTGGCCGTCCAGTGCGAGCGGTTCGAGATCGAGCTGGACCTCGGGCGCCACACGCAGCTCCTCCCCGAGCTGGAGAAGGTGGTGCGGTCCGAGACGCTGGAGGAGCGCCTGTGGGCGGCGCTCGTGCTCGCGCTGTACCGGTCCGGCCGGCAGGCCGAGGCGCTGGGGGCCTGCCGGTCGGCGACCGCCGCCCTGATGGAGGAGCTGGGCGTCGAGCCCGGCCCCCGGCTCAAGGAGCTGGAGCGGGCCGTCCTCAACCAGGACGCCGCCCTGGATCTGTCCGGGTCGAGCAAGCCGGACGGGGAGCCGGCGAAGGCCGCCGGCCGGCCGCCCGGCGACGCCGGCGCCGAGGCCTCGCCGTCGCCCGCGCCCGAGCACGCCGCCAGCCGGCGGGCCGGCCAGGCGGCGCCCGAGCCTGGCGCCACGCGCGAGCCCTGGCCGCTACAGGAGCGGAAGGTCGTGACGTCGCTGTTCGCGACCTGGCGCGAGGAGGACGGCCGCCACCTCGACCCCGAGGACGCCCGGGTCCGCAACCAGGCCACCCAGGCCCGCCTGACCGGGATCATCGAGCACCACGGCGGGATCGCGCGGCCGTCCGTCGACGGCACCGTCAGGGCCTTGTTCGGCGTGCCGACCGCCAGCGACGACGACCCCGAGCGCGCGGTCCGGGCCGGGTTGGCGCTGTGCACCCCGCCGCGGACCGCGGGCGGGGAGCCGGCCGACCGCCTCGACGTCCGCGTCGGGATCGAGACCGGCCAGGCGGTCATCGGCGCGCCCATGGCGCAGGACGCCGGGCCGCAGGCGGTCGTCGACGGCGTCACCGGCCTGATCGTCGACCAGGCGGCGACGCTCGCGGGCGCGGCGCCGGCCGGGACGGTGGTGGTCGGGGCCGGCACCGAGCGGACGACCAGGCGCGTGATCGACTACCTCCCGCTCGGGGACGCGACCGGCTCGGGCTGGGAGGTGCTGCGCCCGCACAGCCGCACCGGTGGGACCGCGCTTTCGCCGAACCGCTCCACGCTGGTGGAGCGCACCTTCGAGCTGTCGCTGCTGGAGAGCCTGTTCACCCGGGTCCGGCGCGAGCACGAGCTGCAGCTGGTGACCATCGCCGGACCCCCCGGCATCGGCAAGAGCCGGCTGGTGTCCGAACTGGCCCAGAAGGTCGACGCCGAAGGGGAGCTGGTCTACTGGCGCCAGGGCCGCTCGCTCCCCCACGGTCAGGGCGTCACCTTCTGGGCGCTCGCGCAGGTCGTGAAGGCCCACGCCGGCATCCTCGAGGACGACCCCGCCGGCATCGTCGAGATCAAGCTGCTGCGGGCGGCCGCCGACGCGCTCGGCGCGAACGACGAGGCGACCTGGGCGATCCGTCACCTGCGGCCGCTGGTCCAGCCCGGGGAGCAGCCGGGCGAGCCCCCGGCGGAGCGGCACGAGGCGTTCGCCGCCTGGCGCGGCTTCCTGGAGGCGCTGGCGAGCAAGCGGCCCATGGTCCTGGTCCTCGAGGACCTCCACTGGGCGGACGACGCGCTGCTCGAGTTCGTCGACGAGCTGGTCGACCAGGCCGCCGGGGTGCCGCTGCTGGTCGTGTGCGCCGCCCGCCCGGAGCTGCTGGAGCGGCGCCCGAGCTGGAGCGGCGGCAAGACCAACGCGACCACCATCTCGCTCGCGCCGCTGAGCCCGAGCGGCACCACCGACCTGCTCCGCGAGCTGCTCCACGGCGCGACGGTGTCGCTGGCAACGCAGGTCGCCCTGGTCGCCAGGGCGGGCGGCAACCCGCTGTTCGTCGAGGAGTACGTGCGCATGCTGGGCGACCAGGGCCTGCTGCCGGGCCGCGCCGGGTCGCCGGACCTGGCCGAGCTGTCCAGCCTGCCGGTGCCCGAGTCCGTCCAGCACCTGATCACCGCCCGGCTGGACGCCCTGGACCCGGCCGACAAGGCCCTGCTCGCCGACGCGGCCGTCTTCGGCGAGGTCGGCTGGGTCGCGGCGCTGGCCGCCATCAGCGGCCGGGACCCCGGGGAGGTCGGCCAGTGGCTGCACCGGATGGAGCGCCGCGACCTGCTGCGTCAGGCGCGGGCCACGTCGGTCGCCGGGGAGACCGAGTACACCTTCCGCCACGGGCTCGTCCGTGACGTCGCGTACGGCCAGCTCGCCCGCGCGGCGCGGGCCGAGCGGCACGAGCGCGCGGCGGCCTGGTTCCACGCGCTCGGCGCCGACCGCTCGGAGGACCGGGCCGAGCTGCTGGCCCACCACTGGCGGCAGGCGCTCACCCTCACCAAGGCCTCCGGCCAGTCCCACGCCGAGCTGGCCGACCGTGCCCGCGGGGCGCTCCGGGAGTCGGCAGACCGGGCCATGGCGCTCAAGTCCTACAAGCGCGCGATCCGCTTCTACCGCGACGCGCTGGACCTGTGGCCCGAGGGCTGCCCGGAGCGGGGCGAGCTGCTGCTCGAGCTGGGGCGGGCCCGTATGGTGGCCGACAACGACGGCGAGGCCGAGCTGGAGGCGGCCCGGGACGTGCTGCTGGCCGCCGGCAGGCGGGCACGGGCGGCCGAGTGCGAGATGCTCCTCAACCACCTGGCCTGGCGCAACGGCCGCACGGCCGACCGCACCGCCCATCGCGACCGGGCGCTGGCGCTGATCAGGGACGAGGAGCCGTCGGCGTCCAAGGCGCTGGTCCTGGCCGGCATCGCCACCGAGCTGGTGCTCACCGACCGCGGCGACGCGCTCGAGATCGGCAGGTCGGCCCTGGAGATCTCCCGCGAGCTGGGCCTGCGCGCGCTGGAGGCCCGCGCGCTCGGCGCGATCGGGCTGATCAAGGTCCACCACCACGGGGACGCGGGCGCGGTCAGCGACCTGGAGCTGAGCGTCCGCATCCTCGAGGAGCTGCACGTCCCCGAGTGGGTCGTCGTGCACCGCACCAACCTGGCCGCCACCCGCGGGCGCCTGGGCGACCTGACCGGCAGCTTCGCGACCCTCGCCGCGGCCAGGGCCCACGCCGCGAAGTTCGAGTCGGCCGTCTCGCCGTTCCTGCACCGGGTCCTGGACACGCTCCACGCCAAGCACCTGTACCTGACCGGCGGCTGGGACGAGGCGGACGAGGTCATCGCCGAGACCCTGCCGGAGCTGACCAGCACGCACCACTACCTGGAGAGCTGGATGCGCGTCTGCCGCGGGCGCATCAGCCTGGCCCGCGGCGACCCTGCCGGCGCCGGCGAGGACGCGGCGACCGCGCTCGAGCTGGCCAGGCGCGTCACCGACCTGCAGCTCCTCGAGCCTGCACTCGCCTTCCACGCCCGCGTGGAGCTGGCCCGCGGGCGCACGGCCGCCGCCGGGGAGCTGGCCGACGAGCTGCTCGCGCGCCTGCGGGGGCGACTGCTCGACCACAACCTCGGGATCGACCTGCCCTGGGTCCTCGCCGGGCTGGGCCGGCCGGTGGCGGCACTCGACGACGCCGGGCCGCTGCCCTCGCCGTGGCTGGAGGCGGCGCAGGCCTTCCTGGCGGGCGACCAGCGCATGGCGGCGGAGCGCTACGCGGCGATCGGCACGCGACCCGACGAGGCGCAGGCCCGGCTGGCCGCCGCCCGGACGCTCGCGGCCGCCGGCCGGCAGGCCGAGGCGGACGCCGAGCTGGCCGCGGCGCGCGCGTTCTGCTCCTCGGTCGGCGCCGACGACCAGGTTCGCCTGGCCGAGGCGCTGCCGGCCGTGACCGGCTGACGACCGGCAGGCCGAGCCGGCCCGTAGACTGCGCGGATGCGGGTGACGGGCGGGTGACCGGGGCAGGCGTCGACGTGGTGGTCGTCGGTGGTGGGGTGGTCGGCTGCGCGTGCGCGCTGGAGCTGGCCGAGCGCGGCGCCCGCACGCTGCTGCTGGAGCGCGCCGGGCTGGCCGCGGGCGCGTCAGGGCGCAACCAGGGGCTGCTGCTGCCGAGCCCGGACCCGCGCATCGCGCCGCTGTTCCGCGAGAGCCTGGCGCGCCACGAGTGGCTGGCGGGGGGTCCGGTGCCGTTCGGGCTGCGGCCGGTCGCGCAGCTGCTGCTCGCGGGCGAGCCGGCGACGCTGCCGCTGCTGCGCGCCCACGCCGACGGCATCGCGCAGGGGGGCTTTCAGGTGGACACGCTCGGGCCGGGCGAGCTGGTGCGGGCCGAGCCCTCCCTGGCGCCGGACCTCGCAGGCGGCGCGCGCTGCGAGCACGCGCGCGCGCTCGACCCGGCGGCGGTGACGCTCGCCTGGGCCCAGGCGGCGCGCCGCGCCGGGGCCGAGGTCCGGACCCACGACGCCGTCCGCGGGCTGCTCCACCACCCGCCCGGGGCGCCCGCCGCGGCCCGGCCCGCGACCCCGGCCACCTCCCCGGGCCGGGTCGCCGGCGTGGTCGCCGAGTCGGGCCCGGTGGCCGCCGACGCCGTGGTCGTCGCGGCGGGCCCGTGGGCGCGGTCGGTCGCCCTCGCGGCGGGCGTGGACCTGCCGGTCGGCGGCGCCCGCGGCTGGCTGCTGCAGACCGCGCCGCTGCCCCGGCGGGTGGGGCACGCGCTGGAGGAGGCGACCTGGCCGGGATCCGAGGGCGTGGGGACCCGCATGCGCCCGCCCACGGTGGCGGAGCTGGCCCGCGGCCCGGCCGGGGACGGCGGGCGCCAGGGCGACGCGTTCACCCTGCAACAGGGTCCCGCCGGCCACGCGACCGTGGGGGCGAGCCTGCACGTCTCGCTGCGTGAGGATCCCGAGCTGGCGGAGACCGTGCACGGGCTGGCCCGCCGGGCGCTGCGGTTCGTGCCCGGGCTCGCCGATGCCGGGGTGGTCGCCTCCTGGTCGGGCGTGCGGCCGGTGACGCCCGACGGGTGGCCGATGGTCGGCCCCGTGCCCGGCGCCGACGGGCTGTGGGTCGCCGCCGGCCACGGACCCGAGGGCGTGATGCTCGCCCCGCCGACCGCGCGGATGCTCGCCGCGCACCTGCTGCGCGGCGAGCCCGAGCCGGACGCCGCGCCGTTCGACCCGGCCCGCCTGCTCGGCGGGCCCCCTGACCAGCGCGGCGGCGTTTAGCGCTTCGGGCAGGTGGGCAGGTTGCTGCCGAGGAAGCAGCAAGCACACAGCTGACCCGCCCTGTCCCTGCGGGCCGGACACCACCGATCTGGAGGTGGCGTTGGCGACCGCAGCGATCGAGACCAGCCCCATGGGCGCCGAGGAGCTGACCGACCCGGTCGAGCTGCACGCCCCCCTCGAGGTCCGACCGGACGACGACGCGGCCGTCGAGGTCGTGGAGCAGTGGTTCCAGGCCTACGCGGTCACCCGCGACCCGGCCACCCGTGAACGGATCATCGTCGCCTACCTGGGTCTCGCCGACCGGCTGGCGGAGCGCTACCGCGGCAACAAGACGATGCCGCTGGAGGACCTCCGCCAGACCGCCAGGCTCGGCCTGGTCAAGGCGGTGGACCGCTACGAGCCCGACCGCGCCAACCCGTTCGTCCCCTACGCCGTCGCCACGGTCATCGGGGAGATCAAGCGCTACCTGCGCGACGCGAGCTGGCGGCTGCGGGTGCCGAGGGGCATCAAGGACCTCGCCCTGCGGCTGTGCCGGGCCGTGGACGAGCTGCCCCAGCAGCTCGGCCGCTCCCCGACCATCCCCGAGCTGGCCGAGCACCTCGGCACCAGCGAGGAGGAGGTCCTCGAGGCCATCGAGGTCGCCCAGACGCGCAGCGCGCCGTCGCTCGACCAGCCGGCCGGCGACGAGGGCGACGCGGTGCTCGGCGACTTCGTCACCGACCACTCGCCGGGCGAGGAGCCCGAGAACCTGATCGTCCTCCCGGAGCTGGTCCAGCGGCTCCCCGAGCGGGAGCGCGCCATCATCCGGATGCGCTACGTCGAGGAGCTGACCCAGGACGAGATCGCGGTCCGGATCGGCGTCTCCCAGATGCACGTGTCCAGGCTGCTGCGCCGCGCGCTCGAGCGGATGCGCGCCCAGCTCGTGGAATAGATCCGGCGGCGGGTCAGGGCTGGTGGCCGTTGTCGGGGTCCTCGACCCGCCAGGTCTGGGTGGTGGGCAGGTCCTCGCCCACCGCCTGACGTGGGGGTGGGCCGGGAGGCGACCAGGGGGCGGGCGGCAGCCAGGGAGGCAGGGTCGACGGAACGCCGCCCTGGTCGCCGCCGTTGGGGCGCTGACCCGGCGGCGGCTGCGGCGGTTGGGAGGTCGGGGGCGGGGGCGCGGATCGGGGGGTGTGGTTGCCGATCGGGACGGGTGGCTCGAGCGGCGGGCCCGGCGGGCTGCGGTCGGCGTGGTCGGGCCGGCCGTCGGCCGGCTCGGGCGGTGCCCCGCCGCCGTCGGGGGGCGTGACCAGGGAACGGAGCGTGTGCAGGACGGACGGGGGGCGGCGCTCGTCGTCGCGGCCGGGCCGCTGCGCCTCGCGGCCGAGGACCCGCTCCCGCAGCGGCGGCGGCGGGCCGCCGTCCGGGTCGCCCACCGGGCGCCGCTCGCGCTCGGCCGGGTCCTCGGCCGCGTGGGCCGGGGCCGGCGGGCGGGGCGGCGGCGCCGAGGCCAGCGGCGGCTGGGCCGGAGGCAGCGGCGGCTGCGGCACGCTGTGCCGGCCCTGCGGGTACGCCGGCGCCGGCGGGCGGGACTCGGGCGGTCCGGTCATCGTCCGCTCCTCCGGCACGCGCCCGCCGAGGAGCTGCTCGGGCAGGCCGAGGTCCCGCTCGCGCGGCGGCTCGGGCAGGTCGGCCAGGGGCATGCCGACGGGACGGGGCGGCCCGGCCGGCAGGTCGCGCTGGGGCACGCTCGGCGGCATCTCCAGAGGCCGGCCGGGGAACGGCCGCTCCCGCTGGCTGTAACCGCCGGCGCCGGCGACCAGCGGCGTCGCCCGCGCCCAGACGTCCTCGAAGGCGCGGCGGATCGCGTCGGCGGCGGGCGGCTGGACGGCGCCGAGCACCGGGATGCGCTCGCCGCCGCCGCTGCGGGAGGCGGCGAGGAAGCCGACCGGCCCGCTCGGCGGGATCACGAACCGGTCGTGCAGCTCGCCCGAGACGCCGATGAACAGGGGCCGGTCGATCCCGAGCGGCCGCGCGATCGCCGCCGCCAGGCGCCGGCGCTCGCCCTCGTACTGGTGGTCGCCGCCGATGAGGATCCTCGTCACCGAGGTCCGCAGGACGACGTCGAGGAGCTGGTCGAGCTGGAAGGTCCGGTCCACGAGCAGCGCGTCGCGCAGGTCCGCCATGCGCGCCAGGACCGGCCCGTAGGCGAACGGCTCGGGCAGGCCGAGCGACACCTCGGGCGGCGCGCTCGCCTGGCGCTCTCGCTGCTCGACCGCGCGCAGCACGGCCCGGCCGAGCGGGCTGATGCTCACCTTGCCGTCGCGCCGCGTCAGCCAGCCCAGCCGCGTCAGCCAGTCCAGCACCGGCTCGCGCTCGCCCGGACCGCCGCCGGCCTCCAGGTCCCGGCCGGCGCTCCAGGCGGGGCGGGCCTCGGGGGACGGCAGGTTGACGTAGGTCTCGAACTCCCCGACGGTCAGCTCGTAGCCCTGGCTGGCGACCGCTGCGACGTAGGTCAGCGCCCGCTGCCCCATCCTGTTGGTGATCTCCACAACGTGCCCCCGGGACCTGCTTGGTGTCCGACGCCGGCGTCAACGGGCGATCGGTCGACTCTGAACGACACCACTATTCTTGCCCGTGGGCAAATTCAACGACCGGGGCGTTCCCTCCCATGACCGAAGTGATCGATATTACCGCTGAAGCGGTCATCCCGGTCCGCGAGCTGCGCTTCCGGGCCAGCCGGTCGTCGGGTCCCGGCGGGCAGGGCGTCAACACCACCGACGCGCGGGTGGAGCTGTGGTTCGACGTGGCGGGCTCCGGATCGCTCTCCCCCGCCCAGCGCGAGCGGCTGCTGCGCGTGCTGCGCGGCCGGCTGGACCAGCAGGGGCGTCTGCGGATCGTGGCGGGACGCTCGCGCAGCCAGCTCCAGAACCGCCGCGAGGCGGTCGCCCGGCTCCAGGCGCTCCTGGCCGACGCGCTCCGCGCGCGGCCGGACCGCCGCCCCACGCGCCCCGGCGCGGCCGCCCGGCGGCGCCGGCTGGATGCCAAGCGCAAGCAGGCGGCGCGCAAGCGCGCGCGCCGCAACCCCCGGGCGGGCCACGACGACTGAGGCGGCCGGCGTGCGCCGGGCGGGGCGGCGTCAGCCGCGGACGGCATCCAGGGCGCGGGCCAGGTCGGCGAGCAGGTCGTCGGGGTGCTCGATCCCCACCGACAGGCGCACCAGGTCGGCGGGGACCTCGGCCTCGGTGCCGGCGACGCTCGCGTGGGTCATCTCCCCCGGCAGCTCGATCAGGCTCTCGACCCCCCCGAGGCTCTCGGCGAGGGTGAACACGCGCGCCGCGGCGACCAGCCGCCGGGCCGCCTGGACCCCACCGGCAGGGCGGAACGAGACCATGCCCCCGAACGCCGCCATCTGCCGCGCCGCCAGCTCGTGGCCCGGATCGTCCGGGAGCCCCGGGTAGCGCACCTCGGCGACGCCCGGGTGGCCGGCCAGGAAGGCCGCGACCCGCTCGGCGTTGGCGCAGTGGGCGCGCAGGCGGACCGCGAGCGTCTTGATCCCCCGCAGCGCCAGCCAGCAGTCGAAGGGGCCGGGCACCGCGCCGGCCGCGTTCTGGAGGAACCGCGCGCGCTCGTACAGGTCCTGGTCGGGCGTGACGAGCGCGCCGCCGATGACGTCGCTGTGCCCGCCGAGGTACTTGGTGACCGAGTGGACCACCACGTCCGCGCCCAGCTCCAGCGGCCGCTGCAGGTAGGGGGTCGCGAAGGTGTTGTCCACCGCGCAGCGCGCCCCGGCACCGCGGGCCAGCCCGGCGAGCGCGGCGATGTCGGCGACCTTGAGCAGCGGGTTGGTCGGGGTCTCGACCCAGAGCAGCCGCGTCCGCTCGCGCAGCGACCGCTTGGCGGCGTCGAGGTCGGTGAGGTCGGTGACCGACAGCTCGAGCCCCCAGTCGGCGAACAGGCGCGCGGCCAGGCGCCAGGTCCCCCCGTAGACGTCGCTGGACAGGATCATGTGGTCGCCCGGACGCAGCGTCTGCAGGATGGTCGTGGTCGCCGCCATCCCCGAGGCGAACGCGAGCGCGCCGCCCGGCCCGTCCGCCGCGACGCCCTCCAGGGACGCCAGGCAGCGCTCCAGACCGCTGCGGGTGGGGTTGCCGGTGCGGGCGTACTCGTAGCCGCGGTGGCTGCCGACGGCGTCCTGGGCGAACGTGGACGTCTGGTAGATGGGCGGGATGATCGCGCCGGTCGACGGGTCCGGCGGGGAGCCCTCGTGGATCGCGCGGGTCTCGAAGCGGGGGGTCGGGGACGACACGCGGCCTCCTTTGGCGGGGCAACCGCCGCCGGCAGTGGGACGCTTCGCCCAGACGATAGCGCCGGCGCCCGTCTGCGACACTGCACGCCATGCACGCCGCCAGCGCCGCACCAGCCGCCGCCCGGGCGCTGCGGCACCGCACGGCCGCGGGCCTGGCCCTGGCGGCCGCCCCGGC
Source organism: Actinomycetes bacterium (assembly GCA_035263405.1). Classification (GTDB taxonomy): domain Bacteria; phylum Actinomycetota; class CALGFH01; order CALGFH01; family CALGFH01; genus DATFRI01. The sequence goes on along the minus strand of DATFRI010000002.1, from coordinate 5,404 downwards.
CGCGTTCGTCGGCGCGCAGCTCGCCCTGGCCAGGGTGCGCGGCGCCGGGCCGCCGCTGGCCGTGGTCGCCGGCCAGCTGGCCGCCTGGCGGGTCGGCAACTGGCTGCTGCTCGCCTGGTGGGTGCTGGCCCTGCCCGCGGTGCTCGGCCTGGCCCACCTGCTCGCCGGCCGCGCGCCCGGGTGGGCGGACGCGGGCGCGGCGCTGGCCGTGGCCGGCCTGCTCGCGGGCCTCGGCATCACCGTGGTCGACCTGGTGGTCGGCGAGATCGCCGCGCTCGGCACGGGCGGGCAGCTCGACCGGCTGCTGACCGCGCTGGGCACGCTCACGCGGCCGCTGGACCTGGTGGAGGACGCCTTCACGCTCGGGCTGGTGCTGCTCGCCCTCGGGCTGGCCCGCGCGCGGACCGCGCCGCGCGGGGCGGTGGCGCTGCTGCTCGCGGGGACCGCCGTGCCCGGGGTCACGACCGGGCTGCGGATCCTCGCCGGCGTGCTGGAGCTGGCGGCGCTCGGCTGGATCGGCGCGCGGGCGCTGGCCGGTGGGGACCGGGCCTGGACCGATCCGCCGGTCGGGCCGCCCCCACGACGGCCGGGCCTGTTCGCCGGCGCGATGACGGTGCTGTTCCTGCCCGGGGCGGCGCTGTCCGGGGCGCGGTTCCTGGCCTGGGTGGCGGTCGTGCTGGGGCTGGTGGTGTACCGGCCGGCCGGCGGCGACCGCACCGGAGAGGGTTCGCCAGGGTGAAACGGGGGACGATGAGGACGCAATGGCCACGCCTGCCGCACCGACGCCCGACGGCCCCCACGACGAGCCCTCCCGCAGCGACACCGACCCCGCGACCGCGACGGTGGTCCGCCTCATCCGCACCGCGGACCTGGTGACGCTCGAGTCCGGCCGCCTCCTGGGGCGCTACGGCCTGTCGCCCGCGTCCTTCCAGGTGCTGATCGTCCTGCGCGACGCGGGCGGGCCGCTGTCGCCGTCGGAGATCGGCCGGCAGCTGCTGGTGACCAGGGGGACGGTCACCGGCCTGCTGGACTCCCTGGAGAAGCGTGGCCTGGTGTCGCGCGGCGGGCACCCCTCCGACCGCCGGATGGTCCTGGTCGAGACCACCAGCCCGGCGCGGGCGATGCTGGAGCACCTGCTCCCCGAGCACCGCGCGCTCGAGCGGCGGATCCTCGAGCCCCTCTCGGCCGAGGACCAGGGCGCGCTGGCGGGGCTGCTCGACCGGGTGCAGGCACGGCTGCTCGACGGCGGCGGGCGGCGCCGGTAGCGCCCCGCCCGGGTCAGGGCCGCCGGGAGCCGGCCAGGAAGTCGAGGATGTCCGAGCGGCTCACCACGCCGGTCGCCCGGCCGTTCTCGGTGGTCACCAGGGCCGTGGCGCGGCCCTTGGAGAGCAGCTCGAACGCCTCCTCGATCGGGCTGTGCACGTCGATGGTGGGCATCGGCGGGTCCATCGCCTCCACGACCAGCGCGTCCAGCACCTCGGGCTGGCGGAACAGGCGCTCCAGCAGGCTGCCCTCGGCGACCGAGCCGGCGATGCTGGAGGCGTCCGCCGGGTCGTCGCCGCCGACCACCGGCAGCTGGGACACGCTGTGGGCGTGCAGCAGGTCGATGGCCTCCTTGACGCGCTGGTGGGCGGCGACCGTGACCAGCGGCGGGAGGTCCTGGTGACGGGCCTTGCCGGCGAGCGCGTCGCTCACGGTGTCGCGCCGGCCGCGGCCGAGGAACCCGTGCTGGCGCATCCAGTCGTCGTTGAACACCTTGGACAGGTACCCCCGGCCGCCGTCGGGCAGCAGCACCACGACCCGGGTGCCCGGCCCGTACTCCTTGGCGACCTCGACCGCGGCGGACATCGCCATCCCGCCCGAGCCGCCGACCAGCAGGCCCTCCTCGCGCCCGAGCCGGCGGGTCATCAGGAACGCGTCGCGGTCGCCCACGGTGACCCACCGGTCCACGACCGTGCGGTCGAACGTCTCCGGCCAGAAGTCCTCGCCGACCCCCTCGATCAGGTAGGGGTGGACGTCGTCGGTGGAGTAGATCGAGCCCTCGGGGTCGGCGCCGACGACGACCAGGTCGGGGTTGCGCTCCTTGAGGTAGCGCCCGGCGCCGGTGACGGTCCCGCCGGTCCCCACGCCCGCGACCAGCACGTCGATCCGGCCGGCGGTCTGCTCCCACAGCTCGGGGCCGGTCGTGGCGTAGTGCGCCGCCGGGTTGGCCTGGTTGGAGTACTGGTTGGGCTGGAACGCGCCCGGGATCTCCCGGGTCAGCCGGTCGGCCACCGAGTAGTAGGACTCGGGCGACTCGGGCGCGACCGCGGTGGGCGTGACGACGACCTCGGCCCCGTACCCGCGCAGCAGCGCGAACTTCTCGGCGGCCACCTTGTCGGGCAGGACGAACACGCAGCGGTAGCCCTTGAGGGCCGCGACGATCGCCAGGCCCGCGCCGGTGTTGCCGCTGGTCGGCTCGACGATCGTGCCGCCGGGCGCCAGCCGCCCGTCGCGCTCGGCCTGCTCGACCATGGCCAGCGCGATGCGGTCCTTCACCGAGCCGCCCGGGTTGAGGTACTCGACCTTGGCGAGCAGCTCGGGGGCGAGCCCGCGGCCGAGCCGCGGCAGGCGCACCAGGGGCGTGCGGCCGACGACGTCGAGGATGGAGTCGTGGATCTGCACCTGGCGCCTCCTCGCACCGCCGACCTGGAGCGTCAGTCTATGCCGTCGGTGAACGCGGCGCGGCCGCCCGGGCGCGTCAGCCGGCGGGGCGGCCGCGCTCGTCGATCCCCTCGAACAGGTCGGTCTCCGCCGGCCGCCCGTCGATGCCGGGCAGGGTGCCCGGGCCCGGCAGGCGCGAGCGCGCCAGGGTGAAGTCGTCCCAGGGGTAGACCTCGGCGAGGACCTCCTCCGGGAGGGCGAACCAGAAGCTGCTGGGGTCGACCTGGGTGGCGTGGGCGACCAGGGCGTCGCGCTGCCGCGGCAGCCAGCGCGCCACGTCCACCTGCGTGGTGACGACCGGCTCCAGCCGGCCCTGCTCGTCCCAGCGCTCCAACCACTCGGCGAAGGGGCTGTCGATGCCCCGCTCGACCAGCGCGGCGTGCATGGCCTGCAGCCGCCGGCGCGTGAACGTCGCGTAGTAGTAGAGCTTGAGGGGCGCGTACGGCGGGCCGGCCTCCGGGTACCGGGCGGGGTCGCTGGCGGCGTCGAACGCACCCACGGTGACCTCGTGGTCGCGGATGTGGTCGGGATGGGGGTAGCCGCCGCTCTCGTCGTAGCAGAGCACCACCTGCGGCCGCTCGGCGCGGATGATCCGGACCAGCCGGCCGACCGCCTGGTCCAGGGGGACGTTGGCGAACGCGTCCGCGTGCTGGTTGGTCTCGGTCCCCGGCATCCCCGAGTCGCGGTACCCCAGCCAGTGGTGGCCGGCGACGCCGAGGATCGCGAGCGCCTTGGCCAGCTCCTGGCGGCGCAGCTCGGGCATGCGCTCCAGCGTGCCGGGCAGGTCCATGGCGGGGTTGAGGATCTCGCCCGCCTCGCCGCCGGTGCAGGTCACCACCACGGTCCGCACGCCCTGGTCCGCGTAGCGGGCCAGCGTGCCCGCGCCCTTGGAGGACTCGTCGTCGGGGTGGGCGTGCACCGCGAGCAGGACGCGCTGCGGGACGGGATCGGGAACCGGGTCGGACACGAGGGCAGGCTCCTCGACGGACGGCGGGCCGGGACTCGCTGCTTCGACGGCAAACCCTACACGACCCACGCAGCATTCCCAGTACCCATGTCGAGCCTGAGCCGCTACCATCGGCAGACCGACCACAGGGCGTACGGCGTTGCCCGCACCCAATCGGGACGACTCTGGCATAGTCCGTCGCTCGGTGGGTAGCGTTGGAGACCGGTCCAGCGACCTGCCGGTCGGCAACGGCGGGCTCGGGTGAGCCCGCTTCTACGCTTTGCAGGTACGCGGCCCGCCCACCAGGGAGGGGAGGTGCTGACAGTGCTCGAGCCGCAGGACGTCGCCACGCGCGGCGGCGCCAAGCCGCCGGCCGCCGACGACCCGCTCGCGCTGCTCGGCATCGACCACCTCGAGCTGTGGGTGGGCAACGCGCGGCAGGCCGCCCACTACTACCGCACGGCGCTCGGCTTCGTCCCGGTCGCCTACGCGGGTCCGGAGACCGGCGTCCGCGACCACGCCTCGTACCTGCTGGTCCAGGGCGACGTCCGGGTCGTCCTGACCGCCGGGCTGGATCCCGACTCGCCCGTCGCCAGGCACGTCCATCGGCACGGCGACGGGGTGCGCGACGTCGCGCTCGGGGTTCCCGACGCGGGCCGCGCCTTCGTCACCGCCGTGGAGCGCGGCGCCGGCGCCGTGCGCGGGCCGTGGGACGACAAGGACGACACCGGCGTGCTGCGGCGCGCCACCATCGCGACGTACGGGGACACCGTGCACACCCTGGTCGACCGGCGCGACTACCGGGGCGCGTTCGCGCCCGGCTACCAGCCGCTCGAGGCCGCCGGCGACCCCCTGCCACCCGCGGGGCTGCGCCACGTCGACCACGTGGTGGGCAACGTCGAGCTGGGCGCCATGGACCGGTGGGTGGAGTTCTACGAGCGGGTGCTCGGGTTCACCCAGCTGGTCCACTTCGACGACCAGGCGATCTCGACCGAGTACTCGGCGCTGATGTCCAAGGTCGTCTGGGACGGCCGCGGCCGGGTCAAGCTCCCGATCAACGAGCCGGCGAAGGGCTGGCGGAAGTCCCAGATCGAGGAGTTCCTCGACTTCTACAAGGGACCAGGAGTCCAGCACGTCGCGATCGCGACCGACGACATCGTCACGTCGGTCCGCGCGCTCCGGGACCGCGGGATGGAGTTCCTGCGCGTCCCGGACACCTATTACGAGGAGCTGGCCGGGCGCTTCACCGACGTGCGCCTGGACCTCGACGCCATCGCCGAGCTGGGCATCCTCGCCGACCGGGACGACGAGGGGTATCTGCTGCAGATCTTCACCCGCAACGTCCAGGACCGGCCGACGGTGTTCTTCGAGCTGATCGAGCGTCACGGCTCCCGCGGATTCGGCGCCGGGAACTTCAAGGCGCTCTTCGTGGCCCTGGAGCGCGAGCAGGCGCGCCGGGGCAACCTCTGACCCGCCGCCCGAGGAGGAACCTGGGAGCCGTCCATTCGCCTTCCGCCCATCCGAGGGCGCCGATCGCGTGCACCCACACCGCCCAGTGACGCGGGCACCGCCCGCGCAAAGGCCAGCAACACGACCGCTTGCAACGCCCGAGCGAGGAGGATCGAGATGATGACGCAGCCGTCCGGCACCGGCGTCAGCAGCCCGGCAGGCCCGAGAGCCGGAGCGATCTACCTGACGCAGGAAGCCTACGACCGCCTCGCGAACGAGCTGGAGGTCCTGAAGACCGAGGGGCGC
>DATFRI010000001.1:0-2404 GCA_035263405.1 Actinomycetes bacterium | reverse complement strand
GCCGCCGCGGGCCGTTGCGGGCGCCACTCGGGGACCAGGCGGCCGAGCGCGGCGCGGTAGGCGTCGGGCAGCTCGGGCAGGTCGTGGTCGCGCGCCAGCGACTGCAGCGCCTCGGCCAGCGGGCGGAACGCCGCCGGCGCGTCGCTCTCCACCGCCCGCCCGGCGCACACCGTCATCCCCAGCCCGCGCGCGCGGGCGGCGACCTCGCGCTCCAGCCGGGACTTGCCGATGCCGGCCTCGCCGACCAGGACGGTCGTGCTCCCCCGGCCCCGCTGCGCCGCCTCCAACGCGACGACGACCGCGGCAAGCTCCTCGTCGCGACCGATCAACTCCGGGCAAAGCAGCTCGATCATCACAGGACAGTCTGACGGGTCGGGCGATGCCGACAAAGCCGTGCTGAACGGGACCAGGGCCGGGCGACCGCACCGGGGCGGCCGGGACGCCGGCGGATCAGCCGGGCGCCGAGGTCGTGGCCGGGGCCGCGGGCGCCGCGGTGCCGGACGCGGTCGCCAGCGCGGCGTGGGCGATCGAAGCCAGCTCGGTGCGGCCGCGGGCGCCGGTGCGCGCCAGCAGGCTGCTCACGTGGCGCTCCACGGTCCGCGGGGAGAGGAACAGCCGCTCGCCGATGTCGGCGTTGGACAGCCCCTCGGCGACCAGGGTCAGGACCTCCATCTCCCGGCCGGTGACGCCCAGGGCGCGCAGCCGCTCGGGCACCGCCACGCCCGCCTGCGGGCGGCGGGGGACCGGCGCGCCCGCCTTGCGCAGCAGCGACCGGCAGGCCGACGCGATCCGCTCGTGGCGGCGGGCGTCGAAGTAGTCGAGCGCCTCGCGCAGCCACGCCAACGGGTCGCCCCAGCCGCCCGCGATCGCGGCGGGGGCCACCAGCCGGCGCGTCTGGTGCCGGTACCAGTGCAGGTCGCCGAAGTCCGCCTCGGCCCGTGCCATCGCCTGCACGGCCTCCTCGACGCGGCCGGCGCGGCCGAGCAGGACCGCCTCGGCGTGGCCGACGTAGCCGGCGACCACGTTGTTGACCGTCGCGCCCGAGGAGCGCACCTCGGCCACGGCCTCCTCGCCGCCGTCGCCGTCGAGCGCGTGCATGAGCGCCCACAGCCCCCGGGAGGGCCGCGGCGGCGCGCCGGGCGCGCGGCGCACGTACTCCATCCCCCGCTCCAGCAGCATCCTGGTGCGGTCCAGGTCGTCGCGCAGCAGGGACAGGTAGACGCGGCTGTGCCCCCACACGACCGACTGGATGTCGGGGTCGTCGCCGCTCTGCGCGACCGCCTCGGCGATGCGCTCCTCCATCTCCTCCTCGCGCCCGAGCTGCGCGAGCGCGGAGGCCTCCAGCGCGATCGCGTGGGGCAGCGCGTCCAGCCCGTAGCGGCGCGAGTCCGCCTCGCAGCGCCGCGCCGTCGCCAGGCAGGCCTCGGACTCGAAGCGGACGGCGAGCATCTTGGCGATCTGGAGGTCCATCACGGTGGCGCTGGCCAGGGCGCCCGCGTTGACGGCGGCCTCCCTGGCCTCGATCAGCCGTTCGGGCCGGTGGGCCCGGAGGAAGTCGATGGTGCCCAGCTCGTGCAGCGCCCGCACCCGCCACAGGGTCAGGCCGTTGCGCTCGGCGATCTCCAGCGCCTGCTGGAACGCGGCCTGCGCCGCGCCGACGTCGCGCTGGCGGGCGGCGCGGCCGATCACCTCCAGCGCCTCGCAGGCCACCTCGGGCAGGCCGATCTTCTCGGCCGCCGCCAGGGCCTCCTCCGCCACCGCGACCGGTCCGTCGACCTGCACCGACGGCTCCCCTCCCGAGGGGCCGGCACGCAGGGCCCGGTCCAGCGCGACGTGCGCGGCGAGCGCGGTCGCGCGGACCGACAGCCGCTCGTCGCCGGCCTCCTCGGCGAGCCGGCGGGCGGCGGCGGCGCGCTCGGCCGCGGCGTCCCACTCGCCCGAGGCGATCGCCGCGCGCACCAGCCCCAGCACGATCGGCGCCCGCCGCGCGGCCGGCGCGCCGGCGACCTCGAGCCTGGTGAGCAGCGCCTCACCGACGGCCTCGGCGCGCTCGGTCTCGCCCCGCAGCGCGAGCACCTCGGTCAGCTCCTCGTCCACCTCGGTCGCCAGGTCGCCGTCACCGGCCGTCAGGCCCCGCGCGCGGTCCAGGGTCGCCGCCGCGGTCTCCAACGCCCCCGCCGCCCGGTCCCGCCGCGCGGTCGCCAGCAGCAGCCGGGCGGCCCGGTGCGGCTCCCCGGCGGCCTCGGCCAGCCGGGCGGCCAGGTCCTGCCGCTCCCCGGCGGCGGCCTCCAGCGCCGCCAGCGCCCGCCGCGCCAGGTCGGCACGCTCGGGCGGCAGGGTCCCGGCCCGCACCACCTCGCGGGTGAGCGCGTGGCGGAAGCGGAAGCCACGCTCGTCGGCGGCC